>VXRN01000023.1:355006-388719 GCA_009838465.1 Dehalococcoidia bacterium
TGTTCGGAGACGAAGCGACGGAAGAGCAGATGACTGCCGCGAAGAAGATGTACGCGGACCTGGACAGTGCTACGAAGGGTCTGGTGAATGCTGCTGCCGCAGAGATCTACGGAGAGGGCGGCCACTACAGCGTAGGTCAGTGGTGGGAGACGCTGGACTGTCGTCTGATGCGGATCGCGGCAGGCGACGGCAACACGGCCGATCCTGAGAGTCCGTACTGTGCTCACTACCCCGGATCGGGTGCAGCGAAGATCCTGGATGACGAGTCTAAGATGTTCGTTGACATGGTGGGCAAGGCGCTGCTGGGACGCTACGACATCGGGGTGTACCCGATGGACAGCGCAATGGCGATGCGCTGGTGGAACGCCCTGAACGGGGAGCAGATGGTCGCGGCATTGTTCGGAGACGAAGCGACGGAAGAGCAGATGACTGCCGCGAAGAAGATGTACGCGGACCTGGACAGTGCTACGAAGGGTCTGGTGAATGCTGCTGCCGCAGAGATCTACGGAGAGGGCGGCCACTACAGCGTAGGTCAGTGGTGGGAGACGCTGGACTGTCGTCTGATGCGGATCGCGGCAGGCGACGGCAACACGGCCGATCCTGAGAGTCCGTACTGTGCTCACTACCCCGGATCGGGTGCAGCGAAGATCCTGGACGACGATTCTAAGATGTTCGTTGACATGGTAGGCAAGGTGTTGCTGGGACGCTACGACATCGGGGTGTACCCGATGGACAGCGCGATGGCTATGCGCTGGTGGAACGCCCTGAACGGCGAGCAGATGGTCGCGGCATTGTTCGGAGACGAAGCGACGGAAGAGCAGATGACTGCCGCGAAGAAGATGTACGCAGACCTGGACAGTGCTACGAAGGGTCTGGTGAACGCTGCCGCCGCTGAGATCTACGGAGAGGGCGGCCATTACAGCGTAGGCCAGTGGTGGGAGACGCTGGACTGTCGTCTGATGCGGATAGCGGCAGGGGACGGCAACACGGCTGATCCTGAGAGCCCGTACTGCGCACACTACCCGGGATCAAACGCAGCAAAGATCCTGGACGACGATTCTAAGATGTTCGTTGACATGGTGGGCAAGGCGCTTCTGGGACGCTACGACATCGGAGTGTATCCTATGGATAGTGCTATGGCGATGCGCTGGTGGAACGTATTGAACGGCGAGCAGATGGTCGCGGCTTTGTTCGGAGACGAAGCGACTGAAGAACAGATGACTGCCGCGAAGAAGATGTACGCAGACCTGGACGGGACTACTAAGGGTCTGGTGAACTATGCTGCCGCCAAGATCTACGGAGAGGGCGGCCATTACAGCGTAGGCCAGTGGTGGGAGACGCTGGACTGTCGTCTGATGCGGATTGCGGCAGGCGACGGCAACATGGCTGATCCTGAGAGTCCGTACTGCGCTCACTACCCGGGTTCCGGGGCAGCGAAGATTCTGGATGACGAGTCTAAGATGTTCGTTGACATGGTGGGCAAGGCGCTGCTGGGACGCTACGACATCGGAGTGTATCCGATGGACAAGGACGACGACAGTGGCGACGAGATGATGGACGACAGTAATGGAGGAATGGACGACAACGGGGATAGCTCGTAGTAGTGGTTGAATCCCCGTCTGAAGGGAGGCGGGCTGCCAGGCCCTTTCAGATAAGCTTAGATTCTTCGTCTGTGTCTGAGGCATAGTTGAATGACCCCGGGTGGAAAATGACCGTCCGGGGTCTTTGTTTTGCGGCGCATGAGCGTTGCGGAATCCTTGATGCGATCTTGCGGTTTTCCCTTGTCGCCTTATGTGATAATCTCCGTATTGATCCGGGTTCGACTTTGATAGTACGCGTATCTTGATGTTAGACTGCCTGGTGATCTGACGGAGAAGTAAATTGGGAGCGAGTCCCGAAATTCTAAGCCTCTTGATTTCAGTGGCGATTGGCTATCTGCTCGGCGCGATCCCATTGGCTGATCGTGTGAGCAGGCGCAAGGGGATTGACATCTTCAGCATAGGCACCGGGCTTGCGGGCGCCACGAATGTGCGGCGAAACGTTGGTCCTAAGTCCGCGGCGGTCGTGGTCCTGGGCGACGCGGTAAAGGGCATGATAGCCATCTTGGCGGCCAAGCAGATGGGCATCGAGGGGCCTTGGCTCTTCGTACCGGCCACTGCGACCGTTATCGGACACTGGAACTCCATCTTCACGCGCTTCAAGGGTGGGGACGGTCTGGTCGTTCTGGGCGGGATCTGCCTGGTAGTCTTCTCGCCGTTCCCAGTTGGAAACTTGATCGCTGTGTTGGCGGTGTTGGTAGGTATAGCGGTGGCGTTGGGCGGCCAAAAGTTGCCCTACACCTCGCTCTTGTGCATTTTCTCAGGCTATGGAGTTGTCATCGCGCTGACTTATCGATGGAACCCCGGCGAAATGAACACCGTGCTGGCGATAGGCACTCTGGCGCTAATAGTGTTCGGGCACGCAGTCCTGGGACACGCGCGGCGCAACAAGTCAGAAGAGTCGGAAGACTTCACAGCCGACGGACAGGCTATCTAGAACCAGGACGGGTTGGCTTAGAACGCCTGAATCGGGCGTTCCTCTCCAACTTCAGTTCTCAGGCTGCGGCTCGGCGACGTCGCTCATTCTCAGCAGCAAGGGAGCGACCCTCTGCGCTTCTACTATATAGACCGTCGAGGTAGTAGGAATCTTCAGGTAGAAGGAGCGGTCGTCTCTCTGGAGGAAACGCAGCCTCGTTCCCGGAGTGGGCGCGTCCTCGCGGGTTATGACGCGAACTGTCGCGTCCGGCGTGGTGAAGTTCAGGGTGTCCGCCACTTCTTCGTCCTCGAACCCGGATGCGATAACGAGTTGGAGCGTTCCCAAAATGCCGTTCAGGGCGAATGGCATTGCCGGACTCTCAGTGCCGTCAGCGCCGGTGACGAACCATTCTCCTTCTTCGTTTGGCCTCAGGAGGAACTGCTCGTCGCGGTATGTGTATTGAATCTCCGCTATCTCATTGGGCTGGATCGAAGCCACCACTGGGTTCTTCCAGCGGTCCGGATCAGGGTCGAAGATGTTGCCTCCGGGACAGGGTATCCCGTAGGTCTCGTCGTGTCCCGCTCTTCTCACGTAGCAGAGGCGGGCTGCGGGCTTCCACACGCCGACGATGAACTTTTCCTGAAGCGAGCGTCTGTCCTGGAAGAAGGACATCTCTATGGCGTCGCCCTGCACGACTCCCATGCGCTCGTGGTTTGCGGGGTTGGTTGAGATAAGTTGTGCGTCATAAAGGTCGTCAACACCCTGCCAGAACTGCTGGAGCCAGGGTTCGAACACGGGCTGGTCGTCAACGAACCAAGCTCCCTGTTCGGAGTCTCCGAGTCGCTGCAACTCGGTGGTGAAGCCGTTGCCTTCCACGAGAACGCGGTCACTGGCCTGCGGGGATACCTGCACCAGCCCTTCGAGGATGACTTCGTCCGAGCCGGCCGCGAAGACGCGGAAAAGCAAACCCGCGATTCCGACTGCTATAAGCGCCATCAGGACGAATCCGACCTGTCTGCTCTTCACTCTTCATCCTCCTGTTCGGACTCGGCACGCCTCCTCGCGGCCCTGCCGCCGGCGGCTTGACCGTACAGGGTGAATCCGAATCTTCGCCTACGGATCGAACGGACAGCGCCGAACAGTATGAAAATCAGGGGTACGCCGGCGATGTTCAGCCAGCGAGCCGCGTTCTCATGGGTCGGAGACGAGTAGAGCAGGTCGCGCGAGGAGACCACCTTGGAGCGAACCGAGGCAAGCCTGTCCTCCTGTGCGAGCCAGTCAACCAGATTCAGCGCGAGAGCGACGTTTTCCTGAGAGCGGGAGACCAGCGCGTCGGTGAGCCAGCCGGAATCTCCGACCACGACTATCCTGTAAGTCTCGCCGCCGGCAGCCTTCTCTGCCACGGCTACCGCTACGAGACTCTGGACCAAGTTGTCCGGGGTGATTTCCTCGAAGGTCTGCGAGTTCGGCCTCAGGTCGCGGTAGGTAAAGTCAATAGCTGAGAATTCGCTGGTTTCCAGTATGGGTATGACCTCCACGAGTTCCCGTTGGGATTCGGAGATTCCGAGGGAGCTTGCCCAGGGAAGTACCGCCGATTCGACGTTTCCGGCCACCTTCTTGTCTATGACCGGGGCGCGAACCCAGTATGGATAGGGCAGGAACACGCTGCCCACTTGGGTCTGGAAGGACAGTGTCTCGTTCGCCTGGAGGTCAAAAACGAGGTCGTTCTCGACGATGACGCCGAATCTCTCCGGTAGATCCCTGAAGCTGTAACGGTTCTCGCCGGCAACGAGCCGAGACTGGTCCACCGCGATGGAGTCAATCATAAGCAGCGCTTTCCCGCCGTTGGTGATGTATTCGACGACGGCATTGGCGGTCTCGTCAGGTATGGCCTGTGTGGGGCCGCCGATGATTAGTACGTCAACGCCGGACAGGTCTATCGCCGGATCCTCGGAAGCGTTCATCTCGCGGACTTCATACGCGTCAGTGAGAAGCGCGGCGAATGTCTGGTAACCGCCGGAGGGCCCCGCTTGGCCATGGCCGGTCAGAAACACGACGGACTTCTTCTGGTCCTCGACCATCCGGTTGATCAGTGAGGCCATCCGGTACTCGAAGCCGTCGAAGCTGTTGATGAAGGGTATAGTCTCTCTCTGATCAACATACGTCATGGACAGACCGAGGTAGCTCGCCTTAATCTGGAGTTCACCCTGGCTGCGTACGTTGAACTGACGGGCAGGCACACCCGCGATCTGCGCCTTGCGGAGTTCGTCCTCATCGTCTTCCGGGAACCTCCTCACCAGCTTGACCTTGCCGTCTGATCCGGCTGAGAAGTCTTCCAGGAAATCGCCGATGTCGCGGGTCGCCAGTGCGATTGGTACGGCGGGCTCCCGCGATTCGTACAGCTCCAGGGTCAGAATATCGTCCAGGCCGTCAACTATGTCCGCCGTCGCGGGGCTCAGCGTGAACAACTTATCCTCGGTCAGATCGAAGCGCCCCTCGATCGAGTTGCCCGACCAGCCTATGAGAATGCTGAATATGATGAGTCCCGCCGTCCCAAGCTGGAGATTCCGGTACTGCGTTGACTTATGGCTCAGCGTGCGACCCCGGATTATCAGGAAGGTCGCGCTCAGGAATGTCGAGATGAGGGCTATGAAGTAGAGCACGTCGCGCAGGTGTATGACGCCCCGGGCTACACTGGAAAAGTGGGTGACGGGACTCAAGTCCTGGAGCAGAGAGGCAAGGCGCTGCGGAAGTGTGACCGCCACGATGTCTAGCCCCATTATCATCAGGAACATGGTCAGAGAAAGGCCGAGGATGAAGGCTACGACCTGGTTGCGGGTGAGACTCGATGTGAATAGTCCAATGGATACGAAAGAGGCGGCCAGGAACAGGCTTCCGATGTACTGGCCTACTGCGGCTCCGATATCCAAGTTTCCCGCCGTCTGGACTGCGATGGGTATGCCAATTGTAGCCAGAATGGAAAACGCGACGAAAATGAAGCCAGACAGGAACTTAGACAGCAGGACTATCCAGCCGCGTATCGGGTGAGTGAGCAGCAGTTCCAGGGTGCCGTCCCTGTTCTCTTCGGCAAGCAGTTTCATTGTGGCCGCAGGCACGAATATGGCGAGCAACCATGGCAAAGAAGGGTTGTCTATCTGGAAGTCAACAGTGAACAGCGGGCGCAGGGACGCCTCCGCGGTCAGGAGCGCCTGGCTGAAGAATACGTATGACAGGACCGCCACGAACGGCACTATCAGGATATACGCGGCAGGCTGGTCGAAATAGCTCTTGATGTCCTTCCTGACAAGAGCGAGCAGTGGTGAACTCATATCCTAAGAATCATCTCCCGTGGCGACAGATTCTGCGGTCAGATCGTGGAATACATCTTCCAGGCGCGGACGCTCCTCGTGGAGTTCCCAGAGAACCCAGTCGTTTTCCTTGGCCATCTGGAATATTTCGGGACGAGGTTCGGCATCGGCGGTTACCGACAGGCGGTAGCGCTTTCGACCGTCTTCTATGCCCTCACTCAGTATCTCTGTGATCCCAGGGATCTCTGCGAGGCCGGACTCGATTCCGTTACCCTCGACCTCAAGGTAAACCCTTCTAAGCTCCAAAGCCTGCTGGAGAAGGTCTTGAACCGGACTGTTGGCTACCAACTTGCCGCGGCTGATTACGAGGACACGCTCGCAGGTATTCTCGACTTCCTGCATGACGTGGGTGCTGAGAAGCACTGTCCTTTCGCCGCCGAGGTGACGGATCAGATCGCGGATAGTAATTCGCTGGTTGGGGTCGAGTCCCTCGGTAGGCTCGTCCAGCACGAGGACGGAGGGCCTGTGCAGGATGGCCTGCGCCAGTCCGACGCGCTGGTGGTAGCCCTTCGACAGTTCGTAGATAGGACGGTAGAAGACTTCCTGGATGCCGGTTTCTTCGACGGTAAGGTCGAGGTTCCTGCGGCGGTCCGCCCCGGACAGGCCGCGGAGTTCGGCTACGAACGCCAGGTACTCGGAGACCAGCATATCCTCGTAGAGAGGGTTGTTTTCGGGGAGGTATCCGATGGCCTCGCGGGTGACGATGTCGTTTTCCTGGGTGTCCATGCCATTGATGGCGATACTGCCGATGTCCGGTGTGTAGTAGGACGTGAGCATTCTCATGGTGGTCGTCTTTCCGGACCCGTTCGGGCCCAGGAATCCCACGATCTCGCCACGATTCACGTCGAACGAAAGGTTGTCAACCGCCACACGCACGCCAAAGCGCTTGGTCACGCCCTTGACCTGTATGGTGGCGTCCGAATCGGGGACGACTGTTTCCTGATGCTGTTCCGACATATCAGCGTACCTCACTATGGATACGCAAGGCGTCGCTTAAGCGGTTTTCTGTTATGTTCGTCATATAGCCTCGGACCCTAATCACCCTCAACCTAACCCTCATCCTCAGGAAGAGGGGATCTGTTGATCAGATTCCGTAGGAGACTGGATGTCTGCCTACCCTTGTAAGCCCTTGAGCGAGAGGGAACTTATGCAATTGTCTCAAACAACAGACCCTGATCTTAATGAAGAGGGTCTGCTGTCAATCTTGCCTGTGAGGGCGATTTAGTCGTCGTATGGAGCTGGCAGCGGCATGGGGTTGAGTTCGGTTATCAGGGATTCGGTGGTGAGTACCATGCCCGCGACGCTTGCAGCGTTTTCCAGGGCGGACCTGGTCACCTTTGCCGGGTCAACTATGCCAAGCTCGAACATATCGCCATACCGCTCGGTTTCGGCGTCGAATCCAAAGTCGTCTTCGCCCGTAGAGATCTGGTGCAGGACCACCTCGCCAGTCAGCCCGGCGTTGTGGGATATGACTCTGACGGGCTCTTCCGCGGCGCTCAGAACTATGTTCACTCCGGTGCGCTCGTCTCCACCGGTCTCCAGCTTCGCGGCGGCCTTTTGAGCGGCCCTGAGCAGGGCGGTGCCTCCGCCCGGCACGATGCCTTCCTCCATGGCAGCCCTGGTGGCGGACAGCGCGTCCTCGAGACGCTGCTTCTTTTCGCGCAGTTCGATTTCGGTAGCCGCGCCCACCTTAAGGACTGAGACGCCCCCGGCGAGCTTGGCGGCGCGCTCTTCCAGCTTTTCCCTGTCGTAGTCAGAGGTGGTGTCCTCGGCCTGGTTGCGTATCTGGCCGATGCGCGCCTGGATGTCGAATTCGGAGCCGCCCCCCTGGACGAAGGTGGTGTTGTCCTTGTCGGCTATTACGCGACCACAGCTACCGAGGTCGGCGACGGTTACGGAGTCCAGGCTTCGGCCTGACTCGCTGCTGATGACCTGGCAGCCGAACAGAACGGACATATCCTCGAGGATTGCCTTGCGGCGCTCGCCGAAGGCGGGGGCCTTTATGGCCACGCAGTTGAGCGTTCCGCGAAGGTTATTGACGACCAGCGTAGCGAGCGCTTCTCCGTCGACGTCCTCGGCGATTATGACGAGGTTTCTGGACACCTGCGACGCCTGCTCCAAGAGCGGAAGAAGGTCGCTGACAGCCGAGATCTTTTCGTCCGTAACGAGGATGCGCGGACTTTCTATCTCGGCAATCATCCTGTCCTGGTTGGTCACGAAGTGAGGGGAGAGGTAACCGCGGTCAACCTGCATACCTTCCACGAAATCTATCTCGTAGTCCAGTCCCTTGGACTCTTCCACGGTGATGATGCCCTGCGGCCCGACCCTGTCCATGACGTCGGCAATGAGTTCACCCATTTCCGGGTCGTGGGCCGAGAGGACGGCCACCTGGCCTATCTGCTCTCTACCATTTACCGGCCGCGCCATGCCCCGGATCTCTTCCCTGATTCCCACGACTGCCTGTTCAATGCCTCGCTTGACCGCCATGGGGTTGGCGCCGGCGGCGAGATTCTTGAAGCCGTCGCGGATCATGGCCTGCGCCACGACTGTCGAGGTAGTCGTGCCGTCGCCGACATCGTCGTTCGTCTTGCTCGCCGCTTCCTTCAGAAGCTGGGCGCCCATGTTGGGGAAGGGCTCTTCGAGCTCAATCTCCTTGGCGATTGTCACGCCGTCGCTGCATACGTGGGGAGGCCCGAACTCCTTGTCCAGAACAACATTTCTTCCGCCAGGCCCTAGAGTGGCGCCCACGGCCGCAGCCATGGTGTCAATGCCGTCCATGAGCTGGCGGCGGGCGTCCACGTCGAACTGAAACTGTTTCGCCATTTCTGCTACACCTCGCTTGTTTGGTTTGGTTGATTTTGTGAATTACTCGGTTGGTGGTCAGTATGGATTGCCGAGCGGCGAGCCCTTCGGGGTTCCCGCTTTCGCGGGAATGACGATGGTGCTTGATTTATTCGTAATCTTTGCTTCCGAGTGCCCTGACTATGTAGGCCGGGTTCATCGGCAACTGATCTACTCGGACGCCGGTGGCGTCGTTTATCGCGTTGGCGATGGCCGCAAGAGGCGGCACTATGTTGGCCTCGCCGACTCCGCGCACGCCGAAGGGGTGGCCGGGATTCGGCACTTCCACTATCACAGCGTCTATCATCGGAACGTCGAGGCTGGTGGGCATACGGTAGTCGAGCAGGGTGGCGTTGAGCATCTCGCCATCGTCGCTCATGTAGTATTCTTCGTTGAGCGCCCAGCCGATTCCCTGAACAGCGCCGCCCTGTATCTGGCCTTCGACGTAGGAGGGATGGACTGCGGTCCCGACGTCCTGGAAGGCGGTGAACCTGAGAATTTCCACCTTGCCGGTTTCAGGATCCACTTCGAGGTCAACCAGGTTGGCGGCGTATGAACCGCCCACGCCTCTCATCGGGTTGACGCTGCCGCGCCCGACGACCGGGCCTCCGGTCGCATTGAGGTTTGGCGCTAGTTCCTTGAACGTCACGCTCAGTTCGGGGTCGGACTTGTGCCTGAGAACGGCGTCGTCATCGTACTCGACGTTGTCGCTGTCGGTTTCCCAGATAATCGCGGCCCGCTCGATGAGTTGCCTCTTGATGTCCTGGGCGGCCTCGTAAGCTGCCCATCCGGTCTTGTAGGCGACACCGCTGCCGCCCGTGTTGGACGTGTAACCAATTGAATCGGTGTCCATGACTTGTGGACTGACGTCGGTTACCGGGATTCCGAGGACTTCGGCGAGCTGTTGAGCGACGGCGGGGCGTGAGCCTCCGATGTCCACCGAGCCTTCGTTGAGTGTGACCCTACCGTCCGGCATCACTCCGGCCACGACGTTGGACGGGCCGGCGTTGTTACGCCAGAAGCCGAAGGCCAGGCCGCGACCCCTGAGCTTGCCGTCGGATTCGCCGAGCGGGGCTGAGTAGTGCGGGTGATTGCGGACAGTCTCGACGGTCTCGACCATGCCAATCCTGCCGTTCACTACCCCATCAACCCGGCGCGTTCCCTCTCTGGCGGCGTTGAGCATCCTGAACTCGGTAAGCTCGATGCCCAGCTTTTGACAGATTTCGTCAACAACCGTCTCGACTCCGAGGGCACCAAGCGGGGCGCCCGGAGCGCGGTAAGCTGTTGTCTTGGGCTTGTTGGTAACGACGTCGTAGCCGTCTATATGGACGTTTTCGATGTCGTAAGGGGAGAACATACAGGCCGTCGCGCCGCCTATCGGGGAACCGGGATAAGCCCCGGCCTCGAAAGCCAGGTAGCCCTCGGCGGCGGTAATCTTTCCCTGGTTGGTCACACCTATCTTTACCCGGACGTGTGAGCCGGAAGTGGGGCCGGAGGCTTCCAGTACCTCGGCCCTGGTCATGTACATCTTCACCGGCGCCCCGGACTTACGGGAGAGAACTGCGGCCACAGGCTGTAAATAGCTGGCGAGCTTTCCGCCGAATCCGCCACCAATCTCCAACGGAACGATCTTGATTTGAGACACGGGCAAGCCGAGAACGGTCGAGGTCGTGTCTCGCACACCAAAGTGTCCCTGGCTGGAGCACCAGATGGTGACCTTGCCGTCGGAATTCCAGTCCGCTGTGGCGTTCTGGGGTTCGATATATCCCTGGTGGACGGACTTGGTCCTGAATTCACGCTCGACAACCAGGTCAGCCTGATCGAATCCATCGGCGATGTCGCCGAGTACGAACTGCTGGTGGCTCGCGATGTTGGTGCCAGTGGGTGTGTCGTCACCGAGGCTGGCGGTGGTCATGTGGTCGTGCAGAATCGCGGCGTCGGATGCGAGCGCGGACTCCACGTCGGTCACCGGGGGCAGGGGTTCGTATTCCACGTCCATCAGATCGAGCGCCTCCTCGGCGGCGTGGGGCGAGGCAGCGGCGACCGCGGCTATCGCGTGTCCTTTGTAGAGTGCCTTGTCAGAGGCGAGAATGTTGTCCCGGATGTACTTCATGCTGGTGTAAACGTCCTCGCCGACTTCTTCGATTCGGTCTTCGACATTGGCGAGGTCTTTGTAAGTAGAAACCGCTTTGACATCCGGGTGAGCCTCTGCTTTGGAGGTGTCTATTGACTTGATCCTCGCGTGGGCGTAAGGGCTGCGGAGCACCTTGCCCCAGAGCATACCGGGAAGATTGAGGTCGGTCCCGTAAACGGCTTTTCCGGTTACCTTGTCGGCGCCGTCGTGGCGGATCGGTCGCGTTCCAACGACTTTGTATTCCGGCTTTGCCGGGGCTGCATCAGTAGTCATAGAGGCTCTAAACCACCTTCTCTCAGTGTACATCCAGATGTATCCGGGCGTTTACGACTCACGAAAGCCATTTTACCATCTTTGGCGTGGCTACTGCACCAGCAGATTGCCGATGCCAGGTGTCTATGCGTTCATTCAGGACTCACGAAAGCAGGTCATCAGTCTTGCGAGGTTGCTCATCGCCACTGGCGTGTTCTCCCGGAAGTCCGTCTGAGAGTCTTCATCGGCGAGGTCGCTGACGCAGCGGACTTCTACGTATGGGACGCCCGCGAAATTGCACGCCTTCGCTCCGCCCGCGCCTTCCCAGGCCGCGACTATCCCTCCGGTCTTGTCAATCAGTTCGCGAGCCCTGGCAGTGGAGTCAATCCCCTCGTCGCCGGAGGCTATGGGGCCGCAAACGACAGAGATGTCGAGGGGGAGGGAAGTCTGGGCCGACTTGAACGTGGTGAGAAGCGACCGGTCGCTCACGAACCTTGGAATCGGCCCCTCGGTGAGCTTGCGGTTGAAGTCGTGCTCTACGGTTTCGGTTGCGACAACGATGTCTCCGATGGCGAGGTCGGGGGTGAGAGCGCCGCAGGTTCCAAGGCAAATTACACCATTTAGCGGTGGGCCGCGCTCTATCAGGTGAAGCGTTCTCACCGCGAAATCCACCTTGCCGAGACCGCCCTGGGCTACGATCAATCGCCCGTCCCAGTATGAGAGGCAGGGGATTCTTCCAATGGTCGTAGGCGCGCCGCGATGACCGAGCGATTCCATTGCGTTGACGAACGATTCGTGTTCGCCTGTGGTCGGAATGAGGGCCGCGACAGTCAAGAGCTTACTCCGTCGGAAGCGCTTACGGCCCACTGTCGCGCTACGTCGAGAGCGCGGGCGAATTCGACTCCCGGAAACTCGTTGATGTACTGGATTAGGCGTTCCAACATTCGCAGCCGTCCCGGACGGCCTATGACGTATGGGTGCATGGTCAGGATGAACGCGCGCCCGTAGTGGTACGCACCCTCGAAGCCGGAGGACCATACGTCGTAAACGTGGGCCGGACTCGCCATCGGGAAACGCGGTCCAAGCGAGGGCGCGTAGGTGAAGTAGGGCGCATCGTCCAGTTCCCAGTGGACGGGTATTTCGACGATGGAGCGGTTATCCACGTTTACGATGTACGGGATGTCGTCTCCCATGAGGCTGGAGTCATACACGAAATCGCGGTCGGCGAGCAGTTCAAGCGAATGCTCACTGAGTTCCCAGCTTGGTGAGCGGTATCCGGCGGGTGCCTCGCCGGTGAGTCCGGCGAGTATCTCGATACCCCTGTCCAGGACGTCGGCTTCCTGGTCGCGGGTAAGAGTGGCGGGCGGCTCGTGCATATAGCCGTGGTGAGCTATCTCGTGGCCGCGCGCGTGAATATCTCTGACGAGATCAGGATGAGTCTCGGCCACATAACCGGGTATGTAGAAACTGGCGGGCAGCCCGTACCGGCCCAACAGGTCGAGTATGCGGGGCGCGGCGACGGAGGGGCCGTACTCTCGCGCGGACATGAGGCTGGGCAGGTTGGCTGAGGCGGGGTCACGGTTGATGGCGCCGGACACGCCGTCTATGTCGAAACCGAGCATCACCACGCATCTCGTTTCGCCGGGCCATATTCCGCTCATGTATGCCTCCATTCGTCGTTAGTTGTGAGTTCTTAGATACCCCCGGTTATTGTAGCATCGTCAGGGCGGGTCGGGGATTTGGGTTGAATTCGAGGACGGGGTTTTCATAGACAGGGCTGACATCGTTCCGGGGGACGGATTCGCCTGGTCATATACTTTGGTTTATAAAGCCACAGGTGGGAACAGGTGGCTCGGCTGGTGGGCAACAGGTGGAAAAGTCACCTGAGATCGCCTGAGTTTAGCTACATAAAAACTTTTCCGCCCCTCCGATTTTGGGCCAGTATAACTTGGTACTTATGTATGTCGAAGCTCAGAATCATCGTGGGCACGCTCCGCAGTTAGTTTGTATGTTCGTATCATAGCGCATTGAGGGATCAATGTGTAGTCCTATGAGCAACTAGATAGGGCCTTTTCAAAGTCAGCACAATACCCGATTCGACCTCACCTCCCTCCTGGATTTCCGCTTTCGGAGGCTTTTGCGTAACCTGGTTCAAATTCGATTTGAATAACTCACAGGGTGTGTAGATTCGTGACTTCATAGCCGCTCGCACCATCCACTCCACCCCTGGATTGCCGAGCTGCGAGCCCTTCAGGGTTCCCTCTTTCGCGGGAATGACGGTCCAGAGTCCTAGATCAGCTTTGCAAAGTCCCTGACAAACGGGGAAGACTTCGGATGTCATACCCATGGGATGCTACGAACTCAGGGGTATATACATACCCCGCGCGGGGCGGACAGGGGGCTGCTGCTGTATAATCGGCGCGGTCTGAACATTTCTACGAAAACCTTCCCAGTTTCCATGAAGGAATTCCCGCCCTGATATTCGCCGCGCTCGCAATAGCCCTTTTCGCTCTCGTCGCGCTCTACCTGCTCGTGTCGTACCTGATAGCGTCCGGCATGACGCGGGTGGGGAAGGCCGAGTTTCAGGACAGCCCGTCGGACTACGGGGCAGAGTTCGAGAGCGTCCGGTTCCTGTCTCGGCGCGGAGACGTGACGCTGGACGGCTGGCATCTGCGTGGACGTGAGGGAATGCCCACCCTCATCTTCTGCCACGGAATCGAGGTGGGCAGAACGGGGGACGGCCTGACGGAGTTGGCGGCAACGCTCAATCGACGGGGATTCGGGGTTCTCCAGTTCGATTTCCGCGGGCATGGAGCTTCAGAAGGGTACAGGGTATCGTCGGGCTGGCATGAGCGCATGGACGTGCTGGGAGCTTATGACCATCTGATTTCGCAGAGCGTGTCGTCGGACCAAATCGGTCTTCATGGCGTCTCGATGGGGGCCGGGGCTGTATGTTTGGCCGCCGCCGAGGAGCGCGGGATTCGCGCACTGTCGCTGGATACTCCGTATGCGGCGGCGTCAGAACTGCTTATGAGCGAGACGCGGTTCAGGACAGGGCTTCCCAAGTGGTTCGCGGCGATTTTCATCGTAGGAGCGGCGACCCTGGGGTACTTTCTCTACGAGATAAAGGTGGATGATATGAGGCCGGAGCGCGCGGTGTCGAAACTTGCCTATCCCGTGTTGGTGATTCATGGGACTGAAGACAGTCGAATACCGCCTGAACATAGCCGAAGGGTCTTCGACGCTTCAGCGGAGGGAAGCCGCCTGTGGGTCGTCGAGGGTGTCGGACACGCGGAGTCGTTCGTCGAGAATAAGGCGGAGTATGCGGAGAGGGTTGCCGAGTATTTCCTATCCAGACTGCGCTCCGAGTAGCTCCTTCACACGCTCAACCGCCCTATCCATAGTGACTGTCTCGGCCTCCGACGAATTTCGCTTCTTAATCTCAACAACGCCTTGATTCAGGTTGCGTCTGCTCACGACGACCCGGACGGGCAGCCCGATGAGGTCGGCGTCGTTGAATTTGACGCCCGGCGATTCGTCTCTGTCATCGTACAGCACGGACAGTCCAGCCCCGCTCAGTTCGTCGTAGAGCGAATCGGCGGCCTCAGTCACCTCCGGCACGTTGGTGTTGAGTCCGACAAGGTGGACGTCGTAAGGGGCAATTGGTGTGGGGAAGACGATGCCGTTGTCGTCGTGATTCTGCTCGATTGCGGCGGCAAGCAGTCGGCCGACTCCGATTCCGTAGCATCCCATGATTATCATGTGAGGCTTGCCATCGCTGTCGCGATACTGGGCGTCCAACTTCTCGCTGTATCGGGTGCCGAGCTTGAAGACGTGACCGACTTCGATCCCGCGACGAGCGACGAGCGTTACATCGCACTTGGTGCATTGGCAGCCCTCGCTCGCCAAGGCAATGTCGGTCACCAGACTCGGCTTGAAGTCGCGCCCTACGTTGGCGTTTAGCAGGTGGTAGTCGTCCTTGTTCGCGCCGACGGCGAAGTTGGATCCCAGCTGGATGGAATCGTCGGCGACCGTTCTGACATCCAGGCCGACTGGCGACGCTGATCCCGCGACGATTCCTGCCGCCGCGACCTCTGCCGGTGCGGCCAGGCGCAACTCCGTGGGATTACCCAGCGCGTTGCTCAGCTTTATCTCGTTGACTTCCAGGTCGCCCCGTATGACCACGAAAATCAGCTCGCCGTCAACTATATAGAACACGGCCTTGATGGTCTTGCCCTGCGGTATTCCCAGGAAATCGCAGAGCTCGTTAATAGTTCTGACGCCCGGGCTGTGTACTTCCTCGAGTGGCAGCGGGTCTTCGATGGGCATGGACGGCTTGGCGAACTCGGCCTTCTCGGCGTTGGCGGCGTATTCGCAACTCTCGCATAAGATGATGGTATCCTCGCCGCCGTCGGCGAGCAGGATGAACTCTTGAGAGTCCTTGCCGCCGATGGCGCCGGAGTCGGCGTCAACGATGATGGGGTCCAAGCCGCAACGCGCGAATATCTTTTTGTAGGCGCGCACCATAGCGTCGTAGCTTTGGTCGAGGCTGTCTTCGTCAGGGTCGAAGCTGTATGCGTCCTTCATGTCGAATTCTCGCACGCGGATTAGTCCGGCGCGCGGTCGGGGTTCGTCGCGGAACTTAGTCTGAATCTGGTAGAGGATGACCGGCAGGTCACGGTAGCTCAGGACGTTGGCCTTGACGATGTTGGTAAGCAGTTCCTCGCAGGTGGGGGCGAGCGCGAGCAGGCGGTCTCGGCGGTCGGTGAGCCGCATCATGTCCGGGCCGTAGGACTCGTCTCGGCCCGACTGACGCCATATTTCTATCGGTTGGAGCTTGGACAGGTGGAGTTCCTGCCCGCCTTCGGCGTCCATCTCCTCGCGGATTATCTCTTCTATCTTCCTGATGGAACGCCATGCGAGAGGCAGGTAGTTGTACACACCCATCATCGTCTGGTGTATCATGCCCGCCCGCAGCATCAGCTTATGGCTGGCTAGTTCGGCTTCGGCGGGGTCATCTCGCAGTGTCTTGCCGAATGCCCTGGACATTTTCATAGCTTAATTCCTCTTCGTCTAGAGATTCAGGATACCGAAACCAACATCTCCGCTTCGGCCTTGTCAACCTCTTCCATCAGTGCGGACAGCATTTCGGCCTCGGCTACAATGCGCGCCTTCTGGCCCTTGCGGAAGATGATGGCTCGTCCCGCGCCTGCGGCGATTCCGACGTCGGCGTCCTTCGCCTCTCCCGGACCGTTGACCTCGCAGCCCATGACCGCGACCTTGATGGGCGACTTCGTTTTCTTCAACATCTCGTCAACCGTGTTGGCGAGACTTACGACGTCCACATCCGCCCGACCACAGGACGGACAGGCGACCAGGACCGCGCCCTCTTTGCGCAGTTCCAATGACTTGAGGATTTCAAAGCCTGTATAGACTTCCTCTACCGGGTCGTCGCTGAGGGAGACGCGGATGGTGTCGCCGATGCCGTCGTAGAGGAGCGCTCCAAGTCCTATTGCGCTGCGGATGCTGCCCGACCTGGCGGTGCCGGACTCGGTTATGCCCAGGTGGAGCGGGTAGGGAACTAGCTTCGCCATGCGCCTGTACGACTCGACGGTGGTGTCTATGTCGAAAGCCTTGAGCGAGATCTTTATCAGGTCGAAATCGAGGTCCTCCAGTATGCCTATTTCCCAGAGCCCGGTGGCTACCATGTGGTCAACGACGGAATACTCACCCTCGTCGCCCGAGCCTTTGGAAAGCATGTTTACGCCGTCTCGGTGTCTCGAGAGTCCGCGTGTCTTACCGATACCGCCGACCGGCGGCAGACTGCCGAAGTTGACGCCGATGCGGATAGGTACGCCTCGCGCTTTAGCCTCCCTGACGACCAGTTCGACCTTCTCGCGGTCGCGGATGTTGCCCGGGTTCAGACGCAGGCAATCAACTCCGCTTTCGAGCGCCTTCAGAGCAAGTTGATAGTGGAAGTGGATGTCGGCGACCAGCGGAATGCGTATCTGACGCTTTATGGCGGCCAGGGCTTCGGCGGCCTCCATGTCCGGGACGGCGGAGCGGATTATCTCGCATCCGGCGTCCTCGAGTTCCCTTATCTGGCGAACGGTGGCAGAGACGTCCCGTGTGTCGGTCTTGGTCATAGACTGGACCGAGATGGGCGCGTCCCCACCGATCTTCACGTCGCCGACGTGGAGCGCTTTGGTGACCCTTCGCTGTATCATGTTGGAAAAGCTCCTTTGCTCCAGGGACGCATCCGGGCCGGTTCGGTTGCATATCAGCTTAAGGTATCAGTCTCTCACCGGACAAGATTCGGGTTATATCGAAAAAGCTGACGACCAGTATCAGCCCAATGAGGACCGCGAACCCTACTATATGCACCAAGCCCTCTTTTGTGGGGGAGATACGTTTTCCTCCACGCACCCATTCTATCACCACGAAGACCAGTTTCCCTCCGTCCAGCGCAGGAATGGGTAGAATGTTTATTATACCCAGGCTGATGCTGAGGAACGCGACCAGTTCGAAGAAGATCGTCAGGCCATACTGATCGGACGCTTCCGCGACCTCTCCGGTAACCTGCGCTATGCCGATTGGCCCTGTGAACCCCGGGTTTGGACCTCCACCGGCCCATTGCTGGAATGCGTTCTTGGTGGTGGTCAGTATCTCCCACATTCGTCCCGCCGCGTCCGGCACGGCCTGGAGCGCGGGCTGTCGTTCCTTGACGAAACGGAAGTTGGCGGTGCCGATGATGACACCCACCGCTCCCTGGGTCAGCGTATCTCCCACTTCCAGTTGGCCGTCGTACCGGCGCGCTTCCCGGAAACTGACCTGAGTGCCAGGGTCGGTGACCGTTTCCACTACGCGGAAACTGGGGGGATTCGATCTGGGCACGACGGTTACGGTCTCGACAACCGAGAATTCGGGGGACTGCCCAAGCCCCGACACGATTGAGCCGCGCCGTAGGTTGAGTTCTATTTCCTCTCCCAGACTATCGCCGACTCTTTCGATCAACTCGTAATGGTTTCTGACCCGATCTCCGTTGACCGCGAGAATCTGGTCGCCGGGCCTGATTCCGGCCTCTGCAGCGGGGGATCTGGGCGCGACGCCGCTGATGGATACGGTCCCGACAGGCACGTCGCGCGGGAACAAGAAGATGATGCTGAATATGACCAGCGGCGTGAGAAAGTTCATGAACGAGCCGGCCACCAGGACAATGGTGCGCTTGAGCGGGGATTGGTCGGTGAAGCGGCGTCCTCTGTCGGGGTCTGGGTCTCCAGATTCGAGCCGGGCCTGTTCGGCGGAGTCGGGTACGCCCGTGGCGTTGTCTTCGCCCAGCATCCTTACGAATCCACCCAGGGGTATCCAGTTTATGGAGTAGAGAGTCTCGCCGTAGCGGACTCCGAACATACGGGGAGGGAAGCCGAAGCCGAACTCCAGTACCTTGATGCCGAATCGCTTTGCTGCCAGGTAGTGTCCAAGTTCGTGAACGAAAATCAGGAAGGCGAGTACGGGAATTATCAGCAGCCAGGATGGCAGCGGCAGTCCGAACATACTAGCCCCTCGCCAGTCGGGTTACGGCGTCGTAGCCGAATCTGCCCGCGCTGATGATGTCGGTGATGTCGGCGTCTTCGACGCTGCGGTGACCGTCCAGCGCGGCGCGTATCACCTGTTCGATCTCCAGGAAACCGATCCGGCCTCCGAGGAACGCCTCCACAGCCGCGTCGTTCGCTCCGCTGAGGGCGGCAGGCCAAGTCCCTCCGCGCATGGCGAAGCCGATTGCCATGTCGAAGCAGGGGTAACGCTCACGCTCCCAGTCCTGGAAGGTGAGAGAGCCAGTGGCTACGGGGTCGAAGCGTTCGATGCGCGAGTTTTCAAAACGCTCGGGGTATAGCAGCGCGTACTGGATGGGCAGCCGCATGTCCGGTTTGCTCAACTGTGCCTTGACCGAGCCGTCCACGAACTCGACCATCGAGTGAATGACACTCTGGGGGTGGATGACAACCTCTATGTCCTCCCATGGCATACCAAACAGCCAGTGGGCCTCTATGACCTCGAACGCCTTGTTCATGAGGGTCGCGGAGTCAACGGTTATCTTCCGGCCCATTTCCCATGTCGGGTGCCTGAGTGCCTGCTTAGGAGTAACTGACGACAGTTGCCCTAAGGGAGTATCCCTGAACGCGCCGCCGGACGCGGTGATTATCAGCTTGGATACAGTAGCCCTTTCGCCTCTCATACACTGCCATATCGCATTGGGTTCGCTGTCCAGGGGCATGAGATCAACGCCCTCGGAGTTCGCGAGCGATGTGACAATCTCGCCGGCCATCACAATCGTTTCCTTGTTGGCGAGAGCGATCTGCTTGCGGGCTGAGATCGCGGCCAGGGTAGGCGCTATCGCAACGTCTCCGGTCGTAGCGGTTACCACCACATCGACCTCGTCCTGGCAGACCAGTTCCGTCAGGTCGCATTCCCTCATGCCTTTCGTGAGCAAGCGGGATTTTTCATCCTCAGCGCCGTTGCAGTGGATATATCTGGGCCGGAACTCCTCGATCTGCCTGCCCAGCAACTCCAGGTTGCGATTGCAGGCCAGCGCCACCACGTCGAACATATCCGGGAATGTCCGAACCACGTCCAGGGTCTGGGTTCCCACCGAGCCTGTGGAACCGAGTATCGCCAGTCCTTTTCTGCCATCGTCCATGATCATCAATCATACACAACGGCGATGCCTAATCCAACGGCTGCCAGGTCCTTAGCTTCCGGCTCGCGCCGCGCGCCTGCGCCGCTGCCACATCCTTACCCAGAGGCGCGGGCTGCGCTTCCAGCCCAGGTTAGAAGACACGAATCGGGCCACTGGCGGGCGTCCCAATACCAGCGGCCTCGCCCAGCGTCTCAGTTCACGCACCTGTGCCTCGCCACTGCGCCAGTCATCTATAAGCGCGCTCGATTCTCTCCAATCCAGCGAAGGAAACATCCCCAGGGGCCCGGCGCGACGCTGGCCTACCATGAGAGCAGCGCCCGCCTCCATCGCCAGCGCCACGCCGCCGACGATGTCCCAGAGGTGAGGGTTGGAGGTGTACATGTATTGCGTAATCCCCCGCGCCACCATGACTAGTTCGTAGGCAATCGAGCCGGTAACCCTAGGGTCTCCGGTCTTTCCTCGCATTGGAGCGTCGAAGCTGTACAGCCTGTCGAACATACCGGGTACGGTGATTAGCTGATTGGCCTGGGGAGAATCCAGTTCGACCGCGCTGATGGGCGTTCCGTTGGTGAACGCGCCGCCGCCTCTCCTGGCGTGATGAACCACGCCGCCGCCCTCCTCGGGCCAGGGCGTATATACTGCGCCAACCACCGGCTCCCCCTTGTACAGGACTCCCACCGAGCAGGCGTAAACCGGAAGCCCGTGCAGGAAGTTCTTTGTGCCGTCCAGCGGATCCAGAACCCAGAGGAAGTCGCCCGCTACCTCGTCAGCATCCTGGGCATCCTCATCGTCTTCTTCGCCGAGGATGTCATGGTCCGGGAAGCTCTCCAGGATTCCTTTGGTCAGGAAATCCTGCGTCTCGCGGTCAGCGTCGGTCACAGGGTCTCGCGGGTTGTCGTCCTTGTACTCGATGCTCAGCCTTCCCCCGAAATAGCCGGATAGAAGTTCGCCTCCGCCTCGAGCGAGCTCGACCGCTTTCGTCTCAATCTCGGCAAGCAACTTGTCGTCCGGCGCGCGGCCTGCGTTGTCTGATTCAATCATGGCTTTCAGTCCAGCGTTCGCAGCGGCGGGAGTTGGAGCTCGGCGCAGATGTCGCTGAACCACTCGATGACCTCTTTGTGGAGTGGGATGCCGTTCTCGCGCCGTTCTTGTTCTTCTTCATATTCGGAGAGGCCGGGGTAGAGAACTCGCGCGTGGCCCGGAGCGGGCGGAGTCTCACGCAGGGTGCGCAGCATATCGTCCATGTTCTGCTTGAACTCTTCCAAGTCGCAGAAGGAGGCTATGTTGTAGGCTGCGAAGTAGTGGTGGCTCGCGCCGCCGCCCGTCAGCATCGAGGGTCTGTCGCCCGACAGCATAGAGGCCAGCACTTCGGACATCAGGCTGAAGCCGTAGCCCTTGTGCGATCCCTGTTCGCGGGTTCCGCCCAGCGGGAGCTGGTAGTATTGGCCGCGTTCGGGCATGGGGACTTCGTCGAGGATGGGATCGCCGTCTGTTCCGGCTATCCAGCCGCCGAGCAGATTCGCGCCGACCCGATTTGCCAGACCCAGCTTGTTGCCCGCAATGGCGGAGGTGGCGGCGTCGAAAAGCAGAAACGGCTCGGACTTTGCAGGAGCCGAAATAGCGAGCGGATTCGTGCCGAAACGCGGTTCCGCGCCGAAGGTGGGCACGACGCCAAGCCCACCCGCGGTCGCCGTCATTCCTACCATGTCCGCCTTTGCCGCGAGCATCGCATGGTGGCCGATAGCGCCTGAGTGTCCGGCGTTGTACATCGTCACCACGCCCATACCAATATTGCGCGCCTTGTCTATGGCAATCTGCATAGCCTTCGGACCAAGTATCACCGCCAGTCCCCTGTCGGCGTTAATGGTCGCAGTGGTTGCCGACTCCCTGATTACCTTCCAGTCGGGTCTTGGGTTCAGGGTTCCCTGAGAATACCCCTGCACGTAGGACCTGAGCATATTGGATACGCCGTGTGTCTCGACTCCTCTGAGGTCGGTAGACACCAGCGTGTCGGCGCCCAGTTCGGAGTCTTCGGGCGAGACGCCCATCTTCTCGAATATCGAAGCCACGGTTTCGCGTAGCCCGTCGTGCGGCACGTGTATCTCGTCCTCTTTTGGAACCTTGAATCGTTCGAGCATATTGTCCACCTCTTGAAATTGCGATATGAAGCGACAGGATTGTATCAGCATTAGCGGGTCAGTTGGGCAGGTGTATTTCTTCTGTTTCGATATGTTGCGGCAATTGATGGCGTAGTATCGTGGTGTGCATGGAAGCGCGCCAGGGTACTTCGGTTGTCCGACTTGATTTCTGAGACCTAGGACAGCTACAAGGGTTGCCCCTACGGTGGCAGGCGCAGTCTTGCTTGGAAAAGAGCGCCGTTTTGCTCTCTCCGGCGCTTGAAAGTTTGGGTCGCGCTTCCATAGAATAGATTCAGATGGGGCTTGACTGAATCGAGTCCCAGCGCCCTTTAAGCTGGTTCAGTGAGGCTGGCAAGGGACGAAATAAGGCGCGGAGGATACTCCGTTCCGTATCGCGTACCTCTTGTCGGCATGGCAAGAGGTTTTTGTTTGGTCGAAAATGAAGCGACAGTTCGCCGCCGGATTCTCACTGATGACGAGATACGCCGTGCGCTGATCCGCGTAGCCCATGAGGTCATGGAGCGGAATGGCGGCGTCGAGGGCGTCGTGCTTGTCGGAATGCACACTCGCGGGGTTCCAATCGCGCAAAGGATCGCCGGATTCGCGCAGCATTTCGAGGGTGTCGAAGTTCCTGTTGGGATGCTGGACATCGGGCTGTACAGGGACGACGTCGCAGCCGGAGCCAGGCCCGTCATGCGTCCCACGTCCATTCCGGATATTCAGGGGAGGACGGTCGTACTGGTGGACGACGTGCTGTACACCGGGCGCACGGTAAGGGCGGCCATGGACGCACTGACCGACCTCGGAAGGCCCAGCCAGATACAGCTTGCCATACTCGTTGACCGCGGACACCGTGAACTTCCCATCAGAGCGGACTATGTTGGGAAGAACGTGCCGACCTCGCTGGACGAGCAGGTTTATGTAAAGCTGGTCGAGATTGACGGCGCCGATGAAGTCATCCTGGCAAGGGAGGAGGAACCATGACGCAGAGCTTGAGCGCTCAGACTCGCGCCCGACGGACCAACGGATCATATCCTGAACGAACTTACAGGACAGGACGAAGACACGTTCTCGACCTCGACGACTTTTCGGTCGAAGAGATAGAGGAGGTCTTTCAGAACACGGACGCGATGCGCGAGGTGATGAACCGCGACATCAAGAAGGTTCCCACCCTGCGCGGCAAGACGGTGATAACCCTGTTCACCGAGGCCAGTACTCGCACCCGCGTATCGTTCGAGCAGGCGGGCAAGATAATGAGCGCGGACGTGATCAACGTGTCCGGCTCCGGCAGCAGCGTCGAAAAGGGCGAGTCGCTGTACAACACCGCGCTGACCCTCCAGGCGATGAACGCGGACATCATAGTGATAAGGCACAGCCACTCCGGCGCGCCGCATTTCCTGGCGAGAAACCTGGATGCCTGCGTCATAAACGCGGGCGACGGAACTCACGCGCATCCTACGCAGACGCTGCTGGACATGTACACCATGCGCGAGCGTTTCGGGCGTGTCGAGGGCTTGAAGGTGGTCATAGTGGGCGACATACTCTACAGCCGCGTGGCGCGCTCCAACCTGTGGGGCCTGACCAGGATGGGCGCGGAAGTAACGCTGTGCGCGCCTCCAACTCTCATTCCACAGGATATGCTGAACGGAATCTCGGAGATGGACGGACATCCCTTCGCGTCGGTGAAGATAGAGCGCGATGTCGAGAAGGCACTAGATGGCGCAGACGTGGTTTACGCGCTCAGGCTGCAACTCGAACGCCAGCGCGCCGGACATCTACCGTCGCTCAGGGAGTATTCTCGAACCTACGGCATCAACCCCGAACGGCTGGAACTTGCCAAGCCGGGTGCGCTGATCATGCACCCTGGCCCGATGAACGAGGGCGTGGAGATAGACCCGGACGTCGCGCACGGCACAAGGTCGGTTATTGAGGAGCAGGTGACGAACGGCGTCGCCATCCGCATGGCGCTGCTGTACGGCGTCGCAACGCCGGTGCGTGAGCAGCTGTTCCGAGCGGAGAGGGTCTAGTACCGTTTCCACATGTTTCGTATGCATGGCAACCAGCCCCCACCCCTGGATTCCCACCTTCGCGGGAATGACGAACAATGTCAATGTAGCCTAGCAGGGATATTACGGTAGATGAATCAGCCCACAGAACGGCCCACCAGCTATCCCGGCTGGGATGGCGAACTGCCGCGCCTCCGAGCGACAGTCATCGTAAGACGCGACGACCGAGTGCTGGTGGTCCGCGACAGGGGGCGTCCGACTTACGCGCTTCCCGGCGGAGGCATAGAGAAGGGCGAACTACCCATAGTCGCGGCGGCCCGTGAACTCTACGAGGAAACGAGTCTCGAAGCCTCCGCCATCAGATTCCTGTTCGTCTTCGAAGGCAAGTACAACAATCACCACCTGTACGAGGTGGAGGCCTACGGCAAGGTTGTCGTCCGAGGAGAGGTGGACGGCTTCGCCTGGTGGGACATGGAGGACGACACCCCCGTCTATCCGCACGTCAGGGGGATCCTGGAAAGGCTAAATGGCTGAGCAGAACCACAAACCGATTATGCGTATGCTTTCGAGGAGGGAGTGAGTGGAAAAGATACTCATCAAAGGCGGTAGAATAGTAGATCCAGCGCAGGGCGTTGAAATGGTCGGAGACCTGCTTCTCAGCGAGGGCCGAGTCTCAGGCATTGAGAAGTCAATCCCGTCCTCAAACGGCGCTCGCGTCATAGACGCCGCCGGCATGGTAGTCTCGCCCGGATTCATAGACCTGCACTGTCACCTGCGCGATCCGGGCCTGGAGTACAAAGAAACCATCGCCACGGGAACACGCGCTGCCGCGAAGGGCGGGTTCACCACAGTCTGCGCCATGCCCAACACCGAGCCGACGATGCATACTCGCGCCACGGTCCAGTACGTGCTGGAAAAGGCGCGGACCGAGGGCGCGGTTCGCGTACTGCCCATAGGCTGCGTCACCAAAGGGTCGCTGGGCAAGGAGCTGGCCGAGATGATTGAGTTGGCTGAAGCGGGCTGCATCGGATTCAGCGACGACGGCCACCCGGTAGTGGACTCGAACATCATGCGCCAGGCGCTCAGCTACGCATCCGGCCTGGGACTGCCGGTGATCAACCACTGCGAAACGCCCGACCTGTTCAGAGGCGGCCACATGAACGAGGGCTGGGTGTCCAACCGACTCGGCGTCCAGGGCGCGCCCAACTCCGCCGAGGAGACGATGGTGGCGCGCGACATATCTCTGGCCGAGCTGACCGGCGGGCACGTCCACCTGGCACACATCTCGACGATAGGAACGCTCGACCTGGTGAGACGTGCCAAAGACGCTGGAATCCGCGCTACCTGCGAAGTGACGCCCCACCACCTCACACTGACCGATGAAGCAGTCATGGGTGGGCAGGGCGGCAGTCCGTTCGAGCCGCTTGGAGAGGAAGCCTACGACACCTACGCCAAGGTCAACCCGCCTCTCAGAGCGCGGCCTGACATGAGCGCAATGGTGGAAGGCCTGGCCGAAGGTACAATTGACATCATCGCAACCGACCATGCGCCTCATAACAGGGTGGAAAAGCTCTGCACATTCGAGGAAGCCGAAATGGGCATAAGCGTGCTGGAAACTGCGATGGGGTCGGCGCTGTCGCTGGTTCACGCCGGATATGTGGACATTCCTCTGATCATAGAAAAGCTGACCTCGGCTCCCGCCAACCTGCTCGAGCGCTCGGACATAGGAACTCTGCGACCAGGTTCGGAGGCAGACGTGACCATCTTCGACCCGGATGCGGAGTGGGTTGTGGACACGGAGCAGTTCGTGTCCAAGGGCAAGAATTCTCCGCTGCATGGCGCGACTCTGAAGGGAAGGGTGACGACGACGGTGGTTGGGGGTGAGGTGGTGTTCGAGGCATAGACAAGAGTAAAATGCTATAGAATCTGAGAAAAAATGGGCTGAGGCTGAACTATCCGTAACCCTAGAATCTTGGGGCGACTTGGCCATTATTATACAGGAGTTAAAATGTTCCCCTGAGCAAATACAGGGAATTAGTCCGAACATTCGATAGAAGAACCCGAGGATTTGGGGTACGTAAGGCCGCCCAAGACAAGTATTGATCTTATGCTTACTCCCGATGAATGGAATCTCCACAAAGAGGAATTAGTGGACACGGTGCGAGCCATGTACACGAAAAATCAACCCGGAGAGGGGAAATACCACCAAGCGTAGTACGGTCCATCGGTCTGGCCACGGGAGAATTCACTGTCACTAACGATTTCGACTATCCCCTGCCTGAAATAGTATGAGAGTCATTTACGGTCAATAAATTGAAGTTGCCCAATGTACGGCGGGCCTATATCGAGAGAGAAAAGATTACGCACTATCTGCTTTCAGCCGTTCATGCTGAGGGTAGAGGCAAAGCGGCGTTCTTCTTTCGGCTTGGGTTTAGTGACGAGCTTCCAAATGATCTGGAGCAGGCGTTGTTGGCTCACTGTTTGAGGAACAAGGCTGTCGAAGTTGGCCGAACTCCGTACGGTGTGAAGTACACAGTGGATGGCGAGTTGGATGCTCCTGATGGACGCAGCCCACTTATTAGAGCCATCTGGTTAGAGCCATCTGGCAAGTAGATAGCGGAAGAGACTCTCCAAGATTTATTACGGCGTACCCGATGGATTAGGAGATAGATATGTTCAAAGAATTGGATGTTATAACCCTAACGTCTCCAATCCCTGGGGATTGCATCTGGGACATTCCATCCGGCAGTCCATTGGCTAAATCCGGTGAGGGATTGAGAAAGGGTGACATTGGCACGATTGTGTGTATGCAGAGAGACGGGGAAACCTTCGATGTCGAATTCCTGGAACCAGGGGGGCGCCCGGTAGCTATCGCCACAGTTTCGGCATCGCAGGCTCGTCCAGCTACGAAAGAGGATATCGCAAACCGCTACATTCGCCGCTCCCAAGGCCAAGAGTTGTCGCAGAGTAAAATCGGATAATTGAGAGACAAGAGGACTGTAAAGTAGCATGAATAGTCTCGCCTATCTCGTACTTGAAGACGGCTCGGCCTATCGGGGGTTCGCGTTTGGCGACACTTCGCGGCAGACGCACGGGGAGGTCGTCTTCAATACTTCCATGACCGGATACCAGGAGATCCTCACCGACCCGTCATACGCCGGGCAGATTGTGGTGCCGACTTATCCGCTCATCGGCAACTACGGCATTAACCGGCAGGACTCCGAATCGCGCGAGATTCGGGTGTCCGGCTTCGTCGTGCGGGAGCACTGCGACGCTCCCAGCCATCCGATGAGCGAGATGACGCTGGACGAGTTTCTCAGGTCGCAGGGAGTTCTGGGCATCAGCGGAGTTGACACTCGCGCCGTCACCCGGCGGCTACGGTCGAGGGGAGTGATGATGGGTACCATCGCGGTTGGCGAGTCGCCTGAATCTGCGCTGGAGAGGCTGAGGGAACTGCCGACCTATGAAGGAACGGACTTCGTGCGCGAGGTATCCACGTCCGTTCCGTATCCCTGGGACCGGCCGCTTCCGGGGGCGACGCCCGCCGAGCCGCGCTTCAGGATTCTGGTTAACGACTGCGGTCTGAAGTACAACATACTCCGCATTTTGCGGACACGCGGCTGCGAAGTGATCGCATACCCGGCGGCTACGTCGGCGGAGGACCTTCTTGCGCTCGAACCGGACGGCATATTGATGTCGCCGGGGCCCGGCGACCCTGAGCTGCTGGACTACGCAGTGGACGCAGCCAAGGGACTTATCGTCAATGTCCCGATCATGGGTATATGCCTCGGCAACCAGATACTCGCCCGCGCATTCGGCGGACGGAACTACAAGCTGAAGTTCGGACACCGGGGCGGCAATCATCCGGTCAAGGAGATTGCCACTGGGCGGGTGCATATCACGGCACAGAACCATGGGTACGCCGTGGACCCCGATAGCCTGCCATCGGAAGTGGCGGTGAGTCACGTCAATCTAAACGATGGCACCGTAGAGGGCCTCGAACATCGCTCGCTGCCGGTGATGAGCATCCAATTCCACTCGGAGGCTTCTCCGGGCCCGCGAGACAATGAGTACCTCTTCGACCGATTTCTCAGGATGGTCGAAGAGCAGAAAGGACGATGAAGTCCAAAGCGGAGAGAGTGTACACACACTCTCTCCGCTTTGGAGTCCTTTGCGATACCTCGGTTTACTCTGACATTGAGCACTGAACCGGTGAGTCTGTCGCAGGATTCCTAATTGAGCGCACGCCGCTTCCCCACCCTTGGATTCCCGCCTTCGCGGGAATGGCGGTAGTTGTGCAAAGGTCTCCTTTGCGTGTCGTTTAGCCTAACCAAGTTTACTGGTTGAGGTTCCTACCAAGAGAGAGCGTAGCAGGCGCGGCGCGGGTCCGCGGACGACGCGAGAACCCCGGTTTCGGGATCCCGGGTATTTACCGTCGCTCCCATGCCCGCGCTGGCAACGGTTACGATGTCGTGTCCCATAGCCGTCAATTCGTCGCGGGTACTCTGGGATATGCCAGGTTCGACGCCAAGCTGACCGGGATAGTAGGTGTGCGGATAGAAACTGTTCTTCACGCCCTGGCTTGCGAACCTGGGAGCTTCGACCGCCTCCTGGGGATTCATGCCCCAGAGCACCATATTCAGGACCAGCTGCATATTCGCCTGCGCCTGGTGGTCTCCGCCAGGACATCCGATGGTCATAGTCGGCGCGCCGTCCTTGGTGACCATGTAGTTCACCAGCGTCGTCCTCGGACGCTTGAACGGCTCAAGGCGGTTCGGGTGGCCGTCCTCGAAGTTGAACATCTCGATCCGTGTGCTGAGCGCGCAGCCAAGTTCGGGGAAGTACACCGACTTGCCGAACGACCCGCCCGAAGGCGTGGCGCAGACCATGTTGCCGTCGCGATCTATGGACGAAATGTGGGTGGTGCCGCTGTCCGCCCCTCCGCCGTCGGCTGCCGCTGTGGGAATAGTTTCTCGTGGCTGCTCGGCTGCGCCGGACATTGCCGAATACTTGAATGGGTCGCCCGGAGGCGGCAGTTCGGGCATCGCCCTGCTGGAGTCTATCATCGCGGCTCGCTCTTTGGCGTACTCCTTCGACAGCAGACCGTCCACCGGCACTTCGACGAAGTCGGGGTCGCCGTAGTACGCCTCCCGGTCGGCGAAGGCGAGGTTGACTGCCTGGCTTACTGTGTGGATGTAGGCAGTGGAGTTGTGTCCCATGCCACGCAGGTCAAAGTTCTCCAGAATGTTGAGCGCCTGCATCAGGACCGCGCCCTGCGTCCAGGTGCGCTGTCCATGCACCTCGTGGCCCATGTAGGAGGTCTTGAGCGGTGTCTCGTACTTGGCCTCGTATGACGCAAGAGACTTGAGGCCGAGTATGCCGCCGACTCGGTGGGCGCAATCGTGGATTATCTGTGCTATCTCGCCAGTGTAGAAGCAGTTGCGGGCCGCTTGTACGCCGTCAACCCGGTGACCGGGCGCCGCGCTTTCCGCCTCGACCAGCCTGCGCAGAATCAGGCCGAGAGACTTCTGCACGAGAATGGATCCTGGCTCCGGTACTCTGCCGTCGTCGTAGAACACGTCCGTTCCACCCGGTGGATACTCGTCCCACTGGCTTCGTGTCCCGGGTCCGTCTATTCTTTCGAGCATGTACTCGTAGTTGGGAATGCCGCGCTCGGCGTAGTGAATGGAAGGTTCCAGGACTTCGCCGACGGTCTTGGTTCCATACTTCTCCAACAGGGAAAGGTATGCTGCCACGACGCCCGGCACCGTGAAGCTCAGATGCGCGAGAGGGCCCGGGCCTGTGGGAATCTCGTCTTGGCCCTGTGAGCGATACCAATCAACCGTAGCCAGTCTGGGAGCCGTTCCCTGGCCGCTCAGAGAAAGCAGGTCTCCGCTCTCGGCATGATACAGCATGAACACGCCCTCTGCCGCGAGCGAGTAGGACGCGATTGGCTCGGTGACCGCCGCCGCGAATCCCGCCGCTACTACCGCGTCGAAGGCGTTTCCGCCCGACAGCAGCATCCGCATCCCCGCCATGGACGTGAGATAGTGTCCGCTCGATATGACGCCTTGCGTTCCATACACCACCGGTCGGCCTGTGGCCTGCTGTCCGGCGTTGCCCTGTTCCATTGCCGATGCTGAGATAGTCATAGGTGTCTCCTTAAACATACTCTGGTGGATTCAGGATGATTTACGCCGTCAATGGGCGTCGGCGGCCTGTCCGTCTGGGCGTGCAGCGTGGTCATGTCTGCGCTCCGTTCCGATTTCATGCCTGGACGCTAGTTTATAGTGTTTGGCCGTCAGTTGTCAGTATCCTCTCGGAATCCGAGCACACCGCTCTTGTACATATGTACTGCTTTGATTACAATATCCCCAAGACTTGAGGTTATGGAACTTTCTGCTGAAATACCGGCCAGAACTGTTGATTGACAATTGAGAATCATAAATTGAAATATATGACAAACCTGGCGGAAGAAAAATTCTCGGCGACTCAGCTACAAATTCTGGTGGATACAGGTCATATGCAGGTACCAGGCTCCGCCAGCAGGCCCCTGTTGAGTCACCAGCAGGCCACCTGCGGGATGACCTGAAGGTATAAACGAACATATATGAGACCGCTGCCATTTCGATGCGATTGTCTCGGTAGAGGCAGTCGTTTGACTTTTATCGCTGCCCATATTGGGTTAAGATTGAAATGAGTATCGCCGGGGTAGGGAAATCTCACTCCGGTGCGCAGCAACATGAAAGGTACAAGCAATGACTAAGCTGAGCGGTTTTGGCCTGCTGGTGCTCGGGGCCGTCCTCGTAATACTGGGCCTCGTCTTCAGATTGGGCATCATACAGTGGCTGATAGACATCACTGGACTAATCCTGATTATTCTTGGAATCGTGATTGTGGTCGTCGGGATCATTTCGATGTTCACCGGCAAGAAGTCCTCCGATTTCTGAAAATACATTCCAGATTGGATGACGGATCAGAATGAATTGTTAGGGAGTTGGGAAAATGGGCCTTATGTCCCGAATATCAACGGTAGTCAAGGCAAAGATCAACAGGCTGGTGGATGATGCTGAGAATCCTGCCGAGAACCTGGACTACGCATACGAGAAGCAGCGAGAGATGCTTCAGAACGTCAAGCGCGGCATTGTCGAGATGGTTACCACCAAGCGCAGGCTCCAGCTTCAGGCTGAGAAGGTGAGGGCCAGTATCGTGAATGTGGAGAACCAGGCGCGCCAGGCGATGGCGGCGGGCAGGGAAGATCTGGCTCGAATGGCGCTCCAGCGCAAACAGACCGCGCTCATCGAACTGGAAGGGCTTGACGAACAGATAGCCCAGCTCGAACTGGAACAGGAGAAGTTGACTCGCGCAGAGCAGCGTCTCACCGCCAAGGTGGAGGCCTTCCGTTCCAGGAAAGAGATCATCAAGGCGCAATACAATGCGGCCCAGGCTCAGGTCAGGATAGGTTCGGCGCTCTCAGGAGTCTCCGAAGAGATGGGTGACGTTCAACTCGCCGTCGAGCGAGCCGAGGACAAGACTGCCAACTTGCGCGCCAAGGCAGGCGCGATTGACGAACTGGCCGAGTCCGGCGTTCTTGACGACCAGTTAACTCCGGGCGGAGGCGATGTCTTGAGCAGGGAGTTGGCGCAGTTGACCGCTGAACAGAATGTCGAAGATGAACTGGCAGCGCTTAGAGGCAGCTTGCCCGCTTCAAGTCAAAAGAGGGCGCTTCCGGGCAGCTGAAGCGCGTCCTTGGAGAATGAGAAAAATCAATGATTGTACGCATACTGACCGAAGGCCAGTTCAATCTACCCGGCGCGTTCATTGACGAACTGAACGAACTGGACAATAAACTTGTAGAAGTGGTGGAGCAGGACGACCAGGAGAACTTTGGCCCTGCATTGGAGGCGCTCCTCGATCTGGTTCGAGAACACGGGACGCCGGTCCCAGTGGACGAACTGGTCGAGTCGGACCTGGTGCTGCCAGAGCCGGACATCACCCTGAAAGAGGCCGAGGAACTGTTTGTGGGCGAGGGCCTGGTGCCGGACTAGACGAACAGCGCCTTCTTCGGGATTCCTGCCGCCGCCCAGCAGAGTCTAGGGACGGGCATCGAAACTTACCGCATCTTCCGCAAGGTGCGAAGAGTCGTTCAGGCGCACCACAGACCAGCCGTGCCTGTCAAACACGAACCGCGCGATGGATGTGTTGTCGATGGCAATTCTCCAGAGCAACGGGTCATTGAACCCCATTATGTATTGGAATAGACAGCGAGAGGCTGTCCCATGCCCGACAACCGCGACGGTCAGTTCCTTGTGATTGGCTACGACTTTCTCGTTGTAGATGATCTCAGATTCGACCCAGCCGGAGACTCGCCGTCGCACCATTCTCAGAGATTCGCCCTGCGGAGGTATGAAGTCGGGGCCTTTGCTCATGATATAGGCAGTGTTTTCGGGGGTGTACACTTCCTCCACGGGTACTCCGCGCCAGCCCATTGCTTTCTGCTCCACCAAATCGTCCACGGCCGGAACCGGGCGGTCAGGCTCACCCATCGCATTGAGCATATGCCGCGCAGTCATTCGAGCCCGGTCCAGGCTCGAACTGTAAACCCGGTCGAATCTAACGCCTTCGCGCTTTAGCCGCTGCCCGAGCAGTTGTGCTTGCCGGACTCCCCTGTCGGTAAGCGCGGAGTCATAGTTCTTCCCCGCCGCGAATCCGGGTGTGGCGTTCGATTCTGACTCACCATGTCGTATGAAGTAGAATTCGCATCTGAAGTCTTTATGTATCAAGTCAGCCTCTCTGGATGTGTCTTAACCCCTGAGTGAAGGGGGAAGCATATTGGGTATGGTGTTTACGATAGGGTAGGTTTCGCCGCACTCGGTGCAGGTGAGGACGCCCTCTACGATCTCGTCCCCTTCCTGCTTCGCGATACTGAGATCGAGATTGCCCCTGCACGTTGGGCAAACCAGTATCTCCATTAGTTCCACTTTCAAGATACCCACCTTTCAGCAAGCGTTCTGGGCGCTGGGGGTGCGACGGTTCAGCGGATGGCGACCTCGTAAAGAGTGTTGAGCAGGTCGGCCAGCAGTAATACTATCACGCCTAGAATGGCTATCGTATTGTAACCCGACAAGGCGCTGAGAATCTTCCTGAATCTGCCCGACGGCGGGTCGGGATTCTGTCTGTACATATCCAGAAGGGCCGTGCGCCGTCGTCTTCCGCGGGCGAGAATGAACATCCACACACTGAGTGCGATCTTGGCGGCCAGAACTAACCCGTAGGACGGGCCGGTTACTCCGGCGGTAAGACGGTTGAAGGTGAGGATGACGCCGGTGGCTAGTATCACGAAAATACAGGTGTCCACGAGCGTCGCGAACTCGGCGGCGGTCGCCTCGTTGATCTTTCGTCCGGCTTCAGGAGAACGGCGCAGCGCGGGCCTGAGAACGAAGAGATAGAAAATGCTGCCGCCCACCCACGCCGCCGCCGCGACGACGTGAATCCATCTGACCACCACCAGGAAGAGGTCGCCGCCCGTCATTCACGGCCTCCGAGAGTTTACGAGGCTATTGTACACGACCGCCTTTCTGATGACCTATGTGGGTGAGTGGAACTCAGTGTCTTTTCTTTTTCGCCTCGTCTTCGATCTCTCGTTCGCCCTGAGCCAGTCGAAGGGCCGTCCGTTCATGGTTCGACAGGCTCACCACGAACGGGCTACCCTAGCAGGCTGCGGAAGAACGGCTCTCGGAGCAGCGTAGAGAGGTCGCTGGC
>VXRN01000044.1 GCA_009838465.1 Dehalococcoidia bacterium
CGACCAACAGTACCCCTCACCCCCACGTTCCGGGCGAGGGGCAGGGTGAAAACCTTCTCAGCCGATACAGTAGAGAATATCGTATGCAGAACAGGTATGTGGGAGATGTCGGCGACTTCGGCAAGTACGGTCTTCTCCGCTATCTCACTGGGCAGAGGGAAGCCCCTTCGACTTCTTCTATGCCAATGTGCTTGGGCGTCGTCTGGTATCTATACCCCGATGAGTCCCACAATGCCGATGGAAAGTACACCGGCTACCTGGACGATACGCACGCGAATCACTCCAGGTATCGCGTCTGCGACCTCGATCTCTACGACACCATGCGCCGCCTAGTGAAAACCGGACGCCGTAACATCCTAGCGGTCCAGCGAAACCGAATCCTTCCGGTCGACACGGCATACTACGAGCCAAGCCTATCGTTTCCCAGGCAAATGCCCCGCTCCGAGAGGGAATCCGCTCGTACAAGATGGTTTGAGGGCGCGCTTGAAGCGACCGCCGACGCCGACGTGATTTTCGTTGACCCCGACAACAGCCTGTCCGATCCCGCCAATGGCATATCTGCCTCCATTGACCCGTTGCGCAAGACCGGTCCAAAGTATGTGTTTATCGCGGACCTTCTCAGATTCTTCGAGCGTGGCCAGAGTCTCATCGTCTATCACCACCTGGGACGGCGGGGAACGGCGGTCGAGCAGATAGCCCGCGTCGCCGAGAGCCTGAAGGCAAGCCTGGATCTGCCCGGTCTGCCCCGGTCGCTGCTATACCGTCGCGGCAGTTCCAGGGCATACTTCATAGTGCCCCAGGAACGACACAGGCCGACCCTCGAAACCAGGGTATCCGACCTGCTCCGCAGCCCCTGGAACTCCCATTTCGAATTGGTAGTGTAGGGAAGACAACCTGCACGGCTATCCAAATCCGCGTCCACTCTGAAGGCAGACCCGCCTGACAATTGAAAACTGATAATTGGTAATTGAAAACTCCTCCCATCCTCGTCTCCTCGCCATCGTCGGCCCGACCGCCGTTGGCAAGACCGATCTGGCCATGAGAATCGCCGCCCGCTCTGATGTCGAAATAGTGGGCGCCGACAGCAGGCAGGTGTATCGCCACATGGACGTGGGCACCGCCAAGCCGTCGCCGGACCAACTCTCGGCTGTTCCCCATCATCTGGTTGACATAATTGATCCCGACGACGATTTCAGCCTTGGAATGTTCTTAGACTTGTCAAAAGAGGTAATTCTAAACGCAAATACAACAGGAAAGATTCCCATACTTGTCGGAGGAACCGGCCAGTATGTGATGGCGCTTCTGGAAAACTGGAACGTTCCGCTCGTTCCGCCCGATCCTGTTCTGCGCCGCGAACTGGAGTATATTCTCGAATCGCAGGGGATTGACGACCTGCTGTCTCGCCTGCGAAGTCTGGACCCCGGCGCCCTCGAGCGTGTTGACGCCGCCAATCCGCGTCGTCTCATCCGCGCCATAGAGGTCGCCCAGTCCCATGGCCCAGATCCAAACGCTCTCAGACGACTGGATCCCTGGTTCGAGTTCTCCGTCATTGGTCTCGGAATGGAGCGCGCCGCACTCTACGAGCGCGCCGACGACCGCGTTGATCGGATGATGGACGCGGGCTTCCTCGATGAAGTCCGGCGTCTGCTGGCTATGGGGTATTCTCCCGACCTTCCTTCCATGTCGGGAATCGGTTACCATGAACTGGCTGACCATCTTATGAACGGCGCGGACATCTCGGATGCGGTCCAGAGAACCAAGTTCAGGACGCACCGCTACATCAGACGGCAGGCCAACTGGTTCCGGCGAGACGATCCGCGCATCCGCTGGTTCGAGCCAACCCAACTGGATTCAGCCATCGAATACGCCGCCAAGTGGATAGGCTAGGCAACTGGAGAAGTCCTCTTTCTCGATGGGCTGAAAAAGGGTAGGGGAAGTCCCTTCCCCCTTGATGGGCTCACAAGGGTAGGCAAAAGTCCCTTCCCCCTTGACGGGGGAAGGTTAGGATGGGGGTGACTCCGCCGATATAGTTTTAATGCCTACCCCTCTCAGCCCTTTGACGGGGGAAGGTTAGGATGGGGGTGAATTCGCAAATCCAGTCAGCTATGAAAACCAGTCAATAAATCCCCTCTCCCTCAGGGAGAGGGCTAGGGTGAGGGTGATAATGAAATTCGTCAAGCTGCACGGCGCGGGCAACGACTACATCTACGTTGACGCCCGCTATCAGAGTTACGACTGGCCCGAAGTCGCCAGGCGCGTAAGCGACAGGCACTTCGGCATAGGCTCCGACGGCCTGATCCTACTGCGCGACTCCGATAAGGCCGACGCCAGGATGCAGATGTTCAACGCCGATGGCTCCGAAGGCCAGATGTGTGGCAACGGAATACGCTGCTTTGTGCGTTTTGGTATAGATGCTTCCGCACTGGATAGCGCGTCCAGATCGTTTGAAATCGAGACCGCTTCCGGCGTCCTGTCCGTGCGTCCGGCCTGGGACGACGGCGTGATGACCGGCGCGTCCGTCGGCATGGGGCAGCCCATCCTCAAGCCCTCCCTGGTCCCCGTAGCCGCCCCTGACGATCTCGAAATCGCCCTGAACTATCCGCTGGAGGTTGACGGGTCCCGGATCCTGGTCAACTGCGTCTCCATGGGCAATCCCCACGCCGTCGTCTTCATGGAGGATCCGGTTGACGACTACGAACTGACCCGCATAGGCCCCATGGTCGAGCATCACCCATTCTTCCCCGAGCGCGTCAACTACGAAATAGTGAACGTGCTGGGCCGCGACCGCATCAAGGTTCGCGTCTGGGAGCGCGGTTCCGGCATAACCCTCGCCTGCGGCACCGGTGCCTGCGCCGCCGTAGTCGCCGCCAAGTTGCACGACCTGGTTGACGACGATGTCACTGTCGAACTCCCCGGCGGCGAACTGTACATATCCTGGCCTGGACATGGAGAAGTGGTCATGGAGGGCCCTGTAGCCCACGTCTTCGAAGGCGACTGGCCCGGCTGACCGGCCTTGGAAACTATCTCCGAAAACGAGCGACAAGGGTAGTGAAAAGCAACTGTCTTAAGTGTCAAGACACAACGATGTTGGGATTCCACTG
>VXRN01000062.1 GCA_009838465.1 Dehalococcoidia bacterium
CGTGGATTCGGATCCACCATCGAGACATGGATTTCGGCTACTCCCGCCGCGATGATAGAGTTTGTGCAGGGCGGCGTCCGACCATAGTGCCAGCAGGGTTCGAGCGTCACATACAGAGTAGCACCCCGAGCGCGTTCACCCGCCTGTCGAAGCGCGACCACCTCGGCATGGGCCTGGCCCGCCGGCTGAGTCCTCCCCTCCCCTACAACCTGCCCATTCCGAACCACAACAGCCCCCACCGGCGGATTCGGGCTCGTCTCCCCCACCGATGCCCGGGCCAGTTCCAGCGCACGAAGCATCGCTTTCATATCGCATCCAGTATCAGGAGCAGAACGGAAGTCCAAGCTCCGAAAGGTCGTTCACGGCTACATTCTGCAAGGCGCTGGGAATACACCCGGTAAACTGGTTGCCGACCGAGAGGTACAGCTTTTCCAGGTTCGTGAGACCGCCCAGCTCCACCGGGATTTCTCCGGTGAGCCGATTGGCAATTAGAGTTAGCTCCTTCAAGTTAGAGAGCATACCCAATTCGGAAGGTACATCCCCACTCAGACTGTTCAGAGGAAGACTCAACCGTTCCAGCTTGGCGAGATTGCCCAGTTCAGACGGCAACTCCCCCTCCAACTTGTTCAGCCAGAGACTCACTTCCACCACGCGCCCGTCGGAGTCGGCCTTTACTCCATACCAGCGTCCCAGCGGAGCGCTGCTGAGCCAGTTGGTATTCTCCCTCCAGTTGGCTCCGCCCGTGGCGTTATAGAGCGCCACCAGGGCCTCCCGGTCCATATAGACCGCCGACTGCTCATCCTCCGTAGTCTGGGAGCTGATAGTCCAGTCGCCGGCGTCATTTCTGGCCGCTCCATATATAGCATATTGGTAGCCCCTGTTCGGGTCCAAACCGGGTATCTCCAGGGTGCTGACGTCGCCGGTCAGGAGTCCTCCGATCCACCGAAGAGAGTCATTATTTATCCCATCCCCTTCAGGATCGTCTTCGCCCGCTATCACTTTCTCAGCAACTGAAAAGGCCTGATACTCCGCACCCCCGCTGCTCCAGGTCGCGGTAGCCGACCGGCGGTCTTCGCTCCGCTCCACAACAAGAGACTGGACGCCCTGCTGGTTGGGAGCGGCCGACACGGTCACCAGCGCAACCGCAAACAGCAATGCGAGAACAGCGAAGGCTGTCGCAGATTTGGCAATCATCGAATAATGCATCCTTTTTATACTGGAGTCACTATTATACAACGTAGAAGGCCGCCCCTCTACCGGGGCGGCCCTCTAACTTCACTCAGGGTTTATTCGATTATCTAGCGCCTTACGCGCGCCATGATGACCTTCGTTCCAACGAGCGCCGCCATCGAGGCGAAGACCGCCATCGCCAGCAGCAGCAGGAACGGCACCGACGAGTCGCCCGTATCAGGGAGCATCTCCGGTTCCGGCGTCGGTTCGGGGGTCGCGGTCGGAGGCACCGGCGTCGCGGTCGGAGGCGCGGGCGTCGCGGTCGGAGGCACCGGTGTTGCGGTCGGGGTGCCGAGAGCCATGCTCACCTGCATCCTGGCCTGCTCCACCACGTCATCGTAAACCATCAGCGCGATGTGGCTGAACCGCCGCGTCATACCGCTGACCGTTGCGCTGCCGTCCGAGTTCACCACGAAGGTACTCGGAATGCTGTTCCACGTGCCGCTATCGTCATCCATGAGCTGGAGCATTATGCCGCCAAGCGCGCTTGCCTGGATGGCTACTGCCGCGCCGTCGAGGTCGCCGCCAAGTGCATCCACCGTAGCCGCGTCGAGTGTTACCTCGATCTCAGCCGACGATATCAGCCGCACGTCCGACTCCATCTCGCCCTCGGCGTTGTATATGGAGACCATCGCACACGCCGCAGCCATGCTGCCGCACTCGTCCGACTCTGACAACATCGCCTGGTACGTCCTTGCGCGCGAAAGCGTCGGGAGCTTGACCGTAACGTTGCCCGCCATCAGCGAGACCGCCATATCGGGCTCGACCGTAGTCGCGCCCTCGACCGCCGTCACTGCCGCCATCTCTATATGCACCGGCGTCGCCGAAGCCCTCGGAGTGGCCGTCGGCGGTGGCGGCGGAGCATCCGGGTCGGGCGTCGGCGAAGGCGTAATTCTCGCCTGCGCCGTAGCCGTGGCATCGGCCCTGGCCTGCGCCGTAGCATTCGCTTCAGCTACCGCAGTCGCAGTCATATTGTCAGCCATCGCTTGCGCGGTGGCCGCCGCATCCGCCTCTGCTGTTGCCGTCATATCGGCTATCGCCTGCGCCGTCGCCGCCGCATCGGGAGTAGGCGTACATACCGGTATGACTCCGGCAAATGGGTTATCTGCGGGAACGCACTGACCGCCGTTCTCAGGAGCAGGAGTAGGCGACTCATCAGGACATACCGGTATGACTCCGGCAAATGGATGGTCTGCGGGAACGCATTGCTGGTCTTGAGCCGATACAGTCCCCTCGGAGGTCACGGCCATCATCAGCATTACCGAGCCGACTACCGCGAGCGACACCATCAAGAGCAGCGGCGCAATGCGCTTCCTATCTAAGATTATTTTCATAATGGATGAATCCTCTCTTGATATTAGCCTTTCGGCTGGTGGGGTGCCCTTGCGGGCTGTCCGGCTTCACCTCCATGAAAAGGATCCGCCGGAAGCCCGCAAGTGATTGATTCGGCTCTATCTACTGGCTGGCGCTCGGCCAGATGGCCACGTGCCACATGCTGCCGTCGTAACCGGCCACTACGAATACGTAGCCAGCTCCGCCGTTCATTAGATCCTCGATGACGTACATGTCTTCGTCCGCTGCCACCTGGTCGTCGCCGAACGGCGCAGGCCTGATGGTGCTGAAGATGTCATCAGCAGTCGGATCCACCGCCCCAACGAACTGACGCATCGCGTCGTCGCCAGGCTGCCAGCTCAGCGTAGCGGTGTTACCGCTTATGCTGACTTCCAGACCCACAGGCGTGTAGCCGGGGTTCGGCTCAGGCATCGTGGGCTCGCAGCCCATTTCCGCAGCGTCGCAAACCGTGATCATGAAGGTCAGGCTCGCGGCGTCGCCGTTCTCATCCGTCGCCATGTAGGTCATCCGGTAGGTCGTCTCGATCGCTTCCCTCAGCAGTACCGGAGTACCGGAGAGTTCACGGGTCGAAGCGTCAAACATCAGACCCTCTGGCATACGGCCCTCGTGATCCATCAGTCCGTAGGTCAGCGCGCCGTTGCCGCCGCTCGCCATCGGAAGCTGTACTGGATCTATTGCCGCACTTGCCTCGAATACCATGTCCTCAACATCCGAAGCGAATGTCGGAGCGGAATCGCTGATCGTCATCGTATTCAGTGTGTAGGTTCTCGGCTCCAGTGCAGGATGGTCAACCTCTATCACTGCCACTGGTGGCAGATCCAGCTTCACTCCGCCCGCTATGCGGACGTTGTTTATGGAGATCACTGCCTCGGTTACTGCCGGGACAGCTGTAACCTGCACATCCTCACCGTCGTGCGGAATCATGGCGCTGTACGGTCCGCTGTTGCGCGGCGAGAACGCCGGCGACAGCATCGCGCGCTTGTCCGTAACTCCACCCTGGTTATAGGTCACCACCAGGTCGCTCAGCGTGTTCCTGTCCGCCGGATCCACTGGCGTCGTAGTGTCTTCCGGCCTCTCGTCCACATCGTCGTGCGTAATTGTGATGGTGAACATCATCGAATCCGAGTCTGCGGCAGACGTATTACCGTCCGCGTCCCGCACCGTGTACGTAATCACGAAGTCGGAACTGTAGCCCTCGTCCAATCTCGGTGTGCCGCTGATCGTCCGGTCTTCAGCATCGAACGTCAGTCCGGGCGGAAGGTCAGTGCTTCCTACCGAGTATGTCAGAGCGCCATTGCCGCCCATTGCCTTAGGCAGTTCTATCGGGTACTGCAACATCCGATTTACCGTGCGGGACAAGTCATCCACGCTGCCCATGAAGTCAGGCGCGGTGTCTGCCGCCCGCGTTACCGTTATCACGTAGTCCTCAGGCTCGCCTGCGCCCAGCTTCACGCCGACCGTTATTACGTTAGCCGTCTCACCCATGTTGGGCAGATTCACCACGCTGTATCCCGGAGGATTCGGAATCTCGAACGTGTTCACCACTGCCCTGGCGTTCGGGTCCACCGGGTCCGCGCTCACCTGAACGCTTCTCACCCATGTCGGCACCATCGCCGTGTAGGCGTATGTCTCGCGGTCGAAGTCAGGCGACAACTCGACAGTCGCGCCTGTCGTCGTACCCGTGCGAGAACCGCTGGGGCGGGTATCCTCGTCCACAGTCAGCATTATGTCCGACGCCTGCAGACCGGGGCGGCGCAGGTCTATCACGTGCGTCGCGCTGATCGCGCCGTTAGTTACCGTAACCGTTACTGCGTTCTTGCCAGGCGACAAGCTCCGCTGGTAGCCCGGAGTGCTCGCGTCGGCGTCCGCAGGCGAGTAGCTCACGGAAGCGTCCGCGGAGTCCCACGCCGCCGCCGAGAAGGTCGCCGACGTCGCGTCATGGGCCACGCTGTACGTGTACATCTTTATGTCCGAATCCTCGAAGCTGTACATGCGGCTGTCGCGGTACATCCGAGTGCTCGTGTCGAGGTCGCTGACGCTTGTGCCGTCCACTGTGAACGACTTCAGCGCTACGTTCCTGTACACGTATATGTCAATGTTTATCGAGTCCGAGTCACTGGCCTTATCGTCCATGTCCGAGTCCTCGACTGTGTACGTGGTGTACACCTCCGAGTGGTCCGACAGCCTGCTGTCCGCAGGATTGTCCGTGTCCAGCGTCGGGCTGCCCGTGAGCATCGGACGCGTCGTGGAGTCCAGGTTCAGCATCAGGCCCAGGAAGTCGTTCTCCTGAGTCGGAGCTGTGGACAGGCGGCGGCTCAGCTCATACATGCTGGCGCCGTTTCCACGGTTGTCCGTATCCTTGTCAACCATCTCCGCCCTTGGCAGCTTCTGAGCGGCCAGGCGCGGCGTCGCGCCCACTCCTACGCCGATGCCTTCGTAGAACTTCAGCGCCATATTGGCGTCACTGTCCAGCATTGGCGCAATGTTCGCTTCGCGTATCACGTCCAGCGCGTAATCCATCGTCACGCCGCCGTCCGAAATCCTTATCGTGTAGCTGTTCACAACCTCTACGGCGCCGCCGCGGAGTAGCTTGTGACCGCCCCACTTGTGAAGCGTTCCGCTTCCGAAGTCGCTACTTCCGGCCGACGTGTCCGACGTACCCGCCGTGTTCAGCAGCACGCTCGCGCTGCTGGACGCCAGTGCGTAGATATCCACTACGTCAACGTCGGTCGGGACCTTAGCCACGTACGACTTGACGTTTGGATCGAACGTCAGGCTGGAATCTGACTTCTGTACCACCTTGGCCGAATCATCTCGTTCATCTGCCGAGTCGGGCGGGGTGCCGTCATACATTACGCGTATGTCCATCAGCTCCCCGACATCCGCGTCTTCTGACACGGGAGGCGTTATCTGGCTGCTGTCGCGGACTATCCTGACGGTGAACTCGACCACGTCCTCATCGGATGCGCCGGTTATCCCGTCAGTGTCCCGGACCTTCAGAAGCAGGTGATGGTTCGCCGCGTCGCTCTCGGGGAGAAGGCGCGGAATACCCGTCAGGCTGCCCTTGGTCGTGCCGCTCGGCAAGATAGCGCTCAGGTCCGCCGGTATCCTTGGCGTACCCTTCGCCTCGTCTCCGACCAGTTCGTACACCTTGCCGATGTTGCCACCGCTGGCGAACGGCAGCTGTACGGGCGTGTTCGCCCCGTTCGGGCTGAAACCCTCATCCGCGAGCAGCACTATCGTCCTACCCCGCAGTGGGTCGTTCGCCGGGAACATTGGGCGAGTATCCGCCGGCCTGTCTATTGTTATCTGGTGAGTCGTAGCGTCTTCGGCATTGCCGGCGCCCGTCGAATAGCGGACCTCGAAGTCCAGCCTGTGCAGCGGACCCGACAGGTCAGGTATCGTCAGATATTCGCCGGATGCTACGGACGGAACGGTAACCTGGTTATACGACACCCGCACTCCGTCATCCAGGCCCACAGTCGAAACGCGCGCCGAATTCATCAGTAGCAGGTCGTTCTCGCCGAACGTCGTGCTCGCCAGGTCCGAGAAGTTATATGTCCGAAGCTGAGCGTCCAGCCTGAGACTGTGGGATCCGGACCCCAGCTCCTCGCCGCTCCCGTCCAGAAGCGTGAACTGCAATGTGGGTTCCGGCTCGCTCCGCTCCACTGCCAGCGTGTATGTCGAAGTGTTCGGCGAAACATCCGCAGTCACTCCAACGTCTATCGAGAAGTCATTGTCGCCAACCACCAGGTTGCTATTCAGCATCATGCTGGTCGTCGCCACAGGGCTGGTGAACGCAGTCCTGCGACCATCACCCGGGACCACACCCACCATGACCGACCTGACGTCGTAGTCCACCATAACCTCGTATGTCGTCGAGTCAGGGTGGAAGCCGGGCATCAGGTCACAGGAAACGCTAGTATTTCCACTAGTACCTGCCCCACCTGCCATTTCGTAGCAGGTAACACTAATGCCACCGGTAACGACAGGGGGATCGTCTGTAGTGGCGTCTCCCAGCTTCGTCTTCATGCGAGTTATCTCAATCATGTAGTCGGTCTTCGCGCTCCGGAACGCCTTGCTCCGCGCCGTCACCGTCACCGTCTCCGCCATGCCCGGTTTGTCCAGTTTCACCTGGTGACCTGTCGTGCCGTCGTCTGCGTCGTTCGGCTTTATGACTACCTCCATCCCCTCACCAGAGTCAGTAGGCACAGGGCCATTCGACGTAGTCAGCGTGACCGTATCCACGTTGTATGCTATTTCGGCTTTGTAGTAATTATCACGGCCATCCGGGTCGGCCATTAGAATGCTATCACCAGACTGCGCATCGCCCGACCGCACGGTCAGGCCGCCGGTGTCTGCTTGACCGGGAGTGATAGCTGCCAACACCGGCGCATTACGCATCACATCAACCGTGTAAGTGCGAGTTGATGACGGATTTGCGTCCAGCCAGTGCTCGACCCGAATCGAGACTTTGGTCGCCCTTCCGGGATTAAGAGCTACCTGGTGCCCAGCAACGGTAGTCGTCGCGTCGGGAGGGCTTACAACCCTCCAGGCGGTCCTACTCCTGTCTGCAAGAGCAGTATTAGTCAGAACAGTCGCACCAGTGGTGGTATCAATGCTTATCATCGGCACCTGGTACGGAACGGACGTGGAGAGACTGCTATCCATCAGGGCAGCAGCGTCAAATACCCTATTCCCGCCAGTCACCGCAGTTGCGCCATCATTCTCAACCGCAGTCAGAGTAAGCGCGCTCAGTTCAGGCTGTCTGCGGGTCACTTCGACCGTGTAAATCTGCGAAGCGCCCTGCGAGCGAGCCGTGATTTCGAACTTCCGAGTGCCTCCCACGCCGATGGGCTGAGTGGACGCCTCCACTTTACCTGTATCGGTAGTATTGGGCTCATTGTCGGGGTTTATTACAACCGGATTGCTTGCATCAGGATAGGTACTATCAGCATTTCCATCCGCCTGACCCGTAGCGGTGACCACAACGGACGTAGCGGTAAAGGGGATAGATGCTATGTAGTTCCGAATACCTGCGTTAAAGGCTACCTGCCCTCCGCCATCGTTCTTCCGGTAAAGATCTACAGCCGTACCGGCGCTACCGTCTGGCGAAACAGGCTGCACTGTCAATGCAGTGAGCCGAGGAGAATTCGCGCCGACGTCCGGCCCTCTCTTCGTCAGCTCAATCGTGTATGTCGCCATCTTCGGAACGTCGGTACCGACATCCTGCTCCGTAGTAACGATCGTGAACGTGGTCTTGCCCGCCACGAGACCATCTACGTCACCAGTACCTGCCGAGGCGCCAACGGCTTCATGCAGGCTCGTAACGGCGACGAGATAACCGCGGTCGGTGGTGTCACCAGTATCGTCGGGATTCACTGCAACGCCAGCTACATCTACATTAGCAACCGCGTTATCCACCTCGGCGGTGTAGTCCGCCACGTCGGACGCGAAGCCCTCGCTGCCGTTCTTCTTCCGCAGTGTGACTGGGATGTCGTTACTCGTCCCGGCCTCTTCATACGTCAGAGTCAGGCTCTTCAACCGAGCTTCCCTGACATTCACGTCCTGGGCCTGCGTGGCCTGGGGCCCAGCCAAATTGATAAGCCCTATTATCAGGACCATTACTATTGCTGGTAATACTATGGGTATGAACCCAAACCTATTTTTCACTTCCTAACCCCCTAAAAGATTCTGGGTACCGGTTTGTAGAGAGGTGATTGATTTCCCGATAGAGACCTCCCGAACCATCCGATGGGCGGAAGTCCGGAGGCGATGGGCCGCTCTGCAGAAGCGGCGCGCTGATGATATAAGAGAAAGTATTGCTTTGCATCCTTGTGTCCCGTTGTGCGCCGCTCGCGCTTCACTATATTCAAGAACCGATAATGTATTACGCTGGATAAAGCAGGCGAGACCATGCGCAGCGCATGGAAGCCTACAAATCCGAAAAAAACTATACAGAAGGCTAAACCCAATGTCAATGATTTACCAAACCTCCTAACGGCGCGTTTCCACGCCGCCTAAAGCCATGTCTCCACCCCTTTCGCCAAGCCCTCTGACACACTGGAAGCCCATCCTATCACACCATGCGCACCCACTTCACTAGACTAACAGCCCTCATTCCCGGCAATCACACACCACCTCCCGCATTCCAATACATCCTATAGCCACAAACCCACACTCCTCATTCCCGCACACCACCGTCGTTCCCGCGAAGGCGGGAACCCAGGGGTGGATGCGGGGACGCCAACTCACCCACATCCTACCGAGCCACCTCCTCGTACAAATCCACCCAATCAGGATTCCCCTCCTCAATCAACCTGACCTTCCATGCTCGATTCCACTTCTTCAGAGCCTTCTCCCTGACAATAGCGCTCTCCATAGTCTCATGAACCTCATACCATACCAGCCTGTGAACACCATACTGCTTCGTGAACCCTCCCACCAGATCATTCCTATGCTGCCACACCCGCTGAACAACATCCGACGTCACCCCAATATACAAAGTCCCATTCCGCCTGCTGGCAAGCATATACACACAAGGAATCTTCACACTAACCTCCATCATTCCCGCACCCCCCACTCCTCATTCCCGCAAAGCAACATCACCCCGTAAACACGGCGAGCGGGAACCCAGGCGCAGGGCGGGGACCTACCCCCTCAGCATCCCCGGCAGCCTCCTCAACCCCTCAACATCCCCCGCAGGCACAAAATGATCAACATACGGCATCGCCGCCTGCAGCCCCCTCGCCAGCGGCTCGAAATCCTCAGTCCCAGCCAGCGGATTCAGCCACACCAGGCTCCGCACCCTCAGCCGCATCCGCGAAAGCTCCCGCGCCAGCCCCGCCGTATCCCCCGTCTCCCACCCGTCACTCAAAAGGAACACCGTCGTGAACCTGTCCTCCAGGTGCTCATATAATGTATTGACCGCGCGCAGACTCTCCCCAATCTTCGTCCCGCCCGACCAGTGCTCCACCGCCCTGCCCGCCCGGTACAGCGCCTCGTCGAAATTCGGAGCTGACAGCGCCCGCGTTATCCGCGTGATAGCCGTGCTGAACGCGAACGTCTCCACCCTCCCCGTCTGCTGCCCGACCGCGTGCGCCAGCCTCAGCATCAGCCGCGCGTGCCTGTCCATCGAGCCGCTCACGTCCAGGAGCAATAGAAGCCTCGGAGTCCTGTGTACCCGCCGCAGACGAGGCAGCCGCACAGCGTCCCCGCCCGTCGCCAGGCTCAGCCGCATCGCGCCCCGCAGGTCAGGGACTCCGCGCCGCCTGTGCCTCTTCCGCCGGCGACCCGGCCTCGACGCCAGCGCCCGCACCATCCGCGCCGCGATCCTCTGTATCTCAGCCGCGTCCTCACCCTCCGCCAGCGACGACAGGTCCCGCCCGCCCGTCGTCTGATGCGCGCTCGCTCCCGTCCGCAAAAGCTGGATGACCGTATCCTTAGAATAAGGGTCGTCTTCAGGAACCCCAAGCCCGCGCGGAAGTCGCCCCACCGTGCGCGTCTGCCCGAAACTCGTCTTCGGCCCCCCATTCATATCCGGGCGCGGCGACACCGGCTCCAGATTCCAGAACTGCGCGAACAGCCTGTCGAAAGTCGGGAACTGCTCCCGCCGCGACACCAGCAGAGCCCTCAGCGACCAGTAGATCCGCGCCTCCGACATCAACCCAGCCTGCTCCACCGCCTGTATAGCGTCCGCCGTCTCCTGCGGCCCCACCAGCAACCCATGCTCCCTCAGCGCCCGGCAAAACCGCGTCAAATGCGCAACAAAATCATACTCCCCCGAACCTCGCAAGCCGCCCCTCTCGATGTCAGCTTCGACCATCTCGCCATCTATCCTTCACCATCGCACCCACGCGACACCATATCCTGTACATCCCATCATCCCGCAAACCCTCGAAGAGGCTCGCCGCTCGGCAATCCTGATTCTGACGAAATAGACCATAGCAAAGTCCCTTCCCCCTTGATGGGCTGAAAGGGGTATGTAAATCAATGAATCGTTCGTCCTGAGCTTGTCGAAGGGCGAGGCCACAATACAACATAGAGATTCACATATTTCAATACCTACCCTTGTGAGCCCTTGATGGGGGAAGGTTAGGATGGGGGTGAATCCACCAATCCAAGTTCAATGCCTACCCCTATTAGCCCTTGATGGGGAAATGCTGGAATGGGGGTGAATCCAACCATAATTCAGTCAATCCCGCACTCCCATTCCCGACCAACCCCACTGATAATTGATAACTGAAAATTGACAATTACACCAACGCCCCCGACTCATCCCCCCACTCCCGCGTCGCCCACGATCCCTGCTCCACCGCCGTCAGAAAGTCCAGCACTATCCGGTTGAACAATTCAGGGTCCTCCAGATTGATAGCATGACCCGCCTGAGGCATCATCACCAGTCCCGACCTCGGAATGCACCGCTTCATGAACACACTCGGCTCGATGCACGGCTCATCCTCATCCCCCGTCATAACCAGCGTCGGCACATCCAGCGCCCGCATCCGATCCTCCAGGTCGAAGATAGGCGGCCTCCGACCCTGCACCCCCGAGAAAGTCAAAGCCGACCCGATAGGCGAATGTTCCAGGAACCCCTGCCTGAACTCCTCATACCCCACCGGGTCCTTCCTCAGAAGCTGCACCCGCGTCCCGCTGTTCAGATAGTCCCCCATCGCCTCCATGCCGCCCGCGCGCATCCTGTCCGCCCGCATATTCACATTCTGGCGGAACGGCTCCACGTCCGTCGAGCCCGCACCCGTCCCCGCCACCACCAGCGACCTCGCCATCTCCGGGTACGTCAGCCCGAAATTCAGCGCAACATTCCCGCCCATCGAGAGACCCCCGATATGCGCTCGTTCGATCTTCAGGTGTTCGAGCAACCCCAGCAGGTCATCAACCGACTGCTCCTGCGTATAATCATCCAGCTTCTCCGGCACATCCGACGGCGGATACCCCCGCGCGTTATACGTAATCACCCGGTACCGTCGGCTGAAAAACTGCACCTGCGCCCTCCACGAGCGATAGTCCCCCGCAAACTCATGACTCCACACCAGCGGATACCCACTCCCATGCTCCTCATAATATAGACTCACCCCATTCACACTCGCATACGCCATAACGCCTTCTCCATTCTCCATTCACCAATTCCCGATCAACCACCCAGCCCGAACATCCCATCCAGTCTGTCGCTCGTCATTCCGTCTCACCCCCACCGTCATTTGTATGTTGAAGAAAGTCCCTTCCCCCTTGACGGGGGAAGGTTAGGATGGGGGTGAATCCTCAACTCCACCGTCGTTCCCGTGAAAACGGGAACCCAGGGGCGGGGCGACTCTCCGGCTCACACCAACACTGCAAACCCAATCAACCTTATCCTCTACATCCCTCTCCCGCAAAATAACCCCTATATATATGTATAGGAGTAATCCTACACATCTTCATCCTTACAAGAACCCCGCGCATAATCGCACATTCTCCCCAACCACGCTACAATACACAGTGACCCAAAGATTTGCAGAAGCCCCCTCCCTTGGTGAACTGGGCAGGCGTAGGCTCCGGTCAACTTATTCCCTCTCCCTTGAGGGGTCACAGGGGTAAGCAAATGTGCAGTCAGCTACGAATACCAGCCAACAGATCCCCTCTCCCTGAGGGAGAGGGCTAGGGTGAGGGTGAAATGCCTACCCTGTCAGCACCCTCGAGGGTGAGGGTGGCCACCTCTGACAACTAAAAACTGATAACTCACCATGACCCAAACCCGCATAATGTACTGGAAAGAAATCCCCGTCCAGGTCCAGGCCCGCGACGACTCCGGCGTCGTCTCCCGCCAGCTCCACCCCCGCTTCCAGCAAGGAGTGGACGCCGTCGCCTTGTTCGACGGCTCAGCCGGCGCCGACGAATACCTCATGGCCTGGGAATGGGGCCACTACACCGACGCCGAAGGCACAGCCACCCAGGCCGCCGACTCCCTCGCCGCCCACCTTGACGACAACTTCCCCGACGACTTCGTAGCCCGCATTCGAGACCTCCACCGCCAGGGCCGCCGCGATCCCACCCCCGGCGCCATAGACCACTGGACCAGCCAATAGCCTATCGAGACGACTGCAAAAGTCCCTTCCCCCCATGATGGGATCACAGGGATAGGTAAATGTTCAAATGAAATCCCTTCCCCCTCGATGGGGGAAGGCTAGGATGGGGGTGACTCCCCTACCGACCAAATTGACACAGCTTCCCGACCCGCTATACAAACATTCCCCCGCTATGCTACTATACGAACATACAAACTAATGCCCAGTCAGTCCCCTCTCCCTCTGGGAGAGGGTTAGAGCCTGCCCCGTACTCCGATACGGGGGTGAGGGCAAAACAAACATAAACACCAGATTATATTACCGGAAAAATCGCGGGCGAGAAAAACCCCTCCAAAGCTAACGCAGGTGAATAGCAGGTGGTAACAGGTGACTTCTTCACCTGTACACTCACCAGCGTCCCACCTGTACCCACCTGCTACCCCACCAGCGTAATTATAAATCAAACTATATACTAACCACTCAAAACTAATAACTCTCAACCGAAAGGCGGCTCTCAAATGCCATCCCTGCTCGAAAGACTCCACGCCGGAGAAGTCCTAATCTCCGACGGGGCCACCGGCACATACCTCCAGCAGCGCGGACTCGAACCCGGCGGCTGCCCCGAGGAGTTCAACGCCAGCCACCCCGAAGTCGTTCAGGGCATGGCACGGGACTACTTCGCCTCCGGCTCAGACATGGTGCTCACCAACTCCTTCGGCTGCTCCCGATACATGCAGAAGAAGTACGGCTACGGCGACAGGGTCGTCGAGTTCAACCAGCTCGCCGCCCGGCACGCCGCCGGCCAGAAGCCCGACTCCGATCACTACGTCCTCGGCTCCGTCGGCCCAACCGGCGAGATGATGGAACCCCTGCCCGACGGTGTCAGCGAGTCCGATATGTACGACGCCCTAGCCGAGCAAGTAACCGCCCTAGCCGACGGCGGCGCCGACGCCATACTCATCGAAACCCAGATGGCCCTCGAAGAAGCCGTCACCGGCATCCGCGCCGCAAAGGACACCACTCCCCTACCCGTCTTCGCCACTATGGTCTTCGACCTCGGCCCGCGAGGATTCTTCACCATGATGGGCGTCACACCCGAAAGAGCCGTCACCGAACTCCGCGAAGCCGGGGCGGACGTCGTCGGCGCCAACTGCGGCAATGGCATAGACAGGATGCTCGACCTCGCCGAGCAGATGCGCGCCGTGGACGACGGACTCATGCTCATCCACTCCAACGCCGGCATCCCCGACATGAAGGACGGCCAGATAATCTACAACGAGTCCCCCCAATACATGGCAGAACGCTTCAAGCGCCTCGCCGACATGGGCATCAACATACTGGGCGGATGCTGCGGCACCGGCCCCGACCACATCCGATCCCTCCGCGCCGCCGTCAAATGACCAAGAACCACGCGACAGTCCCTTCCCCCTTGATGGGGGAAGGTTAGGATGGGGGTGAAATTCCCTCGGGGTTGGTAACCAGGAACTAAAAACTAACAACCAAGGACTCCAAAATGACCCAATCAGCCATCGCCCAGCGCGGACAGGTAGCCCGCAAGCTCCAGGAGATAGGCAGCTGCATAGAGCTGGTCCCAATGGACCCCAACTTCAACAACGTCTCAGTGGGCCTGTATATAAAGGAAGGGGTGCTCACCGTCTGGAGCTTCAGCCGCGCCGATGGTATCGCCGACCGCCTCCGTGCCATCCGCGACCAGATGGTCAAGCTCGGCGACCTCGTGCCCGTCGAGGACACCGACAACCAACTCCTCTTCCCATGCGGCGTCATCCACGAGCGCCCCGTCAAATTCCTGCTCACCCAGGCCGTCACCAAGAGTCCAGACTTCGCCCACCCCGAAACCCCCATGACCATCAAGGACTCCAAGTCCGCCCTCATACTCACCGTCACCGGCATCTCCAACGGCACAGAGTACGCCTACCGCGTCTCCGGCGAGGGTGAAGTCAGAAACGCGGCCCTGCGCCTGCGCATGATAGTCGCGGGATTCGTCCGCTACGGCGAGATGGACAAAGTCGGCGACACCGAGGTCGCCTTCCCATGCCGCCAGCGCCACGACGGCCTGGTCCGGCTGCTCCTCCCCTACTCCCGCAACATCAGCGCCGTCGAGTCCATGCTCGAAGCCGAAGCCACTCGCGGCCAGATGACCACCAGCACCCTGGGCTTCAGCCCTCTATAAGCATAGTAGGAGTCCAAACATGGCCCTGACGTTCACAATAGAGACCGAACAGGAAGACGACGGACGCTGGATAGCCGAAGTCCTGGAAATACCCGGCGCCATGGTTTACGGCACAACCACCCACGACGCGATTGCCAAGGCCCAAGTCCTAGCCCTCCGCGTCCTCGCCAAACGAACCGGATTGAGGCCAGAGGACCTGTAAGTGCCACCATACTTAGAGGTTGTAGCTCCCGACCTACAACCTCAGCAACCCCGACAGCCGCTTCCGACCCCGGCAGGGACCCACCACTGCCATATTCAGACGCTCCGTAACCAGATGCTCCGACGCCACCCGCCGGATATCCGACAGGCTTATCGAGTTGACGCTCTCCACCACATCATCTACCCCGACTATCGTCCCCAGCAATAGCTCCTGGCTGCCCATCCACGCCGACACCGACCGCGTATCCTCCATCCTCAGCATCATCCGACCGGCCACCAGCCGCTTCGCCTTCTCTATCTCCTCCTCCGGCAGACAGTCCCGCACGTCCACCACCTGCTCAAGAATAGTTGGCGCCGCCTCGTACACCCTCTTCGGCTCCACCCCCGCCGAAATGATGAACGCGCCTGTATCCTTGAAGTGCGCGACCCCGCTGTGAACGTCGTAGGCAAGCCCGCGCTTCTCACGCAGTTCCACGAACAGCCTGCTGCTCATCCCCTCGCCCAGTATCACGCTCAGAAGGTCGAGAGCGTACCGGTCGGGATGATTCAGAGGAAGCCCAGGCAACGCGATGGACATATGTACCTGCTCAGTGCTCCGGTACTCCAACTTCAGTTGAGGCTCGTCCTGCACATGAGTGACCGGGGCAGGCTCCCCGCTAACCGGACTCGGCCAGTCCCGCGATAACTCCTCCGACAGCGCCACCACCTCAGAGTGAGGCACATTCCCTGCTACGCTTACCACGATGTTGCGCGGGGTATAGTACTCGGACACGTGGTCTAGCAGCATCTCTCTGGTGATCCGGTCAACCGACTCCTTCGTTCCGCCAATATCCCGCCCCAGCGGATGTCCGGGCCACAGCATCTCGTCTATCAGCGAGTCCACCCGCGCCATCGGGTAGTCGTTGATCATCGCCAGCTCTTCCTGTATGACCCGCCGCTCTTTCTCCACGTCTTCCGGCTTGTACAGCGAGTTGCGGAGCATATCGAACAACAGGTCGAGCGACTCGGCGAAGTACGGTTGGGCGACCTTGCACCAATAGACGGTCAACTCATGCTCGGTGCCCGCGTTCATAACTCCGCCCGTACCCTCGATGGCCGAGCTAATATCCACCGGGTCGGGCCTGCGCTCGGTGGACTTGAACACCATGTGCTCTACGAAGTGAGAAAGGCCCGCCTTCGCATCGTTTTCGTATCGGGAGCCCACCTTCACAAATGCGGAGACAGCCACCGACCGCGTATGCGGCATATCACACGAAACAACTCGCAGACCGTTATCAAGCGTTGTCTTCTGGAAAATCTGGGGGGAATCGCTGGTTTCATCCATATCTATTGATTCTATTGATGCACGAATTCAATAGTCAAAGGGTTTTCGACACGCTCAAGCGCAAACCCGTCGCCACGTTGTATAATGGGCTCGATCCAACATCCGGGAGGATAGAACGAAGATGGTACAGACAGCGGTACGAACCAGACATTTACTCGTTGACCCCACAACCGAGCCGATTGTCCCCGGCTTCATTCCCGCGCCGAGGCTGGACTCGCTCGAAAACAAGAGGCTCGGCCTCATTGACGACGCCAAGGACGGCGCTCAAGTCCTCCTGGAAGAAATAGCCGACGTCCTGAAAGAGCGATACGGAGTCGCATCCGTCAACTACCACCGCAAGCCATCGGCGTCCAAGCCGGTGGACCCGGAAGCGCTAAGTGAAATGACGAAGGATTGCGACTACATCGTCGTCGCAATCGGCAGTTGAGGGTCCTGCAGCGCGTGCAGTGTGCACGACGGAATTCATGCAGAAAAGGCCGGTACGCCATCGGTAACCATCTGCACCGACATCTTCGAGATTACGGCCCGCTCGATGGCCGAAATGTGGGGTGCGCCCACCTATCCCATCGTTCTGACCGAGCATCCCATCGCCGAACTCACCCGCGAACAGCTTCGGGCCAGGGCCGAGGATATGCTTCCCGAGATGGAGACAATCCTCCTGGGCGCAAGGACATGAGAACATTGCGATGGCAAGAAGCGGGCGCTTCAAGCCCCAACGGACAACAGCTTCCCATATTAAGGGTGAAGGTTCAGCCTTCCTCCGACAACTCTCGAAATAAGTCCCGCCACGTCTCGGTGTCGCCGCCGCCCATCCTCTCGCGATAGACGATCACACCGTCGGAGTCAAAGGCGATCTTAGTTGACTGCCGAATCACGTTGAGACGCAGCAGTGTGTCCCTGTCCGAGTGAGTCAGCGGCCACGGGTATCCCTGGTCGAGCTTGAAGTCCTCCAGCTTATCGAAACTGTCGGATGGGTCTATGTTCACCGCATAGAAATCAACACCCTCGGCGAACTCCGGCCAGACATCTATCAGGCTCCGCAACTCGGAGCGACAGACCGTTCAAGTCGTGGCAAAGAAGAACAGGAACGCGGGCCTTCCGCTCTCAACCAGGCTGGTTGACGTGAGTCTCTCTCCATTGCTGGTCAGCGTAAGCTCGAAGTCCGGCAGCCGGTTCCCTATCTCATTCCCAATCTTCACTTCCGCCGACGTCTCTTGAGAAGGCTCTGACTGAGCCGTCAGACCCTGCGGAACAGGTTGCGATTCGGACGGCGACCCGCAGGCCATCGCCAAAAGCGTCCCTATCGTGAGTGCGACCAGCGTCACTCTCAATTTATAATTATCAATTCTCAATTCAAATCAGCCCCATCGCGCGAACCAGGCTCGCCAGGTCGTGGAATTCCATATCCGGCTTGGCGTCCGTCGGACGTGTCGCGCCGCCCTCCTGTCCATGCCCACGATTGACCCACACCGACGCGATACCGAGTTCGTTGGCCGGGGCAATATCGTGATACAGACTCTCGCCTATGTGCAACCATCTCTCCTTTTGGATACCCATTCGCTCCAGCGCGGTTCGGAAGTTCCTGTGGTCCGGCTTATAACTGCCGCACTGCTGGGCGGTGACCACCACGTCCAGTTCCACCTCCAGCGCTTCCGCCGTCGGCGCGAACAGATCGTCGTCCACGTTGGATATGATTGCCAGGTTGTACCGACTCTTCATCGCCCGCAGCGCGTCCCTGGTATCGTGGAACACGGGCCACGAACCGATGGTGTTCACCAGGCAATTCATCTCCGACTCGGAGAACTGTACATCCAGCTTTATCCCCATCATCGTCACTACCCGCCGCAGAACGCGACGGTATTCCAAGTATCTACCGCCCTGCTGAATCTGGGGCTCGACCTCTGCGAACAACGCCAGGATCTCAGACTTCGACATCCGTATATCGTGCGCATCAAGCGCGTTCGCGACTGCGTCCGAAATGCCAGTCTCCCAATCAACCAGCGTGCCGTAGCAGTCGAAACTCAGCCATTCAAATCGTTCAAAATCAAGCAATTCTTACATCCTTACCATTAGAGGCCAACCCGATTATCTGGCGACTATCATACAGAAAACATCCTCTCCTCCGCATTCCGATAACCGGAAAAAGCCGAGTATAAGCCACGCCCCTCCGGTGCAACATACAAGTCTGAGCTGCCCGAAAAACCATCTCAGTCAAGACATATCCCCAGACGGCTGAACATCGGTATTTCCAGAAACGTCGAGGGAACGTTTGGCAATCTCTCTCACCATCCCGCTGAATATCCATCCGTGCAAGGGATATAGCGCGTGCCAGTAGGCGAGCCCGGCCAACCCTTTCGGTATGAACGCCGCTGTCTGTTCCAGTTGAGTCTCTCCTTCATCGTCCTCCCAGACCTCGTACTGGAGCCACGCCTGGCCGGGCACTTTCATTTCAGCCCTGAGCCTGATCATCCGGCCGTCCTCCAACGCCTCTACCCTCCAGAAGTCCAACGCATCCCCGACACGCAGATTGTCGGGATGCCTTCTGCCTCTGCGCAACCCCGATCCCCCCAGCGCGCGATCTATCATCCCACGCAGTCGCCAAAGCCAGTTCGCGTGATACCACCCCCTGCCACCTCCTATCCCGGAGACGACCTTGTACACGGCGGTCGTCGGTGCGGCTACCTTGCGTCGCCGCCGCTCCAGTATCATCCCTTCCTGTGTCTCCAGCCGCACTGGACGGTCACTCGAATTCGACATGCCCTGCGCGTCGCTCCACGCCGTCTCTATCCGACCTGCATCCAGATCATCTATAACGCAGACGGCAGCAGTCCCATAGTCCATCGGCTCGATACACGGAAACAACTCACGGGCCAGGCTATTGGTAACTACTATGTCGTTGCGGAGTCCATCAATCAGCGGTGCACTTATACTGGCGGGTATAGGGGTTACCAGATGCACCCAGTATGACGAAAGGCGTGGAGTGAGAACGGGGACGGGAATAATCCGACGCCTCAGTCCGCGCGCCTCGGCGTATCCCTGCATCATTCCTTTATACGTTGTTACATCCTTACCGCCAATTTCTATTGTCTTTCCCGCGCTCTCGGGAACATTCAGTGCGGCCATTAGGTAATCGAGCAGGTCACTTATCGCAATCGGCTGGATTCGGGAGTAAATCCATTTCGGACAGACCATCACCGGAAGACGTTCCACAAGATACCGGACCATCTCGAATGATATGCTGCCTGACCCTACTATCACCGCTGCGCGGAATTCTGTCACAGGTACTCCGCTTTCCCGGAGCACCTGACCGGTTTCCTGTCTGGATCGCAGATGTTTCGACAGGTCTGCTTCAGGGTCACCGAGCCCGCCAAGGTAAACTATGCGATTCACCCCCGCTTTCCTCGCCGCCTTTCCAAACTCCCGCGCCAATCTGATGTCCAGCTCGTGGAATCGTCGCCCAATCCCCATGCTGTGAATCAGGTAGTACGCATAGTCCACCCCCGACAATGCCTTGGATAGTGTTTCTCTGTCCTGGACGTCGCCTTCTACAATCTCCACATCCTCCGCCCACGAACGCGACAGCACTCTGTTCTTACTCCGCGCCAGGACTCTCACCCTGTACCCCTCCTTGACGATACGAGGCGTGAGCCGACCGCCAATGTATCCGGTAGCTCCTGTAACGAAAACTGTTCTCTGTCCCTCCAACATAATCTCCCTCTACCCGCCACTATGTTCCAACATCCCACCGCCATATTGCGTCCGTATATATATTGAAACGCTGCACTACCACGGCTGTTAGCATCTCAGTTCCAACTTGGAGGTCCCTTATCTATGAACTGAACCAGAGAAGGCGGATGTCGCCGAAGTTAAAGCAACCGGAGTCCAATCCTAGCAGGTCTAATGTAGCCTGACGACGGACTTGAGGATTGACAGTGAAAAGCTGGTCAATTAGCATCAATACAGGTCAAGAATGTGCAGGAGGAAGATGTGGAGAAGATACGGAAACTTCTAAGACGCTCGCTCACCGGCAAGCTCACCGCCGCCGGTATCGCTTTCATGTTCGTGTATATGGTCGGTGGAGGAAAGGCGGTCTGCCCCCTCTGTGGCAACCAGGGAATCCATCCGTGGGAATGGAGCGGTTCCATCAGCCTTTAACGCCGCACGACTGAAGAGCATTCAAATGACCGCGCCCGTAACGCGGTCGTTTTGTGTTCAATCAGACATTCCCAACCGTACGCCGCGCCAAATTCCTGATTGCGCAGTTCTCCAGTCCTGTTTTTCAACTGGCCTGCCTCGTATTCGATGATACAATCCCCCGGTACAGAACATTGCAAAGGCCAAACGGAGGTCCACCATGAGGCTCGAAGGCAAAGTGGCGCTGATCAGCGGCGGAGCGAGGGGAATGGGAGCGGCTGAAGCGAAACTATTCGCGTCAGAGGGCGCGAAGGTCGTTCTTGGCGACATGCTAGACGAGGAAGGCCAGCAGGTGGAAGCTGAAATAGCGGAGGAGGGCGGAGAGGCTGTTTACGTACACCTGGACGTCACGAGCGAGTCCGACTGGCAGAACGCGGTGAGCGCAGCGGTCGAGCGCTTCGGCAAGCTGGACGTACTAGTGAACAACGCCGGCATATTCAACCGCGCCTTCATTCACGAGCAGACAGAAGAAGACTGGGACAGGGTCATGGACATCAACGGCAAGGGCGTCTTCCTAGGCACGAAGGCTGCCATTCCGGCGATGCGGGAGGCCGGTGGCGGTTCGATAGTCAACATATCATCAGTGGCCGGACTCATCGGGAGCATGGCCTCCACGTCATACAACGCATCCAAGGGAGCGGTACGGCTCCTCACGAAGAGCACAGCTATCCAGTATGCCAAAGAGGGCATCCGCTGCAATTCAGTACACCCAGGTCCGATACAGACCCCGATGCTTGATCTGGTCTATCCCAACGAAGAAGCAAGAGCCCAGCGTCAGAATGCGATACCCATGGGACGTCTCGGCAACATGGACGATGTGGCAAAGGGGGTGCTGTTCCTGGCCTCCGACGAGGCGTCGTACATGACCGGAAGCGAGCTTGTAATAGACGGCGGCTACACTGCGATGTAGTTGCCGATATGGAATAGCGCAATGCCCCACCATACCGAGTTCTACCCCATGCCGATGTTCCCAACTCTCTCGGTCTTGGATATTGGCGTATCCGCGTCGTGGTACACTGAGCAGGTGGGGTTCTCGCGCGTCTTCGCAATTCCCGGAACCGGCGGCGAGGTAGCGTTGGAGCATCTTCGCTGGAACAAGTACGCGGACCTGCTGCTTGTGCCGGAAACCAGCGCGCCTTATCCTGTGCAGGCCAAGGGCAAGGGAATCAGCCTGTCCTTCCTGGCCCAGACGGAGACCATTGACGACATGGCAGCGAGGCTGGAAGCGAATGGAGTCGAAATAGCCGAAGGCCCGGTCAACCGGCCTTGGAACACGCGGGACATCGTCATCATAGACCCTGACGGTTTCAGACTGATTTTCTTCGAGCCAATTGATATATCCAGAACATTTGAAGACGTAATTGAACAATCCAGCGGACAGAGGTGAAGAGGAACCAATGTCAACACAAGCGAAACTCCAGCAAGAGATAGACCGCTTCGTCCAAAATACCCCCGTGTCCCAGAGCAAGCAGGCTGAGGCAGAGAAGTATTTGCCAGGCGGAAGTTCCAGGGGGACGGCGTTCTTCGACCCGTATCCACACTTCATAGAGCGCGGCGATGGACACTACATCTACGACGCGGACGGCAACCGCCTGCTGGACTTCATGATAAACGCCACCAGCCTGATTTTGGGGCATGCTCACCCGGACGTTACCGCTGCCATACAGGAGCATGCCGCCAGGGGCACCGCCTTCACCGGCCCGACCGACCCGCAGGTGAGACTGGCGAAGACACTCACCGAAAGGGTCCCCTCACTCGACCTGATACGCTTCACTAACTCCGGCACCGAAGGCACGATGATGGCCATCCGAGCCGCCCGCGCCTACACCGGCCGGCAGAAGATAGCCAAGTTCGAGGGCGGATACCACGGCGCGCACGAATACGTCTCGGTCAGCGTCCGACCTCCACTGGAGAAGTTGGACCCCTCGGGACCGACGCCCATTGCCGAACATCCCGGTCTGCCGGACAGCATTTTGGAGCAGGTCATAGTTCTACCGTACAACAATCTTGACTGGTGTGAACGGGTACTGCGTGAGAACGCGAACGAGGTGGCCTGCCTGATCATGGAGCCCGTCGTCTCCAGTTTTGGCTACCTGCCCGGAGACATTGAGTTCCTTCGCGGTCTGCGCGACCTGACGACGGAGTTGGGAATCGTGCTGATATACGACGAGGTGCAGAGCTTTCGCATAGCGCCGGGCGGCGCGCAGGAAACGCTCGGTGTCATACCCGATATGACCGCCTTCGGTAAGATAATCGGCGGCGGGACGCCCGTTGGAGCGTTCGGAGGCCGGTCCGACATAATGGAACTGTTCGATCCCACGAGTGGAGCGGCTATACCGCATGCGGGAACTTTCAATGCCAACCCGGTTACCATGGCCGCCGGTGAAGTGGTGATGAACCATCTGACCCCCGAGGTTTACGACCGGATGAACGCCCTCGGCGGCGAGCTACGCGCCAAGTTGAGCGCCGTGTTCGACGAGTTCGAGGTGCCTGCCCAGGTGACAGGCATCGGCTCCTTGTTTGGCATTCACTTCACACCCGGGGAGATACGAGACTATCGCTCCGTGGTCAACTCAGACCAGACGATGCGGAAGGCTCTTTTCACCGGTCTGCTCAACGAGGGAGTACTGCTTCAGACAGGCACTGCTGGCGCAATGAATTCGCTGACCACAACCGACGACATAGACTCGCTTGTTGACGCCACCCGCAGGGTTGTGGAACGAGTAAAGTAGCAGTTGGTGAACCCAGAATTGAATATGCATGGGGTTACTTCGATGCTCGTTTTCGCCTGTAACGGAGCGTTGAACAGGGTTGCGGAAAAGTAGAATCTTTGGCACGATATAAATATGAGAATAAGTGAATTTGAACTCAAAGACCCGTTGCCGGAGCTCAAACGCCCCATAGCAATTGCCATGCTCCGACCCTGGATTGACGTGGGACGAGTCGGCACTCTCTCCCTCAATATCCTACAGCGTCACCTTGGCGCGCAGGAGTTGGGACGGCTCGCCGAGCCCGGAAAGTTCTTTGACTTCACCAGGTACAGGCCCCGTATGCGCACCGTGGACGGTCAGCGTGTTTTCACTACGCCCAACAGCATCATCCACTACGCTCACGACGACGCGACCGACAGGGACTACCTGTTCCTTCACGTCCGCGAACCCCATAACTTCGGCGAGACATACTGCAATGCCATATCTGAGGTGCTGTCCCACTTCGACATCCGGGAATACTGCCGCATCGGTGGAATGTACGACTCGGTGCCGCACACGCGCCCGCTGCTCGTAACGGGCACGATGTCCGACGAGCAGGCGGCCAAGGCGCGCGGGCTGGTCTCCCAGAGACGGAGCACGTATCAAGGTCCGACCAGCATCGTCAACATGGTGACCGACCTGCTGGTTGACAAAGAGGTCGTCACCACCAGCCTCATGGCGCATCTGCCCCAGTATATGCAGCTGGACGAAGACCACATGGGTTCGGCGCGAATCGTAGAGATACTTTGCGCGATGTACGATCTGCCTCTCTCCTTGTCCGACACCGCGCGGGGCGAACGCCAGTATGAGGACGTCAACAGGGCCGTCGAGGGCAACCCCGAAGTACGCTCTCTGATAACTAGGCTGGAGTCCTATTACGACCGCGTTCTGGCAAGCGAAGAGGAAGAGGATGAAGAGCCCGCCGTAGAACTCGCGCCCGACTTAGAACAGTTCCTGCGCGAAGTCACCGGCGAGGGCGAAGACGAAGAAGACCGATGACCGCCGCCGGCTCGGCGCCTTCATTAAGGAACTCACATGAGCGAGCGTGATTTCATCGGGTACGGGCAGCATCCTCCTAAGGTCGAGTGGCCCAATGGCGCGCGTATAGCAGTTTCAGTAGTGGTCAACTACGAAGAGGGCTCCGAATACTCCCTGCTTGACGGCGACCCCCACCGCGAGACCAACAGCGAAGTCCCCTCGCCGCTCCCTCTTGACGAACGCGACCTGGCCAACGAGTCATTCTTCGAATACGGCAGCAGGGCGGGCGTGTGGCGAATTATGCGGACTCTCAAGAGGTTCGACGTTCCCGCCACCTTCTACTGCTGCGCTCTCGCGCTGGAGCGCAACCCGGAAGTTGGCCCCGAAATCGTCAGGCAGGGGCACGAGGTATTCGGACACGGCTATCGCTGGGAAGAGTATTACCGCATGGACCGCGACGGCGAACGCGAAGCGATTGCAAAAGCCGTCGAGTCCATACGACGGACTACCGGCGAGCGTCCGCTTGGCTGGTACACCAGGTACGCCCCAAGCGCCAATACCCGCGAACTGGTCGTCGAGGAGGGCGGATTCCTGTACGACTCCAACTCATACGCCGACGACATACCCTACTACGTGGACGTTGGCGACAAGCCCTGGTTAGTTGTTCCCTACTCGCTCGAGGTCAACGACACCCGCTTCTGGCGCGGGGGGATGAACAGCCCTTCGGATTTCTACCAGACGCTCAAGAACACCTTCGACGTCCTCTACGAAGAGGGTGCCGAATCGCCAAAGATCATGAATGTCGGACTGCACTGCCGCATCGTGGGACGTCCGTCGCGCGCAGCCGCGCTCAGAGACTTCCTCGAATACGCAACCGGTTTCGCCAACGTATGGTTCGCAAGGCGCGTCGAGATAGCCCGCTGGTGGCTGGAGAAATACCCGCCGAGCCGGTAGGCCGGCGTGAGCCGAGTCGTGGACATTACTTTATGCCGCATCTCAGCCCACTCGGACGCTTCTGCACCTAATCCTACATGAACTCGGACATGAGGTTGATGTTGTCGGCTTCGGACTTGAGTTCGCCGCGCTCTACTCGCTTGACGAGGTCGGTTATGCGGTCACAGGCGGGGGTTGTCACGCCGACCTCGCGTCCGCGGCGGGCGACGTATCCGTCGAGGTACTCGATCTCGGTGCGCCGGCCCTTGATCACGTCCTGGAGCATAGAGGGGCGACCATCGCCGAGCTCTCGCGCGCCCTCGGCAAGCTGGGACTTGAGGTCTTCGAGCGCGGTGGCGTCCTCGGTGGCATCCACGTACTGCTGGGACGGGATGTTGTTGATGGGCTCCACCGACACGCCCAGTCCGCTGCCCACTCGCACGACCTCGGCCCCTATCTTGATGGTAACGTCCACGACGCCCGGTGTGTCGCGCGACCCCGCCGAGCCCAGCCCTGTCAGCGCGCAGATCGGGTTGGCCATCGAGTTGGTGGCGAGCTTGGCCCAGCGGTGTCCCCACAGGTTGGGCGTGACCTTCGTGGGGCCGACTGCACCGAGCATATCTGAGATGGCGTGGGCGCGTCTGGACTCGATGCCGCTCGGCTCGCCTATGGTGAATGCCAGGCGCGACGCTATGCTCGTCCTTATCGGGTTGGCGGGTTCGTACATTCCCGCGCCCAGCGTTATCACGCAGCCCAGCACCTTGCTCCAGCCCGCAATTGGGCCTATGCGCTCGTCATTGATGCCATTCTGCGCTGAGACTATCGCGCCATTCTCGGACAGGTGGGGCAGGATGAAATGTGTCGCCCACTCCGTGTCGTAGGACTTCATCGCCAGGAAGACGAGGTCGAACGGCTCGACTGTGTTGCATACTTCTCCGAGGTGGACGGCGTTCGCTGCTACAGTGAAGTCGCCCTCCTGCGTCGAGACCGTCAGGCCCTTCTCCCGTATGGCCTCGACGTTCGCGGGCCACTGGTCTATGAGCGTAACGTCGTGTCCCGACCTGGCCAGATACCCTCCGATAATTCCGCCGATGGCCCCTACGCCGAGAACCGCAATTCTGTTGAACATAACTCGTCCTTTCTCAGTAAGTCTGGTGAGTAGATTATAGCCAGAGTCTTTTCAAAGTCGGCAGGCGAATGGGCGGTGAACCATAGATTGATATATTCCGGTTTATATATACACCCGAAAGTGCTGGGCGCCAACTGGGAGGGTCACAGGGTTGGGCTGGGACGGTTTTCATCCAGCGTTGCCCAGAGTTTTCCCAGCGTTAGCTATGGAGAAGAATATTCTCGCTCGCAATTTTCGGCTTTCATAAGTTCTGGGTTATAGAATATTAGAACGTTCATGCGCATATTGTAGCAGGCGCCGGGAGTGGATGTATAGATGTTGACCGGCAGGATTCATCTCGCCGACACCCTCACCCATACAATTCCGTCAACGTGTTCGAAGTGTCGGTCTGCTGAAATGAGGTCAGCTCCTGTTTCCATCACATGAGCCGCTATCCAGACATCGTTTGTGGGGATGGGACGTCCCTTCGCTCTCAAAGAGGCGGCTATTCTGGAGTAGCGGTCCGCGGTTACGTGGCCTACGCCTACAAAAGAGACATACGGGCTGTCGAGAAAGGACCGCAGGTCAGCGATGTTTCGCTCGAAGCGCGAGCCTCGCCTGAAGCCATACATCAACTCGCCAACCACCACGGCAGAGAGCAGGACCTCCTCGGCAGAACGCACGAGTTCGGCGACCTGTTCGTGCCCTCGCATGAGCATAGAGTACGCATTGGAATCGAGAAGAACCCTCAATGCCAGATGGCCTCATCAACAGTCCCGAATTCTTCCAATGCCGAGTCCATCTCGTCCGCTTCGTCCGGGGTCCATATGCCTATCAGGTGGTCCAGCGAAGAACCGACGACATCGCTTCCTCTCGATCGGTCCGCCAGACCGGCTCCCTTGCGGAGCAGTCTCAAAGCAGCTTGATTCAGTGAGATTCCCTCGCGCTTCGCCAGGCAGCGTACACTCGCGCTCAGATCGTCGTCGAATCCTCTGATGGTAAGTTGATTCATATGAGTCCACCTCTTATGACTCACTAATGAGGCAATATGAGTCATCGTACTTGCCGCCTATAAGTGGGTCAAGGTTGTCCGGGTGGGGCACGGGTTTTTTCGTTTTCGCCTCGTCTTCGATCTCTCGTTCGCCCTGAGCCTGCCGAAGGGCCGTCCGTTCATGGTTCGACAAGCTCACCACGAACGGACTACTCTAGTGGCGCTTAATAATGAAAAGCAACTGTCTTAAGTGTCAAGACACAACGATGTTGGGATTCCAC
>VXRN01000075.1 GCA_009838465.1 Dehalococcoidia bacterium
ACAATCTCCTTGTGAGCTGAACTGTCGAACGTGACGCCACGCTGCTTAAAGGGATCGAGAAAACCGTTCCAGTCACTCTCCTCGAAGCAACGAACCTCTTTCGGTGTATCGTAAAAAATCTCCCAGAAGTCTGATGTCCGGGATTCTTCCGTCATGCAAAGCTCCCGAAGTCTGCGGCGACTTCCGGTCACAAAGCGAAGGCTGGTCATCTGGCCGAGGTAGCGCATTTCGTCCCAGAGATTTCTCGTGATGTCACTTCCGGCGAGAAGGTGGTCGAATCCGTCGAGTACGGCGAGGAATCGAAGCCCCTTTCTTTGCATCTCATCGAAGACAATATGAAGGTCTTCGCTATCTTCCATTTCTATGTACTCGGCAAGCTCTGGCTGCGCCGGTTCGAGGGCACCTTTGATCCGCTCCGCAAAGCGCCGCCAAAATTCCTCATCTGTCCTGGGAGTGATATGTCGGAGATCCCAGTACAAGGAGGTGACGTAGTGATCGCCTGAGTCCTTGAAGTGGGAAGCGAGGTGTTTTAGGATTACCGACTTTCCGAACCACCGAGGGCCTACAACGCATATGTGATCCGGCGTTGACTTGGTCAGATGGTGGCAGAGCTCTTCGAAAAATTTCTCGCGGCCGCGCATCGGCGCGATCACTTCACCGAGAATCGGGTAGGGACTGGCACTCATTGATCATCTCCTAGTGTTGTGGGGTCGTAACTTGTTTCTGTGGCTAGCTCTATGGTGCTGTCGCCCATCGCTTGTCTCTTTCACTCTCTTGGACGGCCTGCTGTCGCTGGTTCTCGAAGTCAATGTTCTGTTGTATCCAGTCGGCCATAAGAGGAACCTCGAGCACGTATGCTGAGCCGCGAGTTGTATCATGGAGTTTGAGAAGTTCAAGTTCACGTAGGAACTCCAGATCGTCTCCCAAACGGTCTCCGGGAGGAAGGGTGATACCGTACTCCTCAAACTTCGTCTCCAGTAGACTCAGTGTGATAGGATCTAGCTCATGCTCTAATCGCTGACACAATGCCAAAACGAAGCGCCTACGCGCTGTTCCAGCGTAACCCCAGAGTGTGTAGAAGTGCTCGTTGTCTTCCACCATCTCTTTAGCTGCCGTGTTTACCGCACCTACCGCCACCGTTCGCTCATCCGAACGGGCGTGCTCGAAGATCCGGTTACACAAGGACTGAATCAGGAAGGGTTGTCGTGAACACAGTTCGACCACTCGGTCTCTCGCCTCGGGAACGTACGTGAGCCGCCCATCGACCGGCTGCGTCACAAGGAGTCGGGCATCCTCTAGTGGGAGTTTGCTCACGGGGACTCGGTGGCCGAATCCGAAGAGCGCTGACCAGTACTCTTCCCGCAGTCGCCTGAGACGGCGCGATCCGGTGAGTATGGCTGACAGGCTCGGGTATGTGTGGAGTAAATACCGGATATTCTCAGGGACTTGGGGGCTTGTAATGCCAGCGTCGATCCCCTCTTGGAGCTTGTCGAACTCATCGAGCATGAGTAGGAGACGACACGGACTGACAGCCTCCAAGACAGCCTGTATATAAAGCTCGAAAACCTCGAACGGTCGCGAGCCGGAGAACGCCTTTGAGAGAGCAGTCTTAAATGCTGTCTTAAACGGCTTATTCGAGTCAGGGAGATCCATGTCAGGAAGCCATACTCGGTGCCCTGCAGCATACACCGCCCAGCCTATGTCACGCGCCATGAGTCTGAAGACCTCGTTGGTAGGCAAACCGGCCTTACTTTTGTGGCCTCCGGCACCTTGTAAGGAGCAGTACACGACGATCCAATCCGGAAGCACATCGGGAGTCGTTCGTAGGTGAGTAAGAATCGAGGTCTTACCCGTTCTGCGGTTGCCTTCCAGAAGGATGACGTTGGCGCGGTGGCTGGTAGAGAGCTGCTGCTTGATCTTTTTGATGATGTCCTCTCGGCCGAAGAACATCTCCTTGCTATCGATCGGACTTCCGACGATGTATGGGGTGGTGCCCAAGTCAGCAAGGTGGACGGCCTCTCGCGTGGAGCGGACATCTACTGCAAGCGCTATTTTATCGTGTATAGGTCGTCCGTCAAGGCGTTCGGCTTGCCATTGAAGATCAAATTGGAAAGGACCGGTCTCTGGGCACATCGGGATATTCGCTGTAAAACTGCGCATCTCACCCTCAGCGAGATAGTCGATACGGGTCTCGCCGACCGAGGGTAATGTGGAGATCGAGACGTTGCGGAGCGCAAGAGGCGATAGGTTTTTCACGCGGACTTGAACTTCGTTCTCCGTCCCAGTCACAACCGCATTCGGTTCAACCTCCGTCTCCAGTTTCACGTCTTCTAGGATGGAGTACAACTCTTCCCGAATGAGCCGGGAAATTCTTCTGGTGACATCTCGTGCAGAGTCGAGCGCCGGCAACGATGATTCTTCGATTGCCTCCTGAACACGTTCAAGGCGGAGAAGTGTCCTGTCTAGGATAGCCATGAGCCCAGCACCCGGTGGTACATTGTTTAGACCCTGCAACGAACTCACCGCCTCCGCGATCCCCACCAACCAACGAGTGAGGTCAGGTTCGGTGTGAATGTGCTCGTGCTCGACCTGATTTCGCAGTGTCTCAACCGAATGGGCTATCCGCTCCAGAAGCACAAAAGGATCGGTTGCTTGGCGGGATTGCCGCAGCTCTCGGACATCGGAAGAGCCTTCTAGCCATGCGACAACAGGGTCCTCGCCGATGCCCGTCAGGATATGCACGAGAGTATCAAGGGGATCGTCTATCTTTTCAGCCTTCTGCTGGGCGTTCCGCAAGAAAGTTGCCGCCCCCATTACCCCCGCGACACCGCTCACGATAGCCCCCAAAGGACCTAAGGCACTGCCCAAGGCACTGCCCAAGGCACCGCCTAAGGCGGCTCTGCGGGTTCCCTCTTCACCCGTCTGCTGCACAACACGCCGGTTTTTCCCTCTGCTTGTCTGCCATACAACACGCTCTTGGATTGCAACTTGCGGCACCGGCACGGGAAGGTCCCGTAGCGTGCGTCCGGACAGGTGCT
>VXRN01000049.1 GCA_009838465.1 Dehalococcoidia bacterium
TGGCTGGGGATAGAGGATTCGAACCTCTGCTTACAGATCCAGAGTCTGTCGTCCTACCACTAGACGAATCCCCAGAAATAGACCCCTTCCGCTATTGCGATTATAAACAATCCCTTCCCGCGTTGGCAAACGCGGCATGTGTCTATAAAATGTCCAAGTCCGAATCAATCCGCTTGGTTGAACTGAGGAGAAGGTATGTCTGGATCCAAGTCGGTTTTGGGTAGTGAACTTATCGCGAGGGCGTTGAAACTCGAGGGCGTTGAAACTGTCTTCACCCTTGCTGGCGACCACATCCTGCCCGCCCTCGACGTCATGGCTGATGGTGGGTTCCGCTTCATAGATACGCGCCATGAGCAGGCTGCGGCGCACATGGCGGACGCCTGGGGCAGGATCACGGGACAGCCCGGCGTCGCCATGTACACGACTCCGGGCTTCGCCAATGCGATTCCCGGCCTAACTAATGCCATGCACTCCGAAAGCCCGTTGCTCTCCATCAGCGGAAGCGCGGAACTGCTTGAGTTGGGCCGCGGAGCTATGCAGGAGATTGACCAGGTTGGCATGGCGATTCCTACCACCAAAGCGGCCTGGATGGTCACTGACGCCCGGCGGATACCGGACATGATTGCCACCGCCCTCAGGACCGCCTACGAAGGCAGGCGAGGCCCGGTACATCTCACCATTCCCGTTGACATACAACAGCAGGCCGTAGATGAAGACGAGGTGGCGTTCTACGCTCCTGGCGAGTACCGCGACCTCGGCGCTCCCGAGGCATCAATGCAGCGTGTGCGCGACGCGGTTGAGATACTCAGGAATGCAGAGAGACCCCTGATAATCGTGGGTAGCGCGGGATCGTACTCGCGCTCCGGTGAGACACTTGAGCGTCTCGTGGAAACGACTAGGATACCGATAATGACCGAGGGCGACGCGCGCGGTTTGATATCCGACGAGCATCCCTACTGCTGCGGGTTCTTCGACTCCGGGCTGAACCGCGCGGCGAGGCTTCTGCGCGAGGCGGACGCCGTTGTGCTGATGGGCAGGAAGCAGGACCTGATTGTAGGATACGCCATGGAGCCAAACGTATCCGCGGACGCGAAGGTAATCCAGATTGATCCATCGGCGGCTGAGATAGCCCGCAACAGGGGCGTGGCCGTCGGCATTGTCGGAGACGTGGACGCCGTGGCGCGCCAAGTCACCGAAGAGGCATCGAAATACACCTGGAAGGACTCCGACTGGCTCGCGCGGCTCAACGAACAGAGAGCCGTGCAGAGAGAGATGCTAGACTCTCTGGCCGGAAATGACACTCCCATGCACGCAGTCTATGTTCACAAGACGGTTAGGAACCACATTCGTAAGAAAGACTTCGTCGTTTACGACGGCGGAGACTTCTGTCACTTTGGACGCGCCTACAACCCCGCGCTGTCGCCTTACACCTGGTGGTATCTACCCCCACTTGGAATGTTGGGACAGTCAATTCCCACCGCGATTGCGGCCAAGGCAGCCTATCCCGAAAGACGTGTCTTCATGTTCACGGGAGATGGGGCTTTCGGCTTCAACGCGATGGAGTATGACACCGCGGTCAGGCATAATCTCCCGATTGTGGGTATAATGGGGAACGACTCGGCTTGGGGAATAGACCGGCAGATCCAGGTTGGTGTGTACGGCAAGCCGGTTGCCACCGACCTTCTCCCGTCCCGGTACGATCAGGTGGTCAGAGGTCTGGGAGGATATGCAGAACTTGTCGAGCACCCGGACGAACTTCCGCCTGCGCTGGAACGCGCTATCAAGATGGAACGTCCCGCGCTGTTGAACGTTCGTGTCCAGAATGCCATAAGTCCGCGCGCGGAGGCGGCCATCAACCGATGGAAGAGTCATACACCGTTGCCGATGTAAGTCTTTGAGCAGACCCATGTTCAGATCGCTTTTTCGCAAGAAGAAGAATACGTCAGGTGAAGAGCCTGTCGATGATTCGATCCGCGCCGCGCGGGTTGGCGATATCGTCTTCATACCGGGTTTCTGGGAAACCGGAGATGATGCATACCTGATTGTGGAGGAGATAAACCGGCTCGAGTCCGCCTACGGCGAATCACGTGAGGTCATCGGCGTGGATGGCGAACGCCACGCAAGCCTTGAGTGGACCGACGATGGCGGCCTGCATATATCCGCGACCACTCAGGATCGGCCCCTCGGCCTTTCGGCTGTCGGACTCGACTATGACACCCTTGTCGAATGGGATGATCACAAGTCTTTGGAGAACAGCATAGAGTACGAGGGCCTGCGATACTTCTATCGCAACAGCTATGAGGTCCTGCATTTCAAGGGCGATTCTCCCGATGGAGAGGGCTTCTGGATCTGGGAGTTCATCAGGGACGATGAAGAGGGAGCGGTTACGGTGCTCAAGTGGGAGGGCTTGCCGTTCGAAGTATATACCTCCGTCAGCATATCTCCCCACTTGGTGACTGTTTACAAGAAATAGCGAGCATACAGAGAAAGGCGCAGCGCAACATGGCCGAGATATTTATGGACGTGCTGGAACAGTTCCCGAGAGGGCTGGTGTATGTCGCTTTGGGAGTAATCGTGATGGCCATAGCGCGAGTCGCGCAGGACCTTACCACTCCCTACAAGATTCAGGAGCAGCTCAACCACAAGGACAATGTAGCGCTGGCGCTGAGCATCTCCGGCTACTACCTGGGCGTCATAATCGTCTTTCTTGGCGCGCTATACCAGCCCTTCGCAATCGTCATTGACGACAGCTTGGGATTCACCGCCAGCTACTGGCAAGACGTTGGGCTGGTGTTCGTGTACTCGGTCGTCGGAATCCTGGTGCTCAACGTGGCCAGGATAGTCGTTGATCGCCTGGTGCTGTATGACTTCAGCACGGTGGATGAGATAGTCACCGACCAAAACGCAGGTACAGGCGCGGTGGAGTTCGCGGTGTATGTCGCAGTCGGACTAGTCATAGCCGGCTCCATATCGGGCGAGGGCGGCGGCCCGGAGACCGCAGCCGCGTTCCTGGTGATGGGCCTCGCCACACTGATAATCTATACGCTGCTCTACGAGTGGACGACCACTTTCAACATCCACGAGCAGATCGAGAAGGACAACGTGGCGGTGGGCGTCGCTCTCGCCGGGAATCTGATAGCGATAGGCATAGTCGTATTCAAAGCCGTGTTCGGAGAGTTCGTGGGCTGGACCGAGAGCATCATCGCCTTCCTGGTGTACGCGATAATTGGATTCGTCCTTCTCTACGCAATCAGGTATTTGGTGGACTTGGTCCTGTTCCCTCACGTAAAACTGGCCGACGAACTGGCCGTTGACCGCAACCTGGGCGCCGCCTTCATAGAGGGCGCTGCCCTCATCAGTGTCAGCCTGATCCTGTTCTTCGCTATCTAGCGTAGGCTGGGCCTTCTGAAGCCTGTCCCTCGAATCGAGCCTCCGCCCCCAAAGAAGCCGCTACTACTGGACGTTCGTCCGAGGGAGCTTCCACGTGAACTGCTGCCCCAGCTAGAGCGCACTCCGGTGGAGCTGGACTTGTATGATCCGCTTGTCTTCTGGTTGTTCAGGTACGTCTGGCGGGACGCGCTCACGTTGCGGCTGGCCTGATCGTAGGACGAGCCGGCGAAACTCTTCTGCTTGTTGAAGTAGCTGGTGTTGCTCGAAACTTGGCTGCGGTAGCCAGGGGTGTTACGGTAGTTGGTGCGGTCTCTACTTATTGTGTCGTACCTGTATATCGGCGTGTGGTAGTAGTAGCCGCCGAATCCCGGAGAGAACGCGCTTAGAAGCATATAGGTGAACAGAAAGTCGCCGGCTCCGAACGAGTTGTGGTAGTAGCCATTGGCTCCGTAACCGCGCATCTCGTGTTCACGGTTGTGATTGCGGACGATTGAGAATAGGCGATCGTCTGAAGTGTCCTCGATCTCCTTGGACTTGTTGAGGTCCTCCCAGCCTTCGAGGTTCATGTAGTCGCCGTCCTGCTCGACGCGGATCAGGACTATGCCGTCGCCCTCGTAGATTTCGTTGACGCGCTTCTCGAAATCGGTCGGGCTTTCGGCGTCTTTGAAAGCCTTCTGCACCTCGTCCAGATTGATCCTGCCCGCCGCGCCGTCCGTGGCGGCCCAGTCCTCGTAGGTCGGACCTGAGTCGCAGGCCGCGATTGCGGGGCCCGCAATCAGCGACGCGCCCGCCAGCAGCGCGAAGGTAGTCTTTCTGTTTCGCTTCTTTGCAAGCATCATTTCTCTCTACACCGGAATTGTCATGGGGCGACCCATTTTCTGGCTACAAACCTCCACCGCCGTCGAAACCTCCACCACCATCGAATCCACCGCCCGTGTCCGAGCCTCCATGGTGCCCACTGTCGTGGCCTGATCCACCGCCAAGGAAGAAGCCGCCCGCGATGAAGCCTGTACCCATCATCGTCGCGGCGTCAGCGCCTAACATGGCTTCGCGCTCGGCCTTGCGCCTGCGCGAACGCCTGACCAACAGCAGTATTGCTCCAATAACCAGCGCCGCCAGGAGTATCACTATCATCATTTCCATCAGTGCCGCTCCTCTTCTGCTATCCCAGGTCCGTCAATGATAGTCTATCAGGTTATTAGGTCGGATAGTTCGCCTGGAAGTTGTTCGATCTGGATTTCATCTGAATCAGTCGCTGGTTCGAGACAATCCGAATTCAGCAGGGCCGAGATCACCTTATCAGCGGCCGCTGCCCGCATCCCTTCTCTTGCGGCCTCAGTCCGCTCCGCGAACTGTATGAGCGCGGCGGCGTGGGATTCGGCGCTGAGCGCTATGGACAGAGCCATGTCCTGGAGCGCGGCCAGGTGATCCGGCCAAAGTACGTCGAGAGCGTCCAGGTACAAGTCCGACACCGACAGCATGAAGCGTCTCTCGCCCAGCCTCGTTCTATGCTGGAATAGCCTGTCTTCGACGATAAGCGTGAGCGCGTCTTCGGCCTGGGCGGGAGAGTTGAGATTGGCGGAACCTATATCAATCTCGTACTCGTCCCATAGCGGTTCGGCAACGGAATCGAAGTTTATGCGGTAGTCCGACCGAATATCCCGAAGGGGCTCGGTCTTGCGATTGACCCATCTTGCTACATCGTTGACGAGAATCCGGCGACAGGCCCGGTCGTCCATGATAGTTTCACGGAAAGAGTAATGGGCGCGAGACTCGCGCTCGATCACTGTCGCGAACTCTGCTGTTGCTTTCATGATCGCGCGGTGACAGGACTCTGCTTCACGCTGGACTTGATTAAGTTGTTCCTGGACTCGAATCCCTTCCACATAGGTGTCGTTCGTATTCTTCATCTTGAACAGAGATGTCTGCTGTCTGCTGAACGCCAGGATCGGATCGTTGATATGGATCATCATCGTGGATGAACCGGGACGTCCCTGCCGCGCGGCGCGCCCCTTTAACTGGCGTTCAACTCGTCGTGAAGCGGGTAGGGATGCGATTATCACCAGCAGCCCGAGTGCCGCTTCCACACGGTCGGTGGGTTGGCCGAGACTTTCCGCGATTGCCCTGTCAACATCCTCAGACACGATGATGTCGGTTCCGCGCCCGGCCATTCCTGTGGATACGGTGACCGCGCCGAACTCTCCGGCGCGCTCCACTATCTCAGACTCGCTGAATGGATTCGATGCGTTAAGAAGCCGATGGGAGATGCCCTGGCGCTCAAGGATATTGCTGAAATCGGCGGACTCCCTGACGCTGCCGAAGGTTACCAGTACAGGTCTGCCGACTCGGTGCCAATGGGCAACCTGTTCCGAGACTGCGAGGGTGTGTTCGCTCCTGTCGAAATAGACGCGTGCATCCATGTCAATGCGGCGCGGCGGAAATGTCGGCGACACTCTGACGGCTGCGGCTCCGTAGTCCTGCGTGAAGATGTCCGCGGCCTCGATAGCCGTTCCGGTCAGCCCTGCGACTGTGGTGTAGTTGGACATAAGCGCGTGTATCGTCGTGCGCGCTACGGGGTTGGCATACGCCCGCTCTTCTACTCCCTCTTTGTCCTCGATAGCTTCGTGCAAGCCATCTACATATCTGTGAGAGGGCATCGGGCGACCGTCGAGCCTGTCCACCAGGGTTACGCCCTCCGCGTCAACCACGTAGTCCTCGTCGGAGTCGTGAATCACGCGGGCGCGGAGGATCTGCGCGACCTCGAACGCGGCAGCGGGACTATCCAGTCGGTTGGCTATGAATTCCCAGCCTCGCGCGGTGACTCTGAGCGCGGAGTTTGCGGCGTCTATGGCGAAGAGCAGGTCGGATTCGAGCGGGTTGCCGTCATCGTCGTCATTCAGCGCCAGGAGGATACTCTGAACCTGGCGGCTTGTCTTTCCGAACTGTTCCAGTGTGGATACGAACCTGGGACTCAGGCCCTCTGCCAGAAGGATTGCGGCGAGCGTTTGGTCGGTGGACTCATCAGTGCGACAGAGCTCCTCAAGTCTTGAGTACAGTCTATCAACACGCGCAACTTGATCCTCGATGATGCGAGTGGCGAGGTTTTCGGGCGCGTCGTCATCCTTGTATTCGGGCATGGCTTCTCCGGCTATGATTAGTGGAGTGCGGGCCTGGTCTATGAGCAGGTGGTCGGCCTCATCTACTATTGCGACGTCGAACACGGGCGAGACCCTGGACTGCGCGCGGCGAGCGATGCTGTCTCTCAGGTAGTCGAAGCCAATCTCCCTGGCCGTGGCGAAGACTATAGGATAGGGGTACTGGAGCCTACGCTCGTCCGGATCCATGCTCGCGGTGACGAGACCGGGCGTGAGTCCGAGCGATTCCATGGTGAATGCGAGGTCATCGCAGTCGCGGGCGGCGAGATAGTCGTTGGCGGTCAGGATATGCACGCGGCGGCCTGAGGCGGCGAATATGATGGCGGCGATGGCGGATGCGAGCGTCTTGCCCTCGCCCGCGTCCATCTCGACGATTGCGCCGCCCAGCAGCAGGGCGGCGGCGGTGAGTTGCTCTCTTGTAGGCGCATACAGCAGGCAGTCGTCATAGTCGAGTTTGCGAAGGGCTCGGTAGAAGCCGGGCGGGAAGTGTATGTGGGGCGGGTGTTCGGCACGTATCCTGAGTCGGGCTATGAGCAGCCAGCGGAGGGCGGTGCGGGCGTCGTCTCTGATGTCCATCTGGAGAGAGGCGAGGGCGGCCCAGTCTGCCAGTGTGGCGTAATGGCTGATGGAGTGGATGGGAGCGTCCGGGTCGGTCGGGTCGAGAAGCCGGTCGGCGAGCAGGCGGACGTCTCGGATAGGGCCGGACAGTTCGCACGGGTCGTCGAGGACGGCGCGCCATATGCCCATGCGCCGCCTGACGGCGACGGCGGCGATAGACAGCGCCCGGACGACTGGGTCTTCGGCGGGACTTTCGGTGAATAGAAGGTACGCGGAATCTGCAAGCCTGTGAATCAGAGCGGCGTCGGATATGGAATCGGACGCGCAAGCGAGGGCTCGCTCCGCGATATCATCTGCTGTTTGGTTGAGTTTCATCGCAAAGGCGCTGTCAGCAGGGAGCTTCTCCAAAGGGGATCGGACGGATACGCATATCTATTAACCTCTGGTCATCGAAAGGGTTCTGAGCTGCGCGCAGTTCTTCTATCCACTCGGAGCGACTGGGATGGAAGTAAGCCGCGCAACTCTCCTTGGAGGAGGTCTCCGTCCAAACCAGGAATCTCTCGAAGTCGGCCACGGCCTTGTCGTATTCGCCCAGCAGAGCGTGCGTGAATCCCCTGCTGTCGAGCGTGCGACCCGATGAATCTTGAGCGGCGGCGATATTACAGAACCTGAGCGCATTTTCGGGATCTCCGGTCACGGCCATCTGCCAGCAGAGCGTGTTGTTGAAGGTAACATCGGTGGGCTTCAGCCCCTGGGCGCGTCTCAGGTCCGACACTGAACTGCCGAGGTTTTCCAGTTCGGAGTGTACAAGCCCGCGATTGAAGTACGCCCTGGCATAGGCAGCGTCCAGGTCAATTGCGCTACTGAATTCGCCGAGCGCCAGTTCGAGGTCTCCCGGAAGAGAGCGGTTGAGATATGCGTTCCCGAGTCCCACATGGGCGGAGGCGAGATCGGGCTGTATCTCAAGCGCCATGCTGATGTCGTCGAAAGCGCGGTCCAGGTCGTCCGGCTCGCCTCTCGCTATGTATGCGGCGGAGCGGTTGACGTATGCCGAAGCGTAGTCTGGGTTCAAGTCGAGCGCCTTGTCCAAGTCAGTGATGGCGCGTTTCAGATCATCCCGACCACCGCGCTCTATATACGCTACCGCAAGGTTCAGGTAAGTGGCCGCGCGGTCGGGTTCGATATCCAGGGCGCGTTCGAGATCGGCGAGAGCGAGTTCCACATCTCCCCGCTCACCCCGGTCCAGGTAGGTGAGCCCTCTCGAATTGTAGGCCTCTACGGAGTCGGGATCCGTCGAAAGAACCTGGGAGAAGAGCCAGATGGCAATGTCGAAGTCGGCCTTCCTTCCTCCACGATAGGCCAGGCCCAGGTTGAACCGGAGGTTGGCGAGCGCGGAAGGATCGGCTGGAGGCTTGGTCAACGCGCGAATCAATGCCGCCTTGGCGAGGTCATACTCTCCCTGCTCCAAGTGTAGCTGACCGAGCGTGAGCAAAGCCACGTAGCGCACCTCTTCGGTGAGACCTATGTTTATAGTGGCCGGAAGCTCTGAGGGCGTTGACGCAATGTCCACCACCTGCTGATCGTGCTGCTCGGAGCGACTGTCGGGCACTGTGAACCGCGCGATGACACGCCCGCTGTCGTACTCCCCCCAGATTACGAGCATGGCATCCGCTAGGCTGCCGGCAGCCTCGGCTTCGGATTCCTCATGGATCCTCTTCGGCCATTCGACTGTACTCACCCCGCTAATCCCGGCTGCGTGCACCTCGCGATCAATCTCCTCTTTCAGCCTTCCGGGAACGTTGAAGCCCTGCTGCCCGGCTGTGTAGTTGACGAAAGGGGCAAGCACTATCAGCGCTTCACCGGGTGATGCCACGGGATAGACAGTTCTGTCCAACACTACGAATGTCACGAACACAGCGACAAGCACCACTATCAGAAGCGAGGCAGCGAGTAAACCGAGACGCAGCCCCCAGCGACGAAGAAACGACGCCCGAGGGAGATCCGGCGGCTCTTCGGACGGTGCTGTTGGAGCGGGAGGTACGGCGACTATCTCCGTGGAAACCGGCGTCTCCGGCGATGCCGCCTCCGGTATGGTCGCTATTGCGGATGTTTCTTCGGGAATTGGCGGAGTATCGGGGGAGAATCCCGCGGCGAGGAGAAACTCGTCCCGCTCTTCCGGCGTAAGCAGGAGCAGTTCGGCGCACCGGACCACATCCTCGCGATACCGGGGACGTGTGGTGACACCCTCTTTCCATCGGATGAGAGTGGGCCTGCTGACGGGAATCCGGCGAGCAAGTTCGGTGTCGCCGATGCCGGTCCGCTCCATATATGTGGTCAGGAGATCAGCGAAAGCTGGCAATTGCTGCAACTTGGGTACACGGACTGCACTGAGAATTACATCATCGTCGTCCAGAGTGTACACCATTGCCCGCGATTCTGACTTTAGTAACAGGGCTTTTGCAAAGTCAGCTTTTCTACCGGACACATTCGCCTAGTCATATACTTTGGTTTATAAAGCGACAGGTGACAACAGGTGGCTTAACAGGTGAGCTACAGGTAGGCAACAGGTGATTAGAACACCAGAGATCCACCTGTTAATAACCTGCGTTAGCTTTGGGAGAGATTTTTCGTCATTCCGATACTGGGCCTGCATAACTGGATATTTATGTATGTGGAGGCTCAGAATCATTATTGGATACTCTCCGCAATTAGTTTCTTTGTTCGCATTATAGCGCATTCAGCCCACGAATGTGTAGTCCTATGAGAAACCGTGGACGACTTTACAAAGGCCCTGTTTAGAGGCTATCTCGTAAACATCAACCTTCGGTAGGAACCGAGCGTTCTGACCCTCACCCGGAGGGAGAGGGGATGAAGGGCGCCCACAAGGGACTCCTCTACGGTGTGCCCGACATTTATGAGATGTAAAGGTTGTGCTTGACCGCTAAAGCGTGTTGTGGTATTTATTTGCACATTACACTAGCCGATGAACAGAATTGCCGATACGAATAGTTAACCTGACTATCAACCTGGGGGAGGAAAAATGAAGTCAATCAAGATACTAGGTGTCGCACTGGTGATTTCGCTACTGGCGGTGGTCGCTCTGGCGTGCGCCGCCGATGAACCGAGCGCTCCGGCCGCCCCGCAGCAGCCACAGGCAGCGGCTCCAGCGGCTCCTGCGCAGGCTGCGTCTCAGGCGGCCCCGGCCGCCCCGCAGCAGCCGGCCGCGCCACAAGCGGCGGCGCAGGCAGCTCCGGCAATCACCGCCGTGCCAGTGGCCCCTGCCCCGGTTCTTGCACCGCCAACTCCGGTTCCGACCCCGGTCCCGGAGATGGCTATGGAGTCCGACTGGGTGGCCCAGTACCTGGCGAGCGATGGATATAAGGCCGAATGGGGTCAGCCGGTCAGGGGCAACATCGTGCGATATGGCGCGAACCTTCGTTTGAACGGCCACGACCCGAACTATGGGCATACCTACGAGGGTCCGCAGTTCCTGCCGACCTACAACTCGCTCATCAAGTTCGACCCGTGGCAGGGTCTCACTGGCCCGATCCTGCCTGACCTGGCTACTACATGGGACGTGTCCGGCGACGGAAAGGTGGTCACGTTCACGCTTCGTGAAGATGTCAAGTTCCAGGACAACCCATATTCCACGCTGCCTGATGAGGTGCAGGCGGCCATCATGGGCAGGGACTTCACCTGCGCTGACGCCGCGGCCAGCCTCCAGTTCGCCATATATCCGCCGCAGTCGCTCAAAGACGTAAACGTAACCCACGCCGGGCCGCGTCTGGGACTGAAGCATATGCTGGACGGCGGAGCCACCTGCCCCGACGGTCCGATGGGCAACACGCTTCGCGTCGAGTTCAGCGAGGCGCGCGCGGGCACTATCGGCAAGTTCGCAGGCGTTACCGGAATGCCGAACAATATGCCCAAAGAACTGATTGATTGGGTGGCCGACGGGTGTGGAGTGGGCCGAGCCGACTGCTTCGACCAGACCGACGACAAGACCTACCTCTATGGCACCGGCACCGGCGCGTTCATACCGTTCGAGCGCGTTCAGGACGTCGGGACCAAGATTCGCGCCAACCCTGACTACTGGAGAGAGGGACTTCCCTTCCTCGAAGGCGTTGACCATATCGAGATCGAGGACACTACCACGCGCTTTACCGCGCTGATCACCGGACAGGTTGACTACTACGGCGAGGGTAGCGCTTCGCTGCTTCCCGGTCAGGTAGAGCAGGTTCTGGACTCGTTCGCAGACGAGATTCACCTCGAGCCTGTACTGCATCTGTGGGGCAAGGGTCTCCAGTTCAATATGCACCGTGAGCCATTCAATGACGAGCGCGTGAGATACGCCATTCACCTTGGCATAGACCGCGACGAGTGGGCGGAATTCAACCGCATCAAGGACCTGGTTGGCGTAATCAGGCCGACGAACTGGATGCCTCCCGGAACCGTCTGGGCGCTGCCCGACGATGAACTCTGGGCTCTGCCCGGCTTCCGCAATGGCGCGGGTGAAAAGGCGGAGGATATAGCCGAGGCGAACCGCCTTCTGGACGAGGCCGGACTGACCAACAGCCCCCGCTTTACCGCAGGCTGCATGACCACTCCGCAGCAGATATTCGTTGATGGCTGCCTGTGGTTCAAGGACCAGCTAAAGAAGAACCTGGACATCGAACTGAACGTTGACGTGGTGGAGACCGCGGTACAGCGCCAACGCGGGCAGACCGCGCACGGAGTACCGCCCGAATACGACGTACACTACGGCTCGAAGGCCAGGACTGACGTGGCCGACCCATCCGACTTCTACAACATCTTCCTGGTCCCTGACGCCGAGAGCTGGTATCACCGAGGCACGGGCAGGTTCCAGATTGATGCCGAAAGGGCGCAACGCCTGCTGGACATGGCCAATGCCCAGGCTGTGGAACTCGACCCCGAAAAGCGCCGCGAGATAGTCCACGAGATAGAGCGCGAGTCAATCACCGCCGCCTACATGATTCCGATGCCGTGGTCCATCATCTGGCCGGCGTGGCACAAGGACATTCGCGGCTGGCGTATGTTCAACCACCCGTCCCAGATCAAATGGTCGGGATGGGAGAGAATGTGGCTCGCCAGGTAGCCGCCTGACTTCGGCAGTTAGTTAGCTGGATTCGATAAGGGGCGTTCTTGCCGAAATGGAAGAGCGCCCCCCTAAACTTATCTGGGAATGTGAGAGGATGAGCGGATGCACCGTTATCTAGTGCGACGGGTCCTTTTTGGGCTGCTGACCGCAGTTCTTGTATCTCTTCTGGTGTTCGCGTTGATGCGAATTGCGCCGGGGGATGTTGCTCAGTCAATAGCGGCGCAGCAGGCGGGTGGAGAAGAAGGCACCGTTAGCGAGGAAGAACTGGAGCAAATTCGGGAGGCGCTGGGACTCAATGAGCCGCTCTATATTCAATATTGGGTATGGATGAGCGGTTTCGTAAGGGGAGACTGGGGCAACTCTCTGTTCACCAAGCGTCCGGTGTTCGATGAATTCAAGCAGAAGGCTACGGTCACGTTCGAGCTGGTAATTCTTTCCCAGATCATAGCTATCGCCATCGGAATACCTGCCGGTGTGCTGATGGCTCTCAAGCAAGATTCCAAGATAGATTACACAGTACGTATTGCGTCGCTCGCAGGACTCTCCATACCGTCATTCTGGAGCGCGACATTGCTCCTGGTCGGCGGGGCTTACTTCTTCAGGTGGAGTCCGCCCCTGGGGTACTCGGCGATAACCGACGACTTTACCAGGAACCTCAGCCAGTTCATATGGCCCGCGCTTATGATCGGCTATATCAGCGCGGCTACCAAGGCGCGCATGATGCGCTCAACAATGCTCGAGGTGCTGCGGCAGGACTATATCAGGACGGCGCACGCCAAGGGGCTTCGCGCCTACGCGGTAACCGCCCGGCACGCACTCAAGAATGCTCTGATCCCGGTCATCACGGTCATCGGCATAACGACCGCGCTCTCCATGGGCGGCTCCGTTGTCATGGAGCGCGTGTTCACCCTGCCGGGCATTGGCGAATATATCGTGGCAGGGATGCTCGAGCGCGACTACCCGATTGTGCAGTCCATGGTGATGTTCTTCGCAATATGCGTTATCGTGGTCAACCTGCTGGTTGATCTCTCTTACGGCTGGCTGGACCCGCGCGTACGCTATCAGTAGGGAATAACAGAGGACTTCGGAATGGCAACACAGCAGACAGGCGCTGTAACTCTCGGACGGCCTCGCAGTGCGGGGCCATGGCGGGCAATATCGAACTTCGTCACGCGCAAGCCGCTGGGGGCATTTGGCGCCCTGATAATCATTATCATGGGGCTGATGGCGGTAGTCGGCCCCTATATGACTGCCTGGGACCCCTTGGAGTGGAACCTTGCGTCAAAGCTTGAGTGGCCCAGCGGGGAACACTGGCTCGGCACCGACGAGATGGGTCGAGACTTGTGGAGCCGGATGATGTCCGGGGCGCGAATATCCCTGCTGGTCGGCTTTGCTTCGGTTGCGTTCGGCTCTGGGGCGGGTGGCGTCATTGGCGTAATAAGCGGCTGGTACGGCGGCAAGGTGGACAACTCAATCCAGCGCATCATGGACGCGCTCATGTCCATACCTACGCTCATCCTGGCGATGGCGATTACCGCCGCGCTTTCAACGAGCCTGACCAATATAATCATAGCCATTGGAATCGTACAGATACCACGCGCCAATCGGGTCGTGCGCTCGCAGGTGCTTGCGGTCAAAGAGTCGCAGTATGTTGATGCAGCTCGCTCCATAGGCGCGGGCAACCTTCGCATAATGACGCTGCACATAGCGCCTCAGTGCGTCGCTCCCTGGTTGATTATATCCACCGGAGCGTTGGGGATAGCTATCCTGACCGAAGCCTCGCTTAGCTTCCTTGGCCTTGGAGTGCCTCAGCCTGAGCCTTCCTGGGGTGGAATGCTGACCGGGCCGGTGCGTGACTGGTTTATTCTGTACCCGTACCTGGCGATATGGCCAGGACTCGCGCTCTCGCTGGCGGTGTATGGCTTCAACCTGTTCGGCGACGCTATACGGGACGTACTCGACCCGAGGCTACGTGGGACGTAGGCCGATTCCAAATCAAGTAAACACAAAGGGCGGGATTCAATCCCGCCCTTCTCTTATTGTGCGCGTCCGGTTGGCCTAGCTACACATACGACTATCCTATTCCGACTGACGCCAGGTGATCATGCAACGCCTGAACGGTCTCGCTGTTCTCCTCAATGGTGAAGCCGTCAACCTTGTACTCCTGCTTCGCGCTCATGCCATCCACCGCGCCCAGGTCCACGGTGTCCCTTAGAAGCTGCTGTTCCTCCGCTATTGAAGGAAGCAGGTTGCGTCCCGACAGCGCGGACAGTGCTGCGGCGAGTCCGTAGCCACCCCAGTTGGAGACGCTGGCCAGCATCAGCTTGGTGGTCTGGGTTACGCACGGGATCTTGACGAGGGACTCGACCTGCGTTACCTCTTCCGCCAGGTTGCCCATTCCTATCTCGTTGCCGCCGTCGCCTATGCCCACGGACGGCACATCGGAATTGAATATGTGGTCAATACGCGCGTTGTAGTCGGTGATGTCGCGCCCGCGCATATTGCGGTACTTGCCCTCGTCGGTCAGGCCGCAGCGTTCTATTGCTACCAGCACCGAAGGGTTGAGTTCGGAAAGCAGATCGCGCGCGAACTCAGCGCTCGCGTCTTCGTCAGTGATGGGGAATTCGACCACGCTGGAGTAATCGCCGCCCGTCTTGTCCATGATCTCGGTAGCGTAGAGGTCTGTCACATGAACAACCTTGTATCCTAACTGGTTCAGTGCGCTTCCGATGACGACCGCGCCCGGAGGTCCGTCGGTCTCGGCGAAGCCCGCGTCCAGTATGTAGAAGCCGGTAACGACGATGGCGGTTCCGGGATTGTCCAGAATTAGCTGCGCGGCCTGGGTCGCGTAGTCGGCTGGCAGGTGAGGCCGCAGATGCGAGATGCCCCTTCGGTCTCTGTCCAGGATGATGTCTTCTATGGTCAAGGGAAGCTCCTTTGATGAATTATCAATTAACAATTGTCAGTTAGATGACTGACAGGTCCTCGTCCTTCTTGTCGGTGATGAACATATGGCCCGGAGAGTGGGTAATCATCAGGGGCGGCTTCGATGCCATGGCAGCGGCCTGTGGGGTTACGCCGCAGGCCCAGAACACCGGCACCTCGCCATCCTCAAACTCGGAGGGGTCACCGAAGTCGGGCTTCATCACGTCGCCGATGCCGATGGCGGACGGGTCTCCGATGTGGACGGGCGCGCCATGCACCGCCGGGAACCGGGAGGTGACCTGCACGGCTCTCACGACCTGCTCCCGCTTGATCGGCCTCATGGATACGACCATGGGGCCTGAGAACATCCCCGCCGACGCGGTGGGTATGTTGGTTATGAACATTGGGACTGTGGAGTCCTGTTCCATGTGTCGTATGGGAATGTCCACGTTGGTGAGCGCGTTCTCGAATGAGAAACTGCATCCCAGCAGGAACGATACCAGGTCATCGCGCCAGAATTCCGATATGTCTTCCACCTCGGCGGTCATTTCGCCATACTCGTAAACCCTGTACAGGGGGGTGTCGGTGCGGAGGTCGGCGCCGGGCGCGAACTCGGATGGCTCGACCTCCCCGGCCTCTACGACTTCCAGCAGAGGGCACGGCCTGGGATTGCGCTGGCAGAACAGCAGAAAGTCGAATGCCACTTCCTTGGGCAGGATGGCGAGGTTCGCCTGAACGTGTCCGGGCGACATCCCGGCGGTGGTCTGCACCAGTCGCCCTTCCCTTATGAGTTCTCGTACTTCCGATGGCGCCGTTGGCAGGGCTAGTGTCGTCATTGTCCGCTCCTCGCTCCTTGTTAGGATAGCATTGCTTCAGCAGGCTTAGAATAGTACGCGCGGGGTGGGGCGTCAAGGAAGTCTGAGCCGTTACCCTTTTCCGGCGCGATAATGTGGATACATCAGTCGTCGGACGCGCCCTTCTGAAGCTCGTACAGCTTGTTTATGGCCTCTATGGGGGTCATCGAGGAGATGTCCAGGCCCTTGAGTTCGTCGAGGGTGGGGGAGGACATTGGCATCAGCGCGAGTTGAGTTGGCTGTGAGGAGTTGCCGGTTGAATTTCCGTTCCCGGAGACCTGTGTGTCGTCCACCTCGAGGTCCCGGAGTACCTCCCAGGCGCGGTTGACTACGGCGTTGGGCATTCCGGCAAGCTGGGCTACGTGTATCCCGTAGCTCTTGTCGGCGCGCCCTGGGACTATGCGGCGCAGAAACACAATGCTGCCGTTCTCCTCGGAGACTGCGACGTTGTAGTTCCGGACGCCGGGCAGATGGTCGGATAGCTGAGTGAGTTCGTGGTAGTGGGTGGCAAACAGGGTGTTGCATCCCAGGTTCGGATGGTTATGGATGTACTCGGCCACCGCTCGCGCTATGGCCAGGCCGTCGAAAGTGCTGGTGCCGCGACCTATTTCGTCCAGGATTATCAGCGAGCGCGGCGTAGCGTGGTTCAGGATGGACGCGGTCTCCACCATCTCCACCATGAACGTGGACTGGCCGAGCGCTAGGTCGTCCTGCAATCCCACCCGGCTGAATATCCTATCCACCAGACCGATGGAGGCCGCCTCGGCAGGAACGAAGCTACCTATCTGAGCCATCAGAACGAGTATCGCGACCTGCCTGATGTATGTTGACTTGCCCGCCATGTTCGGCCCCGTTATCAGGGCGAGGCGTCCGTCCTCAGCGGACATGACGGTATCGTTGGGCACGAAGCTGCCCGTGTCGAGCATCCTCTCCACGACAGGATGTCGGCCCTGCCTGATCTCAATTCCGTCGGTGTCGTTCAGTTCGGGTCTGACGTATGCGTTTCGGGATGCGACCTCCGCGAGCGAGCAGAAGGTGTCAATGAGGGCAATGGATTCGGCGGTCGCGGCAATATCGGCGGAGTGACTGGCGGTCTGGGCGCAGACCTGGTTGAACAGGTCGCTTTCGAGTCCGGCCATGCGGTCCTGCGAGTTGAGTATGCGGGACTCGTACTCCTTCATCTCCGGTGTAATGAAACGCTCTCCACCCACGAGCGTCTGGCGGCGAACATAGTCGTCCGGCACGAGGCTGAGGTTCGCGTTGCTGACCTCGATGTAGTACCCGAAGACCTTGTTGTAGCCGACCTTGATGGACTTGATGCCTGTGCGCTCGCGCTCGCGCGTTTCGAGACGCGCTATATACTGCTGGGCGTTGGTCGTTGCATCTCGAATGTCGTCCATTTCGGGGGAGAATCCGGGCCTGATAACCTTGCCGTCGCCGACCGTAATCGGAGGATCATCCGTAATGGAAGATCGCAGTAGCGCGACCACCTCTGAGGTGTCTCGTATGCCGTCCGAGATGGCCTGCACCTGCCATGAGTCTTCGTCCTCGGACAGAATCTCTTTCAGGTATGGAGCGGCTTCCAGGCTCGCGGCGAGCGCGACCAGGTCGCGAGGAGTCGCTCCGAAGCCCCTGACGCGGTTCAGCAGTCGCTGGATGTCTGATACAGAGTCCAGCAGCGCGATGATGCGCTCGCGTCTCAGAGCGCTGCGATGGAACCACTCGACCGACTCCTGCCTCTGCACCAACTCATCGAGGTCGAGCAAAGGCTGTCCCACCCATGATCTCAGCACGCGCCCGCCCATGGCCGTTCTCGTGCGGTCGAGGACCGACAGCAGGGATGCAGTCGTGTCTGCCCAGCGTCCTCCCTCGAACAACTCCAGGTTGCGGCGCGTCTGTGGGTCGAGGACCATGTGTCGGCTGGTCGTATAGGTGCGAAGGGTGGTCAACTGGTCTGCGGCGGCTCTCTGGGTCTGGGTGAGGTATTCACGGATCGCGCCCGCGGCCCTTATCGCCAGAGGCAGACGGTCGCAGCCGAACGCTTCCAGGCTGCCGACACCGAAATGGCGTTGGAGCGACTCTGTACACCACTCCGGGTCAAAAGACTCGGTGGGTATGTGGGTCACGGACGTGGACTCGTCGGTCTCCACGGAGTCCGCACCTTCCGGGAGAAGAAGTTCGGCGGGGCGCAGCCTGAACAGCTCGACCGGGACCTCCGTGGTGGCAAGCTGTGTTGTGGCGTACTCGCTGGTGGTGATGTCCGCATAAGCTAACCCGGCCTGGTCTCCTTCGACTATGACGGCGGCGAGATAGTTGTTCGCCTTGCCCTCCAGCAGAGAATCTTCGAACACGGTCCCGGGCGTCACTACCCGCAGCACCTCCCGGTCAACGATGCCCCTGGACTTCGATGGGTCGGAGGTCTGCTCGCATATCGCTACCTTGTAGCCCTTCTTGACCAGCCGGGCTAGGTATGGCTCCAACGCATGGTAGGGTATTCCGGCCAGGGGGATATTCTTGTCTGAGCCGAACTCGCGGGATGTGAGAGCTATCTCAAGCTCGCGCGAGATAATGCGGGCGTCGTCGTCGAACGTCTCGTAGAAGTCGCCCATGCGGAACAGCAGGATGGCGTCCTCGTGTTCGCTCTTGATGCGAAGGTACTGTCTGCGGGCTGGGGTCGGCATAGCGCTTCTATTTTAGCGGGCGCGGTGCGGTGCTGAAAGGGAATCGGACGCGCGGAATTGTGAATTGTCAGGGTCCGATGAACTCGGTGGATATGGAGACGTATTTGTCGCCGTTCCGCTCGCTGATTCCCCCCGTGAGAAGTACGCTGCCGTCGGGCATGAGTGTCGCGGAATGACTCGCCCTCGGCTGGGACAATTCCGGGCCCGGTGACCACGTATTGGTTGCAGGGTCGTATATCTCAGTGGTGGGGAGCACCGCATAGTCGTCATTGTCCGTCGCGTTTACGCCGCCGACTGCCAGAACTCGACCGTCGGTCAGTAGAGTCAGGGTGTGATTGGAGCGACGTTGCGACATGGCTCCGGCGGCAGTCCATTCGCCTGTGGCTGGGTCGTATGTTTCGCTGTCTGGGATGTCGGTATGCGGGAGCGCACCGCCTGTCGCCAGGACTCTGCTGTCCAGCAGGACAATAGCCTGTGTATGCGGGGCGGTCATGCTTTCAGCGGGCGTCCATTTGTTTGTATGGGGATCGTATATTTCGACTTCGCTGGCCCATTGCATATCTGGTTCAATGATGAAGCCTCCCGCGGCCAGAATGCGCCCGTCGTCGAGCGGAACCAACCAACGTTGTATGGCGACCCGGTTCATGGGTTCCAATGTCTGCCACGTGTCTGTGGACGGGTCGTAGGCTTCGACGATGCCCAAAGGGCTGAAGGAGGCTGAAGCCGATCTTCCAATTTCCGTTCCGCCCACTACCAACACGCGTCCGTCGCTCAGGACAATCGCGTCGGGAAAACTGCGATCCGTGGGAACGGGGGTGTCGGATAGGCGAGTCCACTCATCAGTATCGGTATCGAAGACGGCGAGAGCGCCGAAAGGATGAACGTCTATATCGGGAGGATGAGGATGAGGGTCGCCGAGAATGGCGACACTTACAATCCGGCCGTCGGGCAGCCTCGCAGGCGATGTCTGCGGGAATAGATCGGGGATTTCTTCCCAAGCGTCCGGATCGAGTTTACCCTTGAATGTCCACGTGGCTGTCAGAGGATCGTAAATTTGGGAAATTCCGGCTGGGAATCCGGTTAGGTTGTTGTCCTCGAACGCACCCATCCATCCGCCGGATACTAGGACGCGCCCATCATCGAGAAGGGTGGCGTTGTGAGAGAAACGCGGCCATGCCAGATAAGGGGACTTGCGGACGACATCTTTACCGTAGTCGGAGAAACTGACTGTCAGTTCGGCTCGGGCTGAGTCGGCGCTGATCCCATCTGTCAGCGCGCCTATGACTGAGGGGTCCAAGTTGCCCGAGACTTCTATCTGCCTGAGTAGGACGTCATCCACACCGATGCGGTAGGTCACTTCCAGTTCGGTCTCTGCGCCCGTTACTTTGCCGGAAATGACATGAGTCTCAACGCCGTCGAACGTCTCCTGTCCGGTCAGTTTCACCTGTCCATCAGTGGCGATGTCCGACGTTTCAGATAGATCCGAGCCCAGCAGTACGCTGAGGCTGGCCAGAGCAGAGAGCAAGAGCAACTCCTCTTTCTCGGCCCAGCGGTGTGCATCAGCGTCAAATATGTAGCCCGCCTCGATAGTTTCGCCGGATACTCCGGCCATGTTGTGGAGCGCTATCGCGTCGTATTCTACGGTCTCGGAGGGCGTGGTCAGCGATAGGGTGGCCGAGTTATAGCCGGGAAGCGCGTCGCCGGCGTATGTGATTGGGATGTCAACATCAATCCTGTCGCTTGTTTGGACGCTAAGGACGCCGCTCATGTTAAATGCGTATCCACCACCGGCTTTGGCCGTAAAATCGCGGGCGGAGTTAAATATAGCGAACTCAAGCGATACGGGTGTGCGGGTCGGACTAGGTGTACGAGTCGGCCCCGGGGTTGGAGTAATGATAGGCGCTCTCGTGGGCATCGGAATGTTGGACGCGGCAACGGGTCCCGCGACCGGTGTGCTGGTCGGCGGGACCGGCGTGGAAGTCTCGGCTGGCGCACTGGTGGGCGTGGGAGTGGGGACCGGCTCTTGCCCGCAGGCGAGGGTGAGGGTCAGCGCCAGTGTGAGGCACAGGACGGAGAGTATTGACTTCATTTTGTGGTACTTGACCAAGGATTATTTCCCGTTAACATATGTTAGCAGTTAGTAGGAGGCCTCTGTTATCCCAAGTAACCAAAGAGGCCGACTTCAACGAAGTCGGCCCTTGCGTTGGTGCGATTTAAGGACGGAGCCTATTCGTCTTCTTTCCAGAAGCGTTCTTCTCTGACGTCGTATCCCTTGGAAATCATGCGGTCCTTCACGTCCTCTATCATCCCTGGATGGCCGCAGGCATAGACGATTGTGTCCTCGGGGATGAGTTCCCACTTCTCCGCGTACTTTTCGACTATGTTGTTGACGCGACCGGTCTCGCCTGCCCAACCCGCATTCGGCTCCTCATCCGGGCGGCTGATAGTGGGAACGAAAGTGATCATATCGGGATGTTCCGCGGCCAATTGTTCCAATTCGGCATCATACGCGAATTCGTCGTGGTAGCTCGCGCCCATCAGGATGTAGAAGTGGTGTCCCGTCTCTCCATCGTTGAGATACTGCCTGATGATGCTGATGTAAGGGACGACGCCGGTTACGGTAGCGACGAAAAGCTGGTTCGGCTGCGAAGGATCGAAGACGAAGATTCCCTTTGCCCTGGGTCGTATGGTGACGCTATCCCCGTCTTTCAGGTTGTAGAGCAGGGGAGTCAGGTTGCCGTCGGGCGGCGGGACGAGCTCGATGAAGAGTTCGAGGTCTTCTTCGTATGGAGCGGATACTATGGAGTATGCCCGCTCGACTCCTTCCGAGCCAATCGTGCAATACTGGCCCGGCTTGAAGGTGAAGCCCTCGGGCTTTTCCAGCCAGATGGTCCAGAGGTCGTGGGTAAAGTCTTTTCTCTTCAGTATGGCGGTGTCGGCCAGCTTCGGACGACGGATTCTTCTTCTGGTTTGGGTGGTCAAGTTTGGGTTGCTCCTTTGCATTCCTGTTAGTTGATCAGTCCGCCGCGACCTGTGCGGTAAGTTTTACTATCCGCACCGAAGTCAGCGGCAGGGTAGGTACGTTAAGCATTGGATCGGGGTCTTCACTGCGAACGAGAGCGGTTATTAGGTCTCCGAACAGAGTCGTCATGGACACCAGTCCACGCTGCGGGCCCGTGAGGTCCGCTATTCCGGCGGCCCTGCCCCGGCTGGATATGGCTTCGATCCAATCGCCTTCGACAATGCCGAGTTCGGCTGCGTCTTCAGGGTGCAGCTGGATTGTCTCGTCGCGCTGTATGGCATTCCTGCCGTCTATCTGGATTATCTCTATGTCCTCGTCCGGCTGATGCAGGACGCGACCACGCGCAAGCATAAAGGGGTAATCTATGCTTTCATGCTCGGGAACGTCTGACATGGACATCGGAGCCAACTTCAGTTTGCTCTCTGCCTGGGATTCCTGGTACAGAATGGCGACGTCAGCCATGTCGGAAGCGAGACAGGGCCAGTGAATTCCTCCGGCCTGGATTCTTCCATAGGTGATGCCGCCGTATATGGAGACCAAGTTGTTGAGCTCGTCGAATATGTCCGATTCCTGGCCGTAATCGAAGCCCTGCGCGTCCATGCGCGACGCAATCTGGCAGATTATACGCCAGTCGGCTTCCTCGTCCCCCTTGGGGCCGAGCGCCGGTCTGAGCAACTGTACCCGACGCTCCAGGTTGGTATATGTTCCCGTGCGTTCTGCGAATGTTAGGGAGGGAAGCACGACGTCGGCAAGTTCGGTTATGTCGTTCTCGAATGTGGCATGGGCGATGACGAATTCGGCGCTGTCCAGAGCGGCCCTGAAATCGCCTAGTTCGCCGTTTGTGAAGTTCGGACTGTCGCCGATTACGTGAACGGCTTTCACGAGCCCGGAGTCCACAGCCCCCGCGAGTTCCCTTATGCCAATGCCCGGGGAGGACGGAACGTCCGCATCCCAAGCTCTGGAAACGCGCTGGCGGTGTCTCTCGTCACTCACCTGTCTGTGACCGGGGAAGGAGTCGGGGACACATCCAACGTCGCGCGCGCCTTGTTCATTGGCCCCGGTGAACAGCGGGTATAGTCCTGATGACCGCCGGCCGATGTTGCCGGTCACCAGAGCGAGGTTTACCAGCGCGCGTGAACATTCCTCGTACAGTTGCCTGGGAAGTGTCTCAAGCGCGTAAAGTATCGCCCCCGGCCGCTCTTCCGCGAAGAGTCGGGCGGCAGTCTGTATGTCTTCGCGAGACACGCCTGTCGTGCGTTCGACGTTCGCTAGGTCGAACTCGCGGATAATGGAATTCCTGAACTCCTGGATATTGTCGGCGTGTTCGTTGAGGAATTCGTTGTCTTCTAGCGATTCGTCCCAAATTACCCGGATCATGCCCCCGACGAGCGCCGCCTCGGTGCCTATTCTGGGCCTGAGCCAGAGTTTGGCGTGGCGCGCAAGCTCGGTCTCACGTTGGTCAATCACTATCAGCGACGCACTGCCCTCGCGGACGGCCTTCTTGATGGGCACCGCGAGGACGTTTTGCTCTTCGGTCATGTTGGAGGAGACCACCAGGAAGCGCTTCGAGTCTTCCAGGTCCCATGTGGGATTGGTTGCCGCCGGGTATCCAAGCTGCTCTTGGAGAGGCTTGAGAATCTCGGGCCGCGTGTTGGAGGCGACATCTATGTTGTTGGAACCCATCACCGTTCGCGCGAACTTCTGGGCGATGTAGGCGTCCTCGTTCGTTGCCCTTGGCGACGCGATGAGGGAGTATTGCCCGTTCCTGTAGTCGGGGAGCTTTTCGGATATGAAATCAACGGCCTCCGGCCAGGTCGCCTGTTGCAACTGCCCATTGCGGCGGATCATGGGCGACTTGATACGGTCGCGCCGGTTGACGAACTCCATCCCGAACTTGCCCTTGAAGCAGCCTTGCCCGCGATTCGCGGCGGCGTGACGGTCGGGTATCGAGCGGATCAGACGGTTGCGCTTGTTCACTTCCAGCTTCATTTCGCATCCGACGGGACAGTGTGGGCATATGGAGTTCACTTCCTCGACGGCCTTGTCCCACTTGTAGTCGTGTTCGACAAGTGCGCCCGTGGGGCAAACATCAATGCACGCTCCGCAGAATTCGCAGCCGGACTCGAGCAGGCTGGTTCCCTGCGACGTTCCTATCAGGCTCCGGCCTGAGCGCATCTGGAGTGTAAGAGCGGAATCCCCACGCACTTCATCACAGACCCGCACGCAGCGCGCGCAAACGATGCACAGGTTCATATCCATGTCCCAGTACGGGTCCTGCGTTGCAAGGGGCAGGTGGCGATTGTTGTAGGTGAGCGGTGTGTCCATCTCCATTTCGAGATAGCGCACCGTGTCTTTGAGTTCGCACCGCTCGTTCTTGGGGCAGGTTACGCAGCGGTCGTTTACCGACACGTGGCGCAGGCAGATGTCCGCCGGGCCGCATAGCTCGATGCGGTGGCAGGTCAGGCATCCGTGGGGATGCTCCGACAGTAGCATATCCATTATGCCGCGCCGCAGTCCCTGGAGTTCGGCGCTCTGAGTGGTCACCCTCATACCGGGAGATATAGGAGTGGTGCATGACGCGGGCGAGCCGGGCAAGGAGCGATAGTTTCCTTCCCGATCCGGAGCTTCGGCGGTTACCACGCACATTCGGCACGCGCCGAACGGCTTCATCCCCGGGTAGTAGCACAGATATGGGATATAAAGTCCCGCGTCCATGGCGGCCTGAATTATCATCTGGCCCGGCTGTGCAGGAATCTCCTGGCCGTCAATAGTAATCGTGATGTCGTCAGCCATTATGATGCTCCGGGTACGAAGTCGTGGGCATACGGTCTCGTGTTCTTTGGCGCGATGCGTGGACCGAGGCAACTTCCGGTGGGGCATCTGCGCTCTTCGATATGAGCTTTGAAGTCGGCCTCGAAGTGTGTGAGCGCCGAGCGTATCGGTCCGAACCCAAGCTGGCCGTGGCCGCAGAGCGAACTGGCCTCCATCGTGTTGCCGACAGAGCGCATGAGATCGAGGTCGCCGGGCTTGCTCTCGCATCTTGCGATGCGCTCGGTTATTTCGAGAAGATGCTCCATGCCGAGCCTGCATGGGAAGCACTTGCCGCAGGACTCGAACTGGCAGAAGGCGACAAGAACGCGAGTCAGGTCAACCGCACACACGTCTTGGTCGCCGACTATGATGCCGCCAGAGCCTAATATCGCTCCGGCGTCACGCATCTCGTCGAAATCAATGTGTATGGACATACTCTCCGCGCTCAGTACGCCGCCGAGCGGCCCTCCGGTCTGGAGCAGCTTTAGCTCCTTGCCGTCGGGTACACCGCCCCCGATTTCGTTCACCACTTCGCCAAGCGTGAGACCCATCGGTACTTCATACAGGCCCGGATATTCGATGTTTCCGTTGAGGCAGATGATTGCGGTGCCGGTGCTGCGGTTGACGCCTATCGAACTGAACCACTCCGCGCCGCGGGAGATTATCTCGGGGGCGTATGAGTATGTCTTGACATTGTTTATCGTTGATGGATAGCCCCAGACGCCGTATGCGGCAGGGAAGGGGGGACGGAACCTTGGCTGGGAACGCTTGCCCTCGATGGCTTCCATCAGGGCGGTCTCCTCTCCCGCGACGTAGGACTCTCCGGTCAGCGCGACCTCGATATCGAAGCTGAAGTCTGTGCCGAAGATGTTCTCTCCAAGGATGCCAACTTCGTAGGCCTGCCTAATCGCCTCTTCGGTGCGATCTATCGGCCCGTCGTGGCCGTGCCGGATGAACACTATGCCGTTGGAGGCTCGTGTCGCGTATCCTCCGATCATCAGCCCTTCGAGAAGAGTGTGCGGGTCGCTTTCCAGGATACCCTTGTCGTTGTACGCGCCCGGGTCGCCCTCCTCGCAGTTGCAGAGCATATACTTCCTGGGGCCCGGAGAGCCTACCATGAAGCTCCACTTGATGCCGGTAGGAAATGCTGCCCCGCCCCGCCCTCGGAGACCAGAGTCGGTCATCTCCTTGATGACGTCGTCGGGTTCCATCTGCGTGAGCGCCTTGTGCAATCCGGCGTAACCGCCGTTGGCGATGTACTGGTATATATCGTTAGGAGCGATGTTTCCCGCGTTTCTGAGTGCTATGCGATGCTGCCTCGCTATTCCGGTTACTTCGCTGAGGTCGGACGCGCCGTCTATCGGGTCTTCTCCCAGGTAGCCGAAGACTTTATCGTCGGGAAGTTCACCGGACTCGATGTATGAGTCCACTATCGCAGGAATGTCGTCGGGAGTGACGTTCCGGAAGAAGAGTCTGGATCCGGTTCCCGGGCGGAGTACGTCAACCAGCGGATCGGCGTAGCAGACTCCCAGGCAGCCGACCTCGTCTATGCGAGCGGTTATACCTCGGGATTCAAGGGCGTTCCTGAGCGCGGTGATGGCTTCGCGCGCGCCCGCTGCGTGTCCGCACATGGCGGAGCAAACCCGTATCCAGGGTTCAGGCCCCTCGGTCAGGTCTTTCCATCGCTCTTCGGCGGTCTGTTTGATTTCTTCGTAAGTTGGCATGGCTCACGTATGGGGTCTGTGGTATTGGGTCGTTTCAGGATTCGTTCAGAAGGCGTCCGACCGCGTTGGACGCGGATTCGGGCGTGAGTCGCCCGATAAGGTGGTGGTCTATGCTCATTACTGGCGCGTTGGAACAGGCGCCGAGGCAAGTATTGAACTTGAACGATATGTTGTTGTCCTCGGTCTCTCCTTCGTCCTCCAGGCCGAGTTGTTCCATTACTCGCTTGAGGATTTGGGCCGCGCCTGTCAGGTGGCAGGTGGGTCCCCAGCAGATTTCAACGTTGTGCTTGCCGGGTGGAGTGAATCGAAAATTAGTGTAGAAGGACGCTACACCCCAGACTTCGTTGATTGTCGTGTCATTCAGCGTGGCTACTTCTTCGATAGCTTCGTCGGGTATGTAGCCTAACTCATCCTGTACGGCCAGGAGAGACGAGAGAACCGTTACAGTAGGACGGCGCTGGTGGTTGATCGCATCAATGAGCCGATCTTTGTCCTGTGCGCTTATTGGAGGCAAAGGCAAGTCCTCTCGGTTAGAAAAATCCTTCACAATAATACCATATTGGAAGGCCGAGTGTTACATATCGGCTTAGGTTTCAGGGTCTTGTATCTTGATTTTGACATGAGGCGATCACTTGTACAGGATACATCT
>VXRN01000070.1:0-29354 GCA_009838465.1 Dehalococcoidia bacterium
GGGAGCCGCCGAGAGCGCGGTGAGCAAGTTCGTCGATAGATACAGGTACGGCGCGGGCTGGGAGTACGACCACCCGTTGGAGAAGAGAGCCCTCGAGCGTGGCTACGGGATAATCGTGTGGCAGGAGCAGGTGGTGCAGCTCCTGATGGACGTAGGAAGTATGAGCGCGGCGGAGGCGGACAGGGTGAGGCGCGCCTTCGCAAAGTCCAGCAACGGCCACCTGGTGGCGATGTACAGAAGTCACTTCCTGGAGGGTGCACTGAACAACGGAGTCGACCAGGAAGGCGCGTTGAAGATATGGCAGAAGGTGAACGGACAGTACATGTTCCCCGAGAGCCACTCACACGCCTTCGCGATAACCGCGTACCAGGCTGCATGGCTGAAGAGACATCATCCGCTGGAGTTCTTCGTCGCGCTGATGAACAGCCAGCCGATGGGATTCTACCCGGTGGAGACCCTGAAGCAGGACGCCAGGCGGTTCGGCGTTCCGTTCCTCAACCCCTGCGTGCTCGGGAGCGAGCCAAGCGCCATACCCCATAATGGCTGCGTCCTTCTGGGACTTGGGCTGGTAAAGGACGTGGGCCCTGGGTCGGCGAGCCTGATCGTGGAGGAGAGAGAAGAACACGGCCCCTACATAGGCGCAGGCGATCTTGTGAGGCGTACCGGGATCAGGCCACAGGCGGTGGAGTCGCTGGTGATGGCAGGGGCGTTCGACCGCATAACGCCCAACCGCAGGCAGTCGCTTTGGGACGCAGGCCTGTACGCGAGTCCTAAAAGGAATGGGCAGGCCGCGCTGCCGCTCTCGATGGAGGACTCCATCCCTAACCTCGGCGACTTTTCGGAGGCCGAGCGAATGGCGGGTGAGTACCGGACGATGGGCATCTACCCCAGGGGACACCTCATGCAGTTCGTCAGGCCGGGCCTGCCCTCCGAGGTGATGACCTGCGCTGAGGTGGAGAGTCTGGGCGACGAGGACTTCGCGGTAGTCGCGGGATGGCCCATAGCGAGACAGCATCCGAAGGGAAGAGACGGCACTATATTCGTTACCATCGAGGACGAGACCGGGGACACGCAGGTGATACTGTGGCCCGGCGTCTATGCTCAGTACCGCAGGGAACTCAGCAGCCAGGTGATCCTCGTCAGAGGGACTATATCCGCTTGGGACGGTACAGTGAACGTCATAGCTTCTGAGGTGCGAGCGATACGGTCGGCAGTGAGGATGCCGCGGTCTCATGACTGGCGGTGACTGGCATGGCCGATTGCATTGGAAACTGAGAAGTTGCCTGGTCCAGGGGCTGACCTCGCAGGGAGGTCAGGGGACATGTGCCCGTGACTCTTCGGTGTCGCGATGGAGGCTGCAATCCCCGCTGCAAGGCTTTGTTAGTCAGAACCGTCCTGCTAATCAACGTGCTGGATTGTCGCATTCATCCTGAGGGCCCATCGACGGCGCGGGACCACGAACGGGCAAGCTTGGGTCCAGAAGACCGACGCCCGAACTTCTGCCGACCTGACACTCCCGGATAAGCAATAGGGCCTTGATGTTCCAAGACTTCCAATATGTTAGCCCAGCCGCTTGAACACTGTGCGGTTCCCCGGCCGTCGGATGTAATCCACCAACTGAACATCGTCGCGATGCTGACTTTCGAAATCGGCTCTCAGGACTTCAGAGATGTGACGGATGCCTCCGTCAAGAGAGGGAGTGTCGAGAACACCACCGGTGTTCGGGACGGGTCGGACAGAGCCACCCTGTTACGGTCCCGCCAGGTTAATCGTGTTCGGGACATATTGTCCGGCGTCGTGTGCCTGAGACGAACTGCTCTTCAAGGTCTTCAGCCAGCGGTACGAGAGAGGCTCGATCATGGTGACTACCAGCCTGCCGTTCGACGAGTGGACCGAGGTGTTCGGAGGGGAGAGGCTGACCGGAGCGCTGCTGGACAGGTTGGCCTACCACGTACATAGCGTGGAGATGAATGGCGAGAGCTACAGACTCAAACAGAGCAAGCAGGCTACCGCCATGCCGTCTTCAAACGGACTTCCGACGCTAACCCCAGACTGTTCAGAGCCGGCATTTACCCCAGCCAATACTAACTCAAGGTGGTAGAGTATTCCACCGCCGCGGTGGTCCAATGTTCACCCGCCATTGGCGGCTTTCTCTGACGCACATGGCTAATGCCCGTGGGAAGGTTGAGGACACCCGCGCCTCCTAGACGAGTTCATTACGGGCATGAGCGGCTGATGATTGATGGTGCACGAGACTTGCGCGTCTCGGGCATTGTCATAGTTATTTAACCCCTTGCTGCACACCCGTAATCGGTACCGAGCGTAAGCCAAGAGCGATGGTGGACCTCATAGCTAATTCAGCTATGCGGTCGCAGGTCGATCAGGTGCGATATGGACTGCTTTCGGACGGCTTCTGTCATTAAGTTCTCAGTCCAGAAAATTATCGGCCGGAAAGCACTTTTAGCTTTGGCACCACGCACACTTACAAAGGATATTTAGTTCTCAGTCCGAGTACTACAGCGTATCATTAAGTCACCACTCCGATTTTCGGCGTCTGACGATGCTCACATCACTGCCTTTCCAGTGGATTCAGGAAGCGACAGTGTCCTTCGACAGGGTACTGGTTGAACTGGTTGGACTTCCATCCAGCCTATTCCGACATAAGCGAAGACTCACCGTCTGCAACCTTTGTTCCCTCTACCTGCCTGAAACTGCGCTTTAGTGTGCCTCGACTGGCCGACTACGATTTCTAGCGCGCGCAGACCCGGCCATTGCACCCGCAGCCCGCGCCTAGGATGGGCCGTTCGCCCGACAGTAGTCCCTTAAGGATGCAAAGGCAGTCCTCGATCTCGTATGGTTCAAGAACCGCGAAAGGCTTAGGCAGTACCTTGACTGAGATAGATGTACAGCTGCGGTGGATTCCCAGAGCTACGGCGCCACTCTGTGTGCCGCTGTGCAGGTAGACCCGCGTTGGAGGGAGACAGAGCTTGCAGCCGATGCGGTGCGCGGTGTCGTAGGTCGTGAGCTCGCCGATCATGTAGATCGGTTCACCGACCCCCCGAACGATCTCATGGAGTTCATCGAATGATGTTGCTCTCCCTATAGCCCGCTTACTGCCGGAGAGGGCGCCCCGAACTCCCGGAGGGCATCGCGGGGGATTCGCCACTGGTGCGGGTGCTTCCCGCCACCCGCAGTACACGCATGAGCTGCCCGCGTGATTGCGTGGCCGAGGGTCGGCGTATCCCGATAGAATTGTAGCTCTTTGATCGCATCTTTCCTGTGATGGGCGATGTAGTCTGAAACCGCCTGTGCCACTCGCCGCTCTATGACCGCATCATTTACAGGCATGCTGTGCTCCTCCGGACAGGTACGGGGCCAGGCAAGGCCGCAAGGCCGCAAGGCCGCGAATCGTCCGCCTCCAACATCGCGACACAACGGACCACTGGCTAGTGGTGAAACGTGTCAATATCATTCGGTCTCCGTATGTCCCAGCAAGGCGACGTGCCAGTAGGTATGACTACATTGGTGCAAGTGCGGGTGATACGTCCGACGGCGTCGCAAAACCCTAGCTCCACGTCGGAGTTTCTAACAGTCTTGATTTACTAACAGGTCCCGTAAATCCATAGCGAGAAGCAACCGACTGAGCGAGTTCTATGAACCACCTATCGGCGTAGGGAGCCGCCATAACCTCTTTAATCAAAAGGGAAGTGTCCACGGCACGATAAGCTCCTGTTTCATGGCGTCCCTGAGCCACTCTGATTCTTCCATCCTCCACAAGTTCAAAGTCGCCTAGCGTGATTCTTCTGACTTCTTTTTCGTGTTCAAAGCTATGTTGCTTATATAGATATGGCTTTAGGGTGTTTCCTCCTTCAATACATCAGGATTGCTTAAATTACACGTCGCCTGGTCTCAGACCCGAAATAGCGTGATATTCCCCTAAGCGGACGAATTTGCGGTAAATTACGACAGACGCACCATGTTATCCATGTTACGGGTGTATCCAACGCCGTGACATCAGGCCGAGAACTCCGGGGCTGTCGAACGACGGTGATTCGGTGAGGACCTGCGGAAAGGCTATCAAAAATCACCCCGTAACGCCGCTCGGCCCGAGTTGGAAGCGTCAGAACCGAACGCCGTGCCAAGACGAGCGCGCGGGGTAAGGAACTCTATCCGGTTAGAGCCTCAAGACGGGAGAAAGAGCAGGCTACTCGCTCTAAGAGGCGAGAGTTGCGGCATCCGCCGCCTTCATTCTCATCAGGACCACCGCCTGTAGAGCTAGCATCTGGAGCGTCGAGTGCAGCCGTGTCGTCTTCACCTACCGGAAGCGGTAGTCGTTCAGACGACCCTCCACCTTCCACCGGCTGAACACCCGCTCCACACTCCAACGCTTGCGGTATGTCAGGTCCTACTCCTCGCTGCCGCGCCGAACAGCCTGATGTTCTCCTTCGGATTCACCAGTATCGACATAAAGCAGAGCGAGTTATTATCCTCCGAGCGACAGTCAGGCACTTCCCCGTAATAGTGGACGCCGGTGGTGGGGTTGGTGAAGGCGTACTCCCGCGGCTCCCCGCACTCACATACCGGAATACCGTCGGCAGTGTACTCGCCCTGGTGAAGCCCGCTCTGAGGCTTTCGCTTGTGGATGATCGGTGCGCCGCCGCGTTCGTCCACCCACTCGCTGTTCTCCTTCGCGTCGTATCCCGGATCAGCCACGACCGACTTCGGAAACCCGTTCAGCCGACTCTCCGTGTCCTGGACCACCGGGATCATGCGAGGGGAGTCATTCGCGTTGCCCACGGTAATCCTCATGGCGATGGGAAAGTCGTAGCTGGCGCACGCCGCCATGTGGAGCTTGTAGCCGAAAATCCCCTCGAAGCCGTCCTTGGTGTTGGACTCGTGGTGCATTCCTCAATCAGCGTCCGCGTCGGACGGCGGGTTGCGGTTGCCGTCGGAGTATGAGTGAGCGGGTGTAGTATCCACCGCGACTTCCTCTCTCCAGGTAGGGCCGGACTCTCTTGGTCTCGCGGACAATCTCAACCATCATCCGCTCAATTATGTCGGAACATACCGACATCTGCGTGAACACCCGCGAGAGCGTGGGCTGGACGGAACCTCTCCGTTGAAGCCGCATACAGATCTGAACGCGGGGTTGTTCATCAGAGTCCAGTGGAGTGCGGTGATGGTGCCGATGGCGGCCTTGTGCAGGTAGGCCATGAAGTGAGTGCCAACGATGGCGCGTCTGTCGAGCGGTCTACGACCTCACCTGCGTAGGGCTTGGAGACCGCTTCTATCAGCGGCTGGGAGGTTGACGTTGTCCCAGGTTTCTGTACCGGGAGCGACACTTGGTGGAGTATCTAATAGGTAAGAGAAGCATTACCGACGTATCTTCTCCAGATTCGACATATTAGCTGACAGGTATCTGAGCTTCCTGCAATTCGTAGGCCCTGTGATATGGCTGAAATGAAATGTCAACACAACCTAAAGAAACGCAACCGAGAGGAGAATTCAGGGGTCCTTGGAACGTCACGGCATTGGAAGCTACGAAGTTCACCAAAAGCGGCGATGGTGCCTGCCTTGCCTTTAGCGAACAACACAGTGAACCTCATCGCTCTTTGGAATAGCGGCCGGAGACATTTTGGTTAAGAGAATGGCGGTAGGCGAAGTGAAGGCAAAAGCGCGGTTTTGGGACCCCGCAAAAGCGGGGTCCCGGCGTTTCCACCGCTCGTAAGGTGGACGGACACGGCTTTCACGCCGCGAGACCGGACCATCTCGGCCCTTTTGGGGGCCGGCGACCCCGGTTATTTCCCTGAGGCGACCGGCGACCCCGGCGAGTTACCCTACGGCTCTGCAGACGCTCCCGGCACCCGTCCGCCATTGGCGGCTTAACAGGGATTCGGTCGGGTCCCCCGCCATCTCGCAACTCCATTATAGACGGGATGAACCGCCTGCGCTAACTTATCGCCGAACCGGTAACTAACCCGCGGGTGCCCAGCTAAAGGGTTCCCTCCGAATGCCTGATGCCGTGGATGACATCACGGCAGGCAGCGGCACTCACAGCAGCGGGCGCACTCCGAAAAGACGTAACCCCGTAGATTGTTGAATAGAGGGAGCGGCCGCTTCGTCCACGATAGCATGTGGCGCAATCCCGGCGACTAAATGCTCTATAGCTTGATCGCAGAGGCAGTGAACCGATCATTAGAATCTATCCTAACATGCGCCAATGTGCTCTAATCGCACGTGCAGATCGGCTGATTCCAACAGACGCTTCAATGACGCTGCCGGAGGCGCAATTCACCCCGGTCTTACCTCGTCTCCGCGTCAGTATATCGAGTCGGCAGACCTTGTCACCTCGCCTTCTGTTTTCCTTGCTGCGTTGGCATCGCGAGCCCCGATGAGACCGCACGCGTAACAGCGATATTCTCTCATCGACAGCGTAAGCTCCGCCCTGTAGATACCGCTGCCAGAGCAGATGCGCGAGCTCGGGTGCTAGCGGTCCACGCTGACCAACTCAGCGCCATGCAGCTCCGACTTGTACCTGAGCATCGAGATGAATCTGCTCATGCCCACATCGGCAATGGCTTTGTTGAGCGTGCGGTTGCGGATCATGACGGGGACGTTCAGGCTCTCGACTCCCGTCCGGGCGTACCGCTTGGCTATCGCGGTCGTCGTCTTGTGCTGGAAATCGGACATCAGATGTCTGACGTACGTACGAAGTCTTCTGCATCTGTGATAGAGCGGCTCCCTGCGATCGGACTGTCTGCTACGCCCGTGAGTGTTCACGGAGCGCGCTATCGCCTTGTCCACACGCCGCATGGCCGCAATCGCAGACGACGGGACGTTCGGGTCTTCGATAACCGTCCCGTCCGACAGCGTGGCGAGGGTCTTTATGTCCATGTCGATGCCCACCGCCTCGCCGGCCCGCTCGGCGGCGGGGGGGGGCTGGCATCCACGCCGATCGACACGTACCAGCGGGGAAAGCCGACGTTATCTCGCAGGCTTGCCCGCCCTCAACGCAGCCCGGCAATCTCCCCAGTGTGAGATGGCCCTTCCAACGTTGCGTATGGCGTCCTTGGCCGCGTTCTGGCTGAGATGAGTGGCCCACGGAGCAATCTGAGCCTTGCGTGCATTCCAGCGCGGCCTGAGCGTCCTGTCGTTGCGCCACTCTCCCGAGGCAAGGCCATCAGGAAAGTCCTCAATGGCTCTGTTTGCCGCGAACCTCGCATAGCCCACATGTTCCCACAGCAGACGGTCCTGCCTGCGGGTTGGATTCAATGCTTATTTGTGTGCCAGGTTCATAACTGAATTAGAGCACACTGGGACGAATCAGTGAAGATTTCTAGAAACAGTTACTTACCCTGACCGCTCAGACTGCACTAACAGAGGATGCTCGTCTGGATACGTGGAGACCGGCACATAGGGCCGTCGGTCGCCTATCTCGGTTCACGCCGTGGAAGTCGCCCCACAGCGCCACCTGGTACGTAGGCCACGCACGGTTCCGTCGCGATGAGACAGTCGGCGACTGTTGCCGGTGTCCCAAGTATGCCAGATGGAATATGGCGCATCTCTTCGGCGTGAGAGCGCCGTTCCCCGACGCGGGGAGGTCTTAGCACTCAGCGCTACCTGCGGCGGCGACTCAAAGGGGCGGAGAAGCGGGTGGGGGAGGTCAGCCCGCTTCGCCAATATAGGCAGTCATGGGTATCCAGCGTGATCTGCCCCGACAGAAAGATGCTCTGGCGGACGCTGTAGGCTCGGGTCCGGCCGCGCGCAAAAGGCGGCGGCTCCGTGATGATCGGGGAGAATCGGCATGAACAGTAGTCAGCGATACGCTGCGCATTTGGTCCCGACCGACAATGAGAGCCTCCAGGCCGAAATTGAATTACTGCCTGAGACCGGAACTGTCAATACAGGTTGGGTAGTTCGAAAGGGTGCGCGCAGTCGGAACCGAGAATGAGGACATCACCTACACTGGGTTTCTCAAGGAGGTGCTATCGTGTCCCAACCCCGTCTAAATCCGGCTCTCACAGAGCTTCTACACACGACCTGCCGTATGGTATTCGCGGACCTCGACGATCTCGCCTGGCTCACGGACACCCCGAGAAGTACGATGGATGACAGGCTCAGGAGACTCCGCGAGCGGAAACTGGTTTCCAGCGTGGCGCACAGCGTGGGATATGAGCAACCGAAGCGCAGGCGCCAGCGCGGCCCCCGATATCAGCGCGACCGCCAGCGGTTCTTTCCCACCACCAAGGGGATTGAGGCGGCCGCAGCCGACCTGGGCATGGCGCCAACGGAGTACTGGCGACGGCTTCCTGTCCACCCTCAGGTCTTCAGCGAGATGATCAGGCGCATGGATGCCCTGGCCGTGATCTATGATCTGGCAGCGCGCGTCCTCTCGCATACAGAATACAGTTCGACGAAGGTGGACCTCTTCACGTCGGGCCCTTACGATGCGATGCTCAGATTGGACGGTGGTCCTGCGGTCGGAATCGTCCGCGTGGGACGCAGGCAGACGGCGAACGGCTTCCGTGGCAGGTGGCATGGCATCGTCAGGGATAAGGATCGCTGGCCCGCCATCGTCCTGATCGTGACGGCGACGGCGACGGGCTGGCGTCACGTGTATGAGATCGTGGCGGCTAGACCCGGCCCGCCCGCCTACTGCGCCCGTGAAGACCAGGTCTGGAGGACTCGCAGGCGCGTATGGGGAGCGCCGTCAGACAAGGAATCGACCGTTACCAGTCTGCGAGACATCGTCCGACGACTGCCGTCCAAGCGGAAGCGCTCACCGGCCGCGCCACGCCGACACGGCGAGTCGCGTATAGAACTTTACCCGGAGGCGCTGCCCGCAAACTCCCCCGCGGTGCGCCTGAAACCGGCCGTGAAAGAGCTGCTGGACGTCATAGGCGACTGGCATCTGGTCAGTCGCATGGTCCTACCGGGGCTGGCCGACGTCTCAACCCAGCGCGTCAGCCAGATGCTCCCGGTACTGACGGCACAGGGTCTCGTCAAACGGCTCAATCTGGACAAGAGGCCCCACTACGCGCTGTCCGATAGGGGACTTCGATATATATCGGGCAGGGATCGGGTAGCACTTCGGCCCAAAACGTGGAGCGTGGAACTGAAAGGGCCGATGGGAATATTCGGAGGAAAGATGCGCGACCTCTACGGGGATCTCGATCATACGTTGACCGTGCTACGGCTGATGTCGGATCTCTCAAAGGAGGCGGGCAGGATCCAGGGCTATCACCTGAGCGATCTGGACCCACCGGAGCGGGCGCTCATAAGACCGAACCACCAACCCGACCGGACCGGAATCGAGCCGGACGCAGGTGGCAGGCTAAGATACGTCACTGGTTCCGGCACACGGTGGATATCGTTCGTGCTGGAGTACGAGCGAGACCGGATTACCGAGACCCGCGCCACATCCAAGGTGGAACTGTATCAAGCCTTCCTCGTCTCCGGCCATAAGTGGGGGGCCAACGGACCGCCGTTGGTCCTCTTCGTGTTCGACACCCGTGAGGAGGAACTGCGCTTCTTCGAGGTCGCCAAGGCGCTGGACAGCGACATACACCGCGACATAGGCGTACCCTTCGCTCTCTCTCACCTCGGGCAGATCAAGGCCACGGGGTTTCTCGGGCGCACCTGGCTGATGCCCGTGGAAGGGCATGCGGACGACCGCCTCTATCTTGATCAGTTCTTTGCGGATGTTCGCGGCTGATAGGCGATGATTCACGGCACTTGCGCGTTACGATTATTGTCATAGCTTCTTAACCCCTTGCGCCACACCCGTAATCGGCACCGAGCGTGGGCCAAGAGCGATAGTGGACTTCATAGCTGATTTAGCTATGAAGTCGCAGGCCGATCAGTACCACTTTGGACCGGTTTCGGACATCTCCTGAATTTAAGCGCCAAGTCCAGAAAACTATCGATCAGAAAACACTTTCAGCTTTGATGCGACACACACTCCAAAGAGACTTTTAGTTCCCAGTCCAAGAAGAATAGCAAACCATTAAGTCGCCAGTCCGATATTGGGTATCTGACGGCACTCATATCACCGCCCTTTTCATGGACTCCGGGAAGCTACAGTGTCCTTCGACAGGGCACTGGTGGAACTAAGCGGGTGGCCTGAGTTGATGTTCACTGTAGAGGATACTCTCTGCTCTATCCCCCACGCTAAGGGTTACGAAATTATATTTCTCGCTACTGTGACCCTGGAAATGGGTAAATAACATTAACTATGTCCGAGTGCTTAGTTGGAGTTCAATCCAACGTGTTCCGACAGAAAAAGAGACTCTAAGTCTGCAACCGTGCATCGAATGGATGCACACAGGCTGAGTCGGCCCGGTAGGGCCGGTGACCGTGAATGTGAACAGTTCACCGAGCACGTGTAGGCCGATCTATTTCCAATCTTAAGAGGGAGTCGCAACAGGCGAGGGCGATGTGCATCGTTGATATTCACGGACTACTTCGGTGATTCCCTATCGCGACTTCGCGATCCGTCGAGGTGTCCGTTACAATCTTGTGTGAATACATTATATGTACGGACCTGTCGCAGCCGACCGCCGCGGCAATCTTCCCACAGGAGAGACGCCGACATGCGGATCATCAGAACGCCGATGAAACCGGACAGGCCCACCGGCAACACTTACGTCCTCGAACCAAGTGAAGCCGGTTTTCCGGTGCGTGCGCTCTATCTCGAGAATGACAGTGTTCCATCCGGCTTACCCGATTATGTCGCGGTCAGAATCGTCCTGGACGACAGCGGTGCGCTGAGTAGGTTCGCGCAGTTCCTCAAGGAACACGTGAAGCAGGTCGATGACGACGAGGTCAAGGTAACCATAGGACAAATATGGAACGCCTGGGCTGAGGCGCACGGCGCCAATGGGGACATCGGAGATCGAGGGAATCAGTCGGCCGGACGTAGGCGAACTGTTCAGAGACAGGTTCAACGCGGGCGAGCTGACGCGGGGACGAGTGGACGGCAAGGTGCAGATGTGCTGGTGCGGCTACCTCTTTACGGATGCGGAGTCCCGAAAGCGTGGGACGGCTGGGAGGGCAGGGATGTGAATACGTGATATTCACCCTGCGGAAAATGGAACACGATCTTCGCTACTCCTTCCGCGAACCAGCGCCCAGCGCGCCGCTCAGATGCCGGGTCAAGTGGTCCGGACTCGATGGGGACGGCCGCTGCGTCTCCTAGCGAAATCTTCACCAGACACCTGCGCGGCGTGCGCGGGAGCGGCGAGACTCTGGGCGCGTGCGACCATCCACGTGTGTAGAACCAGCAACGCGTTCCCGCTCACAGAGGCAGTCGGACGGAATGCCCAGGCAGCATCGTGCGCGGCTCACATGTTATCGGGGCAGGGAGGTCTGAGCCTTTCGCAGGAATGGGCCTCAGAAGAGGCAAGGGGGACGCTACTTCCTGTCGGCAACACGAGGTGATCAGGAGAACGCAGTCGGGGGCGCGGCCGCATCGAGCGAATGCCGCCCGATCCCAGAAGCCTCAGGGCCCGCTCGGCGCGCTGACGGTTCATCACAGACCTGACGACCTCACGGCTGGCGTGGGGTTGCAGTTGCCGTAGTAAGGCGGCGGGTCAAGGATGAACGCCATACTAGTGAGTTGCAAAACTCAGTTCCAGTCTCAATAACGAGTCTTAGATACCTAGCCGATAGCTGGGGCAGGAGACTTGACCTATGAGTTCATCAGGTCGCGTAACCACTTAGAGCCGAGACCTGTTTGCTTAGCGCTCAGGATCGCCCCAAGCGTACTTCTGGGCAGGGCTGAGGACTTATCTGGTACGACTGTTGAACGAGGGCGGCGTTCACCGGGAAAGTGTTTGTGGTAGAACACTCCGTGAGTCCACCGTCCCTCGCGTGTCCAGCCGTCTGCTTCCAAGAGCTTCATCAATTCCCGGCCTGATATAGTCACGCTCGAACAGGCGCTCCCACGACTGAAAAGCCGATGTGCGTATCTACGGGTACAGGCGTTACCCCATTATCTTCCAGGTATTCCTCTGCGTAGCCAAGCCGCTCCATTTCGTCCAGTTGGAGTTTGATGGCTTCGGCAAGCTGCGTCTCGGCGTCTTCAAGTTCTTCTGAGTATGCGGATGTGCCCAGTTCTCTGCATATGCCTACCCACTGTCCGTCTTCCCGCTTGTACTCACATGTGAGCGATAGAGCGTAGTCTAGTATTCCGTCCTCGCTCGAATGGACAACGGCTATTTGGGCGACTTGCATTCCTGCCATATGCTAAACCTCCCCATTTAAGTGTGTGATTGTAACCGCATTCTACCAAAATCCTGCCGAACCTCACTAAAGCATAGTCGGTCAACTCTACTTAGATTCTAGGGCAATGTCCTATTACGGCAGACGCAGCACGGTTCGTAGTTGATCAACTCGGTATGCTGTCCTACATTTGAGACTGGAAGGGTGTTTTGCAACTCACTACCATACGCTTTACCCAGGACCCGTCTTGGTCGTAGTACGAAGTCCATATGAAGATGACATACTCAAGTGCCCAATCGTCATTCCTGCGAAGGCGGGAATCCATGGGCTGAGGGCAGTCTGAATATGTTAAAACCATCTGGACACAGCAGTAAGCAGTTGGCCTGAGTTGATATTCATATCTTGATTTAAGTCGCCGGCTTGCCCTGTCAAAGGCGGAATCTATTGATTCTCCCAGTTCGTCCAGACTCTTGTAGGAGCGTTCAGGCATATCGTGATGCTTGATCGCTCCAAACACTCCCTCGATGTCGTTGAGTTCAGGACTATACGGAGGCAGGTAGTAAAGAACGATACCTTGTCTTCTCAATCTCCCACGTGCATCTTTGACCACTTTGGACCGATGGATGGAGTAGTTGTCCACTACGACCACCTTCAACCCACCCATACCGACGAATCTCCACGTGAGGAATTGCACGAATTCCTCAGACTTGAACGAACCTGGCTGTCTCCGATCACACTAACGATCCAGCGCGTCCATCGCTCATCATCGCAGCCATCACATTCATTCTGCGTCTGTTCGGGTTGTCGTATGGCACATACTTGCGTTCACCCCGTCCAGTCCATGAGTAGTTGACAGGCAGGGACGGACTGAAGCCACACTCGTCCACAAACGCAAGCGTCAGCTTTCCGGGGGCACACTTTTTTTGAGCTTGTCCAGGCTGTTGCGTGAGCGCTCTACCTTCAGTGAGTCCTGTTTGCGTTTTAGATTGCGGCAGGAACGAATGTAGCGAGCGTCCATCTGTCGAAGGTGTCTGCGAACCGAACGCGCGCTGAGGGTAATGCCTCGATCCAACCAAAAGCGCCACCGACAGTTGGCGCTAACTCCATGTGCGCTCTTCGGACCGAAGTTGACCGAGTTTGGTCTGAATCCGGACACGATGCTCTGCGTCCGGCGCTGGACCGCATGGTCTGTGTCTGATGGCCTGTATGCCTTCGGTTTGAAACTGGCGAAGTACACGTCTGGCAGTAGCCGCGCAGTATCCGAGATGTGAGCCTATGGAACCTGGCGACCATCCCGAATGCGATAGCAGTACCATCTCCACCCGGTTTCTCTCGGCAGGTCTTAAGGTCGAATCCTGTCGCAATGCCCGAACTTTGGACAGGTTGTCTGGACTCAGTTGTATTCGTATCATTCATCAACTCTACATTATCTATTGCCAAGTGCTTAGTCCGCCCTCAACCTGGCTTGGTTAACCACTTGTGCAGTCGCAGGAGAGCCGTGGACTGAAGACTCAGCGCCACACCACACTCTCTCTTCCATCCGATTCGCACCCTATTTTCAGGATTCCATGCAAATTCAGTACATCCGTACAGTCGCAAGTCTAATTTATGTGCTAACATTAGAACAGGACTTAAGTTCTTAGTGGCTAGGAGATAGTTCAGGCATATGACCAGACTGAGACCCAATCCCTATATGTATATCACCTGGATCGCAAAATATCTGGTCGGTGAGAGAAGCTGCCAGTGGGCGACCTGGTTCAAAACCAACTACCGGGACTACCAGAAAGTACGCAACACCTTTGACTCTGCCAGGTGGAACATGGAGCACACGGACCTGCTCAACGAGTTCGCGGACCGGCTCGAGGCTCGCGGGTGCAAGCTTTTCATCGAGCGGCAGAACTCGTTCAAGGCGGTAAGCTCGAACTCCGAGTTGGTCATACAAGGTAGGCCGGACATCATCGCCGTCGACCCGGAGGGACGGGCGACGATATACGACGTGAAGACCGGCCAGCAGGCCGACTCGCACGTGACGCAGGTGCAACTCTACATGTACCTGATACCGAGGTCGAATGATGGACGCTGGCGCGAGACCACCTTCGACGGCGGACTGGTTTACAGGGACGGCACCGAGAAGCCGATACCAGCGTCCAGCGTGGACGATGCATTCGTGAAACGCGTCGGCGAGTTCATCCACAGGATGCTGTCAGAGAATGCGGCCCGCAGGGTTCCGAGTGCACCTGAGTGCAAGTACTGCGACATCGGGCGCGCGGACTGCTCTGAGCGGGTCGAGTCGGAGGGTGAATAGGACCCTGTCGTATTGAGCGGATCATGCCTCTGCCGTCGAGCGATTTTGGTTCTCGCGCCAGTGCCTGGATTCGATGCAGACGGTCAGCGACGGTCATGAGGGACGGGAGACATCCCACCCCGGCAGATCTTCGGTTCGAAGTCCACGGTCTCAGGCAGAACGCGAGTCGAGATGGATCAGACGGAGTCATCGCCAAAGCCAGCAGACTGCCGATGCGAACACCGAATTGGAAATCGGTGGGTAGGTAGATATTGAGGACGCCGGAGGTCCGTAAGTCATGATGACCACTCAGCTGATTCGAGAGATAGAGTCTGCCGTTTAAGCTACGTACAGTAATCTATAATGGCATCTTGGAATTTGAATGTGAATTCCGGAAGAGTTCGATAATTCCTTCGATTCAGGCTCTCATAGCATGGAGACCCAATAAAGGTCGGATGAGCCCAGCCAAATAGGTCCAACGGAATAGAACAGACCGACTGCGAGTCGGGCTAGCCTTTCCTCAACATCGTGAGGAGAAGTTAACCATGACCCTGCCGGTTCAGAAAATCGACCTGAGCGGGACTTACACGGTCAAGGAGACCGCCGAGATCCTACAGCTTAACGAGAACAAGGTCTATGACCTAATCCATACAGGCCAATTGCCCTTCGTCAGGGTGGGCAGGCAGCTTCGGATAGGAAGACTGAGACTTTACGCTTTCATAAACGGCCTTGAGGATGCCGAGTCTATCGAGGAGATCATCAGGCGAGCTCTTCTCAGGATCGATGACAAGCAGGAATAGAGATGCGAATCAAATGCCCAATAGCGCATGACTCGGAACCCGGACCGAACGGCGCTCTTGGGACCCGGAACTACACGTTCTCGCCTCCATTGAATGAGGCCGATGTCCGATGGACCAATTGAAGCTGCTGCTGGAAGGAACAGAACAGTGGGTCAAATAGGAAAACTCAAGCGAAGGGGGCAAACGACCTGGTTCTACAGGGTAGACGTGGGGCGCAATGCCCTCGGCAAGAGCGTCCAGAAGATGAAGGGAAGCTTCCCCACAAGGCACGAGGCAGAACGCGCGATGCGCGAGTTGATGAGAGATCTCGACAACGGGACCTAGGTACCGCCCGGCAGGATCACCCTTGCCCAGTACTTTATAGGGTGGAGGGACGACTACATGACCCGCAACGCGCGCGAGTCCACCGCGACTGCGGCCATGGGTATTCATCGACGGCTTCGACTATGCGACGCCCATCGAGGAGGTCATCCGGCCGGCCCTTCTCAGTTCCGACGTTAAAGAGGAACAGCACTTTGAGTCGAAGCCGCAGCAGCTGCGCTAGGGCAAGACCGGGAAGTCGGGGCGAACGGCGGGTTCGGAGGTATCATGAAAATATTCAGGGATTCTGGAACGGGGCCGAAAATGTGATTGTCGATTGGAGTGATGGTCAGGAGGAACAAGATGCGAGGTCATATCGATAAATACGAAGGAAAGCGGGGAACGTCCTGGTACTACATCGTGGACGTGGGGCGCGATGAGGCGACCGGGAAGAGAAAGCAAAAGCATAAGCGCGGCTTTCGCACCAGGAAGGAGGCCGAGAGCGCGATGCGAGAGGTCATCAGCACTCTCGAGGATGGGACCTACGTGTCGCCCAGCAGGAAGACGCTCGGCCAGCACCTCGAAGAGTGGAAAGAGGATTACGTTTCCCATAACGTGCGGGAGTCCACTGCGACAGAGTACATCCGGATTATCGACAGAAATCTGATCCCCCACCTGGGACATCACCGCATTCAGAGTCTTCGGCCTCAGCACATACAGCGTTACATATCCCGGATGCTTAAGTCCGGCAGGGTCCGTGGAAAAGGGGGACTGTCTCCGACGACGGTGAGAAACCATTACAGAATCCTGTCGGAGGCTCTGGAGTACGCGGTGGACATGCAAGTCATAAAGGCTAGTCCTGCAGTCAGAGTCAAGGCCCCGAAGGTCAAGAAGTTCAAGCCGCAGATTGTAACGCCCGAGATGGCAGAGCTCATCATGGAAGAGGCGGTGGGTACTCCTTGGCTTGCGGCGATCTGCCTGGCATTTTACTCAGGAATCCGCCGTTCCGAGCTTTGCGGACTGAGGTGGAGCGACATCGACTTCGAGCAGCATTGCCTGACGATAGACAGGGCCAGGGTGGCGACCAGGGGAGGTAGCGTCGAGGGAGAGCCGAAATCGGAAACCAGCCGCAGGCTTGTGTCTCTCAGCACGAATATTGTCTATGTCCTGCATTATCACATGAAGGATCAGATGGAGATGTTCGAGGCATTGGGCATTCCGTGGACGCAAGACTGCTACCTGTTCTGTAACGACCGGGGCGAGCCCTACCATCCCTCCTCAGTCTCCCATGCGTTCAAACGCTTCGCGACTAGAGCGGGTTTCCCGGACGTGCGGATGCACGATGCCCGTCATGCTCACGCGACGATAATGCTGAAAGCCAAAGTTTCGATGAAAACTATACAGGAGAGGCTCGGACACAGTAAAATGTCCACCACAGGCGACCTATACCTCCATGTACTGAGGGAGATGGATGCCGATGCTGCTGAGGCGTTCGAGAGACAGTTCGATAAATTTCGTTAGCAAATTCGTTACCAAATTCGAATTCGTGCCAATCTCAACTCCCAAGTCAACGCTGAATTAGCTATAAAAACAGACCGTACCCCTGTAGCTCAGGAGGATAGAGCACCGGTTTCCTAAACCGGGTGCCCCGGTTCGAGTCCGGGCAGGGGTGCCAAGACTCTCTGCACCGCAAGCTCGCCCGTCCAGGGTAGCCCTTGATCCATCTGTGGCACTGTTCTCCGACACGGGCATCTTGTAGATGACTGCGACCCTGTTTCCGTTGACACCCGTTCGTTATGCACCTCGGTGTGCTAACATTGCCGAAACGCAGACGAGAGGAGCTTGTCATGTCTGAGAAGACGAGGGTCGTCATCGTTGGCGGGGGACACAATGGACTAGTCGCCGCAGGCTACCTCGGACGAGCCGGCCTGGACGTGCAGACGCTCGAGCGCAGGGACGTCGTCGGAGGCGCAGCGGTGACCGAGGAGTGGTTCCCGGGCTACAAGATTTCCACCTGCTCCTACATCTGTCACATCCTCCAGCAGAAGGTGATAGACGAGTTGGAGCTGCGCAGGTACGGCTTCCACGTCTATCCCCTCGATCCATCGCGTGTCCATCCCTTCCCCAACGGAAAGTCGCTGACCCTCTGGCACGACGACGCAAAGACGGCCGATGAACTCCGCAAGCTGTCGCCTGAGGATGCCGAAGCATGGCACGAATGGGCCGATCTGTGGCACCGCGCCGTCCGTATCCTCAGCGACTACTACCTTGGACCGCCTCCCTCCCTGGCCGAGCTCGCCGAAAGGTTCCGCGAAGAGGGTGAGGAAGAGCTTCTCGAGACGCTGCTGACCGTCCCGCTCAGGGACCTGATCGAACGCTACTTCGTCTCGGACGAGGTCAGGGCGGCCGTAAGCACGGGTGCGATGGACATGGGCGACATAAGCGCGCCGGGCAGCGCCTACATCTCCGCGCTGTACAGGTACGCCGCCTTCCGGGAGGACACCGAGAACTACGGTATCGTCCGCGGCGGCATGGGCTCCATTACCCAGTCGCTGGCCCGATCCGCCGAGGCATCGGGCGTATCTATCCGGACGGGAGCGGAAGTGCGCCGCATCCTGACGAGCAACGGCAGGGTCACCGGCGTAGAACTCGTGGATGGAGAGGTGGTCGAGGCCAACGTCGTGCTGTCGAACGCGGACCCGAAACGGACATTTCTCACGCTCGTGGACGAAGCCGACCTGGACGAGGAGTTCGTCGAGGAGGTCAGGGCGCTGAAGACGCAGTCGGCCTCCGCGAAGTTCCTCTGCTCACTGAGGGAGTTGCCAGACTTCTCCGGTCACCTGGGCTCGGAGTACAACCCGGAGCATCTGGCCATGATCAGCCTCTGCCCCACGGCGGAGCACGGGGAGATGAGCTGGGACGACGCCAAGAACGGCAGGATCCCGGATACGCCGATGATCCAGGTGCAGATACCATCCGTGTACGACAAGACGGTCGCGCCGGAGGGCCGCCACGTACTGTCTATGTGGGTCTATTTCCTGCCGCCCCACGTCAGGGACGGCTCCTGGCCAGAGATGCGGGAGGAGTTCGGAGAACGACTCATTGATGAGGTGTCCAGGTACGCTCCCAATTTCAGGGAGGCGATCATAGATTGGACGCTGCTGACGCCGGAGGACATCGAGGAGCGCATCGGCCTCACCGATGGCAACATAAGGCATCTGGACATGGTCCCGCAGCAGATGATGTCGCGCCGCCCGCTGCCGGGTTGGTCGGACTACCGGACTCCCGTGGAGGGCCTCTACCTGTGCGGTGCGGGGACACATCCCGGGGGCGAGGTGACGGGCGCGCCCGGACACAACGCAGCCCATGTGGTTCTAGAGGATTTGGGCCGTTGAACACACACAGCGTCTGGCGGCCTGACAAGGACGAGGTGGTCGTCGAGCACGGCGCCGTCGCCACCGCGCACCCGATTGCCGCCCAAGTCGGCGTAGATATCCTCAAGAGCGGTGGGAACGCGGTGGACGCCGCCATAGCGACAGGCTTCTGCCTCAATGTGGTGGAGCCGTGGAACTCGTCCATCGCCGGTCACGGCCAGATGATCGTCCACATGACCGCGGAGCGTCGCAGCGTAGCCATTGATTACGGTCACCGGGCTCCCAGGGCCGCGACTGCCGACATGTTCCGCGTGGTCGGCCAGATGGTCGAGGGCAACGGGATATACGAGGTCGAAGACCGCGCCAACGCCGTCGGACACCGCTCCGTCGGAGTGCCGGGGGTTACGGCCGGGATGTGCCGCGCCCACGAGTTGTTCGGCGTCCTACCACTGGAGCAACTGCTGGAACCGGCGGTCCACTACGCCAGGGAGGGGTTCGAGGCCGATCCCACGACCTGCCTGACAATCGCCATGAACATGCCAAACCTGGTCCGTTATGGCGAGGCCGCGCGCATCGTCCTGGCGGACGGATATCCCCCGCTGCCCGGCACGAAGATCGTCCAGCAGGACCTTGCCGACACTCTCGAACGAATCGGCAGGGAGGGCAAGGACGCACTCTACCGGGGAGAGGTCGCGGCGGCGATAGACGAGGAGATGAAACGAAACGGCGGCATCCTGAACACGAGGGACATGGCCGGTTACGAGGCGCAGGTTCTCGACCCCGTAAGGGCCACCTACAGAGGGTACGAGCTACTCGGCTCACCCGCGCCTTCCGGCACGATCACTGTCCTTCAGACGCTCAACATCCTGGGGAGCTTCGATCTTGGGCAGCTCGCGCACGCATCCCCAGAGCACCTGCACCTGTTCACGGAGGCGACCAGGCACGCCTTCGCCGACCGATATAGTTTCGTCGGAGACCCCGACTTCCAGCCGACACCGTTCGATGGAATCATCTCCCCGGAGTACGCCCGGGAGATCGCACGCTCCATTGACCGCGTGGCTGCCAGTCTGGAGGAAGAGCGCGAGTTGCAGCCGTGGGTCGCCTACTCCGGCAGTCCTCTGAACGACCCCTGGCGCTATGATCCACAGCCGCGACCGGAACGCAACGCCCCAGCGTCGCCCCCAAGCGAGGGCGACTGCACTACCCACTTCAGCGTCATTGACCGCGACAGGAACATGGTCGCCTGCACACAGACGGCGGTGGGAGGCTTCGGCTCAGGCGTCGTGGTACCTGGCACCGGCGTGCTCCTGTCCAATGGCATGGTCGTCTTCAATCCGATGCCCGGCGCAGCGAACTCGATAGCCGGGTACAAGCGTGGGCTGAACAACATGTCGCCAGTGCTGGCGCTACGGGACGGCAAGCCATTCCTCAGCGTGGGAGCGCCCGGAGGTCGCAGGATCATTTGCCGAATCGCGCACGTCATTTCCAACGTGATAGATTTCGGGATGAGCATCCAGGAGGCGATAACGGCGCCCAGCATTGATGCGGCGGAGCGCGAGACCTTCATAGATCACCGGATAGATCCGCAAACTGTGAAGGCCCTGGCCCGAATGGGGCACAACGTGGAGGTGGTCCCGGAGCCCTTCACCGGCGGAGGCTTCTCCAGGCCGCGCGGCGTCATGATTGACCCTGCTACCGGGCTGCTCCGGGCCGGTGTACAACCCTTCGGCACAGACGAAGCCAGGGGTTACTAACCCAAAAGGCCGAAGCGGGCTATATCGCTTCGGCCTTTTGCTTTCCCGGATTGGAGGCGGTGAGCTATGCCCGCGCTTCGGCTTTATCCTTGTGTTCCTGGGTTATCTGCACGACGCGGTCAACCATGTGGGTGGGAACTTCTTCGAAGTGGTCGAACTCCATGGTGAAGTCTCCCTGACCCTGAGTCTGGCTGCGAAGCTCGGTCGCGTAGGTGAGCATCTCGGCCTGCGGAGCTTCGACCTGGAGCGTAGTGGTGCCGTTTCCCTCGGGGACCATACCCTGGATTCTGCCGCGCCTGCTGTTGAGGTCGCCGATGATGTCGCCCGTGAAGTTGTCGGGCACGGTTATCTCAACCTTCATTATCGGCTCCAGTATGATGGGAGTTGCCTGCTGTATGCCTTTTGTGGCAGCCTGTCCTCCAGCTATCTCGAAGGATACTCCCGATGAGTCAACCGGATGGAAGCTGCCGTCCACAAGGGTGGCCTTCATGTCCACAACCGGGTATCCGGCTACCACCCCACCGTTCAGGGCATTCCTGACGCCCTTTTCCACGGAGGGTATGTACTCGCGCGGGACGACACCGCCGACGATGGTCTCGGAGAACTCGAATCCCGTACCGCGAGGCATAGGCTCGACCTCGATCCAGACGTGACCGAACTGGCCGTGTCCTCCAGTCTGCTTCTTGTGCCGGTACTCGACGCGCGCCCTGCTGTTGATGGTCTCCTTGTAGGGGACTTGAGGGATTTCGAGAATCATCTCGGCGCCGAACTTTCGCTGCATCTTCTCTATGGAAACGCCGAGGTGAGTGTCTCCTAGTCCGGCTATGAGCATCTCGTTGGTATCGGGCTCGCGGGACACTACGACAGCGGGATCTTCCTCGACAATCCTGGAGAGTGAACTGGTCATCTTGTCAACGTCGGCCTTGGACTTGGGATATACCGCCCTCTGGTAAATGGCGGCGGGGAATTCAAGACCATCCAGGGTGACAGGCTGTTCGGAGGAACAGAGCGTGTCGCCGGTAAGGGCCGCGCTGAGCTTGGTGACGGCGCCTATGTCGCCGGCGGCAAGTTCGGAAACGGCGGACTGTTCCTTGCCCTGCATCTCGAATACCTGGGCGATTCGTTCGGTCTCGCCCTTGTTGACATTGTACATCTGGGAGTCGCCCGCAAAGGCGCCTGAGTAAACTCTGAAGTAGGAGAGCTTGCCGACGAACGGGTCGGCGGCGGTCTTGAAGACCAGCGCGGCAACCGGACCCGAGCTGTCGCAGGGGAGTTCGGTCGCGTCGTCGGAGCCCGGCGCGTGTGCGACGGCGGCGCCAACCTCGGCAGGTGAGGGGAGATATTCCACTACGAAGTCCATGAACTCGCTCACACCGAGTTCGTTGAGGGGAGATCCCGCGAGTATGGGGATGAGCTCGCCGGTCATCAGGCCCTGCTTGATGCCCTCGACCATTTCGGCGTGGGTGATCTCCTCGCCTTCCAGATACTTGTCGGCAAGGTCGTCGTCTATTTCAGCGACCGCCTCTGTCAGACGCTCACGGGCGTCTTCGACCGCGTCCGCCACCTCGTCGGGAACGTTGGCGTCCGGGTCTAGCAAGTCCACCACGCCGGAGAAGTCGGCTTCGGCGCCGACAGGAATCTGGACCGGGACCAGGTGACGACCAAAGCGCTCCTGAAGGGATTCTACGACCGAGTAGAAGTCGGAGTTTTCCCTGTCTATCTTGGAGATGAAGACTATGCGGGGCAACCCTCTTTCCTCGGCCATGCTCCACATCTGGCCAGTGCCGACCTCTATCCCCGCCTGGGCCGCGACCAATATAACGGCGGTGTCGGCGACTCGAACACCGGAGATGACCTCGCCTCGGTAGTCGGCGTATCCGGGGGTATCGAGGACGTTGATCTTATGGTCTTTCCACTGGGCGTTCAGGACAGCGGCGTTTACACTCGTGGTCCGCTTGTGCTCTTCGGGCTCGAAGTCGGAGGCGGTGGTGCCGTCTTCCACTCTTCCGAGCCGTGTCGTGGCGCCGGTGGTGTGCAGCATAGCCTCGGCCAGTATAGTCTTGCCCGCACCACTATGCGACAGAAGCACGATATTCCTGATTCGCTCAGTGGTAAATTTGGCCATTCCAATACTCCTCTTTATTGTAATTTTAGATAGAGTTCATTGTATTGGAACTGCAAGCTAGGCGCAACGCCGCAGTGGACGGGGCTAGGGCCTATGCAAAGTCGGTGGATAGTGCGACATATATTATAGTTTATAAATACTCAGGAAAGTGCTGGGCGCTAACTGGGAGGGTCACAGGGTCGGGCTGGGACGGTTTTCATCCAGCGTTGCCCAGAGTTTTCCCAGCGTTGAAGCTACGCAAGGATTATATCGCCGTCTGTCGGCCTGCGCTATAAATAGTGGCTTATACGTATGTTCTGAATCCATGACATAATCGTAGCATAGAATGCTGTATCAGACGAAACCGTGAATTGGCTGGTCAACCGCCCTCGGCGAACCTTCTTACAGCTTCGGCGACGGCGGCGGGCTGGTCCATGTACATGTTGTGGCCGCTGTCGGGGATGGTGAGTAGATCGAAGTCCGGGGTCTGCTCGGCAATGGGGATCAGGTGCCGGAACTGGTCGGCGCGGGAGTCGCTCATTATGAACAGGATGGGCTTACCCAGCGTCCTGAGAGCGGGCTTTAGGTCATGATAGTCGCCCTCACGCTCGCTCCAGCTCATCGAGGCGGTGGCCCACTTCATGTCGAGGCGACCGTCGGGGCGCTGGTACGACTCGTGGTCCACCACGTCCCTGATGACCTCATCCGGCCACTTGCCGGTCATGCGGTGCCACTTGAGATACTTGTACATATCCTCGCGGCTGTCCCATGTGCGGCGGGGCGTTTCGGCCCTCTTGGATACCATGCGCTGGAAGCTCTCGGTAACGACGACCATCGGCTCGAGGAGGGCCAGGCGACTGAATATGTCCGGGCGACGTTCGGAGAGAAGCGTGGCGACCACGCCGCCAGTGGAGTGAGCGATAGCGACCGCGTTTCGCATCCCGACCGCGTCGGCGAAGTCTTCGAGGTCGTCAACGCGCTGGGTAAAAGTGTAGCCGGCGTCGGGCCAGTCGCTGTCGCCGTGTCCGCGGGAATCGAGGGCGAGGACGCGGTAGCTGTCGCAGAGGTGGCGGGCGACAGCGTCCCAGGAGCGGCTGGTGCGCATGTCGCCATGCAGCAGGAAGAGGGTGGGAGCGTCGTCCGCGCCGTCAGGGATCCCCCAGTCAACATAGTGGAGGTATATGCCCTGGACGCGGACGGTGTGGTTGGTCGGCTCTACCACTTTCCTCTTAGCCTGTCAGTCCCAGTTCGTCGAGGATTGGCGGTATCTGGGCTTTCTCTTCGTCAGTCAGGGGACGGAAGGGGCGGGACGTGGTGTCGTGTTCGATGACCCCCATGTGCTTGAGGGCGGATTTCATTCCGCCGAAACTGGCGGCGTTGGCTCCACCGCCCTTCGCGACCGCGCCAACTTTCTGGGACTTGAGGAGGATCGCGTTGCACTCACGGACGGTGTCGGTATCTCCTGCTTCTCCGGCCTCCCAGCCGCGCGCGCAGGCATCCGGAACCAGGTTGGCGATTCCGGGAATGACTCCGTGCACACCGACTGATCCCGCGTTCGTTACGCGGAACGTGGTGCCCAGGAACCGGAGCAGGGAGATCTCGCCCTGGTCGCAAAGGACGTTGAGCTGGGCGAGGAGTTCGCCCGCGCCGGAGCTGTCCTTAACTCCAACGACGGTGCCCTCGGCAGCGAGCGCCGCTATGGTGCTCGGCTCGACGGCGGTCTTGACGGTCTGGGGGATGTTATAGACCCACAGGGGAACGCCCACACTGTCGCGGGTGTAGCGGTAGTGGTCCATAAGCTCGTCCTGAGAGTCGGGGTAGTAGTAGGGCGGAGTGAGCGCGATCCCGTCCATGCCGAGTTCGCTCACCTCCTGTGCGAGTGATACGGACATCTGGGTGGAGGTACTGGATATGTTGCCTATGACGGGCACACGTCCGGCGACTTCATCCACGACGGCTTCCATGCTGCGGATTCGCTCGGAATCGGGCAGGTTGGCGAATTCGCCGGTGGTGCCTGAGGCCCAGATGCCATGTACGCCGTTGTCTATCAGGTAGTTGACGAGGCTGCGGAGAGAAGGGACGTCCACGGTCTCGTCGGGGTTCAGCGGCGTGAGCATGGGGACTATTACGCCTTGGATCTGCTTATCTGACATTGGTCTTGGCTCCTGTGGTTAGTTTTCAGTTCTTAGACATCAGTGGTCAGCTCAGAATATTCGACGACTGATAACTTATCACTTACAACTCAAATACTTCAAAGCTGACTGCGTAGTCGCAGCCGAACTCGATTCCGGTGGCGTTGGCGTTCATGGTGAGCATCATCTCGGGATCAACGTCGGAGCCGAGGCCCTGGATGTATTTCTCGTGCTTTTCGAGCGATTCGACACCCTTGTAGATGTGGTCGCCCACGTCAACGGCATGAGTAGCGTTCGGTGAGGCGTTTACGAACAGCGCCTTGACGCCGTTCCAGGGTTCGAGGCCCTCGTCAAGCAACTCCGGGAATATCCAGCGGTTGCCGGCGTCCCGGGAGGCATCGAGGGCGGCGAGTCCGACAGCGCGGTGGTCGGCCTGATTGGCGAGTCCCTGCGAGAAGCGGAGGTCGAAATTGATGGTTATGACCGCTTCGGGTTTGTGGGCGCGAATAGCGCGCGCTATGTCGCGGCGTAGCGCCGGGCCGTACTCGACGATTCCGTCTGTATGATCGAGGAACTCGACGATTTCAACGCCCACTACGCCCGCGCCCGCTATCTCCTCCTGGACCCGCACCTCGGCAGTCTCTTCGGGAGTCATGCCGTCTATACCTGCCTCGCCACGGGTGGCGAGCAGATAGACGACCTTCTTGCCCTCGGACGTCCACTTGGATATTGCGCTGGCGGCCCCGTATTCGAGGTCGTCGGGGTGTGCGACTACCGCGAGGGCGGCGTTCCAGTCTTCGTCGAGCGGCTGAAGCTTCGTCCCGTTCATGCGCCGCCGCCTATGGCGGGCAGGAAGTGTATTTCGCTGTTTTCGCCGACCTTTTCCAGCATACCGAGAGGGGTTATCTCGCCATCCACCGCGACGGAAATGTTGCCCTTGATTCTGCCGTCCTGGACGAGACGGTCCTTGAATCCGGGGTGGATCGCGTCGAGGTTATTGACTATCTGGCGAACGGTCGCGCCCTCGACCTGGACGCTGTTCTGGCCGTCGCTGAGTTTCTGCATGAGCGATGGAATGAATACGGTTGCCATGGTTTAACTCCGAATCGCGGCGGATACAGACGTTGTAAGTTGAGGCTCATTGACCATTATGTATTCGGCGGTAGATTCGGATTCGGGAATCGGGTCGCCGTCTTCGACCAGTCCTTCGAGGTGAAACTCTAAGGCCTCGATCATGTTGCGCTTAGTCTCCTCACGCGTCTTACCGGTCGTGGCACAGCCAAGAACATCAGGCGAGTACGCAGAGTAGTTGTTTCCCGCCTTTTCGATCACTATCAGAAATTTGCGCATATCGGCCACTCCGTATTACTTCAGTTGCGCTTGGTTCAATATGCTGCTGAGTGTTGAAGGTTTCATTTCGTCGCGAGGATGTCCTGGAATGGTCACTCGTCCGCGCTTGACAGGATGTTTGTACTGGCGATGGCTTCCTCGCGTTCTGATGTAGTACCAGCCGTCCCGTTCGACCATTCTTATTACATCGCGTACCTTCACTGGGTGTCAAACACCTTACTGACTAAGGTTATTATACAGGATTGGACATTTCAACCAGGGAGACGCGGCAGCCCAATCAGAGGTGAGGCCGAGGACTTTGTAGCCATAGTTGTCATCGGTCCTCTCAGCCGGAGGCAGGACTTCAACGACTGACCTGGCAAGGCCGACGACTTCGCCCTTGTCGTCGAAGTTGTAATTGTCGCCGAGGGCGCCGCTCCACGTGATCTCGTACAGGCAGTCCCGGAAGCCGTCGGCATCCTGGTCGTCGCCGGTCTTCTTCAGACATTCCGCCGCGATGTAGATGTCGTCGTAGTGAGAACCGATGAACCAGGGGAGCGCGATGTAGTTGTAGCGTTCCCTGAAATTGGCGAGAACCTCCTGCGCCTTCTGGTTATCGGGATCGAGCGCGGCAGTGATGGCCCTCATGCCGGTAGCCGCGTCGCCTGCCAGTTCGAGAGAGGTCGCTCCCATGGAGACGGTTTCTCCGTAGATCGGGCCCTGGTAGCCGAGTTCGCGGGCCTGCTTGACGATGGTCCCGGCGGCGAACTCGGACTGAGGCGATACGTGGAGCGCGTCGGGGTTCGCCGCGAACAGCTTGGTCAACTGGGTCCTGAAATCGGTGATGTCGGACCCGTAACGTTCGGCAGCCACGAGCTTGCCGCCGTTCTTCTCGAATTGGGCGACGGTGTTGCGTCTTACGCCCTCGGCATAGTCAGTCTCTTCGGTGATTGTGGCCAGGGCACGAATACCGTCTCCCCAAAGGACGTTGCCGGTGCCGATCCCCACCTCGATGTCGTTTATCTGGGTGCGGAAGATATAGTCGCCGGCGTTGGCGATGTCGGAGTTGCTGGCCGAGCCTGAGAACAGTATTGTCCCGTCTTCTTCGGCCACGGGAGCTACGCCCAGCATCGCGCCGCTGCATGATGTTCCGAGGATTATCTTCATGCTGTCCACGTCGGTGAGCTTCCGATAGGCGGTGATGGCGTCCTGTGCGTTGCACTTGGAGTCTTCAACGACGAGTTCAAGATTGCGGCCCTCGATGCCCCCGGCGGCGTTGATTTCGTCAGCGGCCATCTGCTTGGCCTGTACAGCGACGGTGCCGTAAGTCTCGCCCGGGCCGGTGACGGATTCCATCACGCCGATTCGGAACGGTTCGGCGGGATCAGGCGCGGGTTCGCCAGAGTCGCAGGCAGCGGTCAGGGCTGCCAGGGTGAGTATGGTGGTCAGGATAGAAAGTGTGAGCTTGTTCAATTTAGTTCCTATGGGGAAGGTATTAAGAGTCCTATGCATCGAGGAACTCTTGCCAGTCCAGTCCCAAGTCTCTGATTGCCGAGCGCAGGGTTCCGATTCTCAGGTCGCGACTTCCCTGGTCTGGCAGCGCGGCTTTCTGTCCCGTGTCATCAGGGTTGAACCAAGTTCTATGCGACCCTCTGGTCTTGCGTGGCGCTTCCTGGCAGCCGAGTCTTCTCAACTTACGCGCCGCTTCTCTGTACCTCAAGATACGGGAACCGGAAGCGTAACCGGGGCAAGTATCTCTGCCTTGAGAGGTTCACCATCGCTATGCTTGATGAAGAGTTCGGGCGGCAGAGGTTCATCGAGATATTCGTGCATCTCTACCATAGCCTGGAAGGCGTCCTGAGCGTTGTGCAACGCCTCGGCTATTGTATCGCCTTCGGTTACCAGGCCGCGTAGCAGGGGAGATGTTACTGTGTATCCGCCCTCGGGTTGAGGGTCGAGGATCAGGGGGACTTTGGCTATCAATTGTCAGCCTCCTGTCGGAGTGAATGTCGCCTATTCGTATCCCGGATATTATACACGGGGCGGAGTCTTGCGACCCCGCCCCGCGGACTAGGCTATTCGATTTTCTGCTCTGGCCGGGTTAGCTGCCGTTCTCCTGAGCGGCTACGATGGCTACCGAGTTCATCGGAGTTTCGTAGAGGCGGTTGCCGGTGGCGCTCTGGATGGCGTTGGCTACGGCCGGAGTGGGAGGAACGATGTTCGCCTCGCCGACACCGCGCACTCCGTAGGGGTGTCCGGGGTTGGCGACCTCGACGATGACCGTGTCGATCATGGGAAGGTCGAGGCTGGTAGGCATACGGTAGTCGAGCAGCGTGGAGTTGTCCATGCCGCCGTCGTCGTTCATGTAGTATTCCTCGTTCAGCGCCCAGCCGATTCCCTGCACGGATCCGCCCTGCATCTGGCCCTCGACGTAGGAGGGGTGGATTGCCTTGCCGACGTCCTGGACGGCGGTGAAGCGGACCACGTCGGTCTTGCCGGTTTCGGGGTCAACTTCCAGGTCAACGATGTTGCCGGCGAAGGATCCGCCGAAGCTCTGCGGGTTGACCGACTCACTGGCGGATATGCCGCCGCCGGTTCCGGCGAGCTGGCCCGCCAGTTCCTTGAAGGTCATGCTGAGTTCGGGGTCGGTGGCCGAGCTTACGACGCCCTTCTCCATCTGCACGGAGTCGGCTTCCACGTCCCAGATGGTGGCAGCGCGCTCGATCATCTGGCGCTTGACGGACTGGGCGGCCTCGTATGCGGCCCAGCCGGTGGCGAAGGTGGTGCGGCTTCCGCCAGTCAGGAAGGTGTAACCAATGGAGTCGGTGTCCACGACAGACGGGTGAACGTCCTCGGCAGGTATGCCAAGGACCTCTGCGGCCTGCATAGCGATGGAGGCGCGCGATCCACCGATGTCGGTGGAGCCCTCGGTCAGGTTGACCGTGCCGTGGGCCGGGTGGCGGGGGGGGCGGGCGGGGGGGGGGGGGCGGGTGTTAAACGACCCCCCCGCCCCCCCCCCGCGCGGGGGGGGGGCCCCCGGGGGGGGGGGGTGGGG
>VXRN01000070.1:29364-82889 GCA_009838465.1 Dehalococcoidia bacterium
TTGGTTGGGGCGTCGGCGTAACCCGGTGGGGGGGGTGTCCCGGGTGCTGGGGTCGCGGTGGGGGGGGGGTCGCCGCGGTGGTCACCGGCGGAGTGGAAGCCGATGTTGAACCAGAACCCGACGGCCACGCCGCGTCCCTGGTTCTCGCCCAGAGGAGCGTTGTAGTGCGGGTGGTCGCGCATGGCTTCGAGCGTCTCGACGAGGCCGACCCTGCCGAATACGGGGCCGTCAACGCGGCGGGTGCCCTCTTTGGCAGCGTTCCTGAGGCGCAGTTCGATGGGGTCCATGCCCAGCTTCTGTGCGAGCTCGTCAACGGCCTGCTCGACCGCGAACGCGGCGTTGGGCGCGCCGGGCGCGCGGTAGGCCGCAGTCTTGGGCTTGTTGACAACCACGTCGTAGCCGTCAACTGTGCCGTTCTCAATGTCGTAGGCGGCCAGGGCGCACATGGCGCCGGCGGGAACGGGTGAGCCGGGGTACGCGCCCGCCTCGAAGGCGAGTTCGACCTCAGCAGCGGTGATGGTTCCATCGTTCTTCGCGCCTATCTTGACGCGGCTCCAGGAACCGCAGGTTGGGCCGGATGCCTCGAAGACGTCCGCCCTGCTCATCAGTATCTTCACCGCGCGACCGGACTTCCTGGACAGAAGCGCCGCAACGGGCTCCAGATATACGGGGATCTTGCCGCCGAAGCCGCCACCGATCTCCATGGGCGTGACCCTGATGTTGGATTCGGGCATTTCGAGGAGTTGGGCCATCGCGTCGCGGACGGCGAACGCTCCCTGCGTGCTGCACCATACGTGGACTCTGCCGTCCGCGTTCCAGAGCGCGGTGGCGTTGTGAGGCTCGATGTAGCCTTGATGGACCGTCTTGGCGCGGTATTCGCGCTCGACTATAACGTCCGCCTCGGCGAATCCCTTGGCGGTGTCGCCCTTCTTGTGCTGGAAGTGGTCGGCGACGTTGCTTACGTTGTCGGTCTCCTCGCCAAGCTCCATGGTCTTGAGGTCGGCGTGGAGTATAGGAGCTCCATCGGCCATCGCGTCTTCGACCGTGATGACCGGGGGCAGGACTTCGTAGTCCACCTCGATCAGCCTGGCGGCCTCTTCGGCGATGTGAGGGTTGACGGCGGCGACACCCGCTACGGCGTGGCCCCTGTACAGAGCCTTGTCGGAGGCGAGTATGTTGTCGCGCAGCCACTTGAGGCTGGTGGGTGCGCCTTCGCCCATGTCCACCATGCCCTCGGCGTCGCCGGTGAAGTCGGCGTTGGTCACCACGGCCAGAACACCTTCGAGCGCCTCGGCCTTCGAGGTGTCTATGCTCCTTATGTTAGCGTGGGCGTGAGGGCTGCGGACGATGTAGCCGTGGAGCAGTCCCGCGGTGTCGTAGTCCGCGCCGTACAGCGCGCGTCCGGTAACCTTGTCGGCCCCATCGTGGCGAATGGGACGAGTGCCGACCACGTCGAAGGTCTTCGTGGCCAGCACCATGTTTCGTTCGTAGTCAACGGTAGTGGTCATGGTCTAAGCCTCCTGCATCTTCACCGCCGCATCCTGGACCGCGCGGACGATCTTGTCGTAACCGGTGCAGCGGCAGAGGTTGTTGGCGAGCCAGAATCGAATCTCGTGCTCGGTGGGGTCGGAGTTCTGCTCCAGGAGCGCCTTGGTGGCGACGATGAAGCCCGGAGTGCAGATGCCGCACTGGAGCGCGGCGTTCTCGAGGAACGCCTGCTGCACGGGATGGAGAGTGCTTCCCTCGGCGACGCCCTCGATGGTGGTTATCTCCTTGCCCTGGGCCTCGACACCGAGGACCAGGCAGGAGGTTACGATGCGACCGTCGAACTCGACCGTGCAGGCTCCGCAGTTGCCGTCGTTGCAGCCTTCCTTGGTGCCGGTAAGCCCGATCTCATCGCGCAGGACCTCGAGCAGGCTCTGGCGAGGCTCGCATAGGAAATCAACGTGCTCTCCGTTAATGATGGTCTGTACGTGTGTCTTTCCGGGCAATCTAGTTCTCCTTAGCTCGTTCGATGGCGGTCAGCATGGCGCGCCGCGTGAGCACTTCGCAGAGGTGCTTGCGGTACTCGATGGTTCCGCGCATGTCGGTGATTGGCTTGGCGGCGTCTCTGGCAATGCCGGACGCGATCCGGACGGTCTCTTCGGTCGCGGGCTTTCCGGCGACCGCGCTGCCCGCCTCTTCCACGAACAAGGGCGTGGGAGCGACCGACGCCAGCGTTACTCTCGCCGACGCAATGTTGCCGTTGTCCAGGACGACCGATACTCCGGCGCCTGCGACGGCGATGTCCATTTCGTTCCTGGGAATGAACCGGATGTAGTTGGCTCCCGAGTTAGCGGGGGGAGTGGGGAAGTGCAGCGACACAAGTATCTCGCCCGGCTCCAGGACAGTCTGGCGGACGAAGGTGCAGAAGTCCTCCAGGGCGACCTCGCGGTTGCCATTGGGGCCGGCGATACGCGCGACGCCATTATAGGCAATCATAGCGGGCACGGAGTCCGCGCTGGGCGCGGCGTTGCACAGGTTCCCGCCGAGTGAGGCGCGTCCCTGTATCTGCGTTCCGCCGATGATGTTGGCGGCGTCCACGATGCCCGGGTACACGCTGCTCACGGTAGAGTTTCCATATATGCGGTAGCACGGCACAGCCGCACCGATAGTCAGCCCGTTGTCCGGGTCATAGGTTAGCTCGTTGAGTTCGGGTATGTTCTTCGAGTCCACCACCAGGTCCAGGTCGAAAGCCCTCGCCCTAAGCTGGACCAGAAGGTCAGTACCTCCAGCCAGGGGCTTGGCCCTGTCTCCCGCCTCATTCAGCAGGTCAACAGCTTCCCTTACAGAGTGGGGGGCCTCATAATCAATCCACTTCAATAGCCCACCTCCTTTCTTGCTTGTCGTTATCGTGCTTTGTGTGGGTCAACTCTGTGGACGAATTTATTTGGGCTGGTCGCGGAGCAGACCGATACACCCCAAGCCGTTCCTGGCAAACGGGGCGTTCGGAACCAACCCCGGCAAGCGGGGTCCGCAAACCTCGCATAGTATATCAGAGGGAAATTTCTTGAACAACGGCTAGGTTTGGGGCGGCAGGGTCTTCCGGTTATTTCCCGATACCACTTCTGTCGTTCGCCCTGAGCCTGTCGAAGGGTCACCACGAACGTACTTGGTTTAATTGGTTGATAATCGAGAGACCCTGTTCGGGGCGCGGAGGCATCCATAGCCCACCGCTACTACCCGCTGGCAGACCCGCCGGAGTAGGCTTCGCTACTCCTCCACGTCCGTCACGCTGATCTCCACAGTCGCCGTCGCCGTCCCGTTCTCCCTCCCGTCCCGGGCCTCCACGCTCAGCATGTACGACGATGCCGTCTCATAGTCCAGCGCCTTCCACACCAGAACCTCTCCGTTGTTCGCGCCGAGCTGGAACCGTCCGGCCTCGTTCCCTCCGGTGATGTAGTACCAGGGACTGTCACCCGCGTCGGGGTCGGTCGCCGACACCTCCCCTATGATGTGCCAGGCGGGAGTGTCCTCGCGCACCGTGAAGGCGTATGTGGAGGTGCTGAACACAGGCGGACGATTCGGCCCCCTGCGTATCCGAAGCATGAGCGTGTCGCCGTCCTCCCAGGGTTGTGAGGCCACGGACCAGCTCAGCGTGTCGTTGGTTGTATCAACGGCAGCGTCGGTTACGTTGAGGGAGAGCGACACCGAGCCGTCCATCTCGATGAAGTCCAGGACGTGACCGCCGAGCGCAGCGCGCGGGCTGAGGTTCATCTTCACAGTGCTGGACTTCCATTCGAGTCTGCCGATGGTGGTGGTCGCGCCGCCGTAGTCGGTGAACGCCGACGGCTTGAGGACTCCGTTAGCGCTGTCTGCTCCGACGGCGGAGGTGCTGGTGTCCAGCACAGGGTCAAAGAAGGCTTCGTGCAGCGTCCCGGCGGGCGCGGTTAGATAGACCGTCTCTGTTATCGTTCGCTCTTCAGGATAATAGTCGCAAGGTATCTCCCAGAGAAATTGCACATGACGGCGGTATCTGTACACTCCCTCGGGTATGGGACGAGTGGGACGTATCTGAACGTCACCCTGGGACTTGCTCGGGCTCAGATTGAAAACACCCACCATGAACAGGTCGCTGTCCGGGCCCGTGGTCCACACTTTCCAGTCCATGACGCCCTCCCCTCCCCATCCGGTTGCGCTGCGCAGAACGGTTCCCGCCGCGAGACCGGAGTCGAAATGCCACTCCGCTACCGGATTTGATATGTCTCGTCCGTACTCGGAATCATACATACGGTCCTCACGATACATATGACGCACACACTCGTCGTATCCCTCGATTCCCGCTCCCCGCTGAAATACCGAGTCAATCTGCGTGATTCGGGAGCGCAGCTCCCCCTTGGATATGGACGGGGCGCTCTGCGCCGTCCCGCTCGAGCCGGCGGCTCCTGCGGACGCCGCGTCCTCAGGCGGAGCCTCGGTCAGAAAGCGTATGTCGTCCGACGAACCCGAAGCTCCGCCCGGCGCCGAAGCGGACGGCAGCCACACCCTGGTGTATTCGTTATCTATCGAATAGTACCTCGGATACACCGGGCCGCCCTCCAGTCCCACGAACCTGTATGTTCCTGCCGGATAGACGACCCAATGCCCCAACTGGTTAGCCGTCTCCGCTTTTCTGAGAAAGAGCATCGCTTGCCGATCGTCCCACCTGGTGGAGCGAGCGTTCTTCCACTCTTCGGATTGGTGGAGCGCCTCCTGATTCGTGGCGTAAAACTGGTCTCGCTCATCTGATATGACTACGGTGATCCGGGATTCCCCGCTGCCTTTGATATACTCGACGATCCTGAACCTGGCGCTCAGAATGGGCATGAATTCAGCAATAATGCCGACCTCTTTATTGCCCTCCCGTACCTCATCGGTGGCTCTGATAGTTCCCGCGCTGATGGACTCCAGTTCGGCGTGGACGATGACATCCGCGTAGGCGACCATCTCGTCCATTGAGAGAGGCCCCACGTATGAAAAGCCTGAACTATGTGCACCCTGTGGGGCAGAGGGAGCCAGGGGCGCGGTAGTCTGCGGCTCTGAGCAGGCCGCGAACATCAGAACGCAGACCAGAGCGAGCGATGAGATGAATATGAGTGTATTTCTGTACAAGTAGGCCGGGATCGGCATTTGCCCTCCTCTACTACCCCATCACAGATCCTCCGGAGTATCGCAGCCTATTCGTCCACGTCCGTCACGCTGATCTCCACAGTCGCGGTCGTCGTCCCGTTCTCCCGACCGTCTCGCGCCTCCACGCTCAGCGTGTACGACGATGCCGTCTCATAGTCCAGTGACTTCCACACCAGCAACTCTCCGTTGTTGGCTCCGAGCTGGAAGCGTCCGGCCTCGTTGCCGCCCGTGATGTAGTACCAAGGGTCGTCTCCCACGTCGGGGTCGGTCGCCGACACGAATCCTATGACGTGGAACGCAGAAGCGTCCTCTCGGACCGTGAAGGCGTATGTGGAGCTGTCGAACACCGGGGGACGGTTCGGTCCCCTGCGTATCCGCAGCATCAGCGTGTCGCCGTCCTCCCAGGGCTGGGAGGCGACGGACCAGTTCAGCGTGTTGTTGGCCGCGTCGGTGGTGGCGTCTGCCGTGTAGAGGGAGAGCGATACCGTCCCATCCAGCTTGATGAAGTCGAGTACCTGTCCATCGAGCGCGGTGTGTGGGCTGACGTTCATCTTCACCGTGCCCGACTCCCATTCGAGACTGCCGATGGTGGTCGTCGCGCCGCCGGAGTCGGTGAACACCGACGGCTTGAGGACTCCGTTCGTGGAGTCCGCGCCGACAGCGGAGGTGCTGGTGTCCAACACAGGGTCGAAGAAGGCTTCGTGCAGTGTGCCGGCGGGGGCGACGATGTTAATGAACCACTCTCTCGAGTTCCTTGCCAGTTCCACTTGTCCCGAGCAGACAACGCGCTCCGCTGGCAGGGCCTCGAAATAGAACTTATACTCGCCCACAGGGAGAGGCCGCGCCGTGGAAAGTTCGCGACTATAGACGACGCTGTTGATGACGCCATTGCCCCACCAATCTTTTGGCTGGGGATCCACTGCTTGGGCGACGAACAGGTCCTTGTCCCTGCCTTCCAGCCAGTACCTTCCCAGGTTGGCCGGCGGATAGCCCATTGCTAACCCCCCTTGGTCCCTGTATATCGTACTTCCTGCGGGCAGACCCGATGTCAACTCTCGGTCGATTCGGAGATACACCGTCCCCTTGGTCGCTAACTCTCTGCGAACATTTCGCTCCTTGTAGTGTTTGTACCAGACGCACGATCTGTACTCTTCCGAGCCGTTCCCATTCTGAACCTCGGTATCCACTGCCCCTATTCGAGTCCTGAGTTCGGACAGGGTAATAGTTGGGACTGACCCTGTTGCGCCGGACGCTCCGGTGGTCCCGGATGCTCCCTGGTAGCTAGCCTTGGTAGGGTCATCCATAAGAAAGAGTTGGTTGATGGTGCTCGTAGATGTCCCCACTGCGCCGGACGCTCCTCCTGAAGAGGCCGAGGGCAGCCATCCTTTGTTGTAAGGACTGGCTATCGTGAAGCTATCCGGAGAATGTGAATATCCGCCGAATCCCAGTCCTCCCAGCAGGTAACGCCCTTCCTGTGCGCTGCTGGGCAGTACGTCCAGAGCTCGCTCGAAGAATACAATCGCCTCTCTGTCATCCCAGCGGGTATCTCGCGAAGCTAGCAGGCCAGGTAGGGTCGCTCGCGCTTCGGCCTGGGTGTCGAACAGCTTACTTTCGTATCCAACACCGACGATCTCGCTCCCTCCACTGCCCGCCAGGTACTCCAGAACCTCGAACCTGAACTCCAGCGCACCGGCGTAGGCAGTGTCGCCGAGTGGGTTTCTCATGATCAATTCCACGGTTGTCGTTACCGACCGCAGCCTCACTCTAGCGACCACCTCATGCAATGCTGCTCTCTCTTCGAGCGAGGTCTCTCCCGTGTACGGAATACCAGCCGCATGAACCGGCGCACTCCCCGACTGAGGGTCTGCCGGTGTGAGTGTGGGAGAGCCATGCACTGGGATAGGAGTGGGTGTCGGTGTGCTGGTCTCGACCGGGACAGGCGACATGGGAACAGATGCCTGCCCGCTTGGAGTGGGAAGTGAATTTGTCGATTGGGGTGTGGGCGTCGCAGACTCGACTGGAGGCAACAGTACGGCGGGCTCAGGTGTTGAGACCGTTGGTGAAGACTGCGACCTGCCGCAACTCAAACATAACATTGTAAGGAGCGTCAGAACGGTAATCGCGCTCATGACCGGCCGTAGCTCAGGAGATTTATTCAGTCGTACAATGTCGTACATCGTGGTTTCCTCAGGGCCGTGCTATCGAGTGGGGCGTGTGACCGTCATACGCATCGTCCATCGCATCTATATCATCTTGTTGAAGGTATTTGTGTTCATGTGGATTCTTCATCAATCCATCGTGTGTAGATGTATCTGGATGGTCTGGCAGTCCGGCCGTATGGCCGAATTCGTGCATGATAATCGATGGAAGGTAGAGCCAGATCACTTTGTCATCACGCCTGAAGGATGTCGCCCCATCGGCTTTCACATTAGTCCAGAAGACTTGGACGTGTTTAGCGTCATGCTTTTCCAAGTAAATCCATGCCGGCTGTTCTAAGATCAGGCTCATTCCTCCGAGATGGTTGCCATTACTGGGCTGTGGGTAACCGCCCGGCTTGTACTTGACGCAGGCCGTACTCCGACCGCATCCCGTATCGTGGTTACCGCCATCACCGAATCCTGAATCGAGATTGTGTCTGCTAACAGTCTTGACTGTAACAACATTGACGTCCGAGTTCCTATCAATCGTTTCGTCAAGATCAGGATGCGGGATTTCGCAGTTGGCGCAGAACCACACGTTCGGGGAGGGTGTGGCCACTTCTTTGTTCCAGGCGGAAACGGCAGTGGGAATGGCTGCGGGAATAACGACAGCAGGGTTGGGGGTGGCAGTTGGGAATCCATATGGTGTGGGAGTCGGCATATGGCCGGTCGGCGTAGGCGTGGGGGTATCCGGCATATTTCCGATTGCGTATTTCACGGTGTGGTCCGCTTGGTGGAAGTGTGGATGAAGAGCTGGAGTGGACGTAGATGTGACCGTTGGTGTCGGCGTAGCTGTATGCGTTGCGGTTGCCGTAGGGGTTGGTGTAGCTGTTGCAGTCGGTGTAGGTGTATTGGTGGCTGTCGGTGTATGTGTAACTGTAGCTGTATGCGTCGCTGTTGGCATCGGTGTATTGGTGGCTGTCGGTGTTGGGGTTGGCATAGGCGTGTGAGTCGAGGTTGGTATCGGTGTAGCCGTCGGCCTCGGCGTCGAGGTTGGCGCAGGTGTGTGAGTCGAGGTTGGTATCGGTGTGACCGTCGGCATCGGGGTGTAGGTAGCCGTCGGCACAGGTATATTGGTGGCTGTCGGCGTGGGCGTAGGACATTCGAGTGTGAAAGTGGTCAAGGATGACGAGCCCCACGCATCTCGATAGGTGACACCGTCCCCCCTCGCATTGATTCCGTAGTAGTACGGCACACCACACGTGATGTCCTCGAATTCGTGACTGCTCTTTGTCTTAGCGAGGAAAACCGTCGTTACATTTCCCAGTTGCCCATCAATATAGGTGGCATGGGCCAGTTGGTATTGCTGGACGCCACTGATTTTTGTCCAGCTCACGCTGACGCTGTCGGCTCCAGCTTTGCTCACACTCAGGTTGGCTGGCGCCGGAGACTTGCACAAGATTTCCGCCGACGTAGTCGCTGTCCACGGTCCCCAGTCCGCCCTGTACGTGGTCCCATCTCCCTCCGCTCTGAGCTTCATCCGATATTCTCCGCAGCGCAGTCCCCCTTCAACTCTACTTGACACCCAGGTGGCGGGCAGGTCGTTGTAGTACCAATCACCCCAGTCGCCATCCGTCGGATACTTTACGCTAACGGCGGACTCCAGCATCTTGATACCGCTCATAGCGTCTATCGTCATCAGGATGCCAGCTCCATCATTGATAACCGTCACGGAGAGGTTGGAGGGAGCGGGAGGCAGCGACAATGATGAAGAGGATCCTTGAGCGCCTGATGACTCACGCTCAGAGGTCCGCGGGGTCGAGGTGGCGGATGGGAACAGGTCTTGCGGTGGAGAGCCTGTCTGTTGCACACTGATGCTCAGACTCGCCAACTCCTGCCCACCCAGGGTCTCTAGCCTCACAGTGGCGGCCCCGACCGGTCCACACGCCGTCAGCGTTATGGAGACCGGAGGCTCGAACAGCAGCGGAAGCGACTGCGGTCCGGAGTCTTCGGCGGCCTCACAGGAGCCATATCTGAGAGGCGTACTGACGACGAACTTGGCCCTTGTATCCGCCGGAACCAGGTCATAGGCGGTCACCTCGATGGTCTCGCCCAATCCGAGGGTGGTCCGGGAAGCCATGAGTTTCCCCGTAGCCTCGGCAGATGGGGTGGGTGTCGCCTCCTCACCGGAGGTCTCCTGTGCGGAGCCGCTGTCAGGGGACAGCGAGTAGCCTATGAACAACAGCATCGCTACAAACGACAGGGCGAGCAACAGGCGCACAGCGCCTACGTGTGTTTTCAGTACGAGATTCTTGATGATATGCTCCCCAAGAGAGATGGGTTACAGAAAGCCCCAGTATAGATAATATTGTAATAAACATGGATTGTACTATGAATATGCAGTAGTGCGCAATCAACCTGCCTCCGACGCCAGGGTCATTCGACTATCCGGAAACCAGATAATCGTCCTCTCTCCCTCAGGGAGAGGGCTAGGGTGAGGGTGATTTACGTGACTTTGCTGCCACCGTGAAGAACAACCGAAAGACCCTGCATCCGGCGAATCTGGTAGCCTCAGCCTTCGAAACGTATTTCCGGGCTATGGCGCAAATGTTCTGTCATGTGCTATCATCTGTTCATGCTCAGCAGACCTGAAGCGTGTGCAGGGTCTTTCATTTTCTTGAAAACACACCCGTCAGCAGGGCAATTTCCCCCTCTCCCTGTGGGAGGGGGCTGGGGTGAGGGTGATTGACCAGGCTTCGCTCATGCTGTACCGGATGATGAAAAGACCCTGGAAGCGCGCGAGACAAACGAGAGAGCCATAAATGAACGTATATGTCAGGCGACCGGCTACACCAGTAACGTCCAATTATCGGCGAAAACTGGTCTAAACTGGTTGAAAGAGACCAGTTTCTCCAAAAATACTGGTACCAGTTTTCGACCAGTTTCGGCCCAAACTGGTCACCAGTTTCAGGAATCTGGTACCCCGTCCGTATCTATAAACTGAATTTATGTACAGCCCGAAGTTTAGACGCGATTGCCCTGCTTAGGCCGCGCGGGGCAGCTACCTGTCGCCGGACTTCGCTCTTCTACCTTACGACCTCGACAGACGTGTGGCCGCTGGGATTGGCAACAACGGTTGACCTCACAGAGAAAACATCCTCCAGGACCTGCAATCGCTGTTGAGCCTGTGGGTCGTCGGGACGGAAGAATATCTTGCACGCGGGTCCCGGCGGGAGGACCGACGGGTCTTCGTATTCGACGACCTTCGGACGTTCCCCCTCCGGGATGTAGGTAAGCAGGACGAGATCCATGAGGTGACCGTCCCGTCCCACGAACAGGGTGTCGTTGTCCGCGCCACACTCATCCGACTGCCATGCCTTAATCGCCAGGCTTTCCAGCGAGTAGTGAGGGAGAGCGTTTGGGGTAGTGACCTGGAATCGCCACACGTTGAGCGCCAGGATTACTGCGAGAAGTCCGGCAACCGCGACATACTTGTATGCCCGGTAGCCCTTGACCCAGCGCAGGCACTCGCTCACGCCAACGCCCGACAGGAGCGCCAGGGGGATCAGGGTGGAGTGCATCCTGGTAAGCGGCGGATGCGAATACGGCACCGCAATCGCCGTCGCCGCCACTGTCATAAGCAGCCAGGCGAGCAGCAGCTTGTCCGAAGACCTCCACTTGCCCACCGCGACTCCTATCCCGACTATCGCCAGCACCCCGGACACCACATCCAGCAGCGAACCCGACGTGTAGTGGCTCATATGGTCGTTCCACCACCACACGAGCAAGTTGCGCTCCAGGTTCTCCGTTATGCGGCTCAGGGGACTTCCTATTTCAGAGCCATACCTGCTATTGGGCGAGATGGTATCGAGCCCCATTACCAGGAACGTCTCAGCGCCGTTCGACACGAGGAAAGGCAGCGCGCACACCGCGAATCCGAGCGCGACCGGCCACAGATCGGCCAGTCGTCGCAGTCCCACACGGTTGATGATGAGCCAGGCGGCTAGGAGCGGGAGAATCACGCGCGCGGGCAGCGCGGTGTACAGCCCGAGCCCGGCCAGGACACCCGCGGCAAACAGGATCGGCGCGCTCTTCTTCCTGTTCCCCACGATGAAGGCGAGAACCGCCCATGCCGTCACGGGAAGCGCGTCGAGGTGAGTGTAACCGATATGAGTGAACGCCATGACATAGTGGGAACTTACCAGTACGCCGGCCGCCACGATCCCGGCTATGCGGCCTGCGAACAGTCGGCCAAGCCCGTATATGGCCGGAACGGTGACCGCCACGCTGATAACCGAGGAGAATTTCCAGCCCCACCCACCGCCGCCGAATACCCAGCTCACGAACGCCTGGTAGATGCTGTTGAGCATCGGTGAGTTGCCATACATCCCGTCTATCGCGAACGGGTCGCGGATTCCGCTCTCCAGTATCTCGCGCACTCGCAGGAAGAAGCCTATGTCGTCCCCGATGGCGGCGTAATACCAGTCCCGGAGGTCGTGGGCGTGAAGCGCGATGCACGCCAACATCAGCGCGGCCACTATCGAGGTATCAACGAGGGGGAAGGGGTATCTGAGATTTCTCAGGGCGTTCAGGTTGAGGAATGAGATGCCGAATGCGACTATTCCGCCTGCCCACAACACAATGTCGTATCCGTTGGTGGATTCCGTAAGTACCCGTACCAGTAGAAATAGATGCAGTGCGGAGCCGACTATGGGCAGGATTATCCTGGGGTCTCGAAGTCGGAGGGCCACTCTTCCCAGCGGCCCCGGACCGGCTGAGACAGCGGAGACGCGCACACCAATAGCCACACCCAACGCTCCGAGAGCGACCGCCACCGCATAGATAGCAGGGGCATTGGAAGTGAGGATTATCGCTATGCTCACCGCGCCCAGAGCGAGCAGCGGCCACAGCGCCCTGAGATGACGATAGCCCGCGCGGGCAAGCATAACGATTGTCCGGCGCAGCGCGGGCCGTTCTACACGTGAAGAGGAATCCGAACGCTGCTCGGAGCCGTCCGGAGGATGTTGGCGTATCATAGATAGTATCCGGGGGGCAGTGTTGACACCGGCGAGATTATACTATCAGCGACCTAAGCCAGGAAGTCGGAAGTCAGGGACGGACTGGCACAGGGTCTTTTAATCATTAAGCGTCACCAGAGTAGTCCGTTCGTGGTGAGCCTGTCTCCGTTCGTCCTGAGCCTGTCGAAGGATGAACGGACGGCCCTTCGACAGGCTCAGGGCGAACGAGAGTTCGAAGACGAGGCGAAAGCGAAAAGACCCTGCGGACTGGCAGGATTCTGGGCGCAGAGTAGCCAACTGCCTAGCTCGCCGCTACTTTCTTTTGCGAAAGAGTCCCGGTCACCAGGAATATGACGCGCTCGGCGATGTTGGTGGTGCGGTCGGCGATGCGCTCGAGGTCGTGTGCAATCCATAGCAGGTATGTGGCGCGTCTGATAGCGCTGTGGTCGGCCATCATGTAGGTGAGGAGTTCGCGATAGACCTGCTCGTAGAGGGCGTCCACCTCGTCGTCGTCGTCCCAGACCTGCCGGGCCGCTACGACGTCGCGGTTCACGAAGGAGTCCAGGCTTCGGCGCAGCATATCCATGGAGCGGTCGGCCATGCGCGGAATGTCAATGAGAGGTTTGAGCGGCGGCTCGTCGCCCATCGCGACGCTGATCTTGGCGATGCCTTCGGCGTAGTCGCCGATTCGTTCCAACTCGGACGTGACGTGCAGAACGGTAATCAGGATTCGCAGGTCGCCCGCGAGGGGCTGCTGGGTGGCTATGAGGTCGAGGCACTCCTCTTCGAGTTCGAAGCGCTTCCAGTCAATGGCGTCGTCCTCTCTGATAACTTCCTCGGCCAGCGCCATGTCGCGATTCTTGAGCGCGTCGAGGGATTTGATGATGGCTTTTTCCACCATCCCGCCAAGCTGAAGGAGGTCGCCCTGGAGCTCTCTGAGGTCTCTATGGAAATCTACACGCGGCATTGGGGTCCTCCGTTCACCCTCTCCATCGAGGAACTCACAAGAGTAGGCAAAAGTCCCTGCCCCCTTGACGGGGAAGGTCAGAGCCTGCCCCGTACTTGATACGGGGATGGGGATGACTCTGCTAATCCAAGTTCAATGCCTACCCCTATCAGCCCTTGAGGAGAGAGTATGATTATTTCTAGCTGAAGCGTCCGGTTATGTAAGCCTCTGTGCGCTCGTTTTCGGGGTTAGTGAATATCTTGTTGGTATCGTCCTGCTCGACGAGGTACCCGGCGCGGTCTTCGCCTATCATGAGGAAGGCGGTCTCATCCGAGACACGGGCGGCCTGCTGCATATTATGGGTGACTATGACTATGGTATAGCGTTCTTTGAGTTGGCGCACCAGGTCCTCGATAGCCAGCGTGGCGATGGGGTCGAGGGCGGAGGCGGGCTCGTCCATGAGTATTACCTCCGGCTCGACCGCAATAGCGCGGGCGATGCACAGACGCTGCTGCTGACCGCCTGAAAGAGTCAGCGCGCTGTCGCGCAGGCGGTCTTTCACCTCACCCCATATGGCCGCCTGCCTGAGCGAGTGTTCGACGGCCTCGTCCATGTCGCCCTGGTAGCCGTTTATCTTCAGCCCGAAGGCCACATTGTCATAGATAGACTTGGGGAACGGGTTCGGACGCTGGAACACCATGCCTATCCGGGAGCGGATCTCGGTGGCGTCAACGGCTTGGGCGTAGAGGTTGGATTCCTCAAAGAATATCTCCCCCTCTATACGCGCGCCCGGAATGAGGTCGTTCATGCGGTTGAAGCAGCGGAGCAAAGTGCTCTTTCCACAACCGGACGGCCCGATGAGAGCCGTAACCGAGTAGCGGTTGATCGCCATGTTTATATCTCTGAGAGCGCAGAACGTCTCGTAGTAGAGACTGAGGTTATTGACCTGAAAGATTGGCGCCGAGTCGTTCACACTACTCCTCCGACCTGGTCTGGAACTTGTTTCTGAGCAGCACCGCGACTGCGTTCATGGAAAGCAGGATTATCAGCAGAACCATGATTCCGGCCGCCGCGAGGTTCTGGAACTCTTCCTGCGGGCGGGAAATCCAGTTGAATATCTGTATGGGCATCACTGTGAACTGATCGAGCGGCGACGAGGGAACGAAGGTGATGTAAACCAGCGCGCTTATGGCGATCACCGGAGCAGCTTCGCCGATGGCCCTGGAGAGAGCGAGTATCGTGCCGGTCAGGATGCCCGGAATGGCGGAGGGGAGCACCGTCCCCTTGATAACCTGCCATTGGTCCGCGCCAAGCGCGAACGCCCCGAGCCTGTATTCGTTCGGGACGGCGCGTATGGCTTCGCGGGAGGCGAGGATCACGATGGGCAGCACCAGTAGGGAGAGCGTCATCGCGCCGGCGAGAACGACCCTGCCGAGCGACATAAGCTGCACGAACAGCGCCCATCCAAGTAGTCCGTACACGATGGACGGCACACCAGCGAGGTTGGAAATGTTGATCTCGATGAGTCCGGTGAACCAGTTGCGGGGGGCGTATTCTTCGAGGTATATGGCGGCGCCAACTCCGATAGGCACCGTAAAGAGGGCAGTCAGGCCGATAGCCCAGATGGTGCCCATCATCGCGGCCTTTATTCCCGCCTGCTCGGGATGCCGGGACGGATAGCTGGTGATGAAGTTCCAGTCCAGCCAGGACCATCCGGTAGTAATGATCTGAGTGAGCAGCACTATCAGGCCGATGATGCCGACCATGACTGCGCTAAGGAACACGAAGTAGAAGATCGCGCCTATGGTCTTGCGCTTCGCAAGCGCGGGTTTGAAGTTGACGTTTGTTCGGGCAGTCATTAGTAAACCTGTCTCCAGCGACGCACTACCCAGTAACCCAGCACATTGAGACCGAGCGTCATGACGAACAGCACGATTCCGACCGCGAATATGGTGTTGTATTCAAGCGAACCGTGGGGAGCTTCGCCCAAGCTAAGCTGGACTATGTATGCGGACATGGCCTGGATGCTGTCCAGGGGATTGATGGTCATGCGGGGTGTGGCGCCGGCAGCGATGGTTACGAGCATCGTCTCGCCCACCGCGCGGGATATGGCGAGAATGAAAGATGCCACTATACCGGAGAGCGCCGCTGGAACGACGACCTTTACGGTCGTCTCCAGCTTGGTCGCTCCGAGCGCGTAGGAGGCGTTCCTGAGAGACCTGGGTACGCTGATCATGGCGTCCTCGCTCAGTGAAGAGACCATCGGGATGATCATTACGCCCATGACCACGCCCGCGCTGAGCGCGTTGAAGACGATCATGTCCGGGAAGATCCTCTGGAGCTGAGGAGTCACGAATGTGAGGGCAAAGTAGCCGTAAACGACTGTGGGTACGCCGGCGAGGATCTCAAGTATGGGCTTGACGACGCGCCGGAGCTTGTCGGGGGCGTATTCGGCCAGGAAGATGGCGGTCATAAGCCCTATAGGGAGGGCGACTATGGCCGCGAGCAAGGCGACGAGAAGAGTACCATTTACCAGTGGAAGGACGCCATAAGAGCGCGGCTTGAGGATTGGCGTCCAGCGGGTCCCGGTGAGGAAGTCCCAGATTGGGACCGCCTGAAAGAAGCCGACAGCCTGGCTGACCAGGCTGAACACGATAGCTATCGTCGTAAATATAGAAACGATTGCACAGCCGAAGAACACCCATCGGACGATACGGCCCTCGATATTGCCGCCGCGTCCTCGTCGAAACTTGTCCTCCGCAGCCTCAACCTCACCGGACGACGTCGATTCCACTACGCCAGACGCTGTATTCTCCAACAAAGTTCCCCTGTAATCCAGAGTGTGCGCAGGCGGGGCAGAAGGTCCACAAATTCGGCATTACCTTCGTCCCACCTAACACCGGGAGACTTCACTCATCTCCGAATGATCTTACTTTATCCGCCTAACGGCTTACCAATTCCAGATTGTCCTGATACTCCTGCGCGCTGAGGGGCACGTAGCCGACCTCGGCGGTCAACTCGGACCCGTTCTCCATGTAGAATTCGACGAAAGCCTTGACTTCGGGCCTTTCCAGGCTGGCCTTGCTGACGTATATGAACAACGGGCGGGACAGCGGGGAGTAAGTACCGTCCGCTATCGTCTCCACACTTGGGACCATGCAACCCCCACCCGAGTCCACTGCCACCAGCTTCAGCTTGTCCTTGTTCTCCGCGTAGTACGAGTACCCGAAATAGCCCAGCGCGTTTCGGTCGCCCCTTATGCCCTGTACCAGCACGTTGTCGTCCTCGGAAGCGGTGTAGTCGGCGCGCGACAGGCCCGCTTCCCCGTTGACCTCCTCGGTGAAGTAGTCAAACGTGCCCGAGTCGGTGCCAGGACCATACAGGTTCACCTTCCTGTCCGGCCAACTGGGATCAAGGTCACTCCAGCTCTGAACCGCACTCTCAGGCTTCCAGAGTTCGTGGAGCTGGTCCACCGTCAGACACTCCACGAAGTCGTTCTTCGGACTGACTAATACGGATAATCCGTCAACCCCGACAAGGAACTCAATGTACTCTATACCGTTTTCTTCGGCTGCCGCTGCTTCATTTTCCTTTATGTGGCGTGAAGCGTCGGATATATCAATCTCGCCGACCGTGAAACGCTTGAAGCCGCCTCCGCTACCTGAGACGCCGACGTTGACCCGGACCTCAGGAGCTACCTTCTTGAACTCCTCGGCCACGGCTTCGGTTACCGGGAAGACCGTGCTGGAACCGTCAATCTCTATCGTTCCGCTCAGGGCAATCCCCTGCCCCTCGACCGCGGCGGCAGGTTGGGTCGCCGCTTCGCTGTCGGAGCCGCACGCAACAGCGGTCAGCGCCACTACGATCATTCCGAGGACAAAGAGTCCTGAAATGCCCGTCAGCTTGGATTGAATGTACTTAACCATTTTGCCTCCATGGTTTGTACGCTTTTGTTTTTCTGTCTCATAGAACAGGTTACCTGTCGCGCGTTAATGTCCATTAAAGGGTCGGTTAACAGTTCATTAACGGACGTGGAAGATTTCACGATGGCGCGGCTACACGACCGAAAAGGACGCCGATTCCCGCCATCCAGCGCCTTGCGAGGGTAAGCCTGCCATGTGCTATCATCAACACCCTTTTTCAGAATCGAGGAGTGCCATGACCACCACCGTCGAGCATCCAAGGCAGATTTGGGACGCGGCTCTGGGCCAGCTTCAGCTACATGTGACCAGGCCGAACTTCGAGACATGGCTCAAGAACACCGTCGGCGTTGCCTACCGCGACGGCGAGTTCGTCGTCGGGGCGCCTAATGCGTTCGTAGCCGAGATGCTCGAACAGCGCATGTACTCCCTCATCTCGCGCACGCTGGAGAGTGTGCTCAAGTCCGAGGTCGAGATACGCTTCGAGGTCACGACACCGGAGGGAGAACCGCCCGCTCTTCACTCAGTGAACGACGGGCATGGTGAAGCCGACGGAACCCTGGCCGCGGTTCAGCCGCCTGCTTACAGGCCGGCCACCCTCAATGCCAGGTACACCTTCGAGCGGTTCGTCGTCGGAAAGTCCAACGAACTCGCGCACGCCGCTGCGGACGCGGTCTCAGGCAGGCCCGGCGAACTCTATAATCCCCTCGTCCTGTACTCGGATGTTGGGCTCGGCAAGACCCACCTCATGCACGCCATCGGCCACCGCGCCACCTCACGCGGCATGTCCCTCATCTACTCCACCACCGAGGAGTTCACCAACTCCTATATAAAGGCCATACGCGAGGGCTCTACCGACGAGTTCAGGGAACGCTACCGCAGCGCCGACCTACTGCTCCTGGACGACGTCCAGTTCCTTATCGGCAAGGAACAGACCCAGGAGGGCTTCTTTCACACGTTCAACGCCCTGCACATGACCAACCGCCAGATAGTGCTCACCTCCGACAGACCCGTGTCCGCGCTCACCCTGCTCGAAGACCGCATACAGTCCAGGCTTGCCGGCGGCCTCGTCGTGGATATCCAGCCCCCCGACGTAGAGACCCGCATCGCCATCCTCCGCGCCAAGGCGGAGGAGATGCGCCAGGATGTGCCCGACCCGGTCCTCCAGTTCCTCGCCGAGCGTATCCACAAGAACATCCGCGAGCTCGAGGGCAGCCTGAACAAGGTCGTCGCGCTCGCCGACCTCACCGGCGCGGCCGTCTCCATCGAACTCACCAGGCAGGCCGTCGCCGACGTAGTGGAAACAGCCGCAGAACGCAAGATACCCGACACCGCCGTAGTAGAGGCCGTCTCCTCCCACTTCGGCGTGCCTGTCGAGGCCATAAAGGGCCGCAAGCGCGACAAGAGGACCGCCCAGGCCCGCCAGGTCGCCATGTACCTCCTCCGCGAGGAGTCCCAGCTTGGCCTCTCCACCATAGGCAAGATACTCGGCGGCAAGAACCACAATACCATCATGCACGGCTGCGACCGCATCGCCAACCAACTCAACGTGGACCCTCAGCTCCGCCGTCGCCTCATAAACATCCGCGAGTCCCTGTCCGCCCACTAAATCCACCAGCAAATCCCCCGCTAGGATCGAACCGCCAATACTCCCCGACTCCCATCTTCTCATACCCATCCCGCTTGAACGTATAATCCCACCTGCCAGTACTCTCCGCAGCCACCTCTAACACTAGATCCGGCGGCTTCCCAACCTCATCTGCCTCGACGGGTCTGGTAGCACCGTAAGTCTCCTGCCACACTCGTCGTAATAGACCGACGGGGGCGGCTGGACTGTCATTCTGGTAGCCATCTCTCCCCCTCTCTTCATACAGCATCGCTCTTCGGAGCATCCATGCTATTATATCATGGAGCAATGACAAGACCGCCCGTTCCATCTCCGACCTAAAATCTTTTCCGACAACAAACAATACCCAAAATCAACTTACTTGACATAACAGTGTCAATAACTGCCCCGAAACTGTCGATAACCATAGTCACTTGTCAATAACCTCAGGGCTTGGACACATTTCATAACTTGTATAGACACCCTATCGCTCAAACATTCCCGATTTATCTACACACTATGAACAGACCCGTCACCGCTGGAATATAGCTGGAACCGAGCGCCCGGCCACGACTTATCTACACTGCCGACACCATTATTATTACTGTTAGATACAGTGAGAGAATGATTGACGAAGTAGTTATCAATATAAAAAGTGGAAACGGTGGAAACGGGGCGATAAGTGGACGCCGGGAAAAGTACGTTCCACGCGGAGGTCCCGACGGGGGAGATGGAGGACGTGGGGGCAGCATCTACCTGGAGGCCGACCCCAACGTCAACACTCTGCTTTCGTACAGGTACAGACGTCACTTCTCCGCGCCCGATGGACGCCGTGGCGAGGGTCGGCTCAAACACGGCAAGGATGGCAAGGACCTGACACTGTCCGTCCCCATCGGGACCCAGGTCTGGGCCGACGAAGTCCTCCCCCGCCTTCTCGTTGACCTAGACGAGCCGGGCCAGAAATTCCTTGCCGCGAAGGGTGGTAGCGGTGGAGCCGGAAATAGTCACTATGCCACTCCCACGAACCGCTTCCCTCTGCTCGCCCAGGCCGGAGAGCCAGGGGAGGAACTCTCCCTCCGGCTCGAACTCAAGCTACTTGCCGACGTGGGAATAGTTGGCGCTCCAAACGCGGGCAAGTCCAGCCTGCTGTCGGTCGTCTCCGCGGCCAGGCCCAAGGTCGCCAACTACCCCTTTACGACGCTCGAACCCTCGCTCGGCATGATCGAGCACCGTGGTGAGACTTTCGTGATGGTTGACATCCCCGGCCTGATAGAGGGCGCGCACGATGGTGTGGGCCTCGGACACGAATTCCTGCGCCACATAGAGCGGACTCGCGTCCTGGTACATCTGGTTGACGGCTCGCTCGACGACCCAATCGCCCAGTACCGCCAGATCAACGCCGAGCTCTCGCAGTACGCCCGCGACCTCAGCCTGAAGCCTCAAGTGCTCGCGGTCAACAAGCTAGACCTAACGGACGTCTCGGTCCTGCGCGACGACCTCCATGAAGCCTTCAGCGAAGCCGCGAACACCGACGAGATACACTTCATATCGGCCGTCACCCACGAGGGAGTTGATGCCCTCCTCGATTCGGTCCTTCGCGCATTGCAGGATGCCCCCGATCCGATTGCCACCCCACTCAGCGTCAGCCCGGACGATCTGCCGATCCTTCGCCCCGTGCCCCGTCGTCGCAGGCCCGCGGTGTACGTCGAGGACGATGGGGTGTACGTCGTGGAATGGCCCCCAGCCGAGAGAATGGCTGCCATGGTTGACCCCAATGACTGGACAGCCAACGTCCAGTTCTACAATCGCCTCATCAGGTCGGGCGTGGTCAGGGCATTGGAGGAAGCCGGCATAACCCCCGGCGACACCGTCCGTATCGGCGAAGTAGAATGGCAATGGGACTGAGTGCGCCAATGGTATCAGGGTGGGCGAGTAGCACTCGTGTCGCCAATGTCGGGGTATGGGATCAGATAAGCCAGATACACGGTCTCTCCATCCCTGATGTGTTCAGCCACCTTCTGGACTCCCGGCCACGCCGCTTCCAGCTCTGCGGCCAGTGGTAGATACTCGTCTATGAAGACGAAAACAGTACTGCCTCTTAGAGCGCCGCCCGACCAGATTGTCCCATCCCCTCCGTGATGATTGCCCCCATCAAGCCCTACGGCGACAGGCGCGATGAGGCGGCGTTCCCTGCTGTCGAACGGCACTCTTGCGGAATAGTAGCGTATATCGCTTTCATCACCCAGCGTTTGGATAAACTCAAATGCGTGTATGCTGTCCTGGCTGAAGAACCACCTCAGTTCCCCGCTGTTTCGCCAATAGTTGAAGTCAAGGAAGCTACTTAAGGAGAAGAGCGATATGAAGATGGTCGCAAGTACCGATGCCGCGCCGTATCCGACTCGTCTTGCGATGCCTTGGTTGGTTCGTGAAGACAACTCCCCCCGCACCGTTTCTATCAGTAGCGAAAGAATGGCGTTGAGTCCAATTGAGACGATGACCAGGACGAAGAAGATGCCGAATAGGTACCGCCTTCCCTCCGATCCTGGCACGACAAGTATGGGCAACATCCCGATCAGCCAACCTACCAAGAGTAATTGATATCGTCTCTGTTTCATTAAGATAACGGTGACAGCCAGCCCAAGCCAAAAGAAAACGGCTGGAATAAGCGGCACGATAGGCACCCTGGGAGCCGCATCTATGCTCCCGCCGGAAACGGGATTGTTGACCAACAGAATTGCGTGCAGTGCGAGGCCCGGGATTTCCAGCCAGCCTTCCGGGGACAACGCAGACCCACGGCCATATTCGTCCCTTAGGTTCCCCAGTACCACACTGTCGAAGTCGGTGATGTAGTGTGTCAGCAGACGCAAGCTGGTCAACACGGATACGCCGAGAATTATCCAGACGTATTTCTGTCTCCTTAATTCGGGATTAATGAGGAGCGCGAGGATGGACGCACCCCAGAATCCGACGAAGTAAATGAGAAATAGCTTGTAGGTATAAAGTCCCAGACCTAGGACTATGCCGGCGAGAGCCGCCAGCCACCAACGTCTGTGACGAACCGCTAGAATGGATAGGTACATCGCGAGCATGGCGAAGAGTATTGCGGATACCATTGGAAAAGCTATCCGGCTCTGTAGGACGAACCAGAGAGAAACAACCAGCATGGCGGCAGACAGTATTGCGACCCTAAACGGGAACAGGCTTCTCACCAGCAGGTAGCCCACCGGGATTATCGCCGTGCCCAACGTCGCTGAGGCCAGTCGGATTGTGGCGATGTCCGTTTCGCCTATGCGAAGCATAAGTGCCATCCAGCCTACGTAGATCATCGCCTTAGCCCATACCCACGTGTCCAGCCGGGTCCCGTCCAGGAGTCTCTGCGCGTCCTCCGCCAGCACAAGCTCGTCCCCGTGTGTCCCGTATGGGACTTCGCCGAGGTTCCACACACGGACCACCAAAGCAATGATTGTAAGCGCTGCTACAAGAGATATTTCAACGACACCGGGCGCCGCCGAGTCATGTCGGTCTAGCATGGAGCCAAGAGAATTCTGCGCCTCTGCAAGAGCCCGAGACACAGTGAGGGCTGGTCTGAGCTGTAGCACTCGTGCGATCGTGGTCAGTCCGGGACGGCGGAGTCCTGATGTACCACCTCCAGACTCGCTGCAGGATAACGTTCCACCACAGTTCACACAGAATCTGTGCTCGGCTGAGTTGGCCGTGCCGCAATGCGGACATAGCTGGTCGTCAACGATATTGGCCCCACAGTAGTGACAGAACTTGTGATGTGACAAGTTGGCCGTGCCACAGGAATAGCAGTTTCCACTATCGTTAGATGGCGACATAAAGTAGTGTGGATCGGGTTCCGGGGGCGCTGACGCCTTCGGACATCTGCTTGACAGCGCAGGTACTATATTTTACACATTAGCGAACACAATATCCTAGCCGATGAGTCTGATACGCAGGGTCTTTTCGTTTTCGCCACGTCTTCGGCCTCTCGTTCGCCCTGAGCCTATCGAAGGGTCACCACGAACGGAATACTCTAGTGACGCTCAATAATGAAAAGACTCTGGTCTGATACGGAGATTAACGGCTGTTGCTGACCACTAAGAGGACGCTGATAGTTATGGTCTTGATGGCGCTGACGCTGTCAGCTACCTCCGTCCGCATAGCTTCCGCCTCTCCGAGCCAGCAGTCTTCCACGGAACCGGCTCCCTTCGGACTACTGTTTGCGGTCTTGGTTGACGCGAGGGACAGGGGAATACTCCAAGATAAAGTCACTAGCCTGTTTTCCGACCTGTTTATAGAGTATCTGATTCTGCCCGGGACTGGCGAGACACCCGGGCAAGTCAGGCAAAGATTGGCGACGAACGGGCAGTCCGCATTCGATTTCCTTGCCGAGGTGCTAGTTGACGCATACCAAGAAGGATCGCTGTCCAGTGAAGTCAGCGGTCTATTCTCCGACCTGTTCATAGAGTATTTGATGCTGCCTGCGACCGGAGAGACGCCCGGACAAGTCAAGGGAAGGTTGAACGCGGATTACTTCGTCAATAGAGGCCAAAGGCACTTCGACATTGGTGAATGGGAATTGGCGATAGAAAGCTACACAGTAGCCATCTATCTGCATCCGAGCAATGCAATGTATCGCCAACGCCGTGGATGGGTACACCGGCATATAGGCGAGAATGTTAAGGCCATCGAGGACTTTACGGAGGCGATCCGGCTCGACCCTGACATGGCGAGCTTCTATATTGACAGGGCTACCGCATTCCATCGTATGGGGAATTATTATAGGGCTCTCGAGGATAGTGACAAAGCTATCGAGCTACAGCCCGACTATGCGCCTTTCTACCGCGACAGGGGGTATCTGCACTTCCGCCTCGATAATTACGATGGAGCAATTGAAGACTATACGAAGGCGATCAAGCTGGAACCCGGCAATGCGGGTTTTTACGTTGATAGGGCCTGGGTCTATCTGGAATCGGGTGACCACTACCTCGCAATAGCCGACTTCGACAAAGCCATCGAATTGGATCCCGACAACGAATGGCTGCGTCAGAACAGGCCCCACTCGGCTCCATTCCCCTCGTCGGCTCCCATTCGTGGCATCTCTGGAGACCTCTGGGCGGATGTAATACTGGGAAAGCCCGACTTCTCGGAGATTGCCACAAACCGTGTTGTGCCGTTCAAGCTCTTCAACCCAGGTGGAATCCTGGTAGATCGCTCCTCGAATCCAGGTAAGGCATACATCTGGGATTCAGGCAACAGCCGCGTCCTGGGCCTTGATCTGGCCCAGTGCTACGAAGGCCCTGGCCCCTGTGTAGCCAGGCTGGTAATCGGACAACCCTCCCCCTATGACCATTCCGCCTGCAACGGAGACAGCGGACTCCAGAACTACCCTCTCCGCCCGAAGGCCCGTGCCGATACCCTGTGTGGAATCTCCAGTACAGCCATAAGCCCGGGCGAGGAGCACACTTTTGTCACAATGGCTATCAACAGCCAAGGAGATATTTTCGTCCCCGACTCTCACAACCACCGCCTACTCAAATACGATAGTCCGTTTGAAAACGACTCGACTGCGGACACCGTCTGGGGCCAGCCCGACTTCACCGGGAACCTATGCAATATGGGTCGTCCCCAACCCGGTCCTGAAACCCTCTGCTTCCATTCAGGAACCAACAGGCTTATGCTGAACCGTTACGGCAATGGCGCGGATCTGGATGCCGAAGGCAACCTATGGGTCGCGGATGGAGGCAACAACCGCGTCCTGAGATTCCCTTACGATCCTGAGAGTGGGGAGATACTGAAAGTAGCGGACCTTGTTCTGGGCCAGCCCGACTTCTACACCGCCGCTCCGGGCGATTCGCTTGACAGATTTCATGCGCCATCCGCCGTCAAGCTGGACACCCAGGGAAAGCTGTACGTTGCTGACACGGTTAACGACAGGGTGTTGATCTTCGCTCCTCCTTTCCGGGTCGGTATGGTTGCTGGTTCCACCTTCGGCTCCCATTTCCACGAACCAACCTCATTGGAAATAGATCCTCTCAACCGAGGCATCTGGGTCAACGACTCCGGCAACCACATGGTCGAACTCTGGAACCTCGAAGGAAATACGGTCTTGAAGGTGCTTGGCAAAGAGTCATACACCCCCGACAGAATGTGTGGCGAGACCAGTCAAACCTCATGGGAAGACGGCAGCGGGATATGCGAAAGCGCGGGCAGTATAGCGATAGACGCTCAAGGAAATGTCTTGGTCCCCGCTTTCCTCGGCATCTCCGACCTGTTCCGTTACCCCTCGAATACATTCAACCCTGGAAACAATGCCCCGGCCAGACCCGACAAACGCCTCTTCTATCCCCCCGCTGGCGCTAACTTCACCAGCCCCGTCAATATCCACTCCAGCCGTGGCGTTGTTGTATGGCAAGACCAGATCATCGTCTCCGACATCGAACGTCTCCTGTTCTGGAATCGCCTCGACAGTCTGACCAGCGGACAGTCCCCCGATGGTGTAATCGGTTCCAAATATGAAGAAAGTTACTGGCCGTATTGCTGCGGCAGGATAAAGGCCGACGAAGCGGGAAGATTGTGGGTCCTGGGCTTCGAGGGGAGATACTTTATTGATGTGTACCAACTCCCCTTAACCGACTACTCGGTACCAATTCGCACGATATGGCTGGACGGGCAGACCTTCTCTGTACTGGGTACGGATGACGAAATCTCACTTGAGGACAGGATATTCGGGATCGCACCATCGGACAGCGGTGAATTCCTATGGCTCAGCGACACCGACAACCACAGAGTCCTAAGAATCCGCGACCCCCTGACCGAGCCTGTAGTTGACGTCATCCTCGGTCAGAGTGGCCATGCCGGAGTAAAATGCAACCGCATCGCCCCCCTTCGCGCCCATGAACCTGACACAGAAGGCGCTCTGCTTAACCCGCAACCGGACACACTCTGCCTCCCGGGTGCCCTATCCATTGACCGGTTGGGGAACCTGTACGTTTCAGACCACAGCCTCGAAGAAGACGGTAATCACCGCCTTCTGATATTCCACGCCGGGACCCTGCCTGCTACCAACTCCGCTGCGATTTTCGGCCCCGCCGCCGCCAAGATATTCACCAGATCAGCCGGAGGCGTCTCCAACTTCTGGGCCGACAGATGGGAAACCGACATCCGAGTCCCATACCGCAACATTGATATGTCCGCTGCCACATGGGAGCCCGCATTCGACAGCTCTAACCGCATGGTGGTTGGCTACAACAGCTACCTGGCGGGCCGGTTCGTCGGCGTCTATGACGACCCGCTCGGAGAGGAAACCCTGCCAACCTCATACCTGTACGACTTCAGCTCCATGCCCTACACGGCCGCCTTTGACGACGATGACAACCTGTACGTCGGCGACATCAACCGCGGCAGAGTGCTCGTGTACCATAACCCGTTCAACAATCCGCCTCGTCAGGAGGTTGCCACTACCACAGCGGCAGTCCCTTCCATGCCCGAATACACCGTGACCATATACTCGGCGAATCCTGAACCACCGCAGTGTGTCATCGCGACATCCTCTGGGGCTAGTGAAAACACGCTCCGGTTTGGAGTAGAAGGGATTTCTGAAATCCGGGACATGGACTTCATGCTCCAGTTCCGCAGGGTCACGGGCCTTCGTCGCCTGTGGCTATACCCAGACAGCGACGCAGTTCGGCTGGACGCTATAGGCCTCAACATAGACATGAGCAGGGCGGACAACCCCTGGAGAGACCATGGCAAAGCCACCCTCACACTACAGATTACCGACCACGACGGCGTCCCCCTCTCCAACTGGTCTTCCGCCTTCATACTGGCCGAGGACAAAGAGAGTTGCGAGAGGGAATCGCCGGTTCCGGGCTTGATACCGTCTAACGCCCAAGCTGCCAATGCGCACTTCGAGAACTTCGTGCCCTACACGCCCCATCCTTCCCTGTACGAAGAGTACCGGCATAGGACGCAGTCTCCCAGCACCCCTCCACAAAACCGCTAGCCCAGCGTTGACAGAGAGAATTGCAAAAGTCCGGCGTTCGTTACTCCCGCAAAAGTGCGAATCCGGCCCCACCGCCACAGTCCCCGGGCCCCGGTTGGCAACTGGTGCGGTACACTGATGACGTGTTCCAGCCCACTCGATCATGGTATAATCCCGCCGACCCACAGGAACAGAATGAAGGAGTCCAACTCCCTGTTACCCAACATATTCCGTCGCCTCGTCGGCTCGATGCAGGACCTCGCTCCCATCATACTGGTCATCGCCTTCTTCCAGATAGTGGTGATCCAGCAGCCGTTTCCCAACCTCTGGAACGTGGTGGCGGGCTTGGGCTGTGTGGTTGTCGGGTTGGCCCTCTTCATTCAGGGGCTGGAAAGCGGCCTCTTCCCCATCGGAGAGGCGCTGGCCCAGGGATTCGCCCGCAAGGGGAGCGTCATCGCTCTGCTGGCCTTTGCCTTTTGCCTGGGGTTCGGTACCACCGTCGCCGAGCCTGCGCTCATCGCTGTCGCGGGCGAGGCCGCCTCAGTCGCCTCCGAAGCCGGCGTAATCCAGGACGCCGACGCCGCGCGCGACTCCTACGCCCTGCGCCTGCGCATGGTAGTCGCCTTCTCCGTGGGCGCCGCCATAGTGTTGGGCGTGTTCCGCATCCTGAAGGGATGGCCCATCCATTACCTCATAATCGGGGGCTACGTGCTGGTGACCATCATGACCGTCTTCGCTCCGCCTGAAATAGTGGGCATCGCCTATGATTCTGGAGGGGTCACAACCAGTACGATCACCGTGCCGCTGGTGACCGCGCTCGGCGTCGGCCTGGCGTCGTCCCTCCGCGGACGCAGCCCTATGGTTGACGGCTTTGGCCTCATCGCCTTCGCCAGCCTGACGCCTATGATCTGCGTCATGGGCTACGGGATGGTGGTCTGACCTTGGAGTTACTGTTCCACGCCTTCCTGGCTTCGCTGCAATCAACCGTGCTGGACGTTGCGCCCATCGCCGCTATATTGCTCCTCTTCCAGCTCGCCATCCTGCGCCGGCCGCTACCCAACCCGCGAAAGTTGATCTCCGGATTTATCTGCGTGCTGGCCGGCCTGGCGCTGTTCCTGGTCGGCCTGGAACAGGCGCTGTTTCCCATCGGAGAGACCATGGCCAGCCAGTTGACCTCGGCCGATACTCTGGGAGACGCCGCGTCCGAAAGCGTCCCGGACTGGCGAGACTACTGGCTCGTGTATGCGTTCGCCGCGGCCATCGGCTTTGCCACCACGGTGGCCGAACCATCATTGATAGCAGTCGCGCTCAAAGCCGAGACGGTTTCCGGTGGAGCCGTCCGTGCCTGGGGACTGAGGATCGCCGTGGCGGTCGGCGTGGCGGTCGGCGTGGCCCTGGGATGCTTCCGCATCGTTACCGGGACACCGTTGCCCTGGTACATCATGGTCGCCTACGTCATAGTGATCGCGCTGACATTCCGATCAGTACGTACAATCGTGCCGCTGGCCTACGACTCCGGCGGAGTTACCACCTCGACGGTTACCGTCCCGGTTGTCGCGGCCCTCGGACTGGGACTCGCGGCCGGCATACCGGGCCGAAGTCCGCTGATCGATGGGTTCGGACTTATTGCTTTTGCCAGCGTATTTCCTATAATGACAGTGCTCGGATACGCCATCGTTGCATCCTGGTGGAAGCGCTGGCGCGTTACGCGGGCGCCCGAAACGGAGGAAGAGTCCAGGCATGAGACTCAAGTTGATAGTCGCGCTCGTCAGCGACCGTAAAACCGATGTCGTAGTCCGAGCTGCGCGGGACGCGGGCGCTACCGGAGCGACAATCGTAACCAGCGTAAGAGGCGAAGGCCTGACACCGGGGAAGACCTTCCTGGGACTGGAACTGGAATCCATCCGGGACATCGTCATGTTCCTGGTCGTCGAGCAGCGCGCGCGCGAAATACTGGAGCGCATCGGGGACGCGGCGAACTTCGACTCCGAGCGTGGGACCGGCATCGCCTTCCAGATTGACGTAGAAGACGCGGTTGGCATGATTACCCAGCTACCCACCATTTACGAGGAATTGACCCCAGAAATATGAGCGTGAAATCAGAACCCCGGGTCGGCGACGTGATGGTCACCGAGATTATCAGCATCAACGGACTGGCCACCGTATCCGATGCCATGGAGTTGATGCGCCGACACAATGTCAACTCGCTGGTAGTCGACAGGCGTGACGCGGGTGACGAGGTTGGACTGGTCCTGGTTTCCGACATAGCCCGCCAGGTAATCGCCCCCGGCCGGTCGCCGGAGAGGGTCAACGTCTATGAAATCATGTCCAAGCCCGTCTGGACGGTGCCGCCGGATATGCTGGCGCGCTACGCCGTGCGCCTGCTGGCGCGCTTCCAACTTTCCCGGGCGGTCGTCGTGGATCAAGACCGCAACCCCGTCGGGATAGTCACCCTGAGCGACCTGACGCTGGGAGAATAGCGCCCGGCAACTCACTCCGCACATAAATCCCGCGAATCACAGTTCAGACCGCCGGCTTCCTCAACCCAAACACCACAAAATTCGGCGCCCGAAACTCATCGTCGAAGCTCGGATTCTCCACAAGCTGTTCCTCCGATGGCACCGGCTCAGCCAGACCCTCCAGAACAAACCCCGCGTCCAGGAACGCTTTCACATAGCTCGAAAGCGTCCGGTGCATATTTACGAAATTCTTGTCCCACCACGGGAACTCTCGCGGCCCCTCGTCCCAGTAGTCATCCACCGCGTAGAATAGTTTCCGGCCGGCCAGGTTCACCCACCCATACGGTACCGCCGACCGCATCGGATGGACATTGCACACAATGAACCTGCCGCCCGGCTTCAGCACACGGTACGCCGCTTCGATGGACGCGCGATAGTCCAGTAGATCAACCAGCACGATATACGACACTGCTAGGTCGAAGTTCTCGTCCGCAATCCCGTCCAGCGTCTCAGCGTCCCCCATCACGTAACTATCGCCACCCACCGCCAGGCTTCTCGCCCGCTCTATGAGCGGCTCAGTCAGATCAATCCCCGTCACCTCCGCCCCCAGCCCGGCCAGCAGACGCGAGAACCGGCCCTCGCCACACCCTATATCCAGCGCCCGCTTCCCCCGCACGTTCCCGAGAGCGTCCAGCATCCACGAGTCCAGCATACCGGTGCGCACCGCCTGGTCCTGGCCGATCCAGTCCTGCGCCGCCTCCGTCCACTGCGTCCTGAGCGTATCCTTCAGATCCATTTCGCGCACACCTCAGACCCGTCACCGGGTCCGCAAAAAGAAATAAGCAGACACCCACGATACACCGTCGTGATCACGTGGGCGGAAGCCACAAATCAGGCTCGCCACCGGCAATCAGAACTTCGCGGAGGTCTGCTAAAAGTCAGAAGATATATGGATTTCGTACTAGCGTCGGCGTCGGCGTCGGATTCGTCGCAGGCTGCGCTGCTTGTCAAGCCTCGTCTGCTCGCCCTTCGACCGGAAGAAGCGCCGATTGCGGAGCTCTCGCAGTATCCCCGAACGCTGCATAGACGTCTGGAAGCGCTTCAAAAGAGCTTCCGGGTCTTCGCCTTCCCTCAAACTTACATAAGCCAAAAACATCCTCCCGAACGCTGAAACTTCTGGACATTAGACTTGCGTCCGACCGTCATATTCAGCGGGACGCGGGACAATCGGAGACGCGCCTCCGACTGCATTCATAGAATATCACATAGCCAAATTTCAGTACAACGACCAGAAGCTCAGCAGTCACCGTCAGCCATCACTGCCATCGCTTCTCTCTCCCGTTCCTTCTGCCTCAGCTTCTTCAGCCGCTCCATCTCCGGCTTCTGTCTCTCCATCTCCGCCTCATGCTCCCGAATCTCGCTCATCAGAACCTCAGGAACCTCCGCCTCTACCGTCCCGACGATAACGTGCGAAGCGTGGACGTTAGGAATCACTGGGTCCTTATGCGTCTCCGCATGAATCTCCAGGGTCAGCTCCAGACATTCCTGAGCCATCTCGAACGCTTCTTCCGGTGTCTGTCCCCAACTAATCACATCCGGGTAGTGGGGCACGATCACTTGGTAGCCGTCACCATCCGGCATAAGTATCACGGTGAACTTTTGCTTAGCCATCCGAAAGCCCCCCGCTGAACTCTGTTTCAATGTGTTTCTGATGTATAGCAACCGGCCCGGCCCCTCACCCCTGGGTTCCCGCCTTCGCGGGAACGACGAGTAGGTGTGCGGGAATGACGAGTGGTAATCGGAGTATGTCACATTCACATGGTTTTGGTACTAGTCTCATCTGAACCGTATGACCTCGGCATAACCCGATTTCAGCCCCCCGACAGCCGCTCCACCATCTCCTCATCCAGTTCCACCCCCAAGCCCGGGCCGTCCGGCACCGCGATATGACCGTCAACCACCTCCAATGGCTCCTTCAGTATCGGCCACTCGTCCCGTATCGAAATCGGCTCGATATTGTATTCCTGCGAATACGGCGTCATACGACTCGCCGCGCAGAAATGCAGGTGCGCCACCGTGCTCAGTATCGGCTGCGTGTTATGCACCGTGATCGGGATATTGAACGCCGACGCCAGCGCCTCTATCTGCGCCATTTCGGTAAATCCCGGCACCTTCACGATGTCCGGCTGGATGATATCCACCCGACCCTTCGTGATCAGGTCTCGGTACTCGTGGTGAGTGTAGATCATCTCCCCGGACGCAATGGGAATCGTCAGTGCGTCCGCGATCCGCGCCAGGCCCTCCAGGTCCTGCGCCGGACGCGGCTCCTCGAAGTGGAACACGCCCAGATCCTCCAGCGCAGCCCCGATGTACATGGACTGGTGTACCGAGTACGCTCCGTTCACGTCCACCAGGATGTCTATATCGTCCCCGACCGCCGCGCGCACCTCGGTCACCGTCTTGATTGTCTCGTCCGCCGGATCGTCAATCTCGCCCGGCACCGCGCTGTGCAGCTTGTACCCGCTGTACCCCTGCTCCACAAAAGAGGCCGCCCGCCTGCCCTCCTCCAGAGGAGTCAGGTCTCGCCGCATCGAACTCGCGTAAACTTTCACCCTATCCCGCACCTTGCCGCCCAGCAGCTTATAGATAGGGACACCGAACGTCTTCCCCTTGATGTCCCACAGCGCGATATCCAGCCCCGACATCGCGCAGAACACCGCCCCGCCCATCTCCACCGCCGAGCCCGCGCCCATCATGTCCAGAAAGCGCAGCTTCGTATCCAGCGGGTCCTTCCCCATGATCGCCGGGGCCAGGTGGTCCTCGATAAGGGCCTTCGTAACTCCCGGCTGTCGCCGGAAGCACTCGCCTATACCCGTAATTCCCTCATCCGTATGCACCTTCACAAACGGATAGTCTCCATCCAGTATCAGACACTCAACTGAAACAATCTTCATTCGCTCGAAACCTCACTTCAACTCTTCGAAGATAGGCCGCAGCCTGGCCCTGGCCCCCGACTGTTCATCGGTCTCCAGCGCCTCGTGGATCGGAAGCTCTTCGTCGAGGTCAATTCTCAGGTCGTACAGCTCTCCGGTCTCGTACAGCTTCCAGTGGTTGTCCCGGACGAACCGGATTCTGCGGGCGGCGTTGCGCGCGCTCATTGGCTCGAAGTGGAAGAACATCCAGTCCCTGGGGTTGCCGTCCTCTCCCGTCAACTGCGGGTAGAACGACCTTCCATCCACCATGTAACCGTCCGGGAACTCCAGTCCGGCTGCCTCCATGATCGTCGGTAGGAAGTCAGTGGATTCCACCATGTCGCCGTTCACGACGCCGGCGGGAATCGTTCCGGGCATACGGCAGATGAGCGGGACGTGCGTGCCGCGGTCGTTCGTCTTGCCCTTGCCGCCGCATATCTCATTGTGCTCGTGCATCATCGAGCAGACGTCGTCGGGGCTGCCGTTGTCGCCCACGTACAGTACCAGCGTGTCTTCGCCGAGGCCCTGCTCGTCCAGGTAGTCCGTGAGCCTGCCGATGACCTTGTCGTGGTACTCCACCATGTCCTTGTAGAAGCGCGGGTCGTCGCCCCAGGAACCTTCTTCCAGCTCTGCCCACGTCCTCCCGCCGAGAGTCCTGTTGGAGGGAGGGTCGAACGACTCCCATTCGGGGCTGTCCGGCGTGGGCTCATGAGGCTTGTGCGTCGCAGCCATCGGCCAGTACACGAAGAACGGACTGTCGTCGTCCTTCTTGCGCCCGATATAGTCAATTATGTAATCGCAGAAGACGTCCTCGCCGTACTTGCCCTCCGTGTCGTCCCTGTATTCACCGTTCTGGTAGATGATGGGGTTCTTGTACCGCGACCCCTTATCCTCGGTGTGATGCGCGTGCCATACGCAGAACTCGTCGAATCCGGCGTCTTCGATCCGCTGGCCCTTGGAGCGCATCTCCGGCGCCTCGTCGGGTGGATTGTAGGAGTGGAGCTGCCACTTGCCCGAGATGCACGTGTTGTACCCGGCGTCCGAAAACAGGTGCCCGAACGTGACCTCATCGGGCTTTATCAGTCCGAACCCGATGTAGTTGCGGAAGTTGTACTTGCCTGTCATAAGCGAGAGCCGCGTGGGAGTACACAGCGGCATCACGTGCGCTTCCTCGAACCGCATTCCCTCCTGCGCCATCCGGTCGAGTCGCGGGGTGGCGTAGGAAGTGCCTCCGTTCGCTCCGATGACCTCGTAACCAAGGTCGTCGGACATTATCAGGACTATGTTGGGCTGCTTGTCTGACATCTACAGTCTCTCCTGAAGTTCTCTCTCCCTAGATACAGGGCCTTGTAAAGTCGGTGGACGATGCGAACATATATCATAGTTTATAGATACGCAGAAAAGTGCTGGGCGCTAACTGGTAGGGTCACAGGGTCGGGCTGGGACGGTTTTCATCCAGCGTTGCCCAGAGTTTTCCCAGCGTTGAAGCTACAAAGGAATTATCTCGCCGTCTGTCGGCCTGCGCTATAAATAGTGATTTATATATATGTTCTGAATCCGTGCCGTAATTGTAGCATAGTTTGATACGTAATCCGAACCGCTCAGTTGCGCCCCCTGATCACCTGTTCCCCGAAGTCTGAGATCAACTCACGCGCCGCCTGCCGGTCAACCGCCGCGAGCGCCACGTTGTTGACGCCGATTGCCTCCAGGTCGTCCAGCTTCTGGCTGATCTCCTCCGCCGTGCCGGTCAGCGTGCGACCAACCATGTCCGGCGAGACGAAGCGCTCTTCTCCGTCTTTAAGGTACACGTAGTGTCCTTCGTGGACGTCGAGGTATCGCCTGTCGTCAGGCGTGGGATTCGGGCGGCTGTCCCCGTATTCGCGGACATACCGGTCGTACTCCTCCGCGAGGCCCGGATTGCTCATTCCCAGGTTCGAGCCGGGGCCGTAGTCGCGCTCCCACATAGCGTGGATGCCCGGGACCAGCGTCGGGCCCACGTTCCTGATTACCCGCTCGCTCGACACCGACTCGCCCTCCCTGAGAACGCACGCCGAGGTGAGCACCGTCACGTATGGCTTGGCGCCGTGTCCGCCGAACTCATCGAAGCTGTTGCCCGTCGCTTCCGCGGCGGCCATCACCCTGGGCAGTCCTTCCGGCACGGACGCGCTTCTCGCGGTCGTTATCCAGCCGTCGGATACCTCTCCGGTAATCTTCTGACCTCGCGGGCCGTTGGCGGCAAGCATCACTGGGATGGGATCTTCGATGTTGAAGAACTCGTCCCGTCCCGAGTTGGACCTGGAGTGGATAAGGCGTATCCATCGCTCCCTGCTTCCCTCCCGCAGCAGCACGTCCTCCCCGGCGAGCAGTCCCTTGACCTGCAGCGCGTACTCCTCGAACTGGTCCATCGTCAGCGCGGGAAGGCCCATGGTGTTCCGGCCCGTGTAGCCTGTGCCGAGGCCCACGATCACCCTGCCGGGCGCGATCCTGTTGATGGATGCCGCGGCAGCCGCAGTCACCGGCGCAAGCCTGTTGCTCGGTATCGCCACCAGCGTCCCCAGCTTGATGCGCGAGGTGTGCTGGGCTGCCAGCGCCATCGTGGCCCACACGTGGGAATAGATGAGTTGCGAATCGAAGAGCCAAGCGTGCGTAAAGCCCGCCTCCTCAGCTGCCTTCACCTCGCGCCATGCCTCTATGTACGAAGGGATGCCTATTCCATAGTCCATTTTGACGACCATCCTTCTCAGCAACGCTCCCATGCTACGGGCGCTGAGAAAGGGTGTCAACGCCGGGTGTGCGCGATGGGAACCCGTATCAGGTTAGTCGGCGCGCCACGTGTGGTAGTATTGGGACAGGAGGTGGAGCATGGCAGTGAAGAACGCGGCGTTGAGCGCTGGTACATCCACCAAGACGGAGGTCTTCTATCCCGAAACGGACGATATGCCATTGCCTGACGGATTCTATCAGCACAGCCATTTCTGGGAGATCATCTCCATACTGAATTACTTCTTCCGACTGCGCGATGACGTGGTGGTCGCGGGTGATATATTCATCTACTACGTGGAGGGGGATCCTCGGCTGAGGGTCGCGCCGGACTGTTTCGTTGTGTTCGGGGTGAGTAGAGAGTCGTTCGAGAGGAATAACACGTACCTGGTGTGGGATGTGGGCAAGGCCCCGGACTTCGTATTTGAGATAGGTTCGCCCAGCACGGCGAGCAATGATCTGGGGGACAAACGGGAGTTGTACGCGAGTCTGGGGATTGGCGAGTACTGGCGGTTCGATCCGAGCGGTGGGGATCACTACGGCGAACCTCTGGTGGGTGAGACGCTAGTGGACGGCGAGTACCGTGAGTTGGAGATGGTTCGTGGGGTGGATGGCAGTGTGCGGGGGCACAGTGCGACGTTGGGCTTGGAGTTGCACTGGGAGGAAGGTCGTCTGCGGTTCTATGATCCTGTAGAGGGGCGTTGGCTGGAGAACATGGATGAGACCGGGATGAGGGCTGAGACGGCGGAAGCTCAGGCTGAGTCTGAGCGAGTCGCGCGGGTGTCCGCCGAGGAGCGCATGGCTGAGATGGAAGCCGAGATACGCAGGCTGCGGGGCGAATAGGGTACGGATAGCGAAAGGCCCTGGGTTTCCCTTATCTTGCTTATATCATTTCATTCTGACTAGGACATGAAACCTTAGAGGCAGGCAAGATCGTCCTTCGACAAGCTCAGGATGAACGGTGGAATCATCAAGTATCTGGCGCGCAGCCATGGGAATACGACGACGTTACTCCGAATTGGTATTAGCCGAGCCATGCGTCGCTATGCCAAAGCCCGCCGTACCTCGATAGTTCAGTTTAGCGCGATGCCGCCTCTTGTAGGTCACGCCGCCGCTTTTCGAACCCGCGTCGTCGTTCATCAGATAAAGTAACAGCAGAATCGGCTAGGATTTCCTCAATCACCCGAATTTCGGTTCTTGCCTCAACTTTTTCGATCTTCTTTTGTGATTCCCTAATCGCCCAGAGAGCCAATCTCAAACCTCCTTCAAAGAATGACGCAGCCATGCCGTATAGAACAGTCCCTACATCAACCTTGTCCGCCATAGGGATGACATCATTCCAGAATCTCAAATCGATTGCGGGAAAACCAGACAAACACCACGTGGTTAATCCAATTCCCCAAGGTGCTATCAGAATATGAAAAGGCGTTGAGTGCCTAGATATTCTGATTAGGATATTTAGCGATTTTTGCCTCACTGATTATATGACAGCCCTTTGACATTTCTATGATACCAGTCTGTCGAACGCCAGTCTATTCATCGGCACGGCGCGTTCAGAGATGAAAAAGACCCCGCTCATACTAGGGCGGGGTCTTGATCACGGCTATGTGTGGATACTACCGTAGGGCGAACCAGAGCGCATCCCTGAAACTATACTCCCATCGCAATACGAGGGTGGATATATCCTCGTTAGGGACGACGAAGCAAATATTGCCGGACACGCGGCCTCCCGGGAATACATCCGCCCATTTGAGGTCGTTCGGAATCACACCACAGCCAGTGCTACGAATCACGACGTTTGTTCCTTGACCCAGCACATCCGAATCTGTTTCCCCTGTAATGGAGTTTCTCTCAATGTTGCCCTGGTTGAGTAAGGAAATCTCAATCATCACAAACTTATGGCCGTCTGGTGGCGGATCGTTGAACTGGTTCTCGACTTGGATCTCAGGCCATGCGTCCCAATCCACTGAAAGGATACCGAAGCAGAAGCTGTCCGCAGGACCATAACAGGTGCCATCCATAGGCCAAGGGTTATGGCGAGACAATCCCTGCCCAGTTGGAACAGGTGTAGGACTCGGCGTAGGGGTCGCCGTAACGACCACCTGCTGTACCTCCGGCTCAGGTGCGCCGGGCAAGTCCTCACACGCGATGCTGTCGCCGTCCGGATCCAACCCATGTGAGTCATTCTGAGTGGCGAGGAAGAACGCCTGCGCTTCTTGCCATGTAGTGAAATCCGTACAGTTACGATCCTGTCCCGCCGGATCGTATTTCAACGTTAGGCTGGGCTGAGGCGTGGGCGTGGGCGTTGGTTGAACCGTACCCGCTGACGGCGCGGGAATGGCGTAGTTCGTCGAGTCGAAGGCGTCGGCCAGACTTTCGATGTCGGCCCCTTTAAGATATGCGGACGCGCCACTCAAATCCGTGTTCGTGATGAATGTATCCACATAGTATCGTGCCAGCAGGTTGTGCAGTATGTTCAGCAGGGTGTGATCCGAGGCCAGACGGTATGACTCCACCATTACCGCCGTGAACCTATCTTCTGCCGGAATAGATTGGAGACGGGCTTCCACCTGTTCAGCGGTCTCGCCCGTGAATGGGGTTATGAACCCGGTTATGTAAATTCCGGAGAGCCTAGTGTCCAGAGGGGCGAAAAAAGCGGCAAGAAGGTTCTGATCTACGTCTGAGGGTGTAGGCTGGGAGCGGACGTACTGCATTACAGCCACGAACTTGGAAAGGTCGTCGGAGTCCACATTAGCTTGCGCCCGCGTCTGAGAGAAAGTTAGCGCGATTAGCCCGAATACCAGAATGGCGCCAATCGTGAGTGTAAGTAGTTTGACCTTCATGGGTGCCTCCCCGCGACAAGGATGTATCAGCTTCCCGCCACAGGTCGCTAATCCATATACGTCGTAAGGAGGCGTGAAGCCGTCCTTGTCATTCAACGTATATGTGGCGTCGTGGATTACAAGACCTGTGGCGGGTCGAAACGACTTTAGCTGGCTAAGCGGATTCCGTCAAGGCTCAAGGTCTGCGGTCCCAGGGTCATTCGTTTATTCGAAAACCAGGTCGGTCAACCAGATAGTCTTCCCCTTTCCACCAGGAGAGGGCTAGGGTGAGGGTGATTTACGTGGCTTTGCTGCCACTGTGAAGGACAGCCGAAAGCAACTTTCTGCGTTCGCAACCACTTGGACAGACGCTGCGCAACTCTCGGCCCGCTATGCTACAATATGTTCATTGCAGAACAAACGTACATAATGATATAACCTGAACTTTATCAACGAGGACAAAACCGACCGAGAGAAATTTTTCTCCAGGTGAATTCATAGCTAAATCAGCCGATTTCCAGGTCAAAGGCCATCTGAAGCCCCACCTGAAGGTCACCTGAACCCCACCTAGACTTCACCTGGACTAATATAAATCAAGATATATGACACCCTGTCTTCGGCATATTTCCATGGAGACACATTGGAGAAGAAGATTGTCCGAAAGCGAAAACCAGAGAGCAGAGCAGCCAGATGGCCGGGTATTCTTCCTCGCGATGGCTGCCGTCTCACGAATTGCATTCGCTGGCGTGGGAATACTGGCGCTGTTCTGCCTGCTGGCTTTCTTGGGCTGCGCCGGAGAGGGCCAGTTGACCGAGGACGTCGGACCGACGCCATCACCCACATCGGTATCCCAGGTCGCGGCATCGCCGTCCTCCACTCCAACGACAGAACCGCCGGCCACGCCGACGGGTACGCCCAGGCCGGGCCCGGCGCCCGTTCCTACGACCGTTTTCGTCCAGTCCACGCCGGTCGCTGCTGTCGTTCCCGCCACGCCCACGCCGGTCCCACCCACACCTACGGCTGTTCCGACCGCGCTGCCCGCCAGGGACACGCCGACTGCCACCGGTGAGGAGATTGAATCCCTCGTGGCGGGCAACAGCGCCTTCGCGTTCGATCTCTACCGCGCTCTGAGCAGTGAGGACGGCAACCTGTTCTTCTCTCCCTACAGCATCTCGCAGGCCCTGGCAATGACATACGCGGGCGCGAGGAGCGAGACGGAGCGTCAGATGGCGGACACGCTGCGTTTCACTCTTCCGCAGGACGCGCTCCATCCCGCGTTCAACTCTCTTTACTTGGACCTAGATTCCCGTGGTGGCGGCAAGGGAGACAACGATCCCTCCGCGTTCAGGCTGAACATCGCCAACTCCCTGTGGGCGCAGTATGACTACTCGTTTCTCGATGAATTCACTATGAAGATCGCCGAGAACTACGGCGCCGGGGTGATACCGCTGGACTTCCGGGGAGAGCCTGAGAAGTCGCGTATCAGGATCAACGAATGGGTCGCCGGCGAGACCGGGGACAGAATCAGGGACCTGATCCCGCCCGGGTTATTCGAAGATCAGCCGCCGGCGCTGGCTCTCGTTAACGCCATCTACTTCAATGCCGGGTGGACGCGCGACTTCACGGAGTTGCAGACACCGATGCCCTTCCACCTGCTCGGTGGAGGCGAGGTCGCCGTTCCGATGATGAAGCGCACGGACAAGACCGATTATGCCAGTGGAGATGGCTACCAGGCGGTGGACCTGGACTATAAATTCTCCGATATGAGGATGACCATACTGCTCCCGGACGCCGGGAACTTCGAAGCGTTCGAGTCCTCGCTGGATGATGAGGTAATGGGACGGATTTTTGAAGACCTGGAGACCAGAGGGGTCGAGCTTACGATGCCGAAGTTCGAGTTCTCCTCGACATTCGCCCTGGCCGACACGCTCAGGACAATGGGTATGCCAGACGCCTTCGACGAACGGAGTGCCGACTTCTCGGGGATGGACGGTCGTTCGTGCGCGGCGGGGGACATTCCGTGCCTCGCGGTCTCGAAGGTCATTCACAAGGCATTCGTGTTGGTGGACGAAGAGGGCACCGAGGCCGCGGCGGCGACTGCGGTGCTCGTATTCCCTGTCAGCGCAGCGCCGGGTCCTCCAATCGAGCTCACCATTGACCGGCCCTTCATCTTCTTGATCCGGGATAAGGCGACTGGGACTATACTGTTCGTGGGTCGAGTACTGGACCCCAGTTCATAAGGAGGTGGACTATGGAGCACAAGGTAGCCGTGGTCAGCGGTGGAGCGGGAGGCCTGGGATCCGAGATCTGCCGCAGATTCTCGTCGCGCGGCGCGGCGGTCGCCGTGGCGGACCTGAACGCGGATGCGGCGTCTGAAGTGGCGCGGTCAATCGCATCGGACGGCGGCCGGGCGATTGCGGTGCAGGTTGAAGTTACCGACGAGGCGTCAGTCGTCAATGCCGTCCGGACGGTCGTGAGCCAGCTTGGGCGGGTGGACTACCTGGTGCATTGCGCGGGCACGAACATCAAGGCGCCCGTGCTCGATATGTCGCTCGATCAGTGGAACCTTTCCCTGGACGCGCACCTTACGGGGGCGTTTCTGCTATGCCGGGAGGCGGGCAGACAGATGGTCGAGCAGGGAGAAGGCGGTAGCGTCGTGCTGATGTCGTCGGTGACGGCGACTGCCCCGGTGCCCGAACGAGGCGCATACGGCCCGGCGAAGGCGGCGCTCATCAACTTTGCCGGACAGCTTGGCCTTGAGTGGGCGCAGTATGGGATAAACGTCAACGCGGTCTGCCCAGGCGTCGCGATGACGCCCATGACCGAGATGGTCTATGAGAGAGAGCCGGAACTCAGAGAGCAGAGGCTGAAGCGATTCCCAATCAAGCGCGAGGTCCTGCCGGAAGAGGTCGCGGGGCTGGTCCTGTACCTGTGCAGCGATGAGGCGCGTTACATCAATGGGGTCGGGATTCCCATAGACGGCGGCTTCCTCAATTCCGGGTTCTACCAGGACCCTGGGAACTGAGTCGCTTCTTAGAAAGTATCTCAAAACCCAATCGGAAGGGATTTCACCCCCATCCTAACCTTCCCCCGTGAAGGGGGAAGGGACTTTGGACTACCCCTGTCGCTCGTTTCCGTCGATAGTTTTGAGCTAATCACTTAGACAGTTTGGAGGAGTACACATGGCGCTGCTGAACAACGAGACCGACGTCTCCGTACTCGTAGATGGCCTCGATCACGTCGAGGGGATCGCCTGGGGACTGGATGGCTACTGCTACGCCGGAGGAGAAGCGGGCCAGATCTACCGCATTGACATCGGGCGCCAGGAGGCTGTCCAGATAGCGGACACCGGCGGATTCATACTCGGCGTGGCCCTGGACGCAAAGAGCAACATATATGGCTGTGACACGGTCAACAGGGCAGTGATGAAGATTTCCTCCGACGGGGACGTGTCGGTGTACACGACGGGAGCGCCGGACGAGCCGTTCAGTACACCGAACTACCCGGCATTCGACACATACGGCAACCTCTACGTCTGCGACTCGGGCGACTGGAAGTCCGACGACGGCAAGATTTACAGGGTCGGTCGCGGCGGTGAGACCGAGGTCTGGACGCGGTCGCTGTGCGAGTTTCCGAATGGCCTCTGCATTGGGCCTGACGGTACGAGCCTGTTCGTCGCGATGAGCCTGAATCCTCCCCGTATTTCCGAGATCGAAATAGAGCCGGACGGCTCTGCCGGAGACGTGCGAACGGTCGTGGAACTGCCCGGCACAGTACCGGACGGGGTGGCGTTCGACACCGATGGAAACCTGTACATCGCCTGCTACCGGCCGGACCGGATCTATCGCTACACCACTTCAGGTCAGCTTGAAGCGCTTGCCGACGACTTCGAGGGTACGATCATCGCCGCGCCGACCAACATAGCTTTCTGCGGCGCGGAGCGCGACATTCTGCTGAGCGCAAACCTGGGCCGCTGGCACATCACCCGCTACGAGACGGGCGCTCGGGGGTTGTCGCTGCACTACCCGGAACTCGAATAAGCGGGCGCGTTTCTTATGGGGACGCGAATCGGCTGGCCGTTATCAACCAAAAGAGAGTCCCGAACTCACTTCTCCGCTTCTACCGCCAAAAAGTCCAGCATGGCGATGCCAATCTCGGCGGCATAGCCGATCAGGTCAGGGTTGATGTACTCGATGCGTGTCCTCGACCGTATCGTAGTGCGCTCCAAGGATGACGACGCGACCGTCGTCCGCTCTGCCGCGCATGTTCGCCACGACGTTCTGGGAGGAAAATTGTTCATCCTCGACAGACATAGCGGCTGTGACTTCCTGTTGTTCGATGAGTTTCACTAGAGTAGTCCCTTCGACAGGCTCAGGGCGAACCGTGAATGGACGCCCCTTCGACAAGCTCAGGACGAACCATGAACGGACGGCCCTTCGACAAGCTCAGGGCGAACGAGAGATCGAAGACGAGGCGAAAACGAAAAGGCACTGGTGTGCCCCGACATATACACGGGAATACACCCTACCCGTCGCCCAGCCTGAGAACGCGGCTCAGCGACATCCGGCGGATGAACCAGATCACCCCCAGTATGATGACCGTGAATATCCCCGCCATCGCCACGTAGGTCACCAGGAGGTTTTGCCACCCGACCTCGATCACGAACGGCGGAAGCACCTGGGCGCCCCGGTCGTCGTACCCCAGGAACGGCATTATGCTCGCCCCCAGCCGACCGCCCATCCAGGTACCCAGCGCCATCCCCACCCCGATCACAAGGGCTTGCTCCACCCACATCAGCGACACAAGTTGCCGTGTGGAAAAGCCCATTGTCCGCATGAGCGCGAACTGGAGCTCCCGATTCCTGAACGAGATATAGGCGTGTACCAGGAAACCCAGGCTGCTTAGTATCAGGATCGCCCCGAACGCTATGAGCAGCAGCGCGCGCCATCCCGCCAGAACCAGCGGGTCAATCTGCGCCTGCTCCAGGTCGGCCTCCGTGTCTATCACCCTGCTTACCGGGAACGGCCTGTCCGACTCGAAGAGTTCCACGAGGTCCGTCCTGTCCTCGCCCGTCAGTTCCGTGCTGAGCCATATCTCGTTCGGAGTTATCTCCGACCGCGCCATCCCCAGGTTCGCGTATGTGAGCACCGACTCCAGGTCCGCTATCAGGAACTTGTCATTGTAGCTGTCCAGCGTCGGGAAGAAGTCCACCGTGTCCGCCAGGACCACCTCGATCCGCCGCCCATTCACCGATGCCAGGAACTCGTCGCCCTCCGCAAAGCCAAACTCCCGCACGAGCGACTCGCTCGCCACCACAGGCACAGGCTCCGGGTTGTCCCCCGCGAATATGCCTCGCGAGACGAAGGAGCTTCCGCCCTGCCAGGCGAACATCAGGGACCCGTCTCCGCGCGCCGACACCTCCGACCACCGCACCCTGTCCTTCGCCGTGTTCCCCGCCTCCCTAAGCGCGTGCCATCCGGCGACGTCCTTGAACTTGTCCACGGTCTGAATCTCGCCGTTGGACATGCGCACCCGCACCGTGTCTATCAGGACCGAGCCGGGCGCAAGCGAGTTCTCGAAGTCCGTCTCCCCCAGAATAATCGAGACCAGCGTGAACGGACGTTTCGGCAGCAGGCTGAACCTCCGCTCTCGATTGTCCCTGAGCTCCGCGCTGTACAGCCGCCACGTACTCGATTCCAGACGTCCCAGCCCGTACGTGAAGTATCTCCCGTTCGCGTCCCGCACCCGGACAGCCATTCCCACAGTCGGATGCGGCCTGTCCGCCTTCACCAGTACCTGGACGGCGTTAGCCCGTTCAGGCAGCGTGACCCCAAGCGGTATCTCATTTCCCTTCAGCTTTGCCATGACCTCAGGCAGCGGGTCTTCCGAGAAGTCCTCCCTGTACCACGCCACCTCCGAGAGCCGTTCCGGGTCCACGGCCAGCATGTCGTAGGACGTGTTGCCGAACCTGATGGACAGCACCGAACCTCTGCCACGCAAGACCGGGGAAACGCCCTTGACCTCCTCAATCCTGTCGTATGGCTCCACGAGCGGCTTCGTGAAGCCGGTATTATTGACGGACACGTTCGCCAGCCGCAAATCCGCGCCCGCCGAGTACAGCGCGCGCTCCTTGAAACTGCGCTGCAGCGTCCCCCCGAAGCTCGCCGCGAAAATTCCGAGCCCAGCCATCAGTATCAGCAAAAGCGCCAGCCGGGAGTAGTGCGTCGGATTTCGCGCCATCTGCCACAGCCCCAGAACCACGCCGGGCGGCAGGCGAGGCGCGAGTACGCGGCTGGCAAGGCTCATCACCACCGGGAACAACCTCAGCAGTACCATCGCCGCCGCTATCAGGGTTATGCCCGGCACCGCGAGCAATAGTTGGTTGACCGCCACCTCTCCCAGCAGGTTTCGCGCCGCCAGCGATCCCTGTTCCGTGAGCTGCCTGAACAACACAATTCCCAGTATCAGCAGCATCACATCCAGGTAGTATCGCTGGAAGAACGACAGCGGCGACGGCCTCGCCGCCTCCTGCCTGTCCCTAGAAATCGAAGACCGCGACGACGCGAACGCCGGTATCATCAGCGCGCCGAAGCTCAGAAGGCCGCCAATCGCGCTCATTATGAATGCGCCCCGCGTCAGATTGATCGAAAGACGCTCGCCCCCGCTGAGGTCCGAGAATGCCGGCGTGTAACCCAGCAGGCTTATCGCGAGACCCGCCAGGAACGGCGCGATCACGATGGCCAGAATAGCGATTGTCGCGCCCTCGATGACAAACACCGTCAGCACCTGTCGCTCGGTCGCTCCCCGTCCCTGGAGGAGGTGTATCTCGGTCCTGCGCTGCTCCGCCACAAGCGATGAGAGCGTGACCACGTAATAGAGTACCACCACCGCTATGAGGATCAGCACCACGAACATCTGGAGCTTGCTGAAGAGCAGCCTCTGGTCGTAATCTCGCAGTGCGTCGTCAAGGTCGGTGGTCTGCCTGAACGACGTGAACACGCTCCCCAGGCTCCGCTTTATGCCGGTTATGGAGTGCAGCGCGTCCGTCGCGTTGACCGAGGACAGCCTATCCGGTTCGACCAGCAGCAGCCATCCGTATGTGCTGTCCATGTCCGGGAACGCCTTGCCGACCCCGCGCAGGAACGTTTCCTGGGATACCAGGAACGGCACGGTCGAGAAGTTGCCGGACATGAACGAGTGGAACGTTCTGTCGTTCAACTCCCAGATCAAGTCGTCGGGATCGTTCCTGGTGTACAGCCCGGTGACGGTGACTGACATATATGGCGTTGCGTCATGCCAGTAAGGCACCGCCGACACTGTATCGCCAACCTCCACGCCGAAATCCAGTGCGGCTTCCTCCGGGACTATCGCCTCCATGCTGATAGGGTCGCCCCGCAATACGGCCTCGGGTGGCGCGTCGCCTGGGACCGCTGCGGCAGTAGGAGCCTGACGCCCTCGCACGTCCGGGTCCAGCAGCGGCTCAGGCATTCGTCCGCCGGGCAGTATGGTGATCTTGTCCTCTACCCCTGGCAGGAATACGAAATAGCTCCGCGCGTTGTCGCCCCCTGCCTTCGCCTCCTCACCTGAAGGTGTGAGGAAGAACGTCGCCGACCGGCCCCCATGAAGCGTGTCTTCGATGAACCAGCCGACGCTCCCTCTGTACACGCCTTCCACATAGTTGCGCGCGATTGAATAGGAATTAGGACTCGTGGGCCCCCTCGTCACCTTGGCGAAGATGTCCAGGTCCAGCGGCTCCCTGTCCGCGAGCGCCGCGTCCAGCGCGATGTCGCGCAGCGAGTCGAAGTAGATGACCGTCCCCGCCATGATGGCCGATGCTAGCACCACCCCCACTACGACCGAAGACAGCAGCCGCCAGTTCGCCAGGCTGCGTTTCAGCACCATCGGCCACGCGGACAGTATTCTCAGGACATTACGAAGCATGGAATCTCACGGCTGCCAGTTTATGGCCTTCAGACAACCCTGACAAGCGACGGGCCAAGGCGATACACTCTTCGCCAAAACACTCTGTCGGATCGGGAGGTCAATCCGTGCCGACCTACTACCTTGATACCTCAGCATTGATGAAACGATACTGGACCGAGGCTGGATCAGATGTAATGGCAGAACTCTTCGAGAGGTTGACCAACTCGGATGCGTTGGCAACATCTCAGTTGACGGTGTTGGAGATGAATTCTGCGCTGGCGCGCCTTCTGGAATCGCGCCAAATGGACCGAGAGGAATATCAAAGAGTGCTGGATCGGTTCGCTAGGGATATAGGCGACTACGGCTTCACGGTTACGCCTGTCCATAATGAGTTGGTCATCGAGGCGGTAAGCGTGGTTAGAGAGTATTCCCTGCGCGCGTTGGACGCTCTGCACTTTACTTCTGCGATAGTCGCAGGTGAATTGCTGGGTAATCAGAACCTCTACATGGTAAGTGCCGACCGCAAGATAATCGAGGCGTGTGGCAAATATGGAATGCCGGTACTCGATCCAATTGCGGACGACGCTCTCAGCCGGTTACGCTCGCTCTGATGAATCGGAGATCCGATCCGGAAACGGCTTGCCCCTGATCTCATCTATCAAATCCGCCGTGGTGCGGTTCCCCAGCGCCCTATCCAATATCGCTCTGACCTCCTCTAGTGAAGGTTCGGGGCGTTTCCTAGCCTCATCCACCATCTGGCGGATGTATTCTTCCGCCTCCGGGCTGCTCAGTTCCTCCAGCCACTTCGGTCTCTTGTGATTGATCCTGGAAGGATGCACTTGTCTCTTTTCATCAGTCATCGTCTCGCCTCGATCTCACGCGCCATCGCGCCCGGCTACCATCCTGTCTCTCGCTCTCCGTACCATCTCATTATCGGAAAGCCCCACCAGCCCGTCAAGCGTACCCTAACTGAGTGATAGCGGCCCATCCCAAGAACTAAAAACTAACGACTAATGACTCCCGCCTACCCTTCCATACGCGACAGTCGTCTCAGATCAATAGATAGCGCGCGCCGACCCAGCGTCAGCAGCGATGCCGCGAATACCGTGATCATCGCCAGGTACAGCGGCCCCATGTACAGCCAGTTCGTCGTCAGGATGTACGGCGGCAGGATGCGGCCTCCGCCCTCGGTGACCGCGACCGCCGAAACCATCATCCGGCTCATCTGGTATCCGGCCCACGTGCCCAGTCCCAGACCGACGAAGGCTATGAGAATGTGCTCCAGTGCGATCAGGCCGACCGTCTGCGCCCGGTTGAATCCAAGAGACCGCAGAGAAGCCATCTCGCTGACGCTTCGGTCCGTGAATGCCAGCAGATAGACGATATATCCCAGGCTGGCGATAAACAGTATCACCGCCATTGACACCAGTACCATCGTCCGCCACCCGGCGGATATGAGCGGGTCCGCATCCTGCGCCGCCAGGGAGGCATCTACACCTATTGCCTTCCCCTGGTAGCCGAGCAGGTCATCCACCTCTTCGAGGGCGGCTATGCCGCTACCGTCCCGCACGGTGAGAAACAGTTCGTTGACCGGCACCTGTCCTCTCGAGTTCAGCGGGTCTATGTACTCCAGGAGCGTATCCAGGTCGAAGACCATGAACCCCAGGCCCTGTGGCGCTACCGTTGGAAAATACTCCACGACGTCCGCCACCACCACCGGGACCAGCCCGCCCGGAAGGTTGACGATGATACCCATGTTTTCCCACGCTCCCGTGGACTCGGCGAACGAGCGACTCACGGCAGCCGGGATATATCCGTGGCCGCCCGTTTTGTAGAACCCGCGCAGGTTATTGTTCGACTCCTTGCTGAACGTGAATCGGAGCGATCTGTTGCCCGAATAGACTATGTCCGTAACCCCGGACACCTCGTCCCTTTCCACCGGGCTTGTCGCGATTGATACCCATTCGAGCGAAGTCTCGAATCCGTCAATCGTTACTCTCTCCCCCGTTCCCCCCATAACCGCGTGCAGGTCGTCGAAAACGATGTTGCCCGCCGTTCCGGTCGAGCCGAATCCGGGCTCGTTTAGCTGTATCGCCACTATCTCCAGGGGATGTACCAGGTTGTCGGGCAGGTCGGCCCCTTTCAGGTTCCAGCCCTGCGAATTCATCTCGCCCAGTGTAAGCGTATCCATCTTGCCGTTGGAGTCCTCGACCACCATCCACAGGAACATCAGCGGATAGTAGCTGGCCGGATTCACCCACATCTGGATTCTCTCCGCGCCTGCGGGAATCGCGGTTGTCTGTACCGGGTCCTCCACCTTCAGGTCTTCCAGTATCTCAGACAGCCCCCTCTCCGAGAAATCGCCCCTGTACCACGGGTCGAAACTCTGCGTATCCACCGCAAGGTAGGAGAACGTAGGCCCGGCTCCACCCGTTCCCACGTGTCCGCCGCCTCTCAGAGCGGGCGAAGCTGACTCGACCCCATACGCTCCCATATAGGTTTCTTCCAGCGAGCCGTCCCTCCGGCCCACGTATGGCGGAAGGCTGTACAGGCGAATGTCGGTCCCGGTGTTATAGCGAATTCTTTCTTCGTAGCTGCGGTCCAGCGTGGCCCCTACCGTAGTCGCCAGTATCCCTATGCCTCCAGAAAGGACCAGCAGGAGCACAAGCCATGAGTACTGCATCGGGTTGCGCGCCATGTGCCACAGGGTCATCGAAACCCAGGCAGGAGCGCGCTCCACGAACACGGACAGGAAGTAGAATAAGACCTGCGTTGGCACAAGTGTCGCGAGCGCGATGGATCCCGCGAACACTGCCGCGGGCGCGTCCGGATCGGGCGGCCTCACGTAGAAGAACCATCCAACGAACGCCGCTTGGATGACGGTCCACAAGACTCTGTATTTCCAACCCGACCCTCTGCGGGTCAACCAGTACGCTATCCCGAATCCGCCGAGTATGGCCACCGATGGAATCCACCCTGTCTGGTCGCCGGCGCGAAAGTCCGTCACTCCTATGGATGTCGCCAGAACCGCGACCGTTACCCACGCGGCCATATCCACCAGCCTCAGGGACTCGCCGCTGATGTACCGGATGAACATGGGGAAGACGCGGAAGAACAGCATCCCCACAGTTACGAGGAACAGCACAGGCGCGATCAACAGCGCCTCGTTCACGTCCGGCTGCCCGAACAGGCTGCCCGACACCAGTTCGCCCCGCGCCTGGAGTTCCCAGAACAGGACGCCGCCCACCGCCAGGAACATGATGTCTATGTAGTAGCGCTGGAGTATTGGGACCTGCGGCGGGCGCGATGACCTGAGCCTTTGAATTGAGAGACCTGCCCTCGCGCCAAGCACCCCCGGAATGACGAACACGGCGAGACACATCACACCCGACAACCCCGCCGCCGCGAATGGTATCCACCCGACGTGAACGGGGAGCGGCCTGCCGTCCGTTATATGCCAGAAGTAAGGGAGCAGGCCGGCGAGCCACACGAGGGGCAGCGCGATTAGCGGCGCTATCGCGGCTGCGATCACAGTCAGGATAACCCCCTCCGCCATGTATAGCCTCATGAGCCGCCAGGTGCTCGTCCCCCGGCTCCTGAACAGCGCCACGTCGCTCTCGCGATTGGGGATGAGATAAGAGACGATCATGAACAGAAAGTAGAAGACCGCTATGCCCAGCACCGTCATGAGCAGCAGCAGAGGGACGCTCGTAAGAAAGCTCTCCCTCTCGAACCGTGCCAGCATGATGCCGATTCCGCCGAACACCGAGGATGTGGGCAGCGCCACGGACATCTCGTCGTCCAGCGCGTCCAGGCGCAACCTCATCTCGCCCTTCGACCATGTTCTCAGTATTTCCGGATCAACGTCGTTGTACCAGACGGCGTCAACAGTCGCGCCCGGGAACGATCCGCCTATCCCCTCAGTCAACGTGGTCGGCCCGACGAAGATTCCAAGCAGCGGCGGCGAGGATGGTGTTACGACACCGTCCTCCGTGGGCATTCGGGGGAACAGAAAAGACTCAAAGTCGTCCCGCCAGTAGGGATCGGACCAGTAGGTCGCCTCGACCAGCCCCGTGATCCTGGCCGACACCTTTATCGGAGAGTCCACCGACGGCGCGAACACCAGAACGTCTCCGGGCTTCAGCCCGCCGAAGGCGTTCGCCGTCCGCGCGCTCAGCGCTGCTTCAACCAACGGTCCCTGGGGGCCTCTGAGAACCACGTCGCTGGCCGGCCCACCCTCCAGGAACGTCACCTTCTCTTCCAGTCCTTCGAGGTAGTGCGCGAAACCCGTCTCGAACGGCAGCGGAGGCTCTTCGCCCTCCTCCGGCGGCTCTTCCAGCGCGGCCAGCGCCGCGGATGCCCTGGCCGGCAGCGTCATCGAGTAGTACGGCGTCCTGAGATAGCTGCGGGTACCTTCGTATATCGGCCCCATATAGTCGGTTACGATCCGCGTCTGGGCCGCTTGCGCGCTCTCGATTTCGTCCGACTCCAGAGGGATGAAGTCGAAGTCCACCACTATGTCGAAGAAGGTATCTCCCGCCCTTTCGACAGACGTCCTCACCGCGCTGTTGACGCTCTGCCGCTCCAGCGCGTCCAGGTACGCCGGAGCCGCCGACATCAGCACGGTAGCTATCACGATGCCGATGAACACGCTCGACATCAGCCGCCACTCCGACCTCAGCCGGCGCAGCGCTAGCCTGAAAACGCCCATCCCCTGCCGATCATCCCCCCGCGCGTTCAACCCGTCCTACCTCTCAGACCTGTGGCCTGAAAATCCCCTCGCGCCAGGCTGTCCCCGGAATGCCAGCCCCCGCCCGCGGGCTTATAGATCTCAGCCGACCTCAGAGTCGCAAATCCGTATCCCCCTACTACCAGCGCCTGCCCGTCCGCCAGCAGGACTGTCGAGTGCCCCCACCTGGCTTCCTTTATCGTGCCGCCCGACGTCCAGTGGTTGTTCCCGGGATCGAACTGTTCTACGGAGGCCAGAGGAGTAGTCCCGTCCGTAGCGCCGCCCACAACCATAACTCGACCGTCCCGCAGCAGCGTCGCGGTATGCTTCGACCTGGGCCTGTCCATGCTCTCTGTCGAGGCCCATAGTCCTGTCTCCGGGTCGAAAATCTCCGCAGACGCCAGAGATTCGCCATTCTCTCCCACACCCCCAATTACCAGGACTCGCCCATCCGTAAGCAGGGTCGCGGTATGGCCATCCCGCGCCTCCGACATCGTTCCGGCACTGGTCCATCTGCCTGTCGTCGGATCGTATATCTCCGCTGATGAAAGGCTGCGGTCCTCGATTCCGACACCGCCGCCGACCAGTATCCTCCGATCCGTAAGCAGCGTGGCGGTGTGTCCCCATCGCGCCTCCGACATGGGAGATGCCGGAGACCACCTATCCGCTGCCGCGTCCAGAATATCGACCCCGGCAAGCGTCTTCACGCCGTCCCATCCACCCACCACTATCGCACTGCCGTCGTCCAACGCAGTCAGAGTATGTCTCACTCTCGCCGACGACATATCCGACAGCGTGTTCCACGTCCTTTCTTCCACATTGAGTATCTCAGCCGACGCATGAAACTTTCCCAGGCTGTCCGCGCCGCCGACCACCACTACGCGCCCATCCGGGAGCTTCGCGGCGGCGTGTCCCCACCTCCCGTACTGCATCTCTCCCGCAAACGACCATCTCCGTGACTCCGCGTCGTAGTATTCGGCGGACTTCAGGCTCCAGCCGTCGTTGTTCAGGCCTCCGATTATCATGGGGCTGCCGTCCGCGAGAGATAGCGCGACCTGTCCCCAGCGCGGATCCCTGACGAGCGCCGTCGGCGACCATGAACCCGCGCCCGGTATGTATAGCTCAGTGAACGCGAGCGGAGACACGAGACTCGCGCGTCCTCCCACCGCAAGCACGGTTCCGTCCGGCAGTAGCGACGCCCTGTGATCTATTCTGGGGGTGAGCATCCTGGCCGTGCGGCTCCACTCATCCAGCGCCGGGTCGTATATCTCCACCAGGCTGTCCGGCGACACCGATCCCCCTCCCGTGATCAGCACCCGGCCATCCTCCAGGATTGTCGCCTGGTGCCCCGCTCGCAGCCGGTTCATATTCGCGCCGGGCGTCCAGGACATCGCCAGCGGGTCCAGGATCTCCGTCGAATCGTGAGCGGCTCCCTTGTCCTGTCCACCGATTATCAGCAGCCGACCGTCCGCGAGAAGCGTCGCCGTATGTTCGCTCCTAGCGGTAGTCATCGAAGGCGCGGACGACCATGCGCCCGTCGCTGGATCGTACTCATCCACCGAGGACAGCGTATATGGTCCTCGCACACCGCCCGCCACCACCACGCGCCCATCCGACAGGAGCGTCGCAGTGTGCTCGGACCGCGCATCCGACAGATTTCCCGCCGGGCTCCACGTATCCGACACCGGATCGTATATCTCCGCCCCCGCTGTCGCCGTGAGCAGGTCCACTCCCCCCGCTGCCAGGATGCGCCCGTCCGGCAGGAGTGTCGCCGTATGCTCGGACCGCGCCTCGTTCATTGGAGCTGCGTCCGTCCACGAGTCCGACGACGGGTCATATATCTCCACCGAAGACAGCGCCCTCACCTTGAACGCGCCGCCCGCCACCACTACGCGACCATCCGGCAGAAGCGTCGCCGTGTGGCCTTCCCGCGCGGCCCCTAGTCTCGACACCAGCGTCCACAGACCCGTCTGTGGGTCGTAAGACTCCACCGAGTCGAGTTCCCTGTCCACCCTCGACCCCGCCACGGCAAGCACGGTCCCGTCCGGCATGAGCGTTGTGGTGTGGTTTGCGCGAGGCTCATTGAGACTGCCGGGCGCGCCGGGAGACCCGGGTGGAGGTTCAGGCTCGGGAATCGGAGTGGGGATAGGTTCAGGCGAGTCGCCAACTTCCGATGTGTCCGTGCCGCAGGCCGTGACCACAACAGTCAAGACCATACACAGGGCAAGTATTAGAGCGCGAAATCCCATGAGGCGAATTGTGCGCCAACCCCATGCCCCAAGTCAACGAGTCCTCAGTCCAGCGTCCCGGTTCGAAAACATGGAGGAGATGGGCGCGGCGAGAGAGACCGCCGAAGCCCGCCTCGCCGAACTCCGACGACTGCGCGCCCGGTAACTCCCCCCGTTCCTCGCGCCCAATCTTCGCCCTGCCGCCTCCTATTCAGTGATCCACGCATAGTAGAGACTGCCACTCGGCGACGAGAAATTGTCGTATGTGTCGAAGGCGAGAATGTGGTACGTATAGACGCCCTGCCTCAACCCTGTGAAGGCACCGCTGCTCGCGGTGGCGCTCAGAGGGCCTACCAACTGCAGCGAGGACCTGTCCCCCGTTATCATCGCCGCCACATACTGCCTAGTCGCGTCCGCCCCCGGCGTCCACGTCAAGATAGCCGTGGATCCCGACCTCACCACGCTCAGGCCACTGGGGGTGACATCCAGCGCGGGCGGCCCGCTACCCACTACCGATGTCGAGTAGAAACCGCCGTCCGGCGCTCGCAGTATGTCGCCAGATGCGTCCAGGGCATATACGAAGTACGTATATATCCTCTGTCTCAGCCCCGTGAAGGTATAGCTTCGTGCCGCCCCGTCAAGACTCCCGCTGGTCTTCCACAAATTAACCGGCTCCCCCGGAATCCTCGCAATGGCTACATAGCCCTCCGCGTCCGCACCGGGTATCCAGCTTATCGTAGCCGTGGTTTGCGTCCTCGCCGATACCCTAAGGCCGCTGGGAGCGACACCCGGGCCTGCCACCGGGGTCGCGGTTGGCGTACCGGCTAGGGCTGTGGCCGTGGCGTTGGCTTGCGCCGTGGCTGTGGCGT
>VXRN01000070.1:82989-138932 GCA_009838465.1 Dehalococcoidia bacterium
GCCGTGGCTGTGGCGTCGGCCTGAGCTGTGGCTGTAGCGTTGGCCTGTGCTGTGGGATCTGCCGCCAGGGCGGTAGCGGTGAGATTAACCTCTGCCGTAGCTGTGAGATCAGCGACAGCCTGTGCCGTGGCGGTGAGATTAGCCTCTGCCGTAGCTGTGAGATCAGCGACAGCCTGTGCCGTGGCGGTGAGATTAGCCTCTGCCGTAGCTGTGAGATCAGCGACAGCCTGTGCCGTGGCGGTGAGATTGGCCTCTGCCTCTGCCGTGGCTGTAGCGTCTGCTTGGGCCAGGGCAGTGGCTGTGGCGTTCGCCGACGCCGTATCCAACGAGCGACCTATCAGGTTCACCTTCGCGACGGCATCCGTCACTTCCGTCCATACATTGGGTGTTGTCGTACTTGTAAAGTGGCTGTCGCCTAGGTTCCACCCATGTCTCGAGGTTCCGCCGGTTTCCTCAGTCAGCCGCACCTTCCCAGCCCAGCCATTCCCGACCGATACGACTACATAGTAGTTCTCGCGTGCCCCGATCTCCTTTCCGCCCACCAACTGGTAGGTATGAATATCGTCGAACGCCGAGTTGTCTTCGTATGTATATGTGTCGCAGTCGCCCAGATTCGGCTCGGTGTTCTGTCCGCTGCCCTGTCTGGAGCAGACCTTGACCGTGGTATTCACACCCGGGTAGTTATTGGTCAGATCGTTATCGTCATCCTCGAACTCTACCTGCACATGGGTCAGCGAATACTTGCTGTTACCGGCCCTGAACGGCTGTGCAACCGTGCTGGTGGCGCTGCTGGTGGCATTCTCTGCGTCTAAGCTGCCCAGTAGCGGGCCGACGACCACGACCTCAGTCACCTTGAGAGTTACGTCGGGCAAGCCTGACTTTTTGACATTGCCCTCGCTCGCCTCATGCGTGATCATACTCACCGGTTCGCCGATCACGAAGCCCCCCTTGACGGTGACCTCTTGCGGCTTCCACCAGCATTTATCTGGCTCCAGTGTGCCATCGATATTGCAGTCATTGCGCGCTCCGAAGGTAAGGCTCTCGGGTGAAATAGTGGTGATCGAGCGGTCTTCGCTCTTCACATTCACAACCGTTTCCGTCAGGGGAGGCGAGTCCAACCGAACAGTGTAGGTGCTTTTCAGATTCTCCTCCACGCTGAGAGCGGCGGGCTCGACGACGATATTCCCCCTCGGAATTCCGCTGATCTGCATCTTGAGCGACCGCGCGGTATCTGCCATCCAGTCCTCGCCTTCGACGCTTTCATCACTATCAACGAGGAATCCATCCTGGATTTCCCACCCGTTTTGTCCGGTTTGTGCATGGCTGCCGGTCGTTTCCAGAGAACCTGCCGTCCCCGATATCTGGACCCAATATGTGGAGTTTGGATCGAGCAATGTGCCATCTTGTATGACGTATATGGTCTCAACCCCCGGGTCGGGGTCATCCATCACCCCATCCAGCCGCGTCAAATTACTGACAAACGCCCCCGGTGCTCCCGGCGTACTGCCATTATCTCGGAATAGTTTCACGGACACACCGGCAGGGTCAACGGGATCGCCCCCCTGCATTTCAGATTCGCTCTTCCAAAACTTCAATTTGACATTGTTCATCCGGTATCCATTGGTATCAGAGCCGGTCGTGAACGACGCCGCGACGGGCTGATCTTCCATCGCACTTGTATCTCCCTTTAGGGCAGCTGTACTGGTGTTGTTATTATTCGCGGTATTGTCAACCCATACGCGCTCCCCCACTATAGTAATGGAAGCTGTCGTCAATGGTCTTTCATTATTACCGCTGCATTTCCTGTTTCCCGAAGTACCTGTCTTTGCACCAGCGCACAGTGCCAAGTATATCTTCTCGTCACCTTCGATCATATTGTCCGCATACGGTGCGACATTGAAAGTAAAAGTGACTATTTTGGATGTAGGTTCGAAGGCACCAGGACTATTAGTAGGGCCATCAGGGCGAGGGATCAAGTCCCTGCTATTATCACTAGAATCATCACTCGCATTGGCATCGTTGGCACAATTAGCGACGGCGAAGTCACATCCGTCCCCGTCTTCCTCGTTGGCGATATACAAGTACAACATCGGGTCATCGTCAAAGGCAGGGCTCGCCGAGACCTTCACCATAATATCTACATTACCACCGTCTTGCTCCAGCACCTTGTCCGGCGTCACCGAAATCTCGTAGGTACGTGTCTGTGCCTGAGCGACGCGCAGCGCGACCACAGCCCCTATCAGCGCGACCGCCGCCAGCATGATGATTGTTCCCCTAAGCGCCGTATTCTTCATGTCCCTGGTCTCCTGCCCTCCAAGTCAAGACCCTTCCATTTCGCAAAGATGAAACGGTCCTGTCACGACATCGAAAATGATACGCGGCGACGCCCCTCGAACCTCTGCCACACCCCTCTCCCAAGACCCACGACCGAAACCCTCTCTCACGCGCCGCCAAGGGCCATTATACCCCAACCCGGCCCTGAAAGCGTCACTGTGTCATAAGATTGGAAGTATCACATAAGTGGTTGGTGGAGACAATCAGCGGCCCCGCCACCCCTGGATTGCCGAGCGGCGAGCCCTTCGGGGTTCCCGCTTTCGCGGGAATGACGAGACATCGTTGAGAAAAGCCTGGCCCACCAGATAATTGATGCTTCCCATAAGATTTGTCACAAGCCTGTCGTCAAGTTTGTGACGATCATCACTAAAGAGGAGTGGGCTTGGAGCCTGTATAAGTCTGGCAGGTGGCGAGAGTGAACTAAGGGTGAGCCGAATCCGAGTCCGCTACTCCGAGCCGCCCTCTTCTCCCAGGCGGTTGCGCAGCCTTTCGAGTTCCGCTTCCGCCCGGTCGGCGCGTTCCTCGGCGCGGTCGGCGCGTTGCCGTTCCATCTCGGCGCGTTCCACATCGTCGGCGTGGGTGCGGAGATAACTCTGAGTCCTGGGGTCGTACCAGCGCAGTTCGCCATACTCCCAGCACACGTACAGACCCAGAAACTCGCTGTAACCGCGACAGCGATTCTCATCCAGCCACTCTATCTCGATGGACTGGTACGCACCGTCCACCAGACGGTCGCCGGCAAGGGCCGCATCGTGATACTCGCCGCCTGACGGATCGAATCGCCAGTATTCGGGTATCCCGTAGGCTTCATAGTCGCGCCGCTTGGCGGTGTAATCGGTCCCTCCGGTCGTCGCGGACGCCACCTCCAGCACGAAGTCCGGGGGCTTTCCCTGCTGCTCTATCGCATAGCCCCACTGTTCGATGATGACCGCGCGGTTAACATTGTCGGCTATCAGAAGGTCGGGCCTGCGAACACCCACGCTCTGCCTCGGAGTCCAGCCCACCGGAACCTCGCCCAGGACTATCGTGGTCTCCGGGTTGCCCATGTGCAGTTCCAGCGCGTAGATGTAGGAGGGGCGGTAGAGATAGATGGGATTATTCATGTCGTCGCGCGGAGGAAACTCGGGGAAGCGTTCGAGTTCGGTGTGTGTTCTGGTGGGAGTTGTCGTCTTGCCGACCATGGCAGGCCTCTCTGGACTGCGGAACTCTGAATCAGGTTCGTTCAAGTCTAGTTGCCGTCCGCTCCCCGGTCAAGACGGCGCGTATTCTCAACAGGGGATTCTCGTTTTCGTCCCGTCATTCCTGCGAAGGTGGGAATCTGGGGGTTGGGGGGAGTCTGAATATGTCAGAATCAGCTGGACGCAATACTGGTACCATATCCATGTGAATATGACATACTCCGATTACCACTCGTCATTCCCGGGAAGGCGGGAACCTAGGGGTGAGGGGCCGGTTGCTATACATCAGAAACACATTGAAGTGGTGCTAGTCCGCCTTACCGTCTGGTCCTCATTCTCCCTGGTAAGAGTATCGCCTTTCAGCTAGTCAGTCTCAGATCTCTCTTTGGACATCGGGGGCTGGATTCTCCTTCTGTCCCAGTTGCGTGATGTTGCATGGACGGATGGACTTGGTCGTAAGTGCTTGAAAACCAACATTATAATGTTAGAATCCAACATAAATGGCGAAGGCTTATTACGCCGTCCCCACAGGCAAGGAAACACATGACTAAGTGGCGCGGATTCTATTCAACATCCCAGGTCGCTCGATTGGCCAGAGTGCCTGTGAGCACTCTGTACAACTGGAAAAAGAGAGGGATAGTTACGCCTTCGATAGAGCTAGTTGACGTAGATGGACAGGTCGTTGAGGTGGGTTACTCCTATGCGGATCTAACGATTATCAGAATTATGCGGGCCCTTAGAGAGGATCGGCTGGATCTAACTTCAGTTGGTGTAGCACTTCGACATATGTACGAGAGGTTAGGTCCACCGAGTGAAGGTTGGTCTGATGCTAACGTGTACATTGTTGGCAACAAAATTTTTGCTGAAAAGCCAGATGGGTGGCAGACGACATCAGCTACGAGCTTTGGACAGAGAGTAGACACGCGAGTGTTTGGGGATATGTTTCCCGTGCTACGCACACAGGAAGAAGAAGGTTCTATTCTCGTTCCGCGAGACTACGCCGCGTATGTAGAGATAGACCCCGATATTATGGGGGGACAACCAGTTGTACGGAATACTAGAGTTCCGACATCCCTGTTCCCCTCCTTGCTCGCCAAGGGGAAGTCTATCGACGATCTGATTCGACTATATTACCCAATTTCCCGGGAAACTATAGAGAAGACCGTCGAGTTTGAGAAATACCTTGACAGCGTTGCCTAAGCTGGAACGCTTGTTGCTAGACACGGATCTTGATGTTGAGATTCAGCCCTACCTTGAGGCACTTGGCTTTCAGACGAAGTTTGCCTTGAATATTTCAGCAGACCATCGCTCCGATGTCGATCTGCTCAGATGGGCGAGAATGAACGACTATATTCTCGTCTGTCACGACAAGCATAAAGATAAGTCGACGCGGCTGGAATTGTTTCCAGAACTGAAGACCCATGGAGGTCGTATCCTGCGCATTACCGGAGATTCGAGCCAGAGCGTGTTGACGGCACTTGGCAAAATTCTGGTCAATCGTGAAAAGTGGCGTTCTTGGTTTGCAGACCACGATGGTTTGGTAATACTGAAGATGGATGGAGTAATTTACCGCACTGCCGAGGAACTATACAGTTGGATAGAAAGTGACCTTGAGGATGCCGACCCCGCTGCGCGAATACGTGACCGTAGGCCAACGCAATCCACTAGCCGTACTCTCCCAACGCCCCCACAAAGAAACCGCTTGTTTGATTGAGATTCGCTTCCACGCTGTACATCCTTATCACCTTCCATCGGGTCGGATTCGACTCGATGGAAGGTGATAGACGGTCCAGTTTTCAATCGCCATAATTAGCCAATCGAGCCGTCTGCAGAGTGCACCTTTTAAGGTGTCAGGGCAATAGTATTATCTGGTAACGTCGAGAGATGACCGTTGTCAGATGGTGAAGTTCTCACCAGCCCAAAGCTGTTATGTTCCCTCGCCAATTTGGGTTGGACTCAAACGAGCGCGCCAATAAAGTCGTTGCCCCGGGAATGCGATTGTCCTGTCCAATACCGTTGACGAGTTCTGCCACCAAGGCTGCTCGTGCTCCTGCTCGTCACAAAGACTGACCGAGCCCCATGTTTTGGTACCGGTTCATGGCAATCTTCATGCACAGCAGCCCGGCAGTCTCTCAAGAGATTCGCACGGACATCAGCCCCGAAATGCCGTCGTCAGCCCGCCCGTCAGTTCACGCTTATATCGTCGAACAGGGCGTCCCAGCTGCCGAAGTCCCCCCTGCCGGTTCCGTAGCGATGCGTGATCGTCCCGTCGCCGCCTATCGCTATCTTCGATGCCTGTCGGGATATATTGAATGCATCCAGCATACCCTTGTCAGGGAACGCCACCGGCCAGGGGAGGCCCTTCTCCTGTCTGTCCGTCTCGAGCTGGTCTATGTCCTCGAATGGGTTAGTACCCACCACGTAGATTGCCACCCGGTCGTCATAGTCCGTACCGACCTGCTCCTTCAGGCTCCGCAACTCGGAGCGGCAGGTCGGTCAAAACGTAGCGTGGAAGTACAGGAACACAGGCTTGCCCTCGTTGGCGAGGCTTGAAGACGTAACCTTGCTTCCGTCCAGCAGGCTCATGCCGAACTCAGGCGCGCGCATACCCACCTCGTAGCCGACTTCCACTATGTCGGTCTGGGGTTCGACTTTGGTGGTCGCGATGGATGCCGTCGGCTGTGGCGCGGCTGCGCTCTCGACGGCTTTGGTCGCAGGCGCGCTGGCAGGAGTTTGGGGTGTGGTCCCGCTCTCGGTAGCCTTGACCGTAGGCGCGCTCACAGAAGGTTGAGGTGCGGACGCGCCGTCCGTAGTCTGCGACGCGGGAGCCGCTCCGCAGCCGAGCCCCATGGCCGCCGTCATAATGATTCCCAGCAGAAGAAGCAACGAAAACCTGACGCTCATGTCTCAGCCTCCCAATTCATCCACTTATATCTGGGTCGGACATCTACCCTATGGAATCAGCATACGTCAAAATACCCCGGCGTACAAACAAGGACTTTTCATTATTCAACATTCGTATATTTGATGGTTCTCGTCGCCAAATCGTGTTTGACGCTTGGCTAACCATTCATATATGATTTTGGTCAGGCCATGACCCTAGGTGGCAACGTAGCTCAGCGGTCAGAGCGGGCGCTTCATAAGCGCTAGGTCACAGGTTCAAATCCTGTCGTTGCCACTCAATGGCGACGGCGATGAGAAGAACCGGACCGAGTACGGGTTGCGGCGCGAGCGCCGTCGAATGGAGTCCTTCCGGTCAACACCGGGATGCGGGGGCGGTTAGCTCAGTGGTTAGAGCGCTCGCCTCACACGCGAGAGGTCCGAGGTTCAAATCCTCGACCGCCCACCACCGATAACCGGCAGGGGACGTGAGCTTAAGGAGCGTATTTGTGTAACAGTGCCGAAGTGGCGGAACGGCAGACGCGCTACGTTCAGGACGTAGTGCCCGCAAGGGCGTGTGGGTTCAAATCCCTCCTTCGGCACCATCTCCAATATCCGTTGTCGTGTCTTGAAAGCGCGCGCTTGTAGCTCAGTGGATAGAGCGCATCCCTGCGGAGGATGAGGCCGTGGGTTCGAGTCCCACCAAGCGCGCCATATTACGTTTCAGGGGCGGTTAGCTCAGCTTGGTTAGAGCGTCTGTCTTACACACAGAAGGTCAGAGGTTCGAGTCCTCTATCGCCCACCATGACGTACTGAACTGGGGACTCCGCCGTTAAGGACTACCTCGGCGGAGTTCGTTCCCCCCATCGGATCGTCTTCAGGCGTGGGCGGGGAGTGTACGATTGAGGCGCTGCCGGGCCTGACCTCGATCTCCTCTGCGATGCAACACCTGATCAAACGCCAAGACTAGTGCCACTTCAATGTGTTTCTGATGTAGAGCAACCGGCCCCTCACCCCTGGGTTCCCGCCTTCGCGGGAACGACGATTGGGCACTTGGGTATGTCATATCCATCTTGAAATGGTACTAGCCGCAAACCTAAGTCCCGCTTTGTTTGTCGAGCATGGACTCCACCCGCTTCGCTTCAGAGTCGCTCACAATTCGGAAGATGGTGTATTGGGGAGCGTCTTTCGCCCGGCCCCGTACCGCCTTACGACCATTTTTCAGGGTTACTAATCTGGGTTCCTGAATCTCGCACATCCTGCGCAGCGGTAAGCAGTATGCAGTTAGTCCCTCCATGGGACACCTCCGTCGCTCTGCTGGCCTTTCCCCTGGCCTAGCCTTTAACCTCTAACAAGCGGTGAGGATCATTTTACAGGGCATGATACTCCTGTCCCACGCAGGGCTGAGCGCCACTCGTTTGAACCACCGCATAATGCCTCAACCCTCAGTCTCAGGCACTTGCAAGGCGTCGTACTGCTGTTTACTAACAAATCTAACCAGTTTGGTGCCGTTTTCTTCCCCGGTAACGGCATAGGTATGTTTGCCGCTCTTCTGCACAATGGTGCGTTTCCTGAGATCGTTCTCTGGTATATCCACTTTTTGCCTGGTCTTCACGTTATAGAATTCCATGTTTCACCTCGTGCATCTATATTCAAGCTCTGATTCGCTAATGGATTCCTAGGTTCTGTTGACTTTTGAAATTTGAACATTCCAAGCAAGGTAAATTGCAGCTAACTAGTACTGTGTCCAGTTGGTTCTGGCATATGCAGGGCTGCCCCCAACCCCTGGATTGCCGAGCGGCGAGCCTCTTCGAGGGTTCCCGCTTTCGGAGACCTTTGCGTAACCCGGACATGGTGGTCCAACTGGACACCGAGGGTAAGCGATTCGTATCTGGCCGTACCCCATCCCCTCCCCTGGATTGCCGAGCGGCGAGCCTCTTCGAGGGTTCCCGTTTTCACGGGAATGACGGTGGTTGTGCAAAGGTCTCCTTTCGCGGGAATGACGAGATCGGCGGTGATTGTTACAAATTCATCTGGACATGGTACTAGTCTTATAATGCAGTGATACTTTATCTCAAAAAAAGCTCACATTGTGGGAGAGTATCGTTTTTCTCGGGGGGCTGTCAAGTTGGTGCAGCCGGACCTTCCATCGAAAAGTTCGCAATTCAGTCTCGGCGGGCCCTTCATCTCCCGGCCTGTCCAAACCGTGTTCACAATTCATCAGCCGCTATGGTCGCCGTTCTTGTGGCGGAGTCCATGGTCGAGAGACCGTCTGATGGAAGGCGAATAGTCACGACGGTTCCCTGTCCGGGTCCGTCGCTCGCCACGCCAATCGTACCCACGTGCGCTTCGACGATGGCCCGGGTGATGGCCAGTCCCAGGCCTGTGCCGCCTGCCCTGCGGCTGCGGGACTGGTCGGTGCGATAGAAGCGGTCGAAGACGTGGGGAAGGTCCGCGGCGTGGATGCCGATCCCGTCATCAATGACCGAGATAGCCAGCGCCTGAACCTGCCTCGTACCCGATGCGGGGTCGCTTTCCAGCGCCGCCCTGAGCGTTATATGCCCGCCGGCCTCGGAGGCATGAACGGCGTTGCCCAGCACGTTCCCCAGCGCCTGGCTCATGCGAGCCCGGTCGAAGCTCATGTCTGGGAGGTCGGCGGCTGCTTCCAACAACAGTTCAACCCCTTGGGCCTGAGCCTGCGGCTGCCAGCGTTCCGCTTCCGCGCTGAGCAGTTCGTAAACCGAGCTTGTTTCAAGCGTGAGCCTCAACTCACCGTAGTCCGTCTCAGCAAGCCAGTCCAGGTCGGTCACCAGTCCGCGCAGCCTGTCCACTTCCTGGATGATGTGGTCGGAGGCGCTCTCGGCAGTCTGGAATCCGTCCCGTAACCCTCTGGCCTCTAGCTGTATGACAGTCAGCGGCGTATTCAGTTCATGTGAGACGTCGTTTATCAGACGCCTGCGGAGCTCGCGTTGGGTTTCCAGTGCGGAGGTCATCCGGTTGAAAGCAGCACTCATCTGCCCCAACTCGTCCGAGGATGTGACCGGCAGACTGGTGGTATCCCCCTGGGAGATCGCCTGGGTCGCCTCTGTCAGAGCGGTCACGGGCGCAGTGATCCGCTTGGACAGCCAGACGGCCAGCAGTACTGCGACACCGATTGTCAGTATTCCGCCAATCAGGATGATGTACAGGAGAGCGCTGAGAAACCTGTTCGATTCGGTCGCCAGTAGCTCCTGATTTACGTCCACATAGACGTAGCCCACCGGCAGATTCGTGGTTAAGTCCAGCACCGTCCCGCGATGGCCGCCCATATCGGGCGCGGCGGCTCCGGGTGGCAGATCGGACAGGTTATCCTCTACCACACGTCCATCGGCGCCGACGATGACGACTCGTATCCGGTCCTGGTGGAAGGTATCCGAAGACTCTTCAACGCCCTCCGCGTGACGCTCCCTCTCCTGGACTCCGCCGGAGATGTATCCGGCCTCTGACAGCGCCCTGTCCACCGTCTGCCAGCCGCCGGAGTCGGTATATTCCCTGCTCAGATTCCGTGCTAACCGGGTCGCCTCGTCATCGCCTATCTGGTCCACGAACACGCCCAGCCGGGACTGTGTCGCGTAGTAGCCCACGCCAACGCTGACCAGTGCTGTGACGACGACGACCAGGACGGTCAGGCCCATGATTTGCCAGCGAAGCGACATCACTCGTCCTCCGGCACGAACCTGTAGCCTACGCCGTACACGGTCTGAATGGGCTGCCTGCCATCCACGCTGATCTGCCTTCTGAGACGGGCGATCTGGCTGTCTATGGCCCGGTCGAACCCGTCGAATTCGTGGTTGAAGGTCAGCGAGATCAGTTGATCGCGGGTAAGCGCCTGGTTGGGATGGCGCATGAACGTTGACAGCAGAGCGACCTGCGCCTGGCTCAGCGTTACGGGTTCACCGTTGACCGACACGCTGCGGGTGGTCTCGTTCAGCGTGATGTTGCCGCGTGTCAGGACCTGCTGAACTTTGCCCTTGACGCGACGCAGCACCGCTTCGGCACGCGCGATGACTTCGTCGGGATCGAAGGGCTTGACGATGTAGTCGTCGGCCCCGCTGTCCAGTCCGAGGATTCGCTCGGCGTGAGCTTCCCTGGCCGTCAGCATGATTATCGGAACATCCGACTCCCGGCGCAGGATCTTGCACAATTCCACGCCGTCCAGGCGTGGAAGCATCAGGTCGAGGATTATCAGGTCCGGGGCCAGGTTTCGGGCCAGAGCCAGGCCGGATTGACCGTCGTGAGTAACCTCTGCGTAGAATCCGGCTCGCTCAAAGTACACCTTGACCCAGTTTGCAATCCTCGTATCGTCTTCTACTATCAATACCGTGCCGCTCATCTCCATCCCCCTGAAACCATCCTGGACGCGGCTCCCCTGATCGGGAGCCGCGTCCATTTGTCAGACATGACAGTGGTTAGATTATCTTACTTCGTGCGAAGTTTCGACATCTCCCCTCGTTCGATTCCATCTGCTCTATCCGCCGCCTTTCCGCTCACCGCCGGAGCCATGTTCGCCACCGCGTTCACTGCCCGAAGAGCCGGAGCCATGCTCGCCGCCCGACTCGCCTCCGCCGACCTCGGCGTGCGCCACCCATCCGGTGAACGATTCCGGCGTTGAGGGCAGGTTGATCAGCAGCACCTGGCTGGGCGCCATATCCACCGGAGTGGTCGGCCCAAGCTCGGTGCCGTTGGACAGGTGCACTTCGATCCTGACATTGCTCAGCGCGCTGTTGGTGGTGTTCTGCACAATGCCCCTGAAGGCGTTGCTTGGATCGTCATAGGCAAGTATGAGCCGCGCGCCGCCGCTAATCTTGTCGAAGGTATCATTCGGGGCCAGCATAGCACCGCTTCCCTCTTCACTGCCGCCGCTGCCTTCAGCGCCAGACTCACTGCTGCCTTCGCCGCCGGGACCGTGCCCTTCACCGCCCGCTCCCTCGCCGGCGCCGCCCTCAGCGCCCGTATGGGCCACAGGTCCGGGACCACCGCAGTCGAACACTTCCATGTGGACCACGTACCCGTCGTAGGCTACTCCAGCCAACTCAGGCTCAGCGGACACCGACAGAACCGAGGTCCCCTGCTGTCCGGGGTTCAGGTCTCCCATCTTGCCAGGGCCAAGCTCGCCAACCGTCTGCGTCCCTGACTTCAGGTGAGGTTCGGCCTGCACGTAGCACAGCGTGTTGCCGGAGATGTTCTGCACTGTCGTGTGGACGGACTGGGTTGTCGCGTCGTAGCGAGCGGAGACCGCAAGTCCACCCAGCGTTCCGTTCCAGGTCTGGTCGAGAGGCGTGATCGGGCTGGACATGGCCGCTTCCCTGGCAGCCTCACTGCCGGACTCTAGACCTTCGGGACCATCCGGGCCGCTCTCGCCGCCCGCCTGCTCGCCGCCGGACTCGCCACCCTCGCCGCTGCCGACCTCGGCGTGGGGCGTCCATCCGGTGAAGGCTTCGGGCGTCGAGGGCAGGTTAATGTTTATGACCTCGCCCGGAGCCATGTCCACCGGAGTGGTCGGGCCGAGTTCGGCGCCGTTGGACAGGTGTATTTCTATCCTGACGTTGGTGAGCGTGTTGTTGGTGGTGTTCTCCACTGTGCCTGTGAAGGCGTTGGCTGCGGGGTCGTAGTTCATAATGAGCCGTGCGCCGCCGCGGGTCACGTCGAAGGTCTCGTTGGGAGCCAGCATACCGGCTCCACTCCCCTCTTCGCTGCCGCCGCTGCCTTCAGCGCCTTCGATGCCGGACTCACGACCGCTCTCACCGCCGCTGCCGCTGTGCTCGCCTCTGGACTCTCCACTGATTTCGCGGCTTATCGAGACTCCTTCGGAACTGCCTTCTCTGGCTTCCGATCCATTGTCAACCGTGCATCCGATCAGTATCCCGGCGCTGAGTATGGCGCCCGCGACCGGCGCGATCAGGTACTTCTTGGTCATCCACTTCTTGTAAGTCATCGGTTTCACCTCTTTCTCTCGTGAGCTATTCATGGCTGCTACCATGTTGGTAACCAGGTTAGGGGTGAAATGTCGCAGAAATATGTCACCGGGCATTTGCAAGCGACTGTTGTCACGCTTCGGCTAGTGTTGCCAGTGGGTAACTGCCCAGGCCGAGTTAAACGGCTTGCCCCTTAGCCGTAACCTCTGAGAGAATGACCTTTAGAAGCCGCCTGCGGCATGGATTTGAGACGAATGAACACTAACGACTAAGAACTCAAGACTAATGACTGAAAATCAACATTCCGACATCTACACCGAGTCCGTTGTATTCGATGCCCTGAACGTGAGTAACTGGGACAGCCAGGGTGTATATGACAGCCTGAGCGCAGGACGAGTCACCGGCATCAACGCGACCATCGCGATCTGGGAGAACTACCGCGAGACGATGGACAACCTCGCGGCCTGGGTTCACAGGTTCGACGCACAGTCCGAGACACTGGCGCAGGCGGGATCGGTATCCGACATCCTTCAGGCGAAAGAAGAAGGAAAGACGGCGGTCGTGCTCGGATGGCAGAACGCCTCTCCGATAGAGAACGACCTGAACCGCCTCGCGCTGTTTCACAAGCTGGGCGTTCGGATCATCCAGATCACCTACAACGAGCGCAATCTGGTTGGAAACGGGTGCTACGAGCGAAACGACGAAGGACTCAGCAACTTCGGGCAGGACGTGGTACGCGAGATGAACCGGCTGGGGATGCTCATAGACCTCTCCCACGTTGGGGACCGGACCACCCTGGAGGCAGCCGAACTGTCCGAACTGCCTGTGGCCTGTACCCACGCCAACGCGCGCGGGTATTTCGAACATCCGCGAAACAAGACCGACGACGCTCTCAGGTTGATAACCGAGCGTGGCGGCGTTATCGGAGCCAACGCGTTCCCGCCATTTCTGAGAAACGGGTTCGAGTCAACTCTCAATGACTACGTGGACGCGATAGACGACCTGGTCGAGAGGGTGGGCATTGATCACGTTGGCATCGGCACGGACTACACTCAGAACCAGCCCAAGGCTTTCTTCGACTGGATATTCTCACAGCAGGGAACCAAGCTCAGGGATGTCTCCGACGTGTATCCCGAGAACCTTCTGCACCCGGAGGGGATGGAGACACCGGATAGCCTCTCGAACGTGGCGGCCGAACTATCAGGACGCGGATACACCGCTCAGGATGTGTCTAAGGTGCTGGGCGGCAACTGGCTCAGGCTGTTCAGGCAGGTCTGGGGCGGCTGAATCTATATTCCGCGCAGCTTTTTGCCATACCCACTATCCCTAGTGCCATAACCAGATAGATTTGTCATATGAGGATCCGCCCCACACCCCTGGATTGCCGAGCGGCGAGCCTCTTCGAGGGTTCCCGCCTTCGCGGGAATGACGAGTAGCGGCTGGGGCAGGTCATCTTCATGTGGAAATCGTACTGGCCGTGACTTGAACCGCGTCGTGATTGGGTGAGGGGCCACTACCAATCCAAAGGCCTCCAAAAGGCCGGGAGACAATCAATGAAATCCGATTCCTATACCGTTGAATTCTGGAACGATACCTGGGCTTCAATGAGTCACAGCTTCACGCATAGTGACAAGGTCCTGATGGACTGCACCGGGAATCTGGAGCCGGGTCGGGCGCTCGACCTCGGATGCGGAATAGGAGAAAACGCCATATGGCTGGCCGAACACGGCTGGCGGGTGACTGGGGTTGACTTCTCTGACGTCGCCATTGAAAAGGCGAGAAAACGGGCAGCAGATAAGCGGGTCGAAGTGGAGTTCGTAGTCTCGGACGCGAGCGTGTACAGGCCAAGTGGTCGGTACGATCTTATAACATCTTTCTATATACACTTATGGCCAGAACAGCGGGCGCAGATGTTAGCCAACGCAGTTGAGGCACTGGCTCCCGGAGGCCGAATTCTCTTCGTAAGCCACGATAGGTCGGTGACGCCCTCATGGTGGAGCAGGGAAAACCTCGAGTCGTTGACGACCCCGGAAGAGATTGTCGCCGAACTTCCCGGGCTTAGGATAGACCGCGCCGAGGTTGTGGAAGAGATCGGCTCTCATGCGGAACACGGGTCTGAGCACGGGGATCCGGGAGATCACGACGGCCATGAGTCAGACCAACACTCCCACGGTGCGACTACCGTGGTGGTCGGGGTAAGAGACGAGACTGAAAGCCATATCTCCGACCGACCTAGAATGCCCGCTGGATATGGTGTCGGCGACCCGCAGTACGGCTTCGAGCCTATCGAATGGTCGTGGGTCGTGGAGCGAGTGAGCAGTGCGCGAAACTACTGGGTCGCCACCACCCGCGCGGATGGCAACCCTCACCTAAGCCCTGTGTGGGGAGTCTGGCAAAACGACGCTTTTCACTTCTTTACCGACCCCGATTCGCTCAAGGCACGCAACATACGCCGCAATCCCCGCGCAGTCGTCCACCTGGAGAGTGGAGACGAGGTGGTCATCATGGAGGGGACGCTTGAATCGGTGGCCGCCACCCTGGACATCGTATCCGGCTACGAGAGCAAGTACGGCATCTCACTCGGGGATGAGCCTGAGGGCCTGTATCGTCTGAATCTTGTTAAAGTCCTAGCGTGGCTGGAGTCCGACTTCCCGAAGACGGCCACGAGGTGGCGATTCTGAACACACAGTGACAATCTACGAGAACCTGACCATCACGGACGGCGACCAGCTATACGACATGCTGGGCGACGAGGCCGTGTTCCGCAATTGCGACTTCGACGGCGCCGACTTCGAGGGCCTCGAGGCCGATGCGCTCGTCATCGAGGACTGCACGCTCCGGCGCGCCAACCTCTCTAACCTGCTCTGCCACGAACTGCATATGAAGGACTCGATACTTGAAGACTCTGCTCTGAACAGTATGGAGGCGCACGAGGCGGAGATAACAGGGTGCAGTTTCACCTCCGCGAGAATGCTGAAGGCGAGCCTGAACCTGTCGCGGCTTACGGACTGCGATTTCTCCGGGGCGGACTTGGACGGCGCTAACCTGTTCGGCGCGAACCTCACAGGCTCCCGCTTCAGGGGCGTTGACCTTTCCACGGTCCGGCTCGAAGGCGCGAGCATCGAGCGCGCCGACTTCAGCCTGGCTTCGCTCAGAGGGCACAGCTTCAGGGGACAAAAGCTGGTCGGAGTCAATTTCACGGAGGCCGACCTGGAAGGCTGCGACTTCAGCGACGTCGTGTTCGAGGGCTGTCATCTGTCGGGGGCGTACCTATCCGAGCGCACTAGGTTCGACAGAGCGGACCTGCGTGGCTCTTTCGTTTCCGGCGCTCACCTTGTAAAGGCGAGCCTGGTGGGCGCGATCATGCTGCCGTCTCAGGTCAACACGATGGTCTTCGACGGCTTCGGTATCGTCGTGTTTATGGATGATAGGGACGATTAGGCATATAATTGGTTCAGACAACTGATTATCGGAGGAATGAATTGAAACTCGGACTGTTCCTTATGCCGTTGCACTATCCTGAGAGGCTGCACGCGGATACGTTCCAGGAAGACCTGGAATTGATGGAGTACGCGGACGGACTCGGATATTCGGAGGCGTGGATAGGTGAACACTTTCTGCTGCCTTTCGAGAATATGCCATCGCCGGAGCTTTTCATCGCGAGGGCGTTGGGCGTGACCAATCAGATGTCGTTCGGGACGGGCGTATCCCTGCTCGGTTTCCACAGTCCGGCTCACATAGCTCACCGGATTGCGCAGCTCGATCACATGGCGAGGGGCAGGCTGTATCTCGGAATCGGAGCTGGCGGCAGCGCGATGGACGCAGAGATGTTCGATATAGACCTGGAAGAGGGCAGCCCGCGCGAGCGCATGGCGGAGTGCGTCGAAATCATCCTGAAGATATGGGAGGGCGAACCGTTCGAGCATAAAGGGCGCTTCTACACGTCCCGGCTGTCGCCTCCCCAGCCGGAGCGACGGCTGGGATTCCATATGAAGCCCTACCAGGAGCCGCATCCGCCAATCGCGGTGGCGGGGAGCAGTCCCTATTCAAGCACGCTGGAGATGGTGGGGCAGAACGGGTGGATCCCGATGAGCAGCTCGTTCCTTCTTGAAAAGTACCTTCCGAGCCACCGGGAGGTGTTCGAGCGTGGCGCGAAGATGGGCGGCAAGGAAGCGCCAGCCGACTGGCGCATCTCCCGCGAGGTGTTCGTCGCCGACGATGGTGACAAGGCCAGGGAGGAGGCGCTGAACGGCCCCTTCGCCAACTTCTTCCGAGACTACTGGACACCGCTGTTCGCCGGCGGCCCGATGGGACTGAGCAGGCTGAAGGTTGACCCCGACATGCCCGACGAAGACCTGACGCCTGAGTACATGCTAGAGAACTTCTGGATAGTCGGCGACCCGGAGGAGTGCGCCCACAGGATCAAGCGCATTCACGACGACGTGGGCGGGTTCGGGACGCTGCTTCTCATGTGCCACGACTGGACGACCGAAAGACCAAAGTGGTTCCGGTCGTTGGAGTTGATGTCAGAGGAAGTTCTTCCGGCGGTGAACAAGGCGATTGACGCCTGAGCCTAAGGGCCATGTTCAGACGCAGGGTCGCCGGACTGCCCTTACTTGTCGCGTTAGGGGTGGGCTGCGCACTGGTGGTGTGCGTTATCGTGGCGATGCTGGCGTGGATATACGCATCATCCAATAGCCTTCGTGACGATCTCGTGGTGAGAACGGTGAATCCTGTCGCCGACGAGTCTGTCGAGGATATCGCAGGATACGCCGGGATGCTTGCGCTCAGCGGTGATCCGTACTTCGGAACGCGTCAGCTTAACTACCTCATAGCACAGGCCGAGAAACCGACGTTCGATACTGACACCTGGCGCGTGAGCATACTCAACCAACTCGCGTTTCACCGCCTGCGTTTGGGGCACGTGGACGAGTCCATCCGGCTTCTGAACGAGGCGCTGGAACTCGCCGATCCCGACAGTTTCGACCGCATGGGGATCATGGAAGACCTGGCAGTCGCGTACATGAAGCAAGGGGAGCTGCGTAATTGCGTCAGCCCGGAGGGAAGGCTCGTGTGCGCTCTGCCTCTCGATGCCGCCTACGCACATGAGGACAAGTCGAGCGCGACCATAGCGACGGATATGTTGGAGTCCCTTCTCGAACACGACCCGGAAAGCGTCAGATACCGGTGGCTGTTGAACGTCGCGCATATGTCTCTGGGGTCGTACCCGGACGGCGTCCCACGAGAATTCCTGATTCCGCCAGACGTGTTCGCGCCGGAGTATGAGTTGGACAGGTTCGAGGAGGTCGCTGCGGACATCGGCATCTATGGCGTGGATCTGGCGGGCGGCAGTATCGTCGAGGACTTCGACGATGACGGGCTTCTGGACATTATGACATCCACCTGGGATCCCTCTGGCAGCCTGAATTACTATCGCAACGAGGGGAACGGTAGGTTCTCAGAGCGTACCGAGGCGGTGCGACTGAGCGGTCAGCTTGGCGGGCTGAACATAGTCCAAGCGGACTATGACAACGACGGCTGGGTTGACGTGCTTGTCATGCGCGGGGGGTGGCTGCTGTCGCGCGGGCAGATGCGAATGTCGCTGCTCCGTAACGAGGGAGACGGCACTTTCTCGGACGTTACGCGGGAGGCGGGTCTCGCGCTTCCTGCGTATCCGAGCCAGAGCGCGGCGTGGGCGGACTATGACAATGACGGCGATCTGGATCTGTTCTCTTGCAGTGAGTCTATGCCTGAGGCGCCAGAGGAGGGGGCGGCGATCATATTCCCAAGCGGGCTGTTTCGGAATAATGGGGACGGCACTTTCACGGATGTCGCGGACGCGGCGGGCGTCACCAATCTCAGGTATTGCAAGGGCAGCGCGTGGGGGGACTACGACAACGACGCCGACACCGACCTGTACGTGTCCAACTACGCGGGGGAGAACCGCCTCTACCGCAACAATGGGGACGGTACGCTGACGGACGTTGCCCCCGAACTGGGTCTGACCGAGCCGCTGGAGAGCTTCCCGGCGTGGTTCTGGGACTATGACAACGATGGCTGGCTGGACATCTTCGTTGCGGGGTATGCGAGCGACATCGAGCTTGTGGCGAAGGACTACATGGGCATTCCGAACGACGGGGCGCGTCCGCAACTTTACAGGAACGACGGCAACGGCGGGTTCGAGGATGTGACAGAGCAGGTCGGGCTGGACAGGGTGAGCCAGACGATGGGCGCGAACTTCGGAGACCTGGACAATGACGGGTTCTCGGATATCTACCTGGGTACCGGGTTTCCGGCGTTCGACGCGCTAGCGCCAAATGTGGCGTATCGGAACAATGCGGGCGAATCGTTCTCGGACGTTACGTTTTCGGCGGGCCTGGGGCACATACAGAAGGGACACGGGATAGCATTCGGCGATCTGGACCGGGACGGTGACCAGGACATCTTCATGCAGGTGGGCGGGTTCTATCCGAGCGACGGCTTTCTGAACGCGCTATACGTTAATCTGGGGAATGACAACAGGTGGCTGTCGGTGAAGCTAATCGGTGTGGAGTCGAATCGCTCGGCGATTGGCGCGAGGATCAAGGTTACTGTCCTAGACGATGGCGCGAGGCGCGACATCCATGCGGTCGTGGGTAGCGGCGGCAGTTTTGGGGCCTCCAGCCTGGAGCAGGAGATCGGCCTAGGGACGGCGGATGCGGTGGAGTCGCTAGAAGTCTATTGGCCCACGTCGGGCATCAGGCAGAGGTTCGAGGATGTGCCGTTGAACTCCGCGTTGGAGATACGCGAGGATGCCGATGACTATGTCATCAGGGATTTGCCGCGTATCGAGTTGGGAGGTGGGGGCAGGTAGCGGAGCGAGCGGAAGTGCCCGGCGTAAATTCTCCTGGTAGGGTAGCCCGCTATTAAGGTTTGCTTAATAATGCCGGATGCTATTAAGATTTAGGCCCTAAATCTTAATAAGCGGAATGAGGAAAGTGCGATGCGGCGGAAAGAGACGGGCAGATACCAGATAACGAATTATAGCGGGGAACAGGTTCGAGCCTACATCCCCGCGCCGCTGCCACCCAGTCCCCCGGTCGCGATAGACGGCCCTCTTCAGCAGTCTCTCGAAGCAGCGTCGCTGGCGCTCGGACGGCTGGATAGTCTCTCGGACTTGCTGCCGGATCCGGCCCTATTCATATATACATATATCCGCAAAGAAGCCGTGCTGTCCTCGCAAATAGAAGGAACGCAGTCGTCCCTGTCCGAACTTCTTATGTTCGAAAACGACCAGGCGCGTGGCCTCCCTCTCGACGACGTTACGGAGGTGTCGAACTACGTAGCCGCGCTCGAACATGGGTTGGCGCGAATGCGTGGAGGCTTCCCCCTCTCGAACCGGCTGATCCGCGAGATACACGGAGTATTGCTGTCGAAAGGCCGCGGGAGCGAGCAGAACCCGGGCGAATTTCGCAGGTCTCAGAACTGGATTGGCGGTTCGCGTCCGGGCAACGCGGTCTTCGTACCGCCGCCGCATACCGAGTTGGCTGACTGTATGGGGACGCTGGAATGTTTTCTTCACGCATCGGACGATGGTCTGCCAGTCCTGGCGCGGGCAGGTATGGCGCATACGCAATTCGAAACGATCCATCCATTTCTGGACGGCAATGGGCGTGTGGGCCGCCTTCTAATCACGCTTCTGCTGTGCCACTACGGAGCGCTGCGGGAGCCTACCCTGTATCTAAGCCTATACCTGAAGCGCAACCGTTCGATCTACTACGACTTGCTCCAGCGCGTGCGAATGACGGGTGACTGGGAAGAGTGGCTCGCGTTCTTCTTCGAGGGTGTCAGGGAAACCGCAGAGGGCGCAGTCTCCACCTGTCGGCGGCTTCTTGCCATATTCGAAGAGGATAGAGCCCTCGTCCAGGCAGGGGGCGGCAGACGAGCCAATTCCGCGCTTCGGGTTCATCAGGCGTTGACGAACCACCCAATCGCATCGCTTACCGACATCAGCAAGATGACAGGCTTGGCTTTTCCGGGCGCTTCATCCGGTATGAACCTTCTAGTTGAGCTTGAAATTGCGCGCGAGATAACGGGACAACCACGCAACCGGCTTTTCTCCTACCGTCGCTATATAGATATCCTGAGCGAAGGAACAGAACCCATATAGACATGGGAATCACTCGTATAGCCGGATCCATACGTCGCCACTTCTAGCGATTCGGAACAACCGAAAGCACCTGGGCTGCAGGTCATTGCGCGGTGAGGCCGCCGTCTATGACCATTTCGCTGCCGGTCATGAAGGATGACTCGTCGGAGGCGAGGAACAGGACTCCGTAGGCGATCTCGTCGGGTTCGGCGTAGCGGCCGAGGGGTGTCCTCTGCTCAGTGAGCGCAAGGCGTTCGGGGTCTTCCCATCCCTGCCTGGTCATCTCGGTCTTGATTGGGCCGGGATGGATTGAGTTGCAGCGGATGCCGTCCCCGGCGTTCTGGATGGCCGTGGACTTGGTGAGTATGCGGACCGCGCCCTTGGAGGCGTTGTACCCGGGGTGGATGTTCGCCTGTCCGACCATGCCGGATATGGAGGATATGTTGATGATGGAGCCGCCACCAGCCTTTCTCATTTCGGGAATGACGGCCCTGGTCCCGAGAAAGACGCCCTTGGCGTTTACGTCCATGACGTTATCCCACTCTTCGACCGTGGCGTCGTCGCCCGCGTTCCAGGAGACGATGCCGGCGTTGTTGACGAGGATGTCCACCTTGCCGTAGCTGGATACGGCGGTCTGTACGGCATCGTTCCAGGAGTCCTCATCGGTGACGTCGAGGGTGACATAGGTGGCCTCACCGCCCGCCTCGTTGATCTCGGCCTCGACCTTCCTGCCCTCATCATCGAGTATGTCGCCAAAGACGACCTTCGCGCCCTCGCGGGCGAACATCCTGGCCTCGGCGGCCCCCTGTCCGCGCGCGCCTCCGGTGATGATCGCTACTTTGCCTTCGAGTCTCATGTTTGCCTCCTGGGGTCAGACGTCACCGCTTCAGAAACGGTGGGCTACGGCGTATATACTTGGGCTTATAAAGTTCTGGTGGGTCCTGCTGGTGTGTGCAGGTGACCTGCTGGAGGGGTCTGGTACCTGCATTTGACCAGTATATCACCTGCAAGAACCTGTATTTCCCTGTTCAGAGGGGTTTTTTCGGGTCACCGTGTTCTTTAGTTAAGTCTGTCTATATACTTGGGTACGAATGTTCGCATACAAGAGTATTGTAGCATGATGTGGTGTGAATGTGTAGTGGCACAGGAAACTTTAAGGCGATTGCATAAGTAGGATAGCAGCATTTTTCATGCCGCCAATTCCTGGATTGCCGAGCGGCGAGCCCTCCGGGGTTCCCGCTTTCGGAGACCTTTGCGTAACTTGGTTCAACTTCGTTTTGAAGGACTGAGTGAGTGTGTAAATCTGTAAATTCATAGCTGCTCGCACAGTCCACCCCACCCCTGGATTGCCGAGCGGCGAGCCCTTCGGGGTTCCCTCTTTCGCGGGAATGACGGTGGTTGTGCAAAGGTCTCTCCCCGTTTTCACGAGGACATGCTATCGCGGGAATGACGGTCGGGCGCCGTGATGGACTAATGCAACTGTGTTCGGAAACTGTGACTAGTGAGGAGCATGAGGGTCGTCTCGCAAGTATGCCCCTCCATTTTCGGGAAGTGGATTTCCTGAATTTATGATTGACATATCTCAGGCTATATGCTTGAATTGGCGCGATTCGGTTCGAGCGGTGGGGTTCCTGCAAACGTACCTCTTTGAGACTTGAACCATTAGGGAGACAGAGATATGCGTACACCCACATCACTTCGCTGGCTGGTAGTCGCCGCAATAGCGCCAATGCTCTTGGCGATTGCATGTTCGAGCACAGAGCCTGCTCCCGCTCCGGCTTCGGACGCGGTTACGAAAGAAGAGCTTGCCGCCGCGCTGCAGGAGGCTATGCAGTCGGTCCAGCCTGCCCCCGCCGCCCCCGCGCCGGCCGGTCCCAGCGTGGAGGAGATGAGAGCGATGGTCGAGTCCGCGGTGCAGGGCGCGGTTCCCGAAGGCACCAGCGCGGAGGAGATCAAGGTGATGGTAGAGGCGGCCGTGGGTGCGGCCAGCCAGGATGCAATCACTGCGGACCAGGTCCGCACCCTCGTGGCGGAAGCGGTGGCGGAGTCGGCGACCGAAGGTCCGGACCCGCTGAGCGCCGACGAAGTGCGTCAAATCGTGTCGGCGGCGGTATCGGCGCTGCCGACCCCCGAGGCGCGTGTCATCACCAAAGAGGTCAAGGTTACAGAGGTCAAAGAGGTCCAGATTCCGGGCAAGAAGTATGTGACCGACCCGACGACCAACAAGGTCATTCCCGCGCCGGAGTACGGCGGGACGATAATACGGCTTCAAACGAACCAGCCGCCCCACACCGACACGTATTTCACACACCATGCGGCTAACGGTACGGACGGAGTTACCGAATCGCTCGCTCACGCGGACTGGGGCATAGACCGGAGCGTGTTCGACCACAAGAAACGGCCAACCCCCCTGTGGGTGATGAAGGGACAGCTCGCGACCGGATGGGTGCAGAACGACCCGCTCACGTACACGATCAACATCAGGGACGACGTGTACTGGCACAACAAGGCCCCGATGGACGGGCGCAAGATGACCGCCCAGGATGTGGCGTGGAACTTCCAGCGCTACCTGCATCTGGGCGATGAATACGCAGACCAGGAAGGGCCGTGCTGCACGTTCAAGAGCGTGAAGTGGGAATCGGTCACGGCAACCGACGACAACACCGTCGTGTTCAAGCTGGAGGAGCCGAATATAGATACGCTCACAATCCTGTTCACCAGCTACTCCCCGCATATTCTTCCACCCGAGGTCGTGCAGGAGCACGGCGACATCCAGGACTGGAGGAATCTGGTCGGCACCGGCCCGTTCATGCTGACGGACTGGGTGGACGGCAGTTCGATGACCTGGGAGAAGAACCCGGACTACTGGGGTACCGATGAGAAGTTCCCCGAGAACCAGCTTCCCTATGCGGACGCGACGCGGGCGCTCATCATGAAGGACGAGGCGACCCGTATCGCGGCGATGCGCACCGGCAAGGGCGACTACATGGGCTGGCTTGCCAATTCGGCGATTTCCACGACGGACCAGGCCGAAGCGCTCGTCAAGACGAACCCCGACATCTCGCTGATACCCTACGCGTACAGGTCCACTACCAGCACCGCGTTCGACGTGGACAAGCCGCCCTTCGACGACGTCAGAGTCAGGCGGGCCATGCAGATGGCGCTCGACCTCGACACGATCAACACGATCTACTTCAAGGGCTGGGCTACGGTCGAGCCGATGGGACAGATCGGAACGGGCGCGATAGAGTACGTGACGCCATTCGACCAGTGGCCCGAAGACATCAAGCCCTACTACCAGTACAACCCCGAAGGGGCGATAGCGCTGCTGGAAGAGGCAGGTTACGCTCCCGACGAGAACGGCGTCAGGATCAAGGGTTCATCGGTGTTCCACGCCACCTCCGACCTTGCGCTCGCTGACATCTTCGTGGACTACTGGAGGAGAGTCGGGATAGACATCGAGGCCGTCAAGGGGCCGGACAACACCACGGTTGGCACCTGGATCCGCGAACACACTTACCCGCACGACATGGTTGGATCGGCCATCATGGGCTACGACAGGAGTCCAATCACGATCCTGCGCGCCTTCATTCACTCCGAAGGCGGCTACAACTACACTGGTGTGCGCAACCCGGACTTCGACGCGATGATCGAGGCGGCCGAGGCAGCGGCCACCTACGAGGAGAGGCAGCAGATCATCAAGGACCTGGATATAGAGCTATCCAGACAGCACCTGTACGTCTGGGGGATGAAGGCGCAGGCGTTCAACGCGGTCCAGCCCTGGCTGATCGGATACAATGGCGAGTATCACCTGGGACTCCAGCAGCGATTCTCGCAGTTGTTCGCGCGCTTCTGGCTCGACCAGGAGTTGAAGGCGCAGTCCACCAACTAGTCGTCGAAGGGGGTGAAACCGAAACCCCCTTCCTAACCTTCCCTCTTGGTGGGTCGAGAGGGGTAGGCATTGAACTTGGACTGGCGGAGTCGCCTCCATCCCCGTATCAAGTACGGGGATGGCTCTAACCTTCCCCCGTCAAGGGGGAAGGGACTTTTGCCTAACCTTGCGAGCCCTTGATAGGGGAAGGGAATTTTGGTCGTGTCCCCGCGCTAATCACTAGGAACGCTACGTGAGAGCCTACATAATCAGACGGCTGCTGCTGTTCATCCCGACGCTGTTCATCCTGAGCGCGATTGTGTTCCTGACGGTGCGTTTCATACCGGGCGACGCCATTGACGCCATGGTCGCCAGCTCCGACTACCTGGCGCTGGACCTGGACCGCGAAACCCTCCTGAAGCAGCTCGGGCTCGACGTTCCCATGTATGTCCAATACCTGAATTGGATGCGGGGAATGCTGCTGGAAGGCACCTTTGGCGATTCGCTGATGGGAGCCTGGAGTGTCGAGGAGCGGATACTCGAAAGACTGCCGGTGACGATCCAACTCGGCGTCACGGCAATTGTAATCGGGATGCTGATCGCGCTCCCGGTGGGCATCTACTCAGCAGTCCGGCAGGATACGTTCTCGGACTACATCGCCCGAACAATCGCGGTCCTCGGGCTGGCAACCCCCAACTTCTGGCTTGCGACGCTTGTAATGATATTCCCCGCGCTCTGGTGGGGCTGGTCTCCTCCCCTGGAGATGGTGCCGTTCACCGAGGACCCGCTCGCCAGCCTGTACGGGACCCTCATCCCCAGCCTGATACTTGGCACCGGCATGGCCGCAGGAACGATGCGCCTGACGCGAACGATGATGCTGGAAGTGCTGCGGCAGGACTACATCAGGACCGCGTGGTCCAAGGGACTGAGAGGACGAGTGGTCATCCTGCGCCACGCGACCAAGAACGCCCTCATCCCGGTGGTAACCGGAATCGGCTTGCAGCTTCCGCTGCTGGTTGGCGGGTCGGTCATCATCGAGAACATCTTCAACCTTCCGGGGCTGGGCCAGTTGGCCCTGGAGGCGCTCCTGGACAGGGACTACCCGGTGGTGTCGGGCGTGAATCTATTCTTCGGCATGGCAGTGCTGATCATCAACTTGATCATTGATCTAATCTACCCGTATCTCGACCCACGAGTGCGGTATCGCTAGAGGTGGATTCTTAGGATGCTAACGGGCGCGGCAGAACTGACGGACTTCACGGAGCGGCGGAACCGTTTCCTCGGGTTTTTGTCCAGGCTGGTGAGGGAAAAGCCGCTCGGCACGTTCGGCCTGGCAGTAACGCTGGCGATGATTCTAATGGCCATATTCGCGGACTGGCTGGCGCCCTTTCCACACTATGAACTCAACCTGATAGACAGGATGCAGGGCCCGTCTTGGGCGCACCCCATGGGCACGGACCACGTGGGACGCGATCTGCTGAGTCGAGTCATCTATGGAGCCCGTGTCTCGCTGGTCGTCGGTCTGTCGGCCACGGCGCTCGATATTACCGTCGCGGTCATAGTGGGAGGAACTTCGGGGTACATCGGCGGCAAATTCGACCTCGCGGTCCAGCGGTTCGTGGACGCCTACATAGCCTTCCCAGGACTATTGCTGCTGCTGACGCTGATGTCAATCGTCGGCCAGGGGCTGCTCCAGATGATCCTGGTGCTAGGTATCTCCGGCGGGTTGGGCGGCTCGCGAGTCCTCAGGGGTGCGGTCATCGCCATCAAGGAGAACGACTATATCCTGGCTGCGGAAGCGATTGGGACCGAGAGGTGGAGAACGTTCCTCAAGCACGTGGTGCCCAACATAGTACCCATCATCATCATTGGCTTCAGCATCACGATTGGCGGCGTGATCATCAGCGAGGCTTCGATCAGCTTCCTTGGATTCGGACTTCCTCGCGAGATCCCCACATGGGGCGGGCTGCTCAGCCAGGAGGGACGCCAGTTCATGGAGGTCGCTCCGTGGCTCGCGTTCTGGCCCGGCGCGTGCCTGACGCTGGTCATCTACAGCCTGAATATGTTCGGCGACGCGATGAGGGACCTGCTGGACCCGAGGCTGAGGGGAACGGGGTAGGGATCCTTGCGCTTGTGACGCTTCCTCGTACTCACCAGACCATTTCCGCTATCTCTTGCTACATCCGGTGGGCGAGCTTGGGGTCGAGGATGTCGCGGAGGCCGTCGCCGGCGAGGTTGATGGCGGTGACGGCTACAGCGAGCACCAGGCCCGGATAAAAGATTACCCAGATGGCCTTGCGGATGAAGCGGCGGCCCTCGGCCATTATGTTGCCCCAGCTTGGGATTTCGTCGGCGGGAATGCCCGCGCCGAGGAAGCTGAGATATGCCTCGGTGAGCATGGCTCCGGCGGCGACGTATGTGCCCATGACTATGAGGGGCGCGAGCAGATTGGGTATGACGTGGCGAATCAGGATGCGGCTGTTTTGCGCTCCTATGGCGCGCGCGGCGTCCACGAATGGCTGCTCGCGCAGGCTGAGGACGGAGGCGCGCGCGACGCGGGTCATGCGCGGAGTGTCCACGACGACTATGGCAATGATGACGTTCTGCAGGTTGGCCCCGAGTATCACGGTGAGCGCGATGGCGAGCAGGACGGTCGGGATTGCCATGAGGCCGTCCATTATCCGCATGAGAACGGCGTCAACGGGCCGGAAGTAGCCCGCTACCGATCCGAAGGCAGCGCCTAGAATCATAGTGAGCAGCGCGACCGTCGCGCCGACGAACAAGGATATGCGTCCGCCGAGGATGGTGCGGCTGAAGACGTCGCGACCGAACTCGTCGGCGCCGAACCAGTGTGTGGCAGAGGGAGCTTGAAGACGCGCGTCCATGTTTATCTTGCTGGGGTCGGCGGACGAGAGCACCGGCCCGACGAGGCTAATCAGGACCAGAACGGCCAGTATGAACAGGCCGACGGTCATCGTTGGTTCGCGGACCGAGGCGCTGCGCACCGAACGCCAGACACGGACGGGGAGCGAGGACCTGAGCGGCGCAGCTGCCTGTTCTCCTACGCGCGCCATCAGTATCTTATCCTGGGGTCGAGAACGGCATAGGCTATATCTACCGCCAGATTTATGAAGACGTAGAAGGTGCCTATGAGGATTATCAGCGCCTGGATTATCGGGTAGTCGCGCGTGGCTATTGCGTCCACAGCGAGGCGACCGAGTCCGGGTATCGCGAAGACACTCTCAGTAACGACCGCGCCGGAGAGCAGTCCGGCGAGTCCAAGCCCGATGATCGTCAGAATGGGGAGCGACGCGCTTCGGAGTGCGTGCCTTATCAGGACGGTCTTCTCGGTCAGCCCCTTGGCGCGGGCGGTCCTGACGTAGTCCTCCTTGAGCACTTCGAGGACGCTGGCGCGGGTCATGCGGGCGACAAGCGCTATCACGACAAGTCCGAGACTGAACGCGGGCAGGGCGAGGTGGCGCAGGTAGTCGAGGAGGCCGTCGTCAATACGGGAGTATCCGGCCACTGGGAGAAGCGGGTTGTCGAGTCCGAAGGCCCAGAGTCCGAATATCCATATCAGGATGAATCCGAGCCAGAAGATGGGGACCGAGAATCCGATGGCTGCGAAGACCATTACGGCGCGGTCTATGAAGGAGTTGGCTTTCCAGGCGGCGAGAACACCGAGCGGAATGGCGACCAGCACGGCGATGACTTCAGTTGCTATGGTCAGCGACACCGAAGGGCCGATGCGTGTCTTTATGAGATCGAAGACCGGCTTGCCTGACCTGATGGAGGTCCCGAAGTCGCCGCGCAGTATCTGGCCCGTCCACTTGCCAAGCTGTACGTGTATCGGGTCGTCGAGGCCGAGCTTTTCCTTGATCTCCAGGTACTCTTCCTGTGTGGCCTCGTTGCCTGCCATGACAGCGGCCGGGTCTCCCGGCGTGAAGCGAAGAAGGAAGAAAGTGAACAGTCCGACGACGACCAGAACGGGTATCGTGGCGAGCAGTCTTCGGATGATGTAGGGGAGCAAGTGGGATGTTAGTCCTTGGTTTTGGTTGTCAGTGGTTAGTTTACAGTTTTCAGAAGTAATTTGGGGCCTCTCTCGCGGGAAAGAGGCCCCAGTTTCAGTGCGACCGGTCTAATGCCGAGTGCTACTAGCGCGGGTCTTCCGACTGCCGCTCGGCGTCACCCCACCACATGTTGAGGAACAGGGGTGATCCGACGGGGGCGCCGCGGATCTCGACGTCCATGACGTCCTTGTCGTAGATCCTGAGCTGGAAGAACTGGCCGAAGGTGACCCTCCTGGGGTCGGCCCAGGCCGCGTCCGCAATCTCGCGGGTTATGGCGAACTGCTCATCGAGCGTTCCGGCCTTGGCGAATTTGGTCTTGAGTTCGGTCATCAGCATACCGGTCTCGGAGTCTTCGGGGTAGGTGGTCTCGCCGACACGGTAGTGGGTGGCTACCAACGGATGGTACAGGTTGGAGCTGTTCCAGTTGGTGAAGATGTGCCAGCCGTCGGCCTGGCGGAAGGTGGCTATCTGACCCGCCCAGTCGGTCGCCTTGATCTCCGCGTTGATGCCGACGGCGGTCAACTGTTCCTTCAGGACGGTCGCAATTGGGTGGATGGTAGGGAAGTCGGTCGGGTCGAGTATGATGATCGGCTCGCCGTCGTACCCTGCCGCCTCAAGCAGTTGCCTGGCCTTCTCAGGGTTGTCCTGGTTGTAGAGGTCCTCGTTGCTGGTATGCTCGGCCCAGGGAGTGCCGCACATCTGGAGAGAGGGGCAGAGCTGCCACAGACGGTCGTCGCCGTAGCCCTTCATGATATCCTCGGCGTTGACGGCGGCCTGTATAGCCTGCCTGAGCGCCCTGCCGCTTTCGTCGAAGCCCATGAGCGGGTCGCGGGTGTTGAAGCCGATGTCGGGCTGGGCACCGGGTATGCCGATATGCACGGACACACGGTCAGAGTTGTCGAGAGCCTCTTCGTAGAAGTCGGAGGAGACGACGTCGAGATAGTCCACGGTGCCGGTGAGCACTGCGGACACGCGGGTCTGCTGGTCGGGAATCTCTTTCATCTCGAGCCGGTCGAAGTAGGCGAGCTTCGCGCCAGCGCGGTAGCTGGGCGTCTCGCGTCGCGGGACGTAATCCTCGAACCTGTCCAGGATTATCTCGTTGCCGGGATCCCAGCTTACGAACATATACGGGCCGGAGGCTATGAAATCCTGCGCCAGTTCGCCTGCTGGGTATGCCTCGACGGTCTCTTTGGGCATGATGTTGGGCTGAGTTCCGCCGACGTAACCGAGCGCGGTCATCAGCAGGGCTGAAGGTTCGCTGAGTTCTATGGTGAACGTCTTGTCGTCAACGGTCTCGAAGCCTACCCAGATGTCGTTGAGCACTGGGGCGAAGGACTTGTCCCACTCGAGGAAACGGCCTATTGAGGCCTCCACATCTTCGGGCAGTACTTGCGTGCCGTCGTGCCAGATCAGGTCGTCGCGCAGGGTGAAGGTATAGGTGCTGCCGTCGGCTTCCCAGCTGTCGGCCATGTCGGGCTGGATGAAGCCTTGCGCGTCCCACTGGGCTAGTGATTCCCAGAAGTGCCAGGAGACGCCTCGTCCGATGGCTGTGCCGGATGTCATGGAGTCGAGGTTGGGCACCGTGCCCTGTGGCACCCAGATGAGGTTGCCGCCAAACCTGTCATCGGAGAAGATGTTGGAATCGGCGTCGGATACGGGCACCATTCTTGATGCAGGCGCGGTGGACGGTATGATTGGCTCGGGAGCCGCCGGAGCGCCCGGTGGGGCCTCTGCCGGAGCCGCCGGGGCGGGCTGAGCCGGCGCCTGCGGCTGCGCCATAGAAGCGGCCGGCGCTGCCGGTGCAGGAGCTGCAGGCGCTGCTGCTGCCGGGGCCTGTGGCTGTTCGGGCGCCGCTGTGTCGCTGCTACACGCAATCGACAGTATGGCCACGACAACTGCCACAATCGGCAGGATGTACTTGAGACGTCTCATTTATTCCTCCATTTTCCCCTGTGATATGGGATACGTTCAATTCGTGAAAAGATAAACAATTGGGGTGTAAGCAGTCAATGAAGATATGAGGTCTCCGGTTGCCTGACAGGCTGGAACGGCTAGCCGGATTCTACAAAAGAGTCAGCAGACGCCTGGGGTTTTCGACCGTGATGCGGTGGATGTCGGACTCCGACACTCCGAGAGTCTGGAGGTATGGCAGGAAGGTCTCCTGAATGTAGGTGTAGCCCGCACCTCCGTACTTCTTGAGGTGCATCTTCCAGCACACGTCCTGGGAGAGCAGGATACGGTCAGCGTATCCTGCTTCTATCATCTTCGGGATGGCGGTGGCGACGCTGTGATCGCGGCCCGTCTCGGTCGTCCTGACAACGCCAAGCGTGTCGAACTGGATGCAGATGCCCCTTTCGAGCAGGCTGAGCATATAGGGCAGGTCGTCCGCCATGTGGTCGGAGTGCCCGAGGATGACGCGGGTGAGGTCGGTGCCTTCCTCTTCCACCATGTCCAGGACCGTGCACTTCTCGTCCTTGAGCGGTGGCGAGTGGAAGGATATGGCAGCTCCGGTGGCGATGCTGGCGCGCGCTGCGGCGCGGATATTCTTGACCTCGTTGGGCGTTATGGGGTCGCCGTTGACGCCGATCTCCCCGATGATGCCTGAGCGGACGCCCGTACCGGGTATGCCGACGGTTATGTCGCGGACTATCTCGTCGGTGAGCGATTCGACGGTGCGGTCGTCCATGTCCTCCGGGTGGAAGAGTTTCTGGTACCAGCCGGAGCCGAGCACGATGTTGATACCCGCGGCCTCGGCGGTCCGGGCAATGGCCGGAACGTCTCTCCTGAGTCCCCTACTGGTGACGTCAACCAGCGTTCCGCCGCCAAGTCTGGCGAAGTCGGAGACCTCGGCTATCGCGTCGGCTTCGCTGGAGAGGAGATAGTTGTCCACGAGAGGGAGCGCATGGCGGGCGAGATGCAGGTTGGATAGTTGCAGCGGTGTGAACCATGCGTCGAGCTGGGTCGCGGTGGAGTCCGGGTCGGGCCAGTGATTCTTGCGGAGGTCGAGGTAGAGGTGCTCGTGCATGAGCGTGAAGCCGAGTTGGTCGGGCTCGACGGGGCCTGCTACGGTCATGACTTTTCCGGTCATAGTGGTCATATGGGACTCCGGTCTCGTTCGCATATTGGCATGAAACATCCGAACTTCAAGGGCGGATTTGCAGAATAGTATCCGTTGATTCGTTGAAATCGCAACCTGCTGCGCTACAATGGACACCTGAACGAAAAAGCTCTGAAGCCGGAAGCCCTCGATATGTCTCCCATCTACCACTCAGGTCAAACGCTCGACCATGTCCCGAGCCGCTCCATATTCGACTACGCCGACAGCCTAAGCGTGCGGGTTCCGACCTCGTGCGGTCGCACGGGCGAATGCCACGAGTGCATCGTCGAAATCAGGCGGGGCATGGAATCCCTCAGCCCGACCACGGACGCTGAACGCTTCCTGCGAGACAATTACCGTCTCGCGTGCCAGGCAGTCGTCCAGGACCCGGACGCGGAGGTAGAGTTCGCCGTCTTGCGCCGGCAGCCCCGCATACTCACACACTCGATCCGACGAGATGTCCCCCTCGACCCTGTCACCGTCCGAAAGGGCGACGCAGTTTACCATCGCGGCGAGAGGATAGACACATACCGGGGACGAGTATATGGCCTCGCGGTGGACGTCGGCACCACGACCGTCGTTATGAACCTAGTTGACCTCGAAACCGGCGAGATTCTGCATACGGCGTCGTTCGAGAATCCGCAGCGTTTCGGCGGCAGCGACATCATGCACAGGATCTCCTACGACGGTGGCGAGTACCACGGCGAACTAAGACAGGTGATGCTCTCCTCCATCAACTTCGAGATAGGCGACATGGCGCGGATGCTCGGCTTCCACAGGCGCCATATCTACGAGGTCGTGTTCGTCGGTAACTCCACCATGCGCGATATGCTGTTCGGCCTGGACGTCCAGCCAATCGGAGAGAAGCCATATAGGTCAGTCATAGAGACGGAGATGCGCGACGGCCTGCGCCCAACCACCGCACTCGAATCCACCGCGCGCGAGGTGGGCCTGCGTGTATTCCCCCAGGCTGCGGTATATGCCGGCCCACTCATCGGGAGCCACGTAGGTGCTGACGTGGCCGCCGACCTGCTCGCTGTCGGCATGGACGAGGCCGAGGACGTGGTGATGCTCGTGGACGTCGGAACCAACACCGAGGTCGTGGTGGGCAACAGGCACAGGATGATTGCTGCCTCCTGTCCGGCGGGCCCCGCGTTCGAGGGCGGACAGATAACCTACGGAATGCCGGGGTACGACGGCGCGGTCGAGTCGGTCAGCATTGATGACGGACACGCTCGCTGCGCCACCATCGGCGACGCTCCCGCGCAGGGGATATGCGGCTCGGGCCTCGTTGACCTTCTAGCCGAACTGCGTAGGACAGACATGATGAACGAACTGGGCGCGTTCCGCGACACGAGAAACGAGTTCTTCTTCGTGCCCGAACGCGGTATGTCGCTGTCTCGCGCGGACATATCGGCCCTCGCCCAAGCGAAGTCCGCCAACTACTCCGGCCAGTTCATAACGCTGCGAAACTACGGCCTCCCAATATCCAGGATTACGAAGATGTATCTGGCGGGCGGATTCGCCAACTACGTGGATGTGAAGAACGCGCTGGACATTGGCTTCATCGCTAACGTTCCGCCGGAGCGAATCGTCAAGGTCGGCAACGCGGCGCTGGAGGGCGCGACAATCATGCTGGTGTCCGCCGAAATGCGAGAGCGCATCGAGCGCATCTCCGCCACCATAGAACACGTGGAGCTTGAGACCACGCCGGATTTCTTTGATATATTCGTGGAAGGCTGTATGTTCAAGCCGATGGAGTTGGAATAGAGGAGATCCCAATGCCCAGATTCAAAGTCCTGATCACTGACTACGTATGGCCCACTACCGAGCCGGAAGAGACCGTTCTCAGAGAGGAGGCGGACGCCGAGGTCGTGGTCGCGCCGGACGGCGACGAGGATACTCTCATCTCCCTAGCCGGAGACGTGGACGCCATAATGACCTGCTTCGCCCAGGTCACGCCCAACGTGCTGAAGGCCGCGCCAAACTGCGTCGCCGTTGGCAGGTTCGGCGTCGGTGTGGACAACATCGCGGTGGACACCGCCACCGAACTTGGCATGGCCGTCACATACGTCCCCGACTATTGCGTGGACGAGGTGTCCGACCACGTGATGGCCCTTCTGCTCACCTGGAACCGCCGTGTCGCGCTGTTCGACAACTCGGTCAAGGGTGCGGGATGGGGCAGCGTCCCTCTCACGATGCGGATGATGCGTCTGCGCGGCAAGACGATGGGAGTCATCGGATTCGGGCGCATCGGCCAGGCGGTGGCTCAGAAGGCGCTCGCCTTCGGAATGAAAGTCCTCGCCTCCGACCCGCTCTTCAACCCGCAGACCGCGGCCCTGCGAGGCGCGCGCTATGTGGACACCGACACCCTGCTCAGAGAGTCAGACTTCGTAACCCTCCACGCTCCGCTCAACCCGCACACCCAGAACATGATAGGCGAGCGCGAGCTGGGCCTGATGAAGTCCGAGGCGTTCCTGGTCAACTGCGCTCGCGGCGGCCTGATAGACGAGGACGCGCTGCACGCCGCTCTCACTGGCGGGAGCATCGCGGGCGCAGGACTCGACGTAATGGCCGACAATCACCCGTCAAACGACCATCCGCTACTGTCTCTGGACAACATCATCATCACTCCCCACGTCGCCTTCTTCAGCCAGGAGGCGACGCTCGAACTCGAACAGCGCGCCGCCCGCGAGGTCGCCCACGTCCTCACAGGCCGAATGCCCGACAACTTGGTGAATCCGGCGGTACTGGAGCACGAGAGTCCGAGGCATAGTTTGAAATCCGATACCCAATAGCCTACGCTCATGGAATCCAGCGGAAACTAAAGTTAGGATGCTCGATGGCGACAAATGGGTCCGGCGAATACTCATACCTTCCGATTGGAACCAGCGAGTACTATGAACGAGAAGCCAAATATAAGCATCCTGAAATTCGCGATGAGTGGGTAGCTCGTGTGCTGGCCAATCCCTATCACACTGAGACTCAGGCAGATGGCAGAATCAGGTATTATGGATATATCCCTGAAGTTGACAAGTGGATCCGTGTGATTGTTGAGAATGGAATACTCATCAACAGGTTCTTTGACCGCGGAAAGCTGAGAAAGTGGGGAAGACCATGAGGCTGAAAGTCTATTATGATAAAGATACAGATATTCTTTCCCTTTGGAATGGGCGTCCGGCAAGCGAGGCAGACGACGTTGCCGAACATTTGGTAGCTGATTTCGATGATGACGGCGAAGTCGTGGGATTCACATTAGAACACGCCTCCGAGTTACTGGGAACGATTCCCTCTGTCCCATCCACTTCGGCAGAATACTTGGCTACAAGTGGAAAAACCGTATTGGAGAAATTAAAGGAAGCGTTCTTTGACCTCTACGAAGAGAAGGTTGCAGACCATACCTTCAAATTCCGGCCACGGGGAGCCGCTATATATGTCCGAAAAACCAATAACGGGTACAATACGGCGCGAATTATTCCAACGTCACTAAGGAATTTCCCATACGGAAACAACCTTGAGTTGTTTGTGAAAAGCCGTAGAGTGCCGAAAGATGAATCAACTTCACACCCTGATTATCTTATTGGACCCGATCACATTGACGAGTTGATTGACATATTAAAGGGTAAGTCCAGTCTGCGTTCAAATGAGCTTGGCTAATTGATCTGTGTGGCTATCACCCCCTCATACACTCCGTGATCCCGCTCCGAGAACGCCACGAACGTAACCCGCTCTATACGCTCGTGCCGCTCCAACGCCACCACCACCTCCCGCACCGCGATCCGCGTCGCCCGCTCCTTCGGAAACCCGTACACCCCCGTGCTGATTGCCGGAAACGCGATGGTCCTGAGTCTGTGTTCGGCGGCTAGAGCCATCGAATTGCGGTAGCATGAGGCGAGTAGCGCATCCTCGTCGTTATCGCCACCGAACCACACTGGGCCGACGGTGTGTATGACGTGCTTCGCCGGCAGATTGTAGCCAGCGGTGATCTTAGCCTCTCCCGTCGTGCATCCACCCAGAGTCCTGCACTCTTCCAGCAGATCAAGGCCTGCGGCCCCGTGTATCGCGCCGTCCACTCCTCCGCCTCCCAGCAGCGAATTGTTCGCCGCGTTCACGATTGCGTCCACCGCCAGTTCCGTGATGTCCCCCTGCACAAGGTCAATTCTGTCTCTCATATATACCTCACGATTAATCTTCAACCTGCATCCCCATAGAGTCTCTTCCAAACGAAATCCCTTACTTTCAGCCTGAGACTTTTGTCCAAAAGTAAAATATAATGACTTCGTGAATCCTACTACATGGGAGAAGATGAAATGGCGAACACCGATCTGGCCCTGGTCGCCCACCTGATGCGTCGCGCGGGATTCGGGGCGACGCGCGACGAACTGGAAGCGCTGGCGTCCCAGAGCTATGAGGATGTAGTCGAGGACCTGCTCCATCCCGAACGCTTCCCCGAGGTGGATGACGACGTGATCATCCGCTACTGGCTCGAGCTCAACAACCCCGACTCTGTGGAGCCCTGGAACACGCGCTGGATCTACCGCATGGTGAACACCCAGCGTCCGCTCGAAGAGAAGATGGCTCTGTTCTGGCACCACGTGTTCGCTACGTCGGTCGGCAAGAGCGAGCACGGACCGTCGGCCAAGACACAGATCGATCTGTTCCGCAACAACGCCATGGCGGATATGCGTACCATACTCGTGGACCTGGCCAAGGACCCCGCGATGATATTCTGGCTGGACAACTGCGAGAACTTCGGCGACCGACCCAACGAGAACTGGGGGCGAGAACTGCTCGAACTGTTCTCGATGGGAGTCGGAAACTACACCGAGGACGACATCAAGATGGCCTCCCGCGCCTTCACCGGCTGGACTTTCACCCAACCAATCCCGCTCGACCCCTACGGACGCTACCCCTCGGAGTTCGTTTACAAAGAAAATGACCACGACGACAGCCAGAAGACATTCCTCGGGCACACTGGCCGCTTCAACGGCGAGGACATCATCGCCATCATCGTCGAACAGCCCGCTACAGCGCGGTTCATCTCGCGCCACCTGTACAACTTCTTCGTAGCCGACGAGCCGCAGGTGCCGTCCTGGAACGACGTTCCACCGCAGGAACCGCAGGCCGTCGAAACTCTCTGCGACGCCTATTTCGAGAACGACGGCGATATTCGCGCCGTCCTGCGTGTGCTGTTCAACTCCGACTTCTTCAAGGATGCGCGCTTCAGGAAGGTCAAGAGTCCGGCGGAACTGGTGGCAGGAACTATCAAGCTGGCAGGCAATCACGACTTCCCCGAACCCAGCCTGCACGGCGCGCCGGCCGCCGCCGGACTGATGGGCCAGCGTCTTATGACACCGCCCACAGTCGAGGGATGGCACACCGGCAGCGAATGGATAGATTGCGGCACGCTCGCCGAGCGCATCAACTTCGCCGTGAACGAACTCAGTGGCAGCGACCTTCCCGGAATACGCTCGATCTACGACAGGCTGGCCTCTGAGGGCAATACAGTCTCACCGGGGGACTTCGTGGACAGGACACTCGATCTCATCGGGCCTCTGACCGTTGAACCCATGACCAGGGAAGCGCTGATGGACTACGCCGAATCCGGCGGCGACCTGCTCTTCGAGAGCGCCGACCAGCGCGATGAGAGCGCGGAACGTGTCGCCCGCATGGTGCAGTTCATCGCGGCGTCGGTCGAGTACCAGTTCGCATAAAATCGTCATTTGTATGCTGAAAATCCCCTCTCCCTTGATGGGAGAGGGCTAGGGTGAGGGTGAACCGACCCAGAGGAGAAACGGAAGTGGAAGCGAACGGCAAGCAGACAGTCTTCGTGGTCGTGCAGCTCACCGGCGGCAACGACTTCATGAACACGATCATCCCCTACACCAACGAGATATACTACGACTCCAGGCCGGTCATCGGGATACCACAGGAGGAAGTCCTGCCGCTGGACGACAATCTGGGCTTCAACCCGAACTTCGCGCCTGTCAAGGAACTCTACGACCAGGGCGACATCGCCATCGTGCAGGGCGTGGGCTACCCTAATTCCAGTAGATCGCACTTCCGCGGGATGGACATCTGGCACACCTCCGAGCCCGACAGGATTGGTACCGAGGGCTGGCTGGGACAGGTCGTCGCCCAGATGGACCCGCACAAGGAGAACCCTCTCACCTGCGTCAACATCGGTCGTGGTCTTCCCCGCGCGATGGCGAAGCAGGGTGTCCCCATCACCTCCGTCGGAGACCTGGATAACTACGGCGTAATGACCGGCATCTCCGAAGAGTCCCAGCGTCAGCAGGCGCTTGAGATATTCCAGAAGATGTACGGTCAGGCCATCGGTAGTGGCCCTGTGCGGGAGTACGTCGCCCGGACCGGACTCGACGTGCTCAAGGGAGCGGACATACTCAAGAAGGCCCCGGAGATGTACACCTCCAACGTGGAGTACGCAAGCAACCCGATAGCCCAGAGTCTCAGGGACGCCGCGCGTGTCCACCTGGCCGATCTTGGCACGCGAATCATCTACACCCAGCACGGCGGCTACGACACCCACGCCAACGAAGTCCCGACCCATCCCCGGCTGCTCACCGAGCTTTCCGGTGCGATAATGGACTTCTTCCAGGACATCAGGGACCACAATGCATCAGAGAACGTCGTCATGCTGGTGTTCACCGAGTTCGGAAGGCGCATCAGGGACAACGGCAGCGGCTGCGACCACGGTGCCGGAGGAGGATCGTTCGTCATCGGAGATCGGGTGAAGGGCGGCCTCTACGCCGAGTACCCGTCGCTCGAACTGGACAAGCAGACCGACGGCGACATGGCCCACACTTACGACTTCCGCGGCCTCTACACGACGCTGCTCGAACAGTGGATGGGCGTGGAGGCTTCCCCAATCGTCGGCGGCCACTACGAACAACTCCCCATATTCACCGAACCAGTATTAGCTTAGTTATACGCTGGAGAATCCTGTGTAAGTGCCCCAAATCCCCTCTCCCTTGAGGGAGAGGGCTGGGGTGAGGGTGCAAACCTCGGATTCGTACCAACTTTGATGTCTGAGAGATAGCAACTAGGGACAGAGGTAGAAAAATGAGCAGGCCATACGCGCTTCTCAGGGTAGGATTCAGCTACGACAAGACCCTCGGCATGAGGCGTCTGACCAACACACCGGTTGACCTCGCGGTTGATAGTTCCGGCGACCTGTTCATCCTGTGTCGCGGCGGCATATCGTTCATCAGGAGACTCTCCCAGGACGACGAGGACCTGGGCGCAATAAACCTCGCAGCCGGGGGCGCGGCCCAGATCGGCGGAACCCACTCGGTGGACGCCAAGTTCGTCTGGCCCGCTTCTATGGTGATGGACAGAGAGGAGAACCTCTGGATCTCCGACGAAGGCACCAACAAGATAACCATCATAGACAAGCAGGGCGAGATACTAGGACAGTGGGGCGAGCCGGGCAGCGGCGAGGGACAGTTCGACAGGCAGTCCGGCATCGCGCTCGATCCCGATGGGAACGTGTACGTCGCGGACACCCGCAACCACCGCATCCAGAAGTTCACGCGCGAAGGCGAATTCCTGATGAAGTTCGGAGGTTTCGGCTCAGCCGAGGGCGAACTAAATATGCCCTGGGGCATCTGCGTGGATGAACTCGGCGATGTCTATGTCGCGGATTGGCGCAACGACCGGGTGCAGAAGTTCACCGCCGACGGTGAGTTCATCTTCAGCATAGGCAGGTCGGGCGACGGCGAGGGCGAATTCAACAGGCCGTCCGGCGTGACGGTGGACGACCACGGCGATATCTACGTCGCGGACTGGGCGAACAACCGCGTCCAGCTATTCAGGCCGGATGGCGTATTCGTCGAACTGTTCCGCGGCGACGCTACGCTTTCCAAGCAGGCGCTCCACTACATGCGGTCGAACATCAAGGCGCTCAGGCTGCGCGAGATGGCCTCCATCGAGCCGCAGAAGCGCATCCGCTGGCCGGTGTCGGTGCGAGTCTATGACCACATGATGTACATAGCCGACTACGGCTCCGACCGCATCCAGATATACAAGAAGGAAGCCTACCCGCTTGGTCCGGACGAAATCACCGAGGAGCAAAGATCGCCCACGCTCTACACCCAGTTCTGACCTCATCGCAAACGCCGAAAGGAGACAGAGATGGAGATACGCTTCGCTGTTGTCCTCGGTTTGGCTTCGATCACGGGAGTGTGGATGATTTTGTTCTTCACGGCGTTTAATAACGCTAACCTTTGGTTCCTCATTCCGGTCACGGTAATGACGCTTGGCGTATTTCCCATCCTCGCGGGCTGTCTATTTCACAGAGCATGGGGCGCCGTCCTTTTCCCTGCCTGTGTGTTGGTTTGCATGTCCATAGCCGAGCTTATATACGGGTCACTTTCTCTGGACACCGAACCAATCGTGTTCGTTATCCTGATCGCCCTTGCATACGGTGGAATAGCGTCCGTGTCCTTCTGTGCCGGATGGATTGCGCGGCAATCTTACCTGGCTGTCCGCGCGAAAGACGAAGCTAAAATGAATTTGCTCCATACATCTAAGAACGACGATTGACGACTGAAACAACGATGAAGGAGGTTCAGGATGAGGCTGGAAGGCAAGGTCGCATTGATTAGTGGAGGTGCGAGAGGTCAAGGAGCAGTCGAAGCGAAACTATTCGCCAGCGAGGGCGCAAGCGTCGTCATCGGAGACATCCTGGACGACCTTGGCAGGCAGGTCGAAGCCGAGATAGCCGAGTCCGGCGGTAACGCGACTTACGTCCACGTGGACGTTACCAGCGAGTCGCAGTGGAACGACGCGGTGAACACGGCCGTCGAAAGATACGGCAAGCTGGACATCCTCGTGAACAACGCGGGCATCCTCATACGCGCCGGCGTGGAGGACACGACCGGCGAGGACTGGGACCGCATCATGGACATCAACGGCAAGGGTGTATTCCTCGGCACGAAGGCTGCGATTCCGGCGATGCGCGATGCGGGTGGCGGTTCGATAATCAATATCTCGTCGATTGCCGGACTCCAGGGAAGCCCAGCATCCGCGGCATACAGCGCGACCAAGGGTGCAGTCCGCATCCTGACCAAGTCGACCGCGGTCCAGTATGCGAAAGAAGGCATCCGGTGCAACTCAGTCCATCCCGGACTCATCTACACCGACATGACCAGAGACACACTGGATACTCCCGAGGGTGAACGCGAATGGCGAGCGCGTGTCCCGATGGGTTATATCGGAGTGTCGGAAGACGTAGCCAAGGGCGTGTTGTTCCTCGCCTCAGACGAGTCCTCCTACATGACTGGCAGCGAGCTCGTGATAGACGGCGGTATTACTGCGCAGTAGCGTAGTGTGGCTAGTAATGCTGATCGAGCAGTATTGTGTTGCCGTCTGGGTCGGTCAGGACCGCGCTGCACGGGCCCGTTGTATCCATGTCCGCCTCGGATACGAATTCCACTCCTGACTCTTTGAGTGTCTTCTGTATCGGGCGCAGGTCCTCCGGGTTGAACGTGAGTATGTTGTCCTCGAACATCCCCTGGAACAGTCCGATGGCCGCGCTGTCGTTTTTCAGGATTCGCCACTTCTGGGCGTCCGAATCCGCGAAGGCTTCATTCATATGTCCGCCGTCTATCACCTCGAACCCGAACTTCTGGTAGAACTCCAGAGACGCTGAGACGTCCTTTACGGCGAGACTGACAGAGAATTGACCGAGATCCATGCTTTCCTCTCTTTTCGGTGTGCGGTGTCAGATCGAGCGAACTCCATCATCGCCCAGTTGCCTAAGACTTCGGCAAGGTGAATCGTGGCACTCTCAAGGAAATGCGAGGGAAGGTCATCGCGCGCAGGCAAAGCAACCTTTGCGCATAGCGACACCGGACATCGTGTCTTACGGAGCGTCACAGAATAGAAGATCACCCATGAAGCCATCAACTTCCCTATGCATACTTGGGATACACCCACTAAACCGATTGCCGTAGATGCTCAGGTATTCGAGATTGGGCAGCCTTTCCAGAATCTCCGTAACACTGCCGGACAGATCGTTCTCCGCGATGACGAGCCATTCGAGCCTTTCCATGTCTCCGAACTGCACCGGAATCTCTCCGCTCAGTTGGTTGAAGCTCAGATCAAGCGAAGTAAGTGAAGACAGATGACCGATTTCCGGGGGTATCGGGCCGGTGAGTTCGTTATCGCCCAGGTCTAGCGTGTCCAGTTTGGTCAGCCGTCCGAGTTCGGGCGGAATCTCGCCGCTCAGATCATTGCCGTACAGATGCAGCGCGCGTAGTTCGGACAGATCACCCAACTCCGGTGGGATATGCGCCGACAGGCCTGCGGTCGTCAGGTTCAGGGCGACGACGCGGGCCGGTCGTCCGCCCACCACGACGCCTTCCCAGTCCGTAACAGGACTTTCTTCACTCCAACCTAGCGCCGCATCGCCCGCGAGCTTGGTCTGAATAGACAGAAGAATCACGCAGTCGCTCGCAAGTCCTTCCGAGTCTTGACATTCCATCGGAGGGCCCGACGCAGTGACTTCTGAGCCGATTCCAATCCCGGGACCGGCTTTGGCCTGCGGCAGCGTGAGACTAACGATCAAGCCCCTGTCTTCCGACGTCAGGGCGAATACGAGCGCCCCGACAATAATTGCCACGATCACTACCTGAGCGATCAGGAACTCGCGCGACCAGCTGCTTACCCTATTGTCGCCCTCGTCCGACTGTTGGTCAGTGCGCAATGGCGCCGGTCACCCAGCCGCCATATACAGGATACTGGCAGCAAATGAACTCGATGTAGGATGGCTGACCGTTCTCGTTCGCCGCCAATGCGCGTTCAAGCGCGGGAACTACCTCCGAAGGCTCGGTGACGCGCTCGGTGTGCAGACCGATTTCGCCGATGACCCTGGACATATCCACTTCGTCCGGGCCTAGAACCAGGTGAGTATATGGATCATGTCCCTCGCCCCAGAATCCGGGGCCGTACCCTGCGAACCCTCCGTTGCTGATGTGCACGACCGTTACACCAAGACCCTGGCGCATCGGCACCTCCAGGTTGCCGAGCATGTACCCCACGCCTGCGTCGCCGGTTACCGCGACGCACTGCCTTTCGGGATAGGCGATCTTCGCCCCCATGGTCGCCGCGAGACTGAAGCCGAGCGTGGAGACGTTGCCCCAACCCAGGAAACCGCGCGGGATCAGCGTGTCATAGATGGTGCTGAGCTGGTCGCGGGTGTTCCCTGAGTCGTGAGTAACGAACGAGTTGTAAGGGTCGAGCGCCTCCATCAGGCCTGCGTACACCCTGTATGGGTTGATGGGTGTTTCGTCAGAGGCCATCGCCTCTCTATACACGCTAAGACCCGAGTCGCGGGCTTCCTTTATCTCCGCCTCGACTCCGTTGGGTTCTCTCCCCTTCCCATTCGTCCTTTCCGACACCTCTTTGGTCAACGCCCGTATGGTGAATCCGGCGTCGCCAAGTACCGCGTGGGACATGGGATATATCTTGTTGACATGCAACTCGTCCAGGTTGCACTGGATTATCGTCTTGTTGGCCGCGTCCGGAATCGCGTGAGTGAAACGGGCCGGCGAAAGGCTCGACCCTATCGCGAGTATCAGATCGCTCTTGTGCATGTACTCGGACGCGGGTTCGCCTCGGACTCCCACGAACAGCGGGTGGTCTTCAGGGAACGCTCCCTTAGCCTTGAGCGTCGTGATGACGGGCGCGTTGACGAGCTCGACGAGTGTCTTCAGGTCATCGGAAGCGCCGGCGTAGATTACTCCCTCGCCTACGTAGATCAGCGGATTCTTGGCATCCAGCAGAAGGTCAACTGCGATAGATACGTCGTCAGGGTCGGGCGCGGACTTCCATCCCTTGACCGGCGTGTATGGGTCTGCGGCCTCATCATATGTGCCGGCGGCGTTCGGGACCGACAGCACGACCGGGCCGGGACGACCGCTTCTGAGCATCGTGAAGGCACGCCGCATGAACTCCGGAACGCGCTCGGGCTGGTCTATGTAGCCGTACCACTTCGAGACCGACTTGAGGCTGGTCGTGACATCGAACTGGCTGTTCTCGGAACTGCCCGCCGGTACGCCGTCCGTAATGCAGAGAATTGGCGAGCTGTCCTCGTAGGCCTGCGCCAGTCCCGCGTATGCGACCTGTATGCCCGCCGCGTTGACCCCGCCCTGCACCGTGCAAACGCCTATCCTGTCGCCGCCCGTGGCCCTTGAGAAGCCGTCGGCAAGGGCGATGGCGTAGCGGTCGTCCCGCATCATCACCATGGGTACGCCTTCGCGTCCCAGTGCATTGTTCACCCTGCACACCGGGAACGTGGAAACCCACTCGATCCCCTCCTGTTTCAGAATTCGGGCAATCGCGGTCGCTACGTCTATCGTCATGTGGTAATCCTTTCCAAAAAGTCAGTCCTATGCCTGGGTGTAGGACGCTTCGCTAATTCGATCAGGTTATTCGCTTCGGAGTCTCTCGTCCTGGCGGCGGCGTTCCAACCTTTCCTCGTCACGGCGGCGCTCTTCTCTCGCTACCTGCTCGCGGCGAAGTTCAACCGCCTGTGACAGATATTCCGAATCGGTTTCCCTGAGTATGTCTATGTTATCCCTGGTAATAGGATCGGACATGAGGACGTTGTTTATGGCGTCCCGCAGCCTCTGTTCTTTCGTTTCGACCTCGCGCTTCTGACGCGCTTTCGCCATGAAGTAGAAGTAACCGCCGGCACATATGGCGGCGAGCGCCAGTATTATGACAAGGATAACAACAACACTGTCCATTTTCTCGACCTCTTAGTTTCTATTGGCATACGTCGAGCCTACTCCGAGCTATTGACAACCGAAGTAGGCTCATTCTCGTTCAAAGACTAATCTGCCGCGGCTACCTCGGCACCTACCATATCACGAACCGCTGGAAAGACCTCTTTCCCGAAGAGTTCAATCGAACTCAGCACCTTCTCGTGCGGAATGGTCTCGGTCTGGATGATCATCATCACCTCGTCCACCCCTATCTCGTGGTACTTCATGATGGCGTTGATGCAGCTTTCGGGGTCTCCGGCTATGGTAACACCGCGGTCTGCGAGAGTATCGCCGTCCAGTTCGGCAATGGCAGCTCGCGCCGCGCCCGGACCGGAGTCGAGCGAGATGCCGACCTCCTCTGCCTGCTGCTTGTGCTCCTCGTCCGACTGTCTCAGCCAGCGTCCGAAGTCGGCCTGAAGATGGTCAGGCACACCTCCCCAGGCCTCTAGAAGTTCTTCGTATGCGCCGACCCGACCAGCGATGTACGGCTTGTCCGGGCCGAAGAAGGTCTTCATGGATAGGGCGGCAAGTTCCCTGGCTTCACTGTTGTCGGGCCCGCAGTAGGCGTGGACGTTGTTCGCCCAGTAGTTGGTCACGAAAGCGCCGACCGGGTTGGCGTCCTTGACCCTATCCTTGTAGGTCTTGACATGCTGTGCGAGTACAGTCGGAGCGTAGGACGCGGATGACAGCACCCCGATGCCCTTATCGGCCGCCAGGTCGAAGCTCGCCGACTGGGTGCAGGCGAGGTACATATTCGGGTGCGGCTTCTGGTATATCTTGGGAAGTACACGACGCTCTGGGACGTTCCAGAACTTGCCTTCCCAGGAGAATTCGTCCTCGGCCTGCCATATCTGCGGAATCATCTCGATGGACTCGCTCCACATCTCGCGCGTGTCGCGTGGGTCAACGCCCAGTCCCATCTGCTCGTATGCGTTGGAACGGCCGGTGCCGAACTCGACGCGTCCGTCGGTAAGCTGGTCCACCATTGCCACACGTTCCGCTATCCGAATGGGATGCGCGTGCGGAAGGATGGACACGCCAAACCCGATCCTGATGTTCTTGGTACGCTGGCTCAGAGCGCCGAAGATCACCTCCGGGCACGGTGAGCCCGAGAAGCCGAGCAGGAAGTGGTGCTCGACGAACCACAGCTTGTCGAAGCCGACATGGTCGGCAAGTTCACACTGTTCCAGCGTCTCCTTATAGAGCGTGTTCCAGTCAATGTCGTTGCCCTCGAAAGGACGCTGCATCTCAAATAAAAGTCCGAATTTCATGGGAGTTCTCCTTGTCGCATTCAGCTAAAGTCCACAATATTGGCAGAAGGAAATTCCAATCTATTTTCAGCCACTGCTCTCAGACTCTTTATCCCGTCGCCGGGTCGGTGGGGTGTATCGTGGCAGTTCCTGGACCCTGGCCAGTGTCTTGATCCTCTTCTCGATTGCGGACGCTATACGATCATTCTTTCCGCATCACACCGCCGCGGCGTGGCCGTCGGTTCTCGGATCGGAGCCTGCTGTGCGGACATGAGTGGCGGGATCTATGACTATCAGCTTGGCCGAGCCTCCGAAGACCCTGCCGGGATGAGTGACTACGTCGTGCCCCCTGTCTCTGAGCGCCTCGATCTGGCTTTCTTCCATGCCCCCTTCAAGCTCCAGCACGAACGGGTCTTCGACGTTGTGCGGGTCGGTGCCGGGGGTCGAAGTCCAGCGCGGGGCCTCAACCGCTTCCTGGGCGTTCATGCCGTGGTCAAGGACGTTGGTGATGACCTGAGCGTTCCATGCAATCTGCCTGTCTCCGCCCGGCGTGCCTCCGACTAGGTACGGCTTGCCTTCACGCATCACTATATAGGCGTTCAGCGTGTGCATCGTGCGCTTGCCGCCTTCTATGACATTGGGGTGTCCTTCAACGAGGCTGAATCCGCGACCAATGCGATTGTTCAACAATACTCCCGTATTGCCGGCGACGAACCCGCTGCCGAAGCCCATAGAGAGGCTGTGTATAAAGGAGAGCGCGTTGCCCTCTTTGTCCACCACGCAGAAGTAGCTGGTGTTGCCGTCGCCTGGGATCGGCGCGGTGACGGGGCCAGGCTCGTAGTAGCCGGACGTCGCTTCGATGAGGCGGCGGCGCATCGCGGCGAACGGCTTGGATATGAGTTCGGACAGAGGCGTGTCCACGAAGTCGGGGTCGCCAGCGTACCTGTTGCGGTCGGCAAATGCCAGTTTCTTCGCCTCCACCATCGTATGCACCGATTCGGACGTGTAGAAACCCATGCTGGCGAGGTCGTACCCTTCGAGGATGTTCAGGATCTCGAGCAGCATGAAGCCGTGCGAGGGCGGCGTGGTCTCGTATATGGTGTGGCCGCGATAGGTCGAGGATATGGGCGGCTGATACCAGACATTCCGATGGTCGGCGAATTCCTGCTCGGTATAGAGACCACCTGCCTCCTGAAAGGCGCGTGCCATTTCACGCGCGACGTCACCCTTGTAGAATGCCTCTGCGCCACCGGACGCGACCTTCTTCAGCGTCTTGGCGAGGTTCTTCTGCACGAGTGTTTCGCCCGGTTGTATGGGGTTACCGTCCCGTGTGAATATGTCCCGCGAGTACGGGAACTGCGACAGCTTGTCGTTCAGTACCTTGAAACCGTTCCCCAACTGCTCGCTAACCGCGAAACCGTCCTCGGCGTAACCGATGGCGGGTTCGATGAGCTTGGCCAGAGTCCGGGTACCGAATCGCTCGTTTATCTGCTCCCATCCCAGGACCTCACCCGGAATCGCGGCGGCCAACGGTCCTTGAAGCGGCATGTGCTTGTGCCCGCGACTGACGAAGAAGTCGCGGTTCGCGGCCATCGGAGCCCTTCCGCTGCCATTCATCCCATGCACCTGTCCGGTCGTGGCGTCGTACATGATGACGAAAGGCTCACCTCCGACGCCGCACGCCGGGGGGACGGTCACCGCCTCCACGGCGGCCGTGGCAATTGCCGCATCGAAAGCGTTTCCGCCGTCCGCCAGGACTCTCGCACCCGCGGACGCTGCCAAGGGCGATATGGAGACTACCACCCCGCCGCTGCTGTACACCGTGTTTCTTCCAGTCTCGATTCGTGGTCTTGTCGCTGTAACCATCATTGCACCTGCCCCGCTCAGAGTCTTGAGCCAATCCTATCATCCAAGTACAGAATTGTGAATTTGGATGCTCTGCATAGCTCAACATTATCTTCCCAAGAGAAGTTTCCGATATAATGACCGCCGAATAAAGAAGGAAGGGCACATACCTTTGCAGGCACCAACCCTACACGACGTGATACAGGCCAAGAATCGCATAGCGGGATACGTGACGCGCACCCCACTCCACAGGTACATCGGACTTGAAAAGTTAATCGGCGCGGACGAGGTTTACGTCAAGCACGAGAACCACCAGAGGCTGGGCGCGTTCAAGATGCGTGGGGGTATCAACCTGCTCGCGCAGATGTCATCCGCCGAACTGGAGAGAGGTGTTTCCACAGCGTCCAGCGGCAATCACGGGCAGTCCATTGCATACGCGGCAAGCGTGTTCGGATCGAAGGCCTATATTGCGGTGCCGGAGAACGCCAACCCCGGCAAGGTGGCATCCATGCGGAATCTCGGCGCCGAAGTGATTCACCACGGCGCGTTCTTCGACGAGTCCAAGGACTACATCGAGCGGCTTTCCAAAGAGGAGGGCTACCGGTACATTCACCCCATAAACGAACCCCGCCTGTTCGCCGGAGTGGGCACCTATACCCTGGAGATAATAGAAGATCTGCCCGATGTTGACGTGATAGTCGTTCCGGTCGGCGGCGGCAGCGGAGCGGGGGGAACGTGTATCGTTGCTAAGTCCCTGAATCCTGACATCCAGGTAATCGGCGTACAGGCTGAACAGGCGCCCGCCGCGTACTTGTCCTGGAGGCGCGGCGAAGCTCTGGAAGCGCCAATGAAGACCGCTGCTGAAGGACTAGCAACCGGCGCCGCATACGACTTCGCCGTCGGTATCCTGCGCAAGCACCTTGACGACTTTATCCTGGTGACCGAAGAGGAGATGAACGCGGCGATAGTCACTCACCTCGAGCAGACTCACAACCTCGTCGAACACGCGGGCGCGGCATCCCTGGCAGGCGCACTTAAGATACGAGACCACCTCGAGGGCAAGAAGGTCGTTCTCATATGCAGCGGTGGCAATCTGTCCATAGAACACCTGAAGGTCGCACTAGCCCAGGCCACCTGACTCGAAACAAGAGGACTTCCTTTGACACAGCAAAGAATCACCGACGACTCTCCTGCCTCCGCGCTGTTCCCGGAGTTCGATACCCTGTACGACCTGATAGCGGACGAGGTGCAGGGACTCACGGATGCGCAACTGGACTGGACTTCCGACGAGTATGCCTGGGCCGAGTGGAGCATCCGAAATCAATTGAGCCACATGGCATCGCTAACGTACCGATGGCTCATACTCAGATGCGGTGACAATCTATTCCCGGATAGCGACCACGGTATCGAGGATGTCCAGAGCATCGCCAATTCTCCTTCTGACCGGCGTCTCGACGACGAAGAGTATTGGGAACTGCCCGTCATTCTGGATATGCTGGGTGGCGGCATACGACTGGCCCAGCAGGTGCTATCGGAACGCACTGTCGGGTTTATGTACTCTCACTCGGTCACGTCGGAGGCGAGCGCCTCGTGGGATATGATGCTCCAGGCGCACCCTGAAGGAATCACACACTCGGAAGACAAGACGATGCGCATAATGCGTTACGACGCGATGATCAGGCACATCTACTTCGAGGAGACCACGCATCTCTTCAACATCCAGCGTCTAAAGCGGGCGCAGGGCCTGCCAGCAGTGTCCGAAGTTCCGCGAGTCGGCTACTGGGCAGTTGAGGGCTGGGACGTCAGTGAGGCTTAGGCGCTTCGTGCCATCCTCTTCCTGACGTCATCAGGAACCTCTCTTACCCGCTCTCTGGCGGGCGAGTCGTTGCGCTTGCCCACGCATTTTGCGGCTTCCGTGAGCAGTTCCACGCCGCCCAGGAAGTCCTCGACCCGGATGTACTCCGCGCCAATGCCGGACTTGGGGTCGCGTATGTTGGTTGTGGCGTTGTGGTAGTTACCCAGTGGGAACGCCATTCCGGTTGCCCTGTATCCCCAGACAGCGAATGCGGTGCCTTCGCACACGCCGCCGCTCATAAGCTGACGCTGGCTCTTGAAGTCGGGATTGCGCTGCCTGATTGACTCTCGCGCTACGATGAGAACCTGCTCGGCCTCGGCGTCGAAGGTGTAGAGGGCGTCGCCGGTCCTGATGACAGGGCCCGCGCCCTGCTCCACGCCCGGTATGAGCGGGCTGGCCTCTAGGGACACGACAAGTGTATCGGCAGGCAGTGTCCGAGCTTCGGCCATGAGCCTGGCGCCGAACAGTCCGCCCTCCTCCGCGCGGGTGAAGACGGCGTAAACGTGACACTCGGCATTCTCGGCTGCGAGCCGCTCCATCGCGGTGAGAGATGCGGCGCATCCCGCGAGATCGTCCAAGGCGCGCATCCTGATGAAGCCGTCTTCCAGCATGAAGTCGGGCAGATCGAACACGACCGAAACGGGTGGCTCTATGCTCACGTCCTCGCTTAGTTCGACGCGGACAGTCCTGCCGTCTCCGTCATGATACGGTACGACTTGCGCTGGGATTCGCACACCATCATCCAGGATTACGAGAACGTCCGCGGGATTGGACAGCGACACCTCCGGCACTCCGCCGAGAGCGACGGCCAGCAGTCCGCGCTCGGACGCCTCTACTATCTCGAAGCCGGGGTGGTCCATGTGCGCGACGAGGGCTAGGGCCGGATCGTCACTACCGGAGTTGCGGTAGTGGGCAATCACGTTGCCGAAGTCGTCGGTGTAAGTGTCCAGGCCGATGTTCTTCAGTGTCTCGAGGATGTACCCGGTGGGCGCACTTTCATGGAACGGCGCGGCGGGCCGCTGTCCGAGTTCTCTGAGGATTTCGAGCGCGCGATTGTCTGTGTCGTTCATATATTCCAACTCATGAGCTTACTATCGGGAAACTGATGACCAGTTCCACTTGAAACTGGTGAGAAACTGGTGGAAAAACTGGTACCAGTTTTGACTCGAAACTGATGAGAAACTGGTCTATCTCAACCAGTTTGTACCAGTTTTCCGGTCGGCCAGATTTTGGCATATACACGGATTTATGGCCGATCTATTCAATGCGTATCAGTGAGATGACCGTCGCAACGATTTGGTTTGCGGCATCTCCCATGGCACAGCATCATTGTAGCACATTCGTACTGTGCATCGCTAACATACACAAAGCGGTCAGCTTTTCCCGTTCAGGTCCGATAATCGAGGCATAACCTCCTGGGACAGAAGACGGACGGACTTTTCGTAGTTGCCGCGGTCCTCTGAATGGTCGAAGGTGAGCCAGAGCAATGTTCCGAAGCCTCCGACGGTCTCGTACAGCGCGCGGAGCTTTTCTTCCACGGTGTCGGGAGAGCCTACTATCCACAGGTTGTCCATCATGTATTCGAGGGTGACATCGTCGTCGGAGATGGACTCGTCGTGCTTCATGAAACTGACGAACGGATAAGCGCCGAATGAGAACAGCGGATGCAGGTAGTCGCGCCACGCCCTTCCCAGCATCCCGTTCATGGCACCCTCACGCGCTTCTTCGTCGGAGTCGGCGACCCAGATGTCGCGCACGATGCGCCACTCACCGCGTGACGGCGGCTCTCTGCCCGCGCTTTCTGCGCCCTCCAACACCGCATCCCAGTGGCTTGCGACGTAAACGGCGTTCAGTCCGAGGCTCATGGGAATGTAACCCCTCTCGCCAACGATCTTGAGCGTTTCCGACCCCGGACTCGCTCCCGCCACGCCAATGGGCGGATGCGGCTTCTGGTACGGGGTCAGGAATGTCTTGAGGGTGGCGTATTCGTACTCTTTCGGGTCTGGAATGTTGAAGTTCCAGAACTTTCCCCTGTACTCGAACGGGCCTTCGATGTGTTCCCAGACGTTCAGGATTATGTCCAACGACTCGCGCGTCATCTCGCGGTGCTGGCTAGCGTCGAAGTCCACGTCAAAGAGTTCGTGATCGGACAGCAGGCCACCCGACCCGATGCCGAACATATAGCGTCCTTGCGCCAGGTGGTCCAGGTAGGCGACCCTGTGGGCGAGTTCAACAGGGTGGTGGAACGGCAACAGGTGGGCTCCGGTGCCGAGCATAATGTTCTTGGTGCGCATCAACGCCTGGGCAATGAGAAGGTCGGGTGTGGGCACAGGCTCCCAGGGAGCGGTGAAGTGCTCGCCAATCCACGCCTCGCTGAGGCCGTACCTGTCCGCCATTTCGAGACAGTCAAGATCCCACTGATGGGCGTCCCATGTCGAGCGTTCGGGTGGATGGGATGGCATGAGAAATAGGCCGAGCTTCATTTTGCTCCTCCTTCGACGCTTCTGCAGCCGGAACCGATGCGAGGCTCATTCAGCGTCCGTATGTTTTTGCCATAACCGGAGGTATGGATTCCCGCTTTCGCGGGAATGACGGAAAATGACCTGATGATGGGCATAGTATATCCGATGGTGGGGGAGTTGTGTGGGAAGGAGGCCAGCGGACGGCTATCGTGCTGTCGGCTAACGAAATGGTATAATGCTCCCGCCAATATCGGCCCCACGAGGTGCGACATGAACACATCCGACGCCACCGCCACGACGCTCCGGCGACGCTTCCGACTGCCGGACCCACCCGAACGCGAGCCTGACGATATGACCAGTTTCGATATCCTCGCCATCACCGGGAATGCCTACCTGCTCAAAGAGCATCTGGGAAATCCCAGAACGACGCTGGTGGCGGGCGAACATTACATATGCCTTGCGCCTGTCGCCGAACTACTGGGGGACATGAGCGGGCTACGCTATCCCGATCTTCTCGTTGCTTTCGATGTGAACCCGGAGGCCTACCGCTTGAGTAATGCCTATGTGATTTCCGAACAGGGCAAGCCGCCGGACTTCGTAATGGAGATAGCGTCGCCGAGCACGGGGCGCATTGACGTCGTGGAGAAGCGGGACGACTATGCGGAGTTGGGTATAGGCGAGTACTGGAGGTTCGACGAGACGGGAGAGTCTCACGGGGCGCGGCTGGCCGGGGATCGTTTAGCGGGCGGTGGGTATGTCGCCATAGAGATCGAGGATATAGCGGACGGCGTCTTGCAGGGATACAGCGCGGCTCTGGGACTGTATCTGCGCTGGGAGCGTGGCGAACTGCGCTTCTTCGACCCTGAGACAGGCCGGAGTCTCGCTACGCTTGCAGACGAGCGCGAGCGCGCCGATGCAGCCGAAGCGCGAGTCCGCGAACTCGAAGCGCATCTCCGCGAACTTGGAACTCCAGGATCAGCCTGAGCCGGATGGGCAGAAGCGGGAGCCGTCCCCGGTCGAACTGCCCGATAGTCGTGTGCTTAGCGGTCGAAGGCATCGAGTCCGGCGTTGACCGCGCTCACGAAGAGGTTGTAGTCCGGCCCGTACTGGATGAAGGTGAAACCCTGACGCTGCCGTTCTCGCAGTCCATCGGGAGTGCCGGCTGAGACGCCTATCTCGACGCCCCGCGGTCGCGCGATTTCCAGCGCCTTCCGGGAAATGTCTTCGATCTCGGGCAAGGGCAGCTTGCGAGGGTCGAGCCCAAGCTCCAGAGAAAGGTCCCAGGGGCCGATGGTCAGCACGTCTATACCCGGAACATCGCATATCTCTTCGAGATTCTCTACCGCGTCACGCGTCTCCAGTATCAGGCAGACCAGGATGTTGTCGTCGGCGCGCTCAAGGTAGTCATCGTTGTCGAGGGTATAGTCCGACGCCCTGAGAGGCCCCCAACTCCTGATGCCGTTAGGAGGAAAGCGTGTGTAAGAGACGATGGCGCGGGCCTCGTCCGCGGTCCTGACACCAGGGACCAGAATGCCCATGGCTCCCATGTCCATGGCTCTCTGAATGTACACCTGATCCCTGTTCGGGACGCGGACGATTGGGACAGCGTCGCTGCCGTTCATCGCCATGAGCATCTGCTGGATTTCGGCGGAGTCCAGGCCGTTGTGTTCGGTCTCGATGACGAGCCAGTCCATGCCGGCGCGAGCCATCAACTCCGCCACGTTGGGACTGCCCAGCCCCAGGAAGCAGCCGATGGCGGGCTTCCCTGCCTTCACAAGCTGACGAACTCTGTTGTCTTTCATATCTCTGGCCCCTGGTCTGCTAGGTCACTGAGTTCCGAGACGGTGAAGCTAATACTGTGTCCAGTTGGTTCTGACATATGCAGGGCTGCCCCAACCCCTGGGTTCCCGCCTTCGCGGGAACGACGAGTAGGTGTGCGGGAATGACTGAATTACATTTCACCCTCACCCTAGCCCTCTCCCTGAGGGAGAGGGGATTTTCGACATACAAATGACGAATGTGGGCTTTGGTATGTCGTCTTCACATGGACTCGATACTAGGATTCGTTGATGGTTATGGAGGTGACGGCGTCGCCCGGCGCTCTGGCGGACATGGGGTCTCGCGGAGAAATTGCGTTCACGACATCCATACCTTCGATGACTTCGCCGAACACAGCGTGGTGGTCGTCCAGGTGGGGTGTGGGGACGAAAGTTATGAAGAATTGGCTTCCGTTGGTGCCGGGACCGGCGTTCGCCATGGACAGGATTCCGGGCTTGTCGTGCCTGAGTTCAGGATGGAACTCGTCCGCGAACTGGTAGCCAGGGCCGCCCCTGCCCGTTCCCGTCGGGTCACCGCCCTGGGCCATGAAGCCGGGTATCACTCGATGGAACGTAACGCCGTCGTAGTAGCCGTCCCTGGCCAGGAAGACGAAATTATTGGTCGTATTCGGAACTTTGTCCGCGAACAGCTTTATGGTGAACTCGGAGCCGTCCTCCATGTTGAAAGTCGCGGTGTATTCCCTGGAGGGGTCTATCGTCATGGCCGGAGCTGAATTGTACTGTTTTGCCACTTTGGGACATATCCTTTCTTCGGTTTCTCGTATTTCGATGGTGTCCGCTATCTGTGTGAACAGCGGGTCAAGTTTCTCTGCGTACTCTTCGGAAGCCGTGAATGTCACAATCACGCCGGTCGAGCACCGCAGGAGTAAATACTGGGTTATGGAAGCCCCTATTGGATCGCCGGAGACAGGCAGCGGCAAGATGTATCCGATCTTTACGGCCTCACCGGACGCCAATTGGATGTTCCGCCTTTCGACGCCGGTTACTCCCCAATAAGACTCCAGTTGCTGCACGTTTATATCTGCGTATGCGTCCAGGGAGGATGGCAAGCCTACGTTGGTTGCCAGAACACTCATGTTCGCATGGAAAGTTTCGGATGAAGACGGCTCCTGTTCGAATCCGAACAGCTTGAATTCCCTCGTGTCACGGAATTGCTCTATCTGGCCTGCCATGAACTCGAACCTGGCGTCATCCGATGACTCGAACGCTCCCAGGGCGGCGTCTATGGATTCGGGATCGAGTGGAAGAGTGACCCAGGACGGTGGCGTCGAAATGGACAGCCCCTCGGATGGCAAGTCTGACCTTATCCAGCCCGAGTCCAGGGTTGTATGCGTCACCTCTATGTCGCGTGGCTCCCCATTCTCTTGAAAGTCTGGAATGGACGACTGTATCTCCATGAATTCTTCGGGAGGCTCTATCTGGACCGGAACGTTGAAGTCGGAGTATTCGATGAGGATTTCAAATCCTGTGTCGCCCCCGCCAAGGCCCCCGAACAGACTGTCGGACTGAGCGGCTCCGGTCTCGGGCATTCCCAGCTTGCCGTTCGCCATGATCCTGTGCAACATGCCGTCTTCGACGCCTACCCAGAACGTCATGTCCAGTTCGCCATCTAATCCTTCCAGCATGGCGACGGATCCGCTGTCGGCGGAGGCCGATATCCGGTATGCCTCTATGCCGTCAATTTCCTCGGTGCCTTCCAAGATCAGCTTGTCGGACTCCGCGAGGAGGTCGGGGCCGACAAAGTTCTCGGCATCGGCGAAATCAGACGGATTCAATGGCAGGAAATCACTGGCGCTGGCACCCAGAATCCACTCCCCGGTTTCAGGATCGGTCATATAGAAGTCGCCGTCCACGGTGATGAACTTCATCTCTATCTTGAAGAAGCCAATATCTATTTCGATTGAGCCCTTTGAATCGAGCGGCTTCTGGAAGTCGGCTTTCAGCGTGACCGGCAGTTCTATGGACGTGCCGCCCTGGGCTGTGGAGATGATCATTTCGGTGAAGAGACGGAAACTATCGAGTTCGGCGAGCGCGCCGGCGGCGTGCGCAAGTATCTGGGACGGTGTACGGTCGTCCTGGGGCGCCTTTGCCGGTTCAGGAGTATCCGCCGGCGCGGGTATCGCGGTCGGCACAGGTGTATTGGTTGGAATGGGCGTATTTGTCGGAACCGGAGTGGCCGTCGGTGGGGCTGGTGTGCTGGTTGGAACAGGCGTGGCGGTCGGCGGAACAGGCGTGTTTGTCGGGACCAGGGTCGTCGTAGGCGGTACGGGGGTGGGTTCGGGATCGGGGCCTCCCCCAGTCACTTATAAAACAATCCGAGCCCACCCGACCCGACTATATCTGGTATTGCGGGGTGGGGGTTGAAAAAAAATGTGGGGGGGGGGGGGGGG
>VXRN01000018.1 GCA_009838465.1 Dehalococcoidia bacterium
CCGCCCAAAAAGCCCGCTTGACCAGTTACGCAAAGGTCTCCGAAAGCGGGAATCCCGAAGGGCTCGCCGCTCGGCAATCCATATCTGGAGGAATTAAACAGATGACCAATGATAGCATCTCACCCAACGGCGCTCGCTGCCCGAACATCCTTTACATCGAGTCCGACCAGCACAACCCCAACATATCCGGCTGTTACGGCGAAGAGACCGTAAGGACGCCAAACCTGGACGCGCTCGCCGCGCGCGGGACGGTCCTCACGAACGCCTACTGTGCCTCTCCCATCTGCGTACCGTCTCGCATGTCACTGCTGACAGGACAATACCCCTATGAGAACGAAGTCTGGTGCAATACGCAGATCCTCAATTCGGCGATTCCGACCTACGCCCATGCTATGGGTGCTGCGGGCTATCGTCCAGTTCAGATTGGCAGACTTCACTTCGTCGGGTCCGACCAGCTTCACGGGTTCGCGGAGAGATACGTGGGAGACCACAGTCCGAACCACATGGGCAGCCCTCACCCCGTGGACCACGGCGCGCTCGAGGGTACAGCCGGACCGCAGCGAGTAGCCCTGGAGAAGTCCGGCTACGGTCAGAGCGCCTATGAGGTGCACGACGAATACGTTGCCGCAGCCACGGTAGACTACATAAACAGGCTTGGCATCAGGAAGCGTTCAGGCTTCGAGGTCGAGCCATTCTCTCTATCTGTCGGCATGATGCTCCCGCATCAGCCATTCGTAGCTCGCAAGGAGGACTACGACGAGTACGTTGGCAAGGTGCCGATGCCCCGGATACGAGAGCCGTACTCCGACAATCTACACCCGTACTTCCAGTGGTGGAGAAGCAGAACGGGGATCGAGGATGTGACGGACGAGGAGATAATGCGCTGTCGCACGGCGTACTGGGCCCTGGTGACCCGCACGGACGCACTGATTGGCGAGATGCTCGATGCGCTCCGGCAGAACGGCTTCGAGAACGATACTCTCGTCATTTACACGACAGACCATGGGGAACAGGTAGGCGAGCACGACCTGTGGTGGAAGCAGACCTTCTACGAGGATTCGGCGCGTGTTCCGGCTATCGTCTCCTGGCCGGCGGGCCTACCTCAGGGAGGCGTATGCGACCGCGTCATCAACCAATTCGACCTGAACGCGACCATGCTGGACGCGATTGGCGCGCCGCCGCTGCCGCGCTCACACGGTCGGAGCCTGATCGGTCTTCTGAACGATCCCGACGGAACATCCTGGGAGGACGTGGCCTTCTCTGAGTTCGTCATGTATGCCCAGCGAGATGGTCTCCCGTTTGATGTACACTCTCCCCCTGATGGATCGGTTCAGCGAATGATCCGCTATGAAGAATGGAAGCTCAACTATTATCACGGCATGAGGCCGCAACTCTTCAACCTGGCAGAGGATCCCCAGGAATTGAACGACCTTGCCGAGGACCCCGCTTACGCCTCCATAAGAGACGAGCTTGTCGGGCGCGTCCTGGATGGCTGGGACCCTGACGAGGTCACCCGAAAGATGGCAATGGCGCAGCGCGACGAGCAGGTCATGAGGGAGTGGGCCGAGACCGTTGACCCACCCGACACTTACAGGTGGGACCTTCACCCCGACATGGATTACGTGGACGGGCCTTAGCGACAGTATCCGGGCTCTCGAAAGTTTCTCATAGGACTACACTTCTGAGCCACGACACGCTATAATGCGAACATACAAACTAATCGGGAAGCGTGTCCGGGCATGTTACTGGACCTCGGCATACATAAATGTTCGGTTATACGAACCCAATATCGGGCCAAAGAATAATTTTCCCCAAAGCTAACGCAGGTGGATCTCAGGGGAGTAACAAGTGTTCTAATCACCTGTTACCTACCTGTCGGTAACCAGTTAAGCCACTTGTTGCCACCTGTGGCTTTATAAACGAAAGTATATGACCGGACGAATTAGTCCATAGGAGAAGACAATGACGACACGAACTCCCACAATTGACTCGCAGGTACACGCCTATGAGCGCAACAGTCCCGAGCGGCCCTGGCAGGGCCACCTGACAGGCCCCGAAGAAGTCACAGGAGATGACATGGTCGCCGCGATGGACGCCGTCGGAGTGGACGGCGCTCTGCTAGTCTCGCCGTACTCCATGTATCGCTACGACGCCAGCTACGCGCTGGAGGTGTACGCGAAACATCCGGGCAAGTTCGGCTTGATAAGGCCGTTCGACCCTGAGTCGGACACGATAGAGGACGACATGGCCGAGTGGACCGGAACGCCCGGCGTGGTCGGAGCCCGCATCATGCTCAGCTATGGCACTTACACGGCAGACCATCCCGGCCTGAACCGCATACTCGCCGCCGGAGGTCAAGCCGGTGTGCCGATAAACGTCATGAGTTCGGGCCACCTCCCGCTGCTGCGCGAACTCGCCCTGCGGAATTCCGGCACACAGATAGTCATAGACCACCTGGGAATACCCCAGCCCTTCGAGCCGCCCGTGCCTCCGAATCCGTTCGCCGACCTGGACAGCGTTGTGGCAATGGCGGAACTGGATAACGTGGTCATCAAGATATCCGGGGCATGCACGCTGTCGCATGAGCCGTTCCCGTACCCCGACATCTGGGAGCCCCTGGGCAAGATATTCGAGGCGTTCGGCCTGGAGCGGTGCATGTGGGGCACGGACTGGACGAGGGCGATCAACATGCTGAACTACGAACAGGGAGTCGAGTCGTTCCGCGTCACCGATAGCCTCTCCGATTCGGAACGCGCGACGCTGATGGGCGGCGCCTTATCGAACATCTACAACTGGTCCCCGGACGTTGGCTCACAAGGGTAGGCAAACGTGCAAACTGGCCCTCTAAAGTCCCTTCCCCCTTGATGGGGGAAGGTTAGGATGGGGGTGAAACCTCGACTACATTTCAGTCATTCCCGCGAAAGGAGACCTTTGCATAACCAAGGTCATTGGGAGACAA
>VXRN01000036.1 GCA_009838465.1 Dehalococcoidia bacterium
AACCAAGATGACAGCCCGCTTCCAATCCAAGATAAGCCTATCCCTGTGGCTCGATGGGAAAGCTATCGAAGCCGCCGAGTTCTACACTTCGCTGTTCCCCAATTCGAGGATGATCAGAGCGACCGAATTCACCACCGGCCCCGCCAAAGGTTCAGGGCTGGCAGAGTTCGAACTGGAGGGACAAACCTTCACCGCCTTCGACGGCATCCCCCCTTACGAGTTCACCCCCGCCCTGTCATTAGTTATCGCCTGCGACTCGCAGGAAGAGATAGACCACTTCTGGAACGGCTTCTCCGACGGCGGCGCTCCAATCCAGTGCGGGTGGATCAAGGACAGGTTCGGCGTTCACTGGCAGGTGATCCCGGCGGATCTGCTCGACCTGATGGACAAGGCGTCCGCCGCTGTTATGGAGGAGATGCTCACCATGGGCAAGATCGAACTGGACAGGCTGCGAGCCGCGGCTGACGCCTGACATCGCTCCCGCCAGGCGTCAGGAAGTCGCCCCGGCCACCTTCTCCTTGAACGCTTCCGCCCCTGCCTGCGCCCACGCCGTCCAGCCTGTCATCATGAACTTCACGCCCTTCTCGAGGTACGCCTCTACATTCGCGTCGCTTGCGAGCGCTCCTGGGGTCCGGCCCGAGGCGGCTATCTTTTCGAGCGCGCCGTCAATCGTGCTTGTCACCTCGGGGTGCCCGAGCTGGCCGATGTAGCCCATGGACTGAGCGAGATCGCTCGGCGCGACGAAGAACACGTCAATGTTGTCAACTTCGAGTATCTCGTCCAGGTTGTTGACCGCCACTATGTCCTCTATGAGAACGATGAGCAAGCTCTGGTCATTGGCCTCTTCGAAATAGTTGTCCACACCGTAGCTCTGCCGGCTGCCGAACATTCCGCGCTCGCCAATCGGAGCGAACTTGCCGGCGCTCACTACCGCTTCTGCCTCTTCCTTCGTATTCACGTGGGGCACCACGATACCCTGCGCTCCCACATCCAGAGTGCGATATATCACACCCGGCGCGTTCTGGTTGACTCTCACTACCGAGGTCATTCCCCAGATGTCTGCCGCCCTGGTCAGATCCGGGATGTCCTTGTAATCCACCGGGCCATGCTCACCCTCTATCCAAACGCCGTCGAAGCCCAGCGGCCCAAGCCAGTCCACTATGTCCGGCGTCATGTGCCCGGACAGGACGACCGACACCTCTCCCCTGTTCAGTTTAGCCTTGACCCTGTTTTCTCGCATGGACGCCAACGTGACCACCTCTTCTGTCGCTTGGATTGATACCCCAACCGGGGTTATTCAGTAGGCCAATTATAGATTCGCCCTCCTACGGTGGTCAATCTGAAAGAACCTTCGGACGCGGGTGTCGTATAATCCCACCCATTGATTCTCGCTCTCAAGCCGGAAGGAACAAAATTGGCCTCCGACCACAGCTACTGCCACAGGTGCGGGAATACGATGGACGAACGGAACGTAGCCGGGACAATGCGCCCCTCATGCGACTCGTGCGGAGCGGTCGTGTTCTTCGATCCCAAGCTGGCCGCAGTGGTCGTCGTATCACACGAAGAAAAGATACTCATGGTCAAGCGCGACATCGAGCCGATGATGGGACGCTGGAGCTTTCCGTCTGGCTACGTTGACCGCGGCGAGGTCGTCGAGGAGGCTGCGGTTCGGGAGGTGAGGGAGGAAACCAACGTAGAGGTAGAACTGGACAGGTTGCTGGGCGTGTATTCGAGCAGGGGCGCGCCCGTCGTCCTGGTGGCGTTCGCCGCCAGCGTACAAGGCGGGGTCGCGGAGGCCGGCGACGAGACGCGGGCTGTCGGCTGGTTCCCGGCGGACGAACTTCCTCCGCTGCCATTTCCGCACGACGACGCGATAATGCGCGACTGGCGTGGCGATACAGGCTAGACCGAAACCAGTCCTTCTACCTCCCAGACCGCGTTCAGAATATAATCGGGACGCGCGGACTCGATCTCCCATTCCCGTCCCAGGCACATCCAGGCCGTCCGCATCCCTACGCCAATCGCGCCCAGTATGTCGTGTTCCGAGTTGTCGCCGACGAAGAGGGTAGATTCCGCGTTTGCGCCCATCAGATGCAGTGCGTGGTTGAAGACAGCCGGGTCCGGTTTCCATGCTCCGAACTCTTGCGAAACGACGCAGGCGGTCACTAGGTCGGCGATACCCGTCTTCCGCAACTTGCCCCACTGGGTCTCCGTACCTCCGTTGGTGACCACGCCCACCGGTACACCACTTTCTCGGAATCCCTTCAGCATGACCTCGGTGTTCGGATGAAGTCCCACCATCTCCGGCATCAGGGCGAAGTGGGCCTCCGCCGCGGCATCCAGACTGGGAAAGCTGCCAAGCCAAACTTTCAGCATGTCCTCGTATATCTCCGGTATGGGCGCGTAGCCTATGCCGTATCGCGCCATGCGAGAAACGAAGGCTTCTCGATCAGGCGGACGGTCGGGGGCGGACAGAGTATCGTACCAGTGTCCGAATAGTCTCCTGAACGCCTCCGAGCGATCTATGAGCGTATTGTCGAGGTCGAACAGGACTGACGTAATTGGTCGTTCGGTCGTTGGCATCTATGTCTCCGGGCCGAGCGCGCCTACATAAAATCTTCCGGCAGCCAGGCGCGCTTGAATATCCCGAACCGAACAGATACGGAATCCGAGGATGATTCCACCGAAACCAACTCCCAGCCCGCGTCTCCCATCCTGTTCAGCAGTTCGGTGTTGTACTTCACCGCGTCCGCGCTGGCATTGAGCTTGATAACCTCGTACTCCCATATGGGCAGGTTCGGCTCATATTCCATGGCGTCAACATAGTCGAGCTGCACCAGGTCCTCACCGGAGACCTCGGCCCAGCCGTCCTCGGGCAGCGACGAGTCGCATATGTCGCACTTGGTCGCGGGATCAAGCGAATACTCGCCGCACTCTGAGCAGAAGATTATACGCATTTCGCAGCCGCCTGAAGTTTCTCCAAGTACCCGTGCAATTCCTCACGATACATTCTACATGCACGGAGACATTTCAGATAGGCGAAGAAGGCCGAACATTCACCCGTATTTGAAAGCGGTTACAAGTTATATGCTATCTGTCTCAAGGTCTTTTCGCTTTCAGGAAATAGGCCAGTCAACAGCCCCCTCTCCCTCAGGGAGAGGGTTGGGGTGAGGGTGATTGCACTGCTTCGGATATACGAATGTTGGATAATGAAAAGTCCTGCTATCACTCCTCGCCGCTGGCTAAGAACCACACCGCTATCACCGACAACAGCGCTATTCCAGTGAACCCTACTCCCCATCCCAGCCTGCCCTCGAACACGTCCAGGATACCCCCTATGAACACAGGACCGAGTGTTCCTCCCATGAAACCGAGAAACGCCTGGACGGCCATCGTGGAGCCAAGTCTCCCTGGCGGAGCCGTCTCCGTCAGCGCGGTGGAGTATATGGAAGAGTCCGCCGAGACCGCCCATCCCAGTAGGCAGGCGAGAACGACGATCAGCGTCCAGGGAGCGGCTATGACCCATCCGATAGCTAGGCTGCACAGACCGCTAAGGATGAATATGCCGCCCGCGCTCGCCGCTCGCCCGAAGCGGTCGGAGATCGCGCCGCCCATGACCGGACCCACTGACCCTGCGCCCAGCGCGATGCCTCCGACCGTCGCGGCGGTTACAGCCGCTCTCTCTACATCGGCCCCCCGGTAAACCAGCGCGGCCGCAAGGAGCGCGGGCAGCCACACCCTCACCGCGTACAACTCCATCGCGTGCAGCGAATACCCGATGATGTACTTCCGTGGACGAGGATCGGACAGGACGCTGAGCTGAAGCCTGCCGCCGGAACCGGAGTCCGGGTCGTGCTCTCTTCTGACCAGCAGCAGAGTCATGGGGATCGCGACTATGGAGGCGAGAGACAGTGCAAGATAAGCCGTACGCCAGTCGAGATGATTCATAAGAGCGCCCGTAGCCACAAGTGACACGGCGCTGGCGGTGTAGAAGGCGGTGACGTACAACCCCATCGCCGCGCCGCGGCCTGAGTCAGGAAACTCCTGCGCGATTATCCGTAGGCCCGGCATGTAAATCCCCACCAGCCCGATGCCCGCGACAAACCTAAGCACGGTAGCCACTACGGGCTCAAACGCCGCAATCGGAAACAGCAGGTTCCCCACGACCGTCACCAACGCGGAGGTAAGGAAGACCCACCTGGTCGGCAGCCTGTCGGTGAGCGGCAGCACGAGCAGCGCCGACAGCGCGTACCCGGCTAGGTAGGCCGAGAATATGATACCCGCGCTGGTGTTGCCTATCCCCCACTCGCTCTGTATGAGCGGTAGGGCGGCGACGTAGCTGGAAAATGGCAGCAGCCCCGTCAGTAGCATGACGCACATCCCGATCAGCCAGCCAATCCGGCCTGCCCCGGCGTGTGGAAGTAGCGTCTTCAGGCGGTCGCCTATCAAATGTACACCTATCGAATTCTGGAGAGAACCTGTCTTGCCGCCGCCAGAGTTGCTTCGTCAACCGGCAGCGACAGGACCCGCTCCAGGTCTGCCTCGGCCCTGCCTGTATTTCCAAGAATCAGATGCGTCTGGGCGCGTATCAGCAGCAATTCGGCGTTCTCCGGTTCGAGATCCAGGGCGGTGTCCAGGTCCGCGAGAGCGGACTCTCCATCCGACATTTCCAGGTAGATCTTCCCACGATTCACGTAGGCTTCCGTAAGGCCGGGCGCCAGTTCGACCGCGCGAGTGAACTCCAGAATCGCCTGGTCTCGGATCCCGTTCATGCCAAACACAACCCCCTTGTAGTTGTGGGCCAGCGCGTAGTCGGGATTGATCTCCAAAGCCCTGTTGATGTCCGCGAGTCCACCCGTCACACCGCCTAAAGCAAGCTGGGCGAATCCCCTGCGCGCATACGCTTCCGCGTTGCGCGGCTCTTTACGAACCACCGAATCGAATACCCCGTGTGCCTGTTCGAAGTGGCCGTCCTCGAGCAGCCGGACTCCCCTGTCCATTTCTAGGACTGAATCCGCGTCGAAAGAGTCCTGCCCATTTCCACAGGCCCACCAGACGAGAGCCAAGACAGCAACCGCCCCGATGAGAAGTATCCTGGCAGTGCTGCGTATCACGCCTTACAAAGTCCGGATTCGCTAGTCGTCATCATCCGTATTCCCCCAGGATGACACCCTTATAGGAGTAACCCGAATGACCGGAGCGTCGTCGGGCAGCAGCCGCAGGTATTGCGGATACTTGGATCTCAGCGCGAAAATCGCTCGGCCCCGCTCGGATTCCTGCAAATCCAGAGTCGCGCTGGCCGTGATCATCACATAGCCCAGTCTGCTCCAATCGTCGTCATACCAGTCCACAAGGAAGGACACACGCGGGTTTTCGAGAATGTTCCTGACTCGCCGCAGCCTGAGATGGGCCACGGACTTGGGCTTGGAGTCAAGACCGATGTAAATGCGACCGTCCAAGAGCTCGAAACATACCGGCACTACATTCGGCTGCCCCCCAGCCGACGCTGTCCCAAGTCTCGCTACCCGCGCTCGCCTCACGAACCGAGTCTCTTCATCAGTCAGCGTATCGCGCGGCATTCCACCCTACTCCGGCTGCCAGATACGGCGGTCGCCCGACCGCACGAATCGCCCGTACCCAGGATCCGGGAAGTGACCGGACGCCACCACAGTACCTTCACTCTCGAGCTTGTCCAGTATCGCGTGCCTGGTCTCCCGCGCGAGGTCGGGGTCGGTGTCGAAGACCGGGCTCCAGTCGGTGTACTGCGCCTGGGCGGGCGAGTGAGCCACGTCACCCAGGATGAAGACCTTCTCTCCCGCCGACGACACTACTATCGAGATGTGACCGGGCGTGTGGCCCGGCGTCGGCACCGTCGTCAGTTCGTCGGTAACGCTGTACTCTCCTTCGATCAGATCGAGTACGTTCAGTCCCTCCAGCGGTATCATCTGCTCGTCAACGTGCGGCGCCTGCGCCCTCATTTCAGGCTGTGTCCAGTGGTCCCAGTCGGTCTTAGTGACCAGGTAGCGCGCGTTTGGAAACGTGGGACTGCCGTCCGACAGGTTCCAGCCCACGTGATCGGGATGTATGTGAGTAAGCACGACCAGATCTATCCCCTCTCGTTCCACTCCCGCCGATTCCAGCTCGCCCAGCAGAGTCGCGTCCGGCCCTCCCAGCCCGGTGTCAACCAAGACCAGCTTGCCGCCGGAGTTGATGACGACCGATCCGAAGCGCGGATGAATCAGTCCCGCGTCGTCCAGCAGGTCGGAGTACTCCGACCGCCATATCTCTATGTCGCTCGCCGGAAACGCTTCCGTCGGATTCATGTCGCCCTGCCCGTCCGATACCGACACCATCTCAACATTGCCCACAGTCAGTCTAGCTCCTGCCATAAGTCACCTCCCTGAATTACAGCCAGTGCAGCCGGAGGACATTCTACCACGCCCCGGCCAGACTGAAGCCTGTACCATGCAAACCCCCTCTCACTTGATGGGATCGCAAGAGTGGGCAAAAGTCCCTTCCCCCTTGACGGGGGAAGGTTAGGATGGGGGTGACTCCCACCAGTCCAGGTTCAATGCCTACCCCTATCAGCCCTTGATGGGAGAGGATGATCATCTTGACACCCGACGCTGCGAGGCTATCATGTCCTGTAAATCCTCTAATCCGCCAAATCCCGATTCAGAGGACAAGGAGCGTCACATGAGCGACCGGAACGCAGACTACATCATCCGGGGCGGCTTGGTTGTCCGCGGAACTGGGATAACCCGCGAGGACATCATCGTCAGGGACGGCAGGATTCAGGCCGACCACGGCCACTACAGGGACGCGGACGCCGGACGCATCATTGACGCCTCCGGCCTCTACGTCATGCCCGGCATAGTGGACGCCCACAATCACCCCGTCTATGCCGACCGCATAGAGACATTCTCGCTCAGCGCCGCTTTCGGCGGCATAACCACCGTCATCCCGTTCATAGCGAACAGACGGCGCGAGGGCGTGGAGGGAACCGTTTCGGACATGATACGCGAGTTCAAGGAAGAGGCCGCCGAGACCTCCTACCTGGACTACGCGATTCACGCCATCCTGCTGGGGGACGATGACGTGGAGGAGCAGGTGCCCGAGATGATGGACATGGGCGTCATCTCCTTCAAGATGTACATGACCTACCCCCGGCGCGGCATGATGATGCCCGACGACCGGATGCTCAAGGCGATGGAACTCGCCTCCGAGCGCGGCGGCATAGCGATGGTCCACGCCGAGAACGGCTACTGCATAGACTACCTGGTGGACAAGGCAATCGAGGAAGGCAAGACCGGACGCGAACACTACGCGCCCTCCCAGCCGCGCATCCTGGAGATCGAGGCCGCCAACCGCGCCGCCACCTACGCGCAGGTAACCGACTGCCCGCTCTACATCGTCCACCTCTCCGCTAGAGAGATGATACCCGTCCTGCAACATTTCCGCTCCCAGGACATGTACCTGTTTGGCGAGACCTGCCCTCAGTACCTCGACCTCACCAACCAGAAGATGCTCGACTTCGGCGCGCTCGCCAAGATAGGCCCGCCCCTGCGCGAGCGCGAGGACAACGAGGCGATGTGGCGTGGCCTGTCCTCCCACCTGATAGACACCATCGCCAGCGACTTCTGCGGACACAAGAAGTCCCAGAAAGCGTCCTACGACGGCGAGACCGACCCGGAGGACGAGTTACACTCAATCTTCGAAGCCACCTTCGGCGGCAACTGGGCGGAGCAGATGCTATGCGTCGCCTACCAGGAGGGCGTGAACATGGGCCGCCTGACACTGCCCCGCCTGGTGCAGGTAATGTGCGAGAACCCCGCCAAGATATTCGGCATCTATCCCCAGAAGGGTTCGCTCGATCCGGGCGCGGACGCGGACATCGTCCTGTTCGACCCGTCCGTGGAGCACACCCTGTCCGCCGAAGCGCAGCACTGCCTGGCCGACTTCACCATGTTCGAAGGCAAGCAGGTGACCGGACAGCCCATCCTCACCATGCAGCGCGGCCAGATAATCGTCGAAAACGGCATCATGCAGCGTCCCAAGGGCCGCGCCGAATTCCTCCCCGGAAATCCCAACCTCGCCGCCTACGCCCCCTCCGGCCACAAGGTCATGTAGCGCTTAGAAACTATCTCAAAACTATCGCCGGAAACGAGCGACAAGGGTGGGCAAAGTCCCTTCCCCCTTGATGGGGGAAGGTTAGGATGGGGGTGAAACCTTAACCTTAATTCAGTTATTCCCGCGAAAGCGGGAATCCAGGGGTGGGGGGCTGGTTGCCATACGCCAGAAACATATGGAAATGGTACTATCCCGCCAACGCCGTCTCCAGGTATTGACCGAGTGTCTGAGGGTCTCGGCATACATCAAAGCGCCATCTGCCAAGTTGCCCCCAGTTGTTGACGGCTGATACCCAGCGGCGGGCGGCCTCAGACTTCGCCCTGTCCTGATCGTCCTCGTAGCCCTTTATCTCAATGATGAGGGTATCACCGTTGGTTAGCTCGACCAGATAGTCTGGTTCGTAGTAGTGGCTTACCCCCTCGTACTCGTAGGGGATGTGCAGTCCGAGGTGGTCATTCTTGACATAGCATCTGACCAAAGGGGACTGTTCAAGCCGAAAGGCCGCCGCGCTCTCCCACGTCCTGTTGTCGAGGACGACCTGGTTGACGTGACTCTTGGCGGTGGAGTGAACACGCTGGACAGTCTTGAAATCCACGTCGGCGGTGTTTCAGACCGGCTTGTAATGGTTGAGAATGGGCATCAGTGGTTGCTCGCCATGTTCGTCGTCGGGCTGGATAGCGTCCAGAAGTCTGTCGGATACCCGCTTCATGTAACGTTCCAGTCCCAACTCACAGGGATTGACGCCGGCATAGTCAACCTTGGTTTCGACGTACTCATTCACACAACTGTAAACCTGCGGAAAGAGCTGGTGGCGAGAGGCAACGATCTTCGCATGGCCGTTTGCGTCGCCGCCATATCCGAGCAGACCGTCAACGACGCGACGGGTAACCTGGAACTTTATTTGCTGTATATGGGAGTCTGCGTAGAACTGCTCGCGGTTCTGATTTTCGAAATCTCCCGGGCCGAACAGGGTCGGCTCGCCAAGTTCGTATCCGACGCGGGGTTTGACAAACACGTCGGTCGGCTCCTGGGACGGTTCGATACGCAGGTCGTCCATTACAGCCACATTTGCCTTGATCAGATTCTTCTTCAGCGCGAAGGTGTAGCCTTCCACCACAGGGAATCGGATCTCGAGCTGTCCCCTTTCCGGCATTGCGCGTACGTGATTCTGTGGCTTGTCTTCGGGCGCTTTGGCGCGCGTGGGTCTGCCCTTGTAAGGGATGACGGAAAAGGGTATGCCGTAAACGTCAACGTATTCTTCCTTCAACCTGCCATTCTTAGGGTCGGGGGTATAGTCCATGCGCCGCAGGCCGCGTCCGACCACCTGCTCACACAGCAACTGGCTCTCGAAAGCGCGCAGTCCAAAGATATGGGTGACGTTGTTGGCGTCCCAGCCCTCGTTGAGCATCTGGACGGAGACGATGCACCTGAGTTGTTCTCCCGGCTCGCCCTGCTTGCCGACGGTATCAACGATGCGGCGTAGGTCTTGAGCGGCCCCACCGGCCGCTTTGCCGGATTCGGCGTCGGCAAGCATCTTGGAGTCAATCCGCAGCGTTCGCCTGTCGTCTTCCCTGTTGGAGAACAGTTCGGAGAAAACGGCGCCGTCCCCGTAGTTCGTTACTGTACGCTTCTTGCGTCTTCTTGAGCCGTTCTGCTGGTCATCCACCTCCCGCGTGGATTCGCCCGAAATCTTCTCGAAGAACACTTTGGCTATGTCCGTGTTGTCGCAGACGATAATCATTGCGGGAGGCGTCTTGTCCTGGCCTTCGGAACTGTTCTGTATGTACTCGAAGCGCTCTTTGTACTGGCCGGCGAGTGTCTGGAGTGCGCTCTCGGCCTTTTCATACATGACCTCGGGCTTGGGCTTCCCAGCCCTACCGGGCAATTTCTCGCCTGGCTGGAGTTCGTCAACGATGGACTTCCAGAGGCGGAAGTAGCGCGGCTCGGGCCTTCCGGTGGTGTCGTCAACGGGCAGGCGCGGAATCTTGACTATGCCGGACTCGATGGCATCTACCAGGCTGAAATCGCTCACCAGCCACGGAAATGGTGTTCCCTCAGGGTGTCCGCTGCCCTTGATATAGAACGGGGTGGCGGACAGGTCAACGCAGAACTTGACGCCGGAGGACTGGTTCAACTTGTCCAGGCCCTGAATCCACACAGTGGCCTCTTCGTTCTGGCTCTTCGCCTCCCGTCGTTCTTCGGCGGACAGCCTTTCTGAGGTGTCAGCGCTGAGCGGCCTGTATGCGTGGTGCCCCTCGTCGTTGAGGACCATGACCGGCCCACGCCCATACAGGTCACTCAGGATTCTCCGCGCGAAGGCGTCCGCGCTCTCAGGCCCCTTGTTGACGACCGTGTAGCTCCTTCCGCCCTCGGCGTGTTCGGATTCGGGCGCGAACTGGTGCCAGTTGGTTATCAACACCCGACCACCCTGGAGGAATGGCCGTAGTTGAGTGGGAACGAGGTCGAAATGTTCATAGTAGTTGGTGGGATTGTCGGGGCGTAGGACCTGGAGACGCTCTTTGATGGTCAGGTTCGGGCAGACCGCGAGCGCGGCTGAGGGAAAGCGTTCGTCGCTGGGCAGTTGTCCCCTGTTGCAGAAGGCCCAGGCGATGAGCATAGCCATGACGACCGTCTTGCCTGAGCCGGTCGCCATCTTGCATCCGAGCCGCGTGAGCGCGGACAGCCCGGCGTCCGGCGGCGCGTCAACCAGCTTGGCGAGGTCGGCGTCGGTGAATTCGGGGTTAAACTGGGTACGCTTGCCGCCCATGCGGATTTCAGCTAGGTATATGACGGTTTCGACCGCCTCCACTTGGCAGAAGAAGAGGCGCCGAATCTTGTCCTCGCGCCGCCAGTGCCGCAGTAGTTGGCGGGTTACGTTGGTCGCGTTCCTGTAATTCGAGTTGCGCCATCGCCTGACGTCCTCGCGCAAACTGTTGACGTAGGGCAGTTCCTCCCAATTCTCCTCGGCGAACAGGCGACCCTGCCGGTCTTCCATCGAGCGATCTTTTTTGAACCAGTGTCCGGCGGGCCGTCGTTCCGGGATGCGTGCGGCTTCCCCTGTCTGCTGGTTGTAACGCCAGTATGCGGCGGGTTCCTCATAGGGGTTGCAGAGAATGGGCTCTTTAACCGGCTGCATAGGTATCTGGCCGGTTTCCAGGGTGGAGGGCGTCCTGCGGCGGGTTCTTCTGGCCATGGGGCGGTTCCTATATACCTGATGGCTTTGTGGGTTTCGTCATTCAGTCGTCAGTTTCTCCGGCGCTAAGACCTCAGCAGTCTCTCATATTCATCATGATCGCCTATCCAAAACCATACGAGACCCTCACTGTCTTCCTCGGCCAAGGCCCTGTGCGCGCTTCCCACGCGAACCGACCAGTATCTGCCCACTTTTCCAAACCGCAGAGAAGGGTGTCTTGGATTCGACTTGAGCAACTCGTAGTTTTCTCTTGCGACTTCTTGTACAGACTCGGAAAGCCTATCGAAATGTCTCCAGAAGCGAAGGTTTGTCCGGTGCACTAGAGTTCTTTCAACAGACCTTTCCTTTTGTCTTCTCGGACTTCATCGGCGAGGAAGTCCAACGCGCCGCTCTCCGAATCTCTCGCGATCTGCTGGTCCCACCTGTCCCAGTCGTGTTCGACCATCCATGCTTTCAATTGGCGATAGTGGTCTTCGGACAGAGAGGCGATTGCGCGGCGTATCGCGGGAAGGGATTCCTCTTCAAGATTTGCGGTAGATGACGCCCCGTTCACTTGTCTTTCTGTCGCCATAGGTGTCTTCTCCATATAGCGACGATTACGTGTGTCGCTCTCACTTCTTGGCTCCTCATCGTCATTTATAGGTTAAGTCTATCACGATAGAATACGGCGCGCCTTACTGGAGAGTCTGGTCGTGGTCACCATGTGGCGGAATCCTCCAAGCTGTGTATCTTCATCACCTCGTTGCCGCGCGGGTCTATGACCTTGACGGCGACTCGCTTGTGCTGTCCGGCAGGGAACGGCAGCGACTTTGTGCCGCCGAAAGCGTCGAAAGCGTCGGCGTCAACGACGCTCTTCAGCGAACGCTTGAGCCTGTCCCATGCGTTGGAATCGGGGAAGAATGCCTGTGTTGTGCAGAATGTTCTGCCGTCGTAGTCGCTGTCCAGGAACCACGCCGCCACGCCGTTCGCGTTCTCGGAGACAATCGTGTTCTTCACTGGATCGTATATGTCAACGCCCTCCATCTCGACCGTGTACTCATCGGACTCCAGCCTTTCGAGCTTCGTCCTGGGTAGGCCGGAGACGGTGAAAAGCTGGCTGTCGCGGCTCTCCTTGAGCAGGTCGGTCATGGCAACATCGGGTGAAATTTGGGTCATGTGAGCGCGGACTCTGGGGTTCGGGTCAGCCTGGATAGCGGCCTGGGCCGGGCCGTCGAAGCTATGTCCAGCGAACACAATCGTGTCGTAACCGCTCCTGGAGGCCGTCCAGAGCGAATCCTCCACCTGCTTGGCGGTTATGGGGCCGTACTGCGGGCCTAAGGAGACGGCTACAAGACGCGGGTTGTCGGGGTCGTCGCTGTCCCATTCACCCTCCGCGTGCAATATGGTGCCGTCCGTCAGAGGTTCGAGCCGTGTGAATTTGGCGACGTGGTTGCCCTCGAACCTCACGCCGTCATTCCTAAGCAGACGGATCATGGTGTCCCTGAACGACTCGGCGTTGTAGGGTTCGTCCGCGTTGAATGCGCCGTTATCCGAAAAGGCGTCCAGTTCGTCGGGCGCGCCACCGATTGGGGATTCGGGATCCAAGGATTCCTCCGCGGGCTGGACGGCTTCCACTGTGAACGGGCCTGATACGCGCGTTATCCCGCGCTCGACCTCCGGCTGGTCAACCAGCACCTCCTGGTCGGCGTTGGCGGCTATGCAGGCGTTCACCTCGTCCATCTTTCCGCGCCACACCTCGCAGTAGGCTTCTAGTCGCTCTTTGAGGATGTCGGGATAATCCGGGTCCGCGTCGAACGGGACCTCCCAGTGCTCCCATCGCTCCTTGGGCAGACGCCACCGCCGTTCATCGGCCTCGGTGATGGGATAGTCGCGCCTGGGACGCTTCCTACGCTTGGCTTCCAGCTTGGACAGCAGCGCGGTCCTGAGTTCGTCGTCCACGAGACTCAGCGCATCGTTCAGACCATTCAGCTTTTCGTCCAGAATCGGCTCCCACTTGGCGAAGATGGGGTCGAGCGCGACGTTGTTGGCTATGCCGCCCAGTGTTATGTGTGGAACGGTCTTGTACCTGAAATTGTCCGTGCCCACGGTGTTTGAGCCGTCCTCTGTCTTGTAGTAGTCGAACTTGGCGGTGAGGATGCGCTGCCTGGCGAGCGCGACGGCGACGCGGCTCGTATCAATAGTTATCCAGCGGCGACCCCACTGCTCCGCTACGTAGGCGGTCGTGCCGGAGCCGCAGGTCGGATCAAGAACGAGGTCACCGGGATCGGTGGTCATTAGCATACAACGTTGGATGACTTTGGTATTCGTTTGAACAGCATAGGTGCGCTCCTCAGTGCGCGAACCACTACCTATATCATTCCAAACATTGCTGAGAGCAAATGCGTTAGTGTCTCTGAAAAAGCGTTTGTATCGGAGTGTCCCATTAGCATCACACAGTCTGTTTGCTTGGCCTAATCTACTTAGCCTATCATGTGAAGTTGACCAGTAGCGCCGCTTCGTTCCGAATGGCCTATTGAACCAGGTGAATGGCTCCCGGTTGTATTCATGAGATGAGGTCAAGTCGCTCAATCCGAAAAGCGGACCTATACTCTCAGATAGCTTAGGGTTATCTTTCTCATGCCGAGTTAGTCTTCTCCACAAATTAGGATACTCTTCGACGCAGCTATATGAATCCTCCGTTACGTTCTCAAAATCCTTCGATAGGAATAAAGAATGATATTTCAGACTGATACGATCTTTAGAGTAAAACAGGATGGAATCGAAAACTGTGGGAACAAATTCAGATGTTCTGTTACTAGTAGTTTTGAATTTAATTTCAGCAATGAAATTATCTTTTCCGAATACATCATCCATCACATATCTCACACTGTGAATGTTCTCATCTCCAATCTGGATGAATATAGAACCTGAATCAGAAAGTAAATCTCTTGCGATAGTTAACCTGTCACGCAGATAGGCAAGATAGGTATGTATTCCAAGCATCCAGGTATCACGATACGCTTTGACCATTTCAGATTCGCGTGTCAGGTCTGCTTCCCGGTCAGTGACATTGCGATTGCGAACAAACGGCTGGAAGTTAGAGCGGTGGTTAATCCCATACGGAGGGTCAACGTATATCATCTGAACCTTGCCCGCGAGGTCCTCACGCTTGGCAAGCGAGTTCATCACGGCGAGACTGTCGCCGAGGACGAGGCGATTGGCCCAATCAACATCGTGTCGGTAGAACTGCACCGCTTCGTGGTAGTCCTGTTCAGGGTCTGCCCACAGGCTGCGCTGGACATCCTGCCGCGCCGCCACCTGCATTATGGCCCGCGCCGAAACCCGCTCGTGAATGTGCAGCGCCACGGTATCCACGTCGAACCAGCTCTTTTCGCGCTTGCCCGCCCATTCGAGCCAGGGCTGGTGATTGCGCAGGGCGCCGGCGAGGATATCCGCTTCCTCGGGGGTCAGCTTGCGGCGTGTGGCTTCTTGAAGCAGTTCCGGCAGTCGGTCGGACTCGCCGGTTTCGTCGAATCGCAGGATGGGCGGCAGGTGCGGGTCGTAGTGGTAACGCTGCCTGGGGATCTCGCAGACGCGGCCCTGGGAGGCGAGCGCGGCAGGCGGGATGTTCTTGCGCGTGGCATCGTACCGGTAGTCGTCTATGGGGTCTTGATCGGCGGGCATGGAAAGTCTCCACTCTCCTCTATCGGACGGGCTTTGGGGATAGTGAATCTGCGGGCTAAGTCTATCACATCAGGCCCTTTCCAGAGTCATTCACGGTTTCATCTGATACTTCATTCTATGCTACAATTACGGCATGGATTCAGAACATTTGTATAAATGATCGTTTATAGTGCAGGCCGATAGACGACGAAAGAATTCTTTCGTAGCTTCAACGCTGGGAAAACTCTGGGTAACGCTGGATGAAAACCGTCCCAGCCCAACCCAGTGACTCTCCCAGTTAGCGCCCAGCACTTTCCTGTGCAATTATAAACCGGGATATATGACACCACGAAGAAAACGTAAACTCGAAACTGCCTGAACGCGAGCGTCCGACATGCGCTACAATAGCCGTCACGCCAACCTCGACCAAGGAGCCGTACCTTGACCGCCACACACGAAAACATCCGGCTGACCGAACTCGCAAGCTGCGCCGGTTGAGCGTCCAAGTTCAGCCCCGAGGACCTGGGACAGGTCCTGAGCAAGCTCCCCCCGGTCTCCGACCCCAACCTGCTCGTCGGCGTCAACACAGGGGACGACGCCGCTGTCTATCGCATGGACGACGATACCGCGCTCATACAGACCGTGGACTTCTTCCCGCCCATAGTGGACGACCCCTACTCCTTCGGGCAGATAGCGGTGGCGAACGCCCTCAGCGACGTTTACGCGATGGGCGGCAGGCCGCTTACCGCGCTGAACATAGTCGGCTTCCCGGTCGCGCTCCCAAAGGACCTGCTGGGCGACATCCTGGTGGGTGGCTCAGACAAAGCGCGCGAGGCGGGCGTTCTGATAGTCGGCGGACACACGGTTGACGACGAGGAGCCCAAGTACGGCCTGTCCGTAACCGGCGTCGTGCGCCCTGGCGACCATGTCACCAACGCGGGCGCGAAGCCGGGCGACAACCTCGTCCTCTCCAAGCCCATCGGCACAGGCGTGATAACCACTGCGGCCAAGCAGGGCGTCGCGCCGAAAGACGTTCTCGACACCGCGGTCGGCATAATGAGCCAGCTCAACGACGCAGCCTCCTACGCGATGAACGAGGTCGGCGCCCACGCCTGCGTTGACGTAACCGGCTTCGGCCTTCTCGGGCATCTCAGGGGCATGACCCGCGCCAGCGGCGTCGGGGCTTCGCTCTCATTCGACTCGATCCCGCTCATACCCGGGGCCTCTCAGCTCGCGGAGGACGGCGTGGCCCCCGGCGGCACCCACCGCAACCTCGAATCCTTGGAGTCAGACGTCAGCTGGGACGACTCAATAACAGATGTCCAGAAGATACTGCTGGCGGACGCGCAGACGTCCGGCGGCCTGCTGATAGCCGTCGCCGAGAACAAGACCGGCGCGCTCCTGTCGGCGCTCGAATCCCACGGCGTCCGGACACGGGCGGTCATCGGCACCATAACCGACCAGGCGGACTCTCCGTCTATCCGAGTCTCGAAGAACTAACTCCGCTTGCCATACCCCCAGGAACCCAAGGATAATTTATGACCACCGCTTCCGACGGCTCGATGTCGGCGTCAATCCGAAGTCACATCGTCCACTGCGTCAGGACCGCGCTCGACACGGCCCAGGCATCCAGCCAACTCCCCGAGACTGAGGTCACCGATCTGTCCATCGAGAGGCCGCAGAAGGCCGAGAACGGCGACTTCTCGTGCAGCCTTGCCATGAAGCTCGCTCGCCCTATGCGAATGAATCCCAAGGCGATCGGTGAGGCCATCGTCGCGGCGCTGCCCGACTCAGAGATCGTGGGTAATGTATGGGTCGCGGGGCCGGGGTTCGTCAACTTCTCCCTAGACGAAGAATGGCTCCAGTCACAGGTGGGTCGGGTCATCGAACAGGGCCAGTCCTTCGGAAGCTCGGACATCGGAGGCGGCGAGAGCGTCCAGGTCGAGTTCGTCAGCGTCAACCCAACCGGCCCAGTACACGTGGGACACGCAAGGGGCGCTGTCATCGGCAGCGCGCTCGCCAACGCACTGGAAGCGGCGGGCTGCGATGTGCAGCGCGAATACTACGTCAACGACGGCGGCACACAGATGGAACTCTTCTACCGGACCGCCTATGCCCGCTACCTCCAGCAGTGCGGCAGGGAGGCGGAGATACCGGATGACGGCTACCGCGGAGAATACATGAACGACCTGGCGCGCGAGATTAGGGAAAGGCACGGCGAGAAGTACCTTGAGATGGACGCGGAACAGGCCACTGCCGCCATAGGCGAGGTAGCGCTCGAAACGATAGTGGACTCCATCAGGAACTCTCTTGACAGGCTGGGCGTGGGCTACGACGTGTGGTTCAGGGAACGCAGTCTGTACACCGAGGGCGGCTTCGACAATGTAATGTCGTTGATAGACGAGCGCGGCTACCGCGCGGAGCGGGATGGCGCGGTCTGGTTCGCGGCCACCGAATTAGGCGCCGAAAACGACGCGGTGCTGATACGCTCCAACGGCGCGCCAACCTACTTCGCCTCCGACGTCGCCTACCACCACAACAAGTTCATAGAGCGCGGCTTCGAGCGTGTCGTGGACATCTGGGGCGCGGACCACCAGGGCCACGTGAATCGTATGAAGGCCGCCGTCTCTGCGATGGGCGTTGACCCCGACCAACTCACACTGATGATCTACCAGATGGTCACGTTCAAGCAAGGCGACGAACTTGTAAGGCTGTCCAAGCGTTCGGGAGACATCATCACGGTTGACGATCTCGTTGACCAGGTTGGCGCTGACGCCTGCCGCTACTTCTTCCTGTCCCGCGCCGCCGAGACGCAGATGGAGTTCGATCTGGAACTGGCGGCGCGACAGTCTTCGGACAACCCGGTCTATTACGTTCAGTATGCCCACGCGCGCATCGCGAGCATCATAGCGGGCGCGAACGAACTCAGCATCGAGTTCGAGGACGCCGACCTGACGCTGCTGAACCACGAGGCTGAATTGGCGCTGATTCGCAAGATAGTCCAGCTTCCCGAATTGGTAGAGGTGATGGCCTCCAACCTCGAGGTCCATCACCTGCCCCACTACGCGCAGGAACTTGCGACCGCGTTCCACTGGTTCTACCAGCAGTGCCGCGTGATTTCCACCGTCGAAGGCGAAGAGGAACTCACCAAGGCCAGACTGCGGCTATGCCTGGCATCAAAGATAGCGCTTGCGCGCTGCCTGTCGCTCATGGGCATGAGCGCGCCGGACAGGATGTGAACAACCGAGGTTATTCCAATCCGCCGTTCCTCTTGTAACGCTGCGTCTTCAGCACATAGACCTTGTTGAAGTATTCCCCCAGTTCCAGGTGCCTGTCTTGCACCTGCCCGCGCACGCGGCCCGGCACGCCCACGACTATCGAGCGATCCGGCACCTGCATGTCGTCCAGCACGACCGCTCCGGACGCCACGACGCACTCGTCACCTATCTCCACGCCGTCGTTGACGACCGCGCCGTTGCCCAGCAACGTCCTGGCGCCGACGTTCTTCGCGTGGCACACTACGCGGTGGCCTATGACCACGTAGTCGCCGATGGTCGCATCGGTGTCGCAGTGGACGACCGAGTTGTCCTGTACGCAGGTGTACTTACCGATGGTTATCTTGCCCATGTCGCCCCGGATGACGCTGCCGGGCCAGACGCTGGAGCCTTCGCCAATCTCCACGTCTCCGATCACATAAGCCGCCTCGCTCACGAAGGCAGTCGGGTGAATCCTGGGTGTAATTCCGTCCAAAGTTCTAATCACGGCGCTTCCTCAAGTAAACCAAAATGGATTCCAGTGTCCCGAATACTTTATTCCATTGCGGGCACGGAGAAAACCCCCTACCGCCTACTGCGCGTATGCTATGCTGAACGACAGACGATAAATCTCGCAAAAGAGGTTCACAGATCAGCATAATGACCAAGATTAGCGCAACTCTGGCTCTGGGAATCGGACTCATGGTTCTGGCGCTGGCCTGCTCGGAGCCGGCCCCCGCCCCAACACCGACTCCTGAGCCCACACCGGTTCCAACCCAGACGCCACCTCCCACCTCCACGCCTGTACCCGCGCCAACGCCGGAGCCTACCGCGACTCCCGAGCCGACGGCCGAACCGGAACCCACCCCGACGGTCCAGACGGCGGCGCTGTTCGAGTACAGCCGCGCCGTCAGGCTACTGGAAGTGCAGGAATTCGACGACGCCATCACCGCCTTCGACCTGGTGATAAGGAAGCTGCCCGACTTCGGCAGGGCGTACTACCGGAGGGGACTCGCCTTCTACGGCGACGAGCGACTGGCGCTGGCGCTGGAAGACTTCGACAAAGCTGTCGAGCTGGAGCCGGAGTACGCCGCGTCCTACGTGGCAAGAGCTAAGCTCCACCTGGATGAAGGCAGGAAACTGGAGGCCCGCGCTGATCTCGAGAAGGCGTTGGAAGTCGCCAATCCTATAAACATATACGACAGATCCGTAATCAGGGAGGCGAGGGACCTTCTCGCCCTCTTCTAGCGCACGCGCCTAATTGCGGCCCGGCCAGGACCGCGACTTCGCCAGCGCGTGAAGCCCGGAATGTTGCGCGGCGTTCGCGGGCCTGATTCGCTCGCCGAGGACCTTCGCGATTCCCCTCGTGACCGAGTCCGAGGGCGGCGAGGGCATCTTCCGAAACTCAGAGATGATTCCGTCGGACGGATGGATCGCGTACAGACAGGGCAGCAGGACGTTTGACGCGATTACGAGCGCGAAGCCGCGTCCGATATGCGGCGCGTCGGCGACAACCCTGACCAAGCCGTTCGCGCCGCCGCACTCGAACACTGCTTGCATACGCTCAGAGAGACTTTCACCCAGTCCGGCGGCGATGATGAACGCAATAGCCCTCATGCGATTGACAGGCCCGGCGCCCGGCCTGACCCGGAACATACTCCAGTCGTGTCCGGATAGGCGGGAACACGCTCCCAGCCTCGAAGCCACCCTGCGAATCTGGCCGCGCTCGGGCGGCGTGATCCGTTCCAGTACATTTCCTGCCGCCGCCAGAGCCGCGAACACTCCGAACTCGGCTGTCCGGCGCGGTTCGTCTCGAAGCTGCGTGAACAGCAACAGAGGGGCAGACCTGGACAGCGCGAGAAAGGGCTTGCGGTTCCTGGCGTAGCCCATCGCCTCCATCATGCCCTGGTACACGACTTGATCGGGAGACACGCCAGCGTCCAGTTCCAGCCGAAAGCCCGCGCTCTTGGCGAAGAACCTCTGTATTCCCAGAGCTTCCAGGTCAGAGGGTGAGATTTCCGGCAGGCTTGGTGATTCGACTAAGCGCTCCGGAAATGTTGCGGTGGCCGTGGGCGGACCGGTGAAATGGTCGGAATTCCGTGCGAGTCTAAGGACGACCTGTAGCACGACGCCATCGTAGGCGGGGTCGGCATGATGACCGTGTGCCCTCCAGCCGGACTGCTCCAGGTGGAGCTCGACATCGCCGCCGAAGGTGCGACCGTCGCGCCTGAGGACCGCTCCCCTGAAGTCGGGGCCTGCCGCCTGGTTCCTGACACCCGGGAATATAACCTCGTAACTGTTGCCGTCCCCATCCACAACGTCGGGGCGCAGTTCGAGCGAGCGTTCCCAGAGATCGGAAAAACGCTTCTCGGACGTGATGCTCGTTTCCGAGACTGCCATTGATTTACCTTGCCTGATTTTGCTGCGCGCCAGTGGGCTACACGACGGGCCATCGGGACGGGAAAGAGACGCCGGAACGGGCCAGCATACTCTCGCCGATTCGCTGGACATCGCCTATCAGTTCGCGTTCGTCCACGAAGGTGGGAGTGTGGTCGCGGACAACCACCCTGCCGTTCACGATGACGGTATGAACGCTGCGCCCGTCAGCCGAGTACACCAGGTTGTTCACCGGATTGAACAGGGTCCGCCACTCCGGGCGCATGGTGTCGAACATAACCAGGTCGGCCTTCTTACCCACCTCGATTGAGCCAATATCGTCGGACATACCCAACGCCTCCGCTCCGGTGACCGTGCCCAGTTCGAGCGCGGTCTCCGCGGGAATCATGGACACGTCCCGCCTGCCGTCCTTGTAAAGGATGGCGGAGAGGTACACCGCCCTCAAGGTCTCTATCAGATTCGAGTTGTTAGGAGCGTCGGTCCCCAGCGCTACTTTCACACCCGCGTCCAACAATTCGGGCAGGAACGCACTTCGAGTCATACCCGACCCACCCTTCGCGGCGGCGGGAGGGCACATCACCACCGACGCGCCGGACTCAGCGATGATACGAGTATCGTCTTCCGTTATGCCCAGCGCGTGGGCGAGCAGTACGTCCTGGTCGAGGAAGTCTATCTCTCGCAGGAAGCCCGTGGGCGTGGCGCCGGTTCGCGCCTCCCAATCTTTGGTCGCGACGGCGCTGAAGCTATGGTGGATTGTGGTGCGAGTTCCCCTGTCCTTCGCTATCCGGGAGACGCCCGATAGCAGTTCGGGCGAAGCGTATTCGGATGAGAAGGGCATCGCCCAGGCGGAGACCATGCCGTCCAGTTTGCCGTCGAACTCGGCTATGGTCCGCTCCGTAATTGCCAGTGCCTCGTCGGTGTCGTATGACGGCACGTTGAGCGGGTTGGGGCTGTCGGTGACCTGCGTCCCGGTGACGATGCGGCATCCAGCTGTCTGGTAAGCGTCCAGACAGGCGGCGATGTGCTTCGTACTGCCCGGATCCACGAAGGTGGTCACGCCATACTTGAGCAGTTCGGTAATGCCGAGAAGCGACGTCAGACGCTCCTCTTCGGCGGACATGACGCCCTGAAGCCTGAACACGTTTGGCAGATAGCCGGGCCCCAGGTCGTCGGGGAATATGCCGCGCGTGGCGTGGGCGTAGCTGATGTGCATGTGCCCACCAATGAAGCCTGGGGTGAGAACGAAGTCGCTCGCGTCAATCGTCCGGTCTGCGGCGACGTCCGCCATCTCCGAGGACTTCCCCACGCGCGTGATGGTATCGCCTTCAATCAGGACCGAGGCGTCGGTGATGATGCGTCTCTCGGCATCCATCGTGAGCGCGTACAGGACGTCTTCTATCTTGATGGAGGGAGCGGCCATATGAAGGGGCCTACTGCCAGTGTTCGGGAAGGATCGGCGCCTCGAGTCCCACCTTGTCGGCTATCCATCTTTCCATGTAGAAGCCGTCCTTGTAGCTGGAATGCTGGGAGGCGTACACGGTTACGTCACCCCGGACAGCTTCCGAGACTGGACGAAGTGCATCCGGCGCGAGGATCGAGCCCGCAGGCCCGGCGTTTATCAGCGTCGTCACGCCGATGCGATTGGCGAAGGCGCGCAGGTCGAAGTGGAAGAGCGTGTTGGCGACCGAGTCCTTGTCCGAGGGATAAGTACTCAGGTAGTCGTTGTACTCTTGGAGTGGGTAGCCCTGCGTCTTCTGCGCCAGACCGAGCGCATCGAAGAAGAGCGTGGGCGTACAGACTAAGTGGGTCGCACCCGGGCGGATGGCGAGAGCCTGCATCGCCACGTCGTTACCTATGACTACGGTGCGTGTCTTGTCAACGGAGTCTAATGAGTTCAGGTATTCGAGGCCACGAATCGCGTCCGCCACTATCCCTCTGAAGATGTAGCTGTCCGGGGAATCTATTCCCTCGGTGAGCAGGCCTGGGAACATGGCGGCGAAGGGCTTGTCGGAGTTGCGCTGTCCCCTGCCCGCGAGCGAGAAGGTGACGAACTCGCTGCGGACTGCGTTCGCGGTCCCCTGCGGGATTATCTCCAGCACGCTGGCATACTTGGGCGGCCAGTAGATGGCAGGATGCGGACCGTCGCCCTTTGGAACACTGAGATATCCGAACAGCCTGTACGGGCCGATGCTCGTTATCTGGACGCCGTGGAGCGTGGCGAAATCAGTCTCCCTCAGTGGTATGACCTCGATTTCGGGCTCGGCGGGAGTGGCGTCGAGTTCGGCGAGAACGGCGTCCCAGTAGGCGTCGAATCCACTTGGCTTGGTGTAGTCGGCATCAACCATTGGGCGTCTCCCTGTTGAGGTGTCGGTCGAAGAATTCTACGATGATCGGGTCGTGCTCGTCGCGTCCGGCACTGTGTCCCTGGCCGTCGTAGGCGTATATCCTCTTGTCTTCGCTGGCTATCTTGTCAATGAGCGCGTAGCCCGTCTCCGGCGGACAGACGTTATCCTGGAGACCGATGTTCACGATTATGGGGCAGGTTATGCTGTCGGCGAAGTTGATGCAGTCGAAATAGTTCAGCGTTCGCTCGACGCGCTCGCGCCTTTCGGGGTGCAGCCTGAGATAGTCGTTAATCTCCTGGTAGGGATAGGTACTGGTTAGCTCTATCGAGTCCATGTACCCAGTCAAATAGGGCGCGCCCGCGGCGGCGGCCTTGATTTCGCCTCGCATCGCGGCGGTACAGAGAGTCAGCCCACCGCCCTGGCTGCTGCCAGTGACGCCTATCCTGTCGGGGTCAACTTCGTCCCTGGACAGCAGGAAGTCAACGCCGCGCCATGCGTCCACATAGAAGCCCCTGTACGAATAGACGTTGCGATCAACCATGCCGTAGGTGAGCAAGCCCGGGTATCCGGGATTGAACTGCGCGTTGGAGCGCAGCTTGCCGCGCGGTGCCGCTCCGAGTGCAGCGTATCCGCGCCTTGCCCACTCCTTTGGGATGGGCGGGTCGCTCTGGTAGCCCGGAACCGCCAGGATAGCGGGCAGCGAGCCCTGCGCCTCCCTGGGGAGACAGTACCAAGCCGCGACTCTCACGTTGTCCAGGCTGTTGTAAAAGACCTGGAAGACCTCTACATCATCGTCGGAGCGCAGGGTGTCGGCTACGACTTCGGGATCCAGATCAATGGAGGCGACCTGCGCCTTCACGTCGTCCCAGAATTCGTCGAAGTCGCCGGGTTTGCGCGCCTTGCTCTGATAGTTTTCGTCAACCATGTATGCCAATTAAAGAACCCCCACTACAGCAAACAGCCGCACGCCAATCCTGAATCTAAACGGGGCATATTGCCCAGGACACGGGCGGCTGGCTATGAATGGAGCGGGTGATGGGATTCGAACCCACGACATTTTGCTTGGGAAGCAAACACTCTACCCCTGAGTTACACCCGCTCAACGTGCTAAGATTCTACATCACGATAGGAAAACTAACAACCGACTACACAGGAGAATAAAATGGCGCTTCAGCCCGCTATACTGGAAATCGGAACAGGAATTGATCTACATGGGCAGGACTACACGGAGGCGGCGCGGCGAGCGGTCTGGAACGCCGTCCACCAGAGCAGCCTGATGTTCCTGGGGCTGCTGGGACCGGACACGTCCAAGGAGATGATAGTGGACGTGACTGTAGCGATTCCGCAGCCGGACGCGGTTGACGCCGCTACGGTGCTCGCCGCCCTGCCGCACGGCAAGGGACGACTCACGACCGTCGAGGGCGGACTGGAGATAGAGCCGCGCGAGGGGTCTGGAGACAAGACGGTGATAGCGAACGCAGCGGTGGTGGTTCGGGTGAACGTCTGATCAATTTTCAGTTGTGAATTGACAATTGCGGTTAGGCGCGGCGCGCGAGCCCGGCTAGTCCGGGCAGTTTGTCGAGCGGGATGATTTCACCCGTCTTCTCGTAGGTCTCTATAAGCGTGCGGAGGTCGTCCGGCACGCGGCGGGAGACACTGGCATCGCTGTCGAAGTTCACGTATATAATCTCGGCGCGCAGAAGCAGGTCGCCGGAAGCGCGGTTGTGTATCTCGCTCCTAGTGGTCAGGCTGGAGTTGCCGATGCGCTCGACCTTCCAGCAGATTTCAATCAGGTCGTCCACCCTTGCGGGGGAGATGTATTCAAGCGTCGCCTTCACGGTAGCGGTGTCGAAATGCCGTCTTCCGTCCGGGTCGTATAGTACGAATCCGAGGTTCCTGAAGTAGTCGGCCTGTGCGACCTCCAGGTAGTCGAAGTAAGAGCCGTTGAAGACGATGCCCTGGGCGTCACAGTCCGACCAGCGGACACGCTCTGTGCAACTGAATCTGAAGTCGTACCTGGACAAGTGCCAATCTCTTTCTTGACGCTGTGATAGATAGGACAGGAGCGCTGAGTTGCATGAACTGATGATTAACAACAAGCGCCCCAAAATACGGGTGACGGCTCAGCCTTCCTCAGCCTTCCTTTCTTGACACTGATTTTGGCGTAAAGATATACTCAACACCATGAGTTCGCAACTGACAGTAGAGTGCCAGGTCGTCCACCCGGACGGTCTGGAAGTGGAGATAAACTCCGGCAGTATGACCCGCCTCGCCGGCGTCTCCCAGGCGCTCGGCGGCGCGGAGGGCATACACTTGGCGATAGCCACCATCCCGCCCGGATGCGCCTCCAGTCCGCACTACCACGTCAACTGCGAATCGGCCATCTACGTCTCCAGGGGCAAAGGTCGGTTTCTCACAGGCATAAACTTGGAGAAGTCGCTGGACATCGCCGCCGGAGACTTCATATACGTGCCGCCGGACTCAGTTCACCAGCCGGTCAACGACAGCCTGTCGGAGACGATGGAACTCATCGTAGCGCGCAACGCGCCCGTCGAGATAGTCGTAGAGTTCGACCCGGAGACGGGCAAGCCAGCAGAATAACCCTCCCCACTTCCCTTGCCGCCGGCCGCCCAGCAGGGTGG
>VXRN01000013.1 GCA_009838465.1 Dehalococcoidia bacterium
ATCCTGAGAGACGAGCCGAAGTCCTAGACAGTAGGCTCAGCGAGGCGGTTGATCTTGTTAAGCACCTGACAGGAGGAGGGAAACGACGACCGGCGGCAGTAACCCGGCTATTGGCAGCACTTTTTCCTCGTGATTTTACCTCATTGATCGCTTCCAGACTACTCAACGAGTTTATCTCACACTTCAACAAAAAATATCCTACGTTAGGAATCGATCCGGATGTCTCAGATGCTGAAAAACATCGGCAAATTCTCAAAAGGCTGGACGATGCTTTGGGGACGGTACCCGAGAACGACCTTGAAGAACGGGTTCGCCGGATGACTTTGCCGCACCAGCTACATGAGCTATGGTCCGAAGAACCGAGGCCGAAGCTACAACTTGATGATGACTTTGGCGAGGAGACTACACCGCAGAATATCATCCTCTACGGCCCGCCGGGGACCGGCAAGACTTACGCCACCTTCCGGCGATGTGTCGAAATCTGCGACGGGAAAGAGAATACGGAGGATATGTTGGACGAAGAAGTTCATCGCCGCTATAGAGAACTGGTTACAGAGAAGCGAGTCGAGTTCGTCACGTTCCATCAGTCCTACGGCTACGAGGAATTCGTCGAGGGGCTGCGGCCCGTCCTTGGCGATACCGGGGACAATGTCCGCTACGAGATGCACGAGGGGGTCTTTAAGCGCATTGCCCTGCGAGCTGAGAAGGCCCTCGATAATCAATATGTGCTCATCATTGACGAGATCAATCGCGGCAATGTGAGTAAGATTCTCGGTGAGTTGATTACTTTGCTCGAACCGGACAAGCGACTTGGGGCGGAGAACGAACTGAGGCTGCCGCTGTCCTATTCGCCGGAGCCGGAGGAGCGTTTTGGCGTTCCCCCGAACCTGCACATCCTCGGGACGATGAACACGGCCGATCGCTCCATTGCTCTAATGGACGTGGCGTTGCGGCGACGCTTTACCTTTGAAGAGCTCATGCCAGATGAGAAGGTCATCCGTGACGAACTTGACGACGGACCTCTCTGCAAGCTGGTCGTTGAGCTGTTCGATACCCTGAACAAACGGATTCGGTTCCTATATGACCGAGACCACCAGCTTGGCCATGCGTACTTCCTAGGAGTGAAGGATTTGGAGAGCTTGCGCTTGGTCTTTGTCAATCGGGTGATCCCCCTCCTCCAAGAGTATTTCTACGGCGACTGGCACAAGATATGCGCTGTCCTCGGTTGTCGGTGCAGTGAGGATGGCAAAAAACAAGACAACGATAAACCGATCGTGAAAGCTAGCCAACTTGAAGGAATGGAAACGCTTGGCTTCGGTCACGATGAGTATGAAGACCAAGTGGATTTCGGTATAACGCCCGATTTCCAAAACGGGGAGATGTCGAAAGAAGACCTCGCCCGCACGTTCCTCGGAGTACTGCGAATCGACAAGGCCGAGTTGGAAAGACTCTATGGAGAGCTGACAGGTAGTGAGTCCCCGTCAGATACGGACGAATCCGACGAGGAAGAGGCGGAGAACAATCAGTGAGACGCCTCGTCGTCCGAGAGCATACGAAAGTCTTCCCATGGGATGAGGAAGGTAAACCTCCACCTCCCTCACACATTGAACGACGTCTCTACAAGCGGCTCAAGCGGTTCGATCAGCACGGGCGTAAAGAAGCAGACCGGGTATTTTTATGGGGAGACGACAGTGCCCGAACAACGCAATGGGTCGGTGTCATCCAAGTGCCGGGCTTGCAAGTCGAGGTGCTTCCCAAAGTCGATGATGCACAAGACGACCAAGTGCGTAGCAACTTGCTCTACATGCTCGCCATCGCTGGTCAAGTGCCGGTTCGGGACCGCGACGTTGCACACTTGGCTACTCGTAGAGCACCACTCTCTGAAACGCTTGCAGCCATCTTCGCGGATCGGCTCCACCGCGAACTGCTACTCGGTCCCGCGCGAGCCTATATGCGTCGCGAGGAAAACCTTCGACGATTCAAGGGGAAACTGCTAATTTCCCAACAGACCCTCCACAATGCAGCCCATCGCGAGCGTTTCTTCTGTCGATTTGATGAGTTTTCCGAAGACACGTTGATGAACCGCATCTTTCGCGCCGCGTGTCGAGTCCTGCTTGACTCCACTCGCACCCCATCGACGCAGGACAGGCTGCGGCATTGCCTGCTCTTGCTCGACGAGGTTGAGGATGTATTTATCCATGACGAGCTATTTGACCAGATAACCATCACGAGACAGAATGAACGCTTCGCTGATGTGCTCCGTTTCTGCCGACTGATTTTGAAGGAACGTTCTCCCACGGTTCGCTCAGGAAGCGAACGCAGCTTTTCACTATTGTTTGATATGAATCGCGTCTTTGAAGACTTCGTGGCAGCCTTTCTCAAGAAACAAGTGATTCCCCACTTGGATGGGTACCGTCTCTATCCTCAGGCTAAAAACCAGCGGCTACATTTGATGACATCCAAGGGCCGAGGGGTATTACCGTTACGTCCTGATCTACTGATTAGGGCATCAGATGACCGACTATTCGTCTTGGATACCAAATGGAAACAGCTCTCGGGCGAGGGTGCTCGGGGTGGCGTTGGAACTGACGACCTGTACCAACTCTACGCCTACACGAGACGATATAAGTGTAGGCGTAGCGTTCTCCTCTACCCCCAAGTAAATGGGGCTAAATGTCGAGACTTCGCCATCGTGGATACTTCCAAGCAGGTTGGGGTACGGTTTGTCAATCTTAGTCGCGACCTGCATAAAGAAAGAGATGACCTTGCTTGTGAGCTCACGTATATCGTGAAAGAAGGCATCACGGCACAGTGAGGTTGATTTGGTGATCCAGTGGCTCAGCTATGGGC
>VXRN01000021.1:0-12699 GCA_009838465.1 Dehalococcoidia bacterium
CTAATGCTTCGCAGACTGGCGCATCCTACCTAAAATGACTTCTCAGACACCCTCTGAGATCATCTGAGTTTAGCTACGGGGGAATTTTTCCGGGCTTGTGATTTCTTCATTCTATAATTCCGAATTTATGTTACCTGTGGCCAGAGGTTGCCGTCGGCCTTTAGCTTGTATATTCGGATTGTAGCATAGTCGGGTCGTGGTGGGGTAGGTGAGGTGAGGGCTTAGGGACTTGAGGTGATGTCATTGCGACGTCATTCGTTTGTGTCATCGTCGATACAAGCGTCCGGCTCATGCCATTATCGGAACTGATCTTGAATCGGGTTGGCGGGTGTCTATACAATGTTCCAACGCGATTGCCCATCCCCTGCGACTCCAGGATGCTAGAACAATGGAAGCCCATCAGCTCGTAAAGCTCGAAGAGAATGAGAATATAGACGCCTTCACGCCCGGCGATACCGTTCAGGTGGGAGTCCGGGTTACTGAGGCGAATCGGACCCGCACGCAGGTCTTCGAGGGTGTGGTCATACGCACGAGGGGAAGCGGGCCCGGGGCTTCATTCACAGTCCGTCGCGTCAGCTATGAGGTCGGTGTGGAGCGCACGTTCCTTCTTCACTCGCCAAACGTGGAGTATGTGAACCTGGTGCGCCGGGGCCGTGTGCGACGGGCGCGGCTCTACTATCTGCGTGGCCGGTCGGGACGCTCGGCGCGTATCAGGGAAGACCGCAGAGAACGCGCAAACAGGTAGCGGCGAGAGGCATTTCACCCTCACCTTAGTCCTCTCCCATCAAGGGAGAGGAGGTTTTCTCCCTGTTGAGTCAGCACATCGTGTTCGGAGTGATTCTACACGGGGGTCTGCGGCCTTATGAGATACGCCGAAATCGCCGTGGACGCTCCTACCGGACACTCTCAGACGTTCAGTTACCACATTCCGGAAGACATGGCCCTTACGCCCGGTCAGTTGGTGCGTGTGCCTTTTGGCGTCCGCGCGTTGCAGGGGGTCGTCTTCGAGCTTGCGTCCTCGCCCCAGGTGGAAGAGACACGTCCTGTTTCCAGAACACTGTCCGATGTGCCTGTACTGGAGTCTCACCAGCTTTCGCTCGCTCGCTGGATAAGCGACTACTATATGTGCTCTCTGTTCGAGGCTGCCGCGCCGATGTTTCCGCCGGGGGCCAGGGTTGGCACGCGCACGATTCTTTCTGTCAATCCTGAGTACGACGCTCCCGAAGGCGCGGCGCTGAACGAACTGCAGTCCCAGGTTATCGAGATCGTGCGGGGACAGGATTCGGTGGACATCGAGCGGCTGGTGTCCCGGCTGGGTGAGAGGGCGCGGAGCACGGTCAGCAGTCTTGTTCGGCGGGATGTGCTGATTCGGTCTTCACAGACGAGCCGCACGGCGATAGGGCCTCGATACGTGGAGCAACTGCGAGTGAATGAGAACGCGCTGGAGGAGATAGCCCGTTGGCTCTCAGCGGAGGGAAAGCGCGCCTGGCGGCAGTCCGAACTCATAACTAGGCTTGCAGAGTCTAACGAGTCCGTCGTTGCGTCTGAGGTTCGGAGAGAGTTCGGCAGCACGATAGTCAAGACCCTGGTAAATCGCGGCTGGCTGGAGACCGAGAAGACACAGGTATTCCGGGATCCGCTAGCGGACCGCGTATTCGAGCGTGAGGCTCTCGTATCGCTCTCGCCTCGCCAGTCGGCGGTCGCCGACGATGTGATCAAGACGGTACGCGATTCCAGCAGACGCCCCAGGACTATCCTGGTGCAGGGTGTGACCGGAAGCGGCAAGACGGAGATATACCTGAGCGCGGTGGAGGAGTGCCTCGCGCTGGGAAGGCAGGCGGTGGTGATGGCGCCGGAGATTTCTCTGACTCCGCAGACCATCGAGCGGTTCGCGGGACGATTCCCAGGCAGGGTGGCAGTGCTGCACAGTGGCCTGAGCGACGGTCAGCGTTACGACCAGTGGTGGGCGATCAGGGAAGGTCGCTATCCCATTGTGGTAGGTTCACGCAGTGCGGTGTTCGCTCCGCTCTCCAATCCCGGGCTGGTCATCTTGGACGAGGAACATGAGTGGACGTACAAGCAGACTGACGCCTCGCCGAGATACCACGCGAGGGACGTGGCGATTCGATTGGGGAGAATGACCGGCGCGGTGACCCTGTTGGGAAGCGCGTCGCCGGATGTGTCTTCTTACTACCGGGGTGTGCGGGGTGAGTATCGCCTGCACTCGCTGCCGGACCGGCTCAACAGGCGGAGAGACGGTTCAGTTAATGTCGCGCCTTTGCCGGATGTCGAAATAGTGGATATGCGAGACGAACTGCGCGAGGGGAACACCGGCATATTCTCGCGGAAGCTGGAGTCGGAGATAGAGTCCTGCCTTCAGGATGGAAGGCAGGCGATCCTGTTTCTCAACCGGCGTGGAACCGCTTCGCAGATGCAGTGCCGAAGCTGTGGGTACCGGATTAGCTGCCGAAGTTGCGACGTGCCCCTCACGTATCACAGGGCGATGCAGCGACTGTTGTGCCATTACTGTGGACGCAGATACCGCATGGCGCGAAGTTGTCCCGAGTGCCTGGGATACAGGCTGAGTTTCTACGGCATTGGCACGCAGTCGGTGGCGGACGAGGTAGAGCGGCTTTTCCCGGGCGCGAGGATATTGAGGTGGGATCGTGACGCGACCCGCTATCCGAGAGAGTACGAGGCCGCTCTGTCCAGCTTCAGGAACGGGGAAGCGGACGTGCTAATCGGAACGCAGATGATTGCGAAGGGCCTTCACCTGCCGGGTGTAACGCTGGTGGGGGTTGCGCTTGCGGACGTGGGACTGAGCATCCCGGACTTCAAATCGAGCGAGCGGACGTTCCAGCTATTGTGCCAGGTAGCGGGAAGGGCCGGACGTGGCGAAGAGACGGGCAGGGTGATATTCCAGACTTACCAGCCGGAGAACTACTCTATCGAGAAGGCGGCGGCGCAGGACTATGAGGGCTTCTACCAGGCGGAGATGCGATATCGAAGAGAGCACAACAACCCGCCGTTCTCGCGGCTGATACGTCTTGTTCACTCTCATACGAACAACGCGACCTGTGAATCGCGCGCCGCCAGGCTGGCGGAGGAGTTGCGTTCGGTACAGAGAGAGTCCGATATGGCGAATGTGGAGATTCTCGGCCCGACTCCGCCCTATCCGCCCAGGCTGCGGGGGCGGTACAGGTGGCACATCGTTCTCAGGGGACGGGAGCCGAGGACGCTGCTGGACATGGTTGCCATTCCGCAGGGATGGAGCGTGGACGTGGACCCGGTAACGCTGACATGAGAAAGGCGTGCGGATAACGGAGATGGCTGGATAACCACGAGCGTTGCCCCTACCGTGCGACTTGGCTCAGGAGTTGGCGGCGACCGGAACCGCACTCAGGTAGTTGGCAATGTGTATCTTGACGGGATCGAGATAGTACCGCGCTGTCTGCATAGTTTCCAGCAGGTCGTCGAAGGCCACCCAGCGGCACATATCTATATCCTCGGATATGTCGGGGGTCAGGGGGTCCTCAACGCTTCCCGCGTAGTCGAGGATGAACCAGTCCACCGTCTTATTCACGGGGCCGTATGAGTAGTAGGAGATGTAGCTGGAACGGCAGAGGAGCTGGCGGATGGATAGGAGCTTCTTGTCGAGCCCTGTCTCCTCGGAGATTTCTCGGAGAGCGCACTTCTCGGCGGGCTCTCGTTTCTTGACCTTGCCTTTGGGAAGGTCCCACCTCAGGTGCTTTCGAATCAGTAGCGCATAGCCGCCGCAGAGAACGAGTCCCCCGGCGGCCGGCATCTGCGGCAGATCGTCTCTATTCATGCATGTGTATCCGTTCCAATATCGCTGCCTGATCAGCATTCAGTCCGGTGAACAGAACGCCGTCCACAACCATATCTATTGACTCTTCGTTGATCGTTTCAAGGTGGTGCAGGTCTATTTCGATGTCGCTGCCATCGTAGTCGAAACGGCTCAGGATATAGTGAATGGCGTTCAGCCGGGCCTGATGCTTGTTGTCGGAGTTTATGATAACCCAGGGGGCGTAGTCGGTGGAAGTTACAGCGAACATTCTTTCCTTGAAATATGTGAGCAGATTCCAGCGTTCGGACACCTTGCGGTCGTTGGCGGAGTATTTCCAGTATTGAAGTTCGCTGCGGCGGCGGAGCCTGAATCTCAATTCCTGGGACTCGCGGGAGACGGAGAGGTATATCTTCAGGATGGATATGCCCTCGTCAACGAGATATTCTTCCCAGTCGTTCACCTTGCTCATGAAGTAGTGGTACTGCCTCATAGAGCAGTATCCCATTGCGGGCTGAACGAGGGCGCGCGAGTACCATGATCGGTCAAAGACAGTGATGTTTCCCCCGGGCGGCATCATCTTGTAATGCACGCCGAGCCAGTTGCGCATCTCACGGGGGTTTGGGATACCCTGGTTGATGATCCTGGCGGTCTTGGGATTGAGGTAGCGCGCTATGCCTGCGGCGGTCCCACCCTTGCCCGCGGCGTCGCGGCCTTCGAGGACAATGGCTATGCGCTCCCCCTGCTTCATGGCCCACTCCTGCATGAGCAGTAGCTGGACTCGCAATTCACGTAACTCGGCGCGGTAGGCCGGGTATTGAATGTTGCGAAAGGCCGGAACGTCGTAAACGGACGCCGTCGTTTCCGGCAAGATGCTTGAGTTATCTCTCATCTGATAAAACAACCACCGATTACGCCGTGAATAGCTATAGCGAACTGTGGATACGCCTCAATTATCGTACATAGAGGGCGGTTTAGTGTCAATGGACAGGAAACGAAAGCAGGGTCTTTCGATTGTCAAGCAGTTAAACCAAGTACGTTCGTGGTGACCCTTCGACAAGCTCCCTTCGGCAGGCTCAGGACGAACCATGAACGGGCGGCCCTTCGACAGGCTCAGGGCGAACGACAGAAGTGGTATCGGGAAATATCCGAAAGACCCTGGAAACGAAAGGGGCGGCCGCTCCGAGAGCAGGCCGCCCGATGTTCGTCCGGTATTTCGAGAAGACTAGAGGTTGAACTGCGGGTCCATGTAGTCCTTCTCTTTGGCGTAGATCTGTAGCCTGCCGCGCGTGGAGTCGGTGACGATGATGCGGTCTTCAGAGTCAATCGCCATGCCAACGGGACGCTCGAACAGGCCGAGAGTGGTCCTGTCCTTGACGCGCCTGTAAGCCTTCTGCGCGTCAGGATTGGAGTTTATGACCTCGGCGGCCCAGTTGCTGAATTCCACGGCGTCGCCGTGGAGCGCGGTGATGACTGCGCCGTCCGGGGCGTATATCTGGATCCTCTTGTTGCCCCAGTCGGCGACATAGACATCGCCCTCGCTGTCAACGGCGACGCTGGAGGGATGGTTCAGGTCGGCACCGTTGGGCAGGTCGGCGCCTCCGAATGTGAGGAGAGGAACGCCGTCGGCGGAGTATTTGCGGACGCAGCTATTGCCCCAGTCGGCGACGTAGATATTGCCGTCGGAGTCTAGTCCGATGCCCCATGGGGAATCGAGTTGCCCTTCGCCGATTGTGGCAATGTACTCGCCACCGGTAGTGAACTTCTGTATTCGGTTGTTTCTTGCGTCAACGACCAGTAGGTTGTCGTCGCCGTCAACGGCGAGACCGGATGGGCCGTTCAACTGCCCCTGGCCGGAACCCGCTTCGCCCCAGGAGCCAGTCTCTTCGCCGTCTTCGTTGAAGACGAATATCTTGTTCTGGAACTCTTCGGAGCAGTAGATGTTGCCGCTCGAATCGAGAGCTATGCCGGCGGGCCAAGTCATTCCCCGCGCGAAGTCTCCGATGAATTCCTGGTCTATAGTCAGTTTTCCGATGCGCTTGTTCTCGGCGGTAACGCCGCCGACGCCTTCCTGGCCTCGGCTCAGGACGTACAGCACACCGTCGGGTCCGGCGGCAACGTCCCAGGGCTGGGTGAAGCCGTTTCCGGCTGCCGCGTTTCTGCCGATAGCGTGACTGAAGTTCCAGGTTCTTCCGGCTACGGTTGTAGTAAGCATAGTACCACCCCTGATTATCTCAGCTTGAATATCCTAACTGGATGCCTTTCGGCATCGCCAAAAGCATTTTCGGAATAGAGAATTGACCTCACGCAGCCTCTCGCAAGGGGCTGCGTGAGAATCGTTCAGCGCCTAGTGTCCGTTGGTCCGAATGAAGCTGGGGGCCTCGAACTGACCGTTGACTATCGGGGCCGCCTCTATGCTGAGGTGGTCCTCGAGTATGGTCGAGTACACGCCGCGGTAGTCCTGGTTGGGAACGAGGTCGCCCTGTTCCAGCGCCTCGGGCCTGGTCTCAGGATACTCGGAGTACATTCCGCCCTTGATCCTTGGGCCGAGCGCGAAGGCAACGCCTGCGGCGCCGTGGTCGGTGCCGGAGCCGTTGTCGCGGACGCGGCGACCGAACTCGCTGAACATGAACATCACGACGTTCTCGTCGGCATCATGCTCGCGGAGGTCGTCCCAGAAGTCGGCGACGGCTTCGCCTACGTCCTGCCACAGCTTGGCGTGCGTAGTGGCCTGGGCCGCGTGAGTGTCGAAGGAGCCGTAGTCGCAGTAGAAGATGCGGGTGCCGACGTCGGCGGTGTGGATCTGCGCGATGTCGCGGAGCTTGGCGGCGATCGGAGTCGCGCCGTACTCGACGCTGGACTCGTACTTGCCCGGCGCTACTTTCAGGATGTCTGCGCCCTTGAGCGCGTCCAGTCCGGTCTGGCCGAGATAGTCCATGACGGGGCCGCTTCCGACGGCGGGGCCGTACATGTTCGAGAAGCGTTCGAGCATCTTGATGCGCTGCTCTTCTTCCTCGATGCTGGTGAGCAGGCCGTAGGTTTCGAGATCCGCGACGGATGCGACCGACACGCCCGGGGTTACGAGAGCCCTGGGGAGGGCCTGTCCGATGTTGACCGTGGTTACGGGATTCTCTCCGGCGGGATCAATTTCGCGGGTCGCGCGGCCCAGCCAGCCCTCAGTTCCGACCGTGTCCGGCTCGCAGGTGTGCCAGATGTCCATGGATCGGAAGTGCGACCTGGGCGAGTTGGCGTATCCGATACCGTGTATGATCGCCATGTCGCCCTGCTGGTAGATTTCCTGCATCGGGCCCATCGCGGGGTGCATTCCGAGCTCGTCGTCCAGCTTCAGGACGCGGTCCTGCGGGATCTGGAGCGAGCGTCTGCTGTCGTAGTAGTGTTCGTCGTTGTATGGGATGACCGTGTTGAAGTAGTCGTTTCCGCCGGTAAGCTGGAGCACAACAAAGACCGGGGGCTTCCCATTTCCGTTGCCATTGGCAGCCATTTCTTCTCTCCTCCTGACAAGGGTGGGTTTCTGTCTAATCACCCTCACCCTGGCCCTCTCCCATCAAGGGAGAGGGGATTTCTGTTCTGATTGTGGTCTAGCCGAACTGGTACTCTCTGGTCGCCGCGATGAGCGCGAAGGTCTCGGTTGTGCGGGTGCCGAAGTCATCGGCGTCCACCGTAACGTCGCCGCCGGTCGCAACGTGCGAGACCAACTCGCCATGCGTGCGGTCGTCAACTTCCATCGGGCCCATGATGTCCAGGCAGCGGTCCACAAGCTCTTCGGGTGTCATGACCGCGCCGTTGGAGCCTACGTAATCCACCATTTCCCGAACGCCGTCGAGATCGGAGTCGCTCACGCGGTCGGCGACGAAGTTGACGCGCTTTACCAGCGAGCCGCTGTTGATCCACTCGTGTCCGGTGTGCCAGCCTTCAACACTGGGTGGGTCGAGTATGTCCTGGCCCATGTATCCGGGCTCCTTGCCCAGGCCTTCGAGACGAGGGTCGGGACCGGTCAGATCCTTGGTGACCCTGAGCGTTCCGACGACTACCTCGGTCGGGCTCTTGACCTTCTGGTACCGGGCTTCCTTGAAGTAGTCTGAGTTGAATAGCTGGCGCAGCACCGGCGTAATCTCGTAGTTGCTGTCCACTAAGGTCTGGGACAACTCTTCGATTGCCTGCGGGTTGCGCGGCTCTTCGATGTTCCAGGCGGGTACCTGTGGCTCGTCGGCGACGAAGAAGTTGTACATGTGCCGCGTGATGAAGCGCGGGCAGGCGGGCTGCTGGAGGACTATGTCTATGATGTCCTCGCCGTCGAAATTGCCGGTGTGGCCGAGGAAGGTCTTCTCGGTGTAGTCGTGGTCCTCGGGCCTGAAGCTGAACCTCCAAGGATGGCGTCCGTAGGGATACCTGGGCATCTTGGCGTCAATCGTCCAGCCGGTGAAGGCGCGGGAGCACTCGAACACGTCGGTTTCGGTGTAGTGTCCGACGCCGAGGCTGAACAGTTCCAGAAGTTCGCGTCCCCAGTTCTCGTTCGGGGCATGCTTGTGGTTCTCGTTATTGTCCAGCCAGTAGATCATGGCGGGGTTCCTGGCAAGCTCGACCAGGAGGTCGCGGTAGTTCGCCATGCCGTATTCGCGGAACATATCTATCTGTTCGAGCAGGTGGTTGCAGTTGTCCACCTTTGCGTTTCCGGTGGCAAAGACGTGGTGCCAGAACAGCGCCATCTTCTCCTGCAGCGGTCGCTGCGTGGTGACCATCCAGTAGAGCCAGTTGGCCTGGCCCGGCGCCGCCGCTCCGCCCGGAACCTCGGTGATCGGGTGATATCGGTACAGTGAATACTCATCCACTGGGGGCTGAGATTCAGGGCTGAGGAGTTCCTCTACGGTTGCCTCATAACCCATCTCACAGTAGTGCTCTACCTCCTCTCTTGTCGCTCCAAATCCGGCGCGACGCATGAGGTGGGATATTAGCGCAATGTCTTCTCTGCTGGCCATGTATTCCCTCCTTTCCTCTTTCTGTCTTAAGGTCGGCTCATAACTTGTAAAAACGTTGACTTTATTTATTTGTGACCCACGGACGAAGTCGAGCCTTCGCCGGTCTCCTGACATGCGGGACATATGCCGTAGTAGTCTGTGCGCAGACGCACCAACTGGTATCCGCTGGCGTGGGACACCTGGTCAAGAGAAACATCTTCTATCTCGCACATGTCCATATCCTCGACCGAACGGCAACTCAGGCAGATTAGGTGTGGGTGTGAGTCGGGCCTGAGACCGTCGTAGCGGTTAGCGGAGCCGCTGAACTCAAGTTCGAGAACCTGGCCGGCTTCCTTGAGGAGTTCGATGGTATTGTAGATGGTGGCGAGGCTGGTGGAAGGGTACAGGCGGCGCACTTCGGAGTGGATCTCGTTGACGGTGGGATGGCAGTCAGTGGACGCAAGCGTTTCCAGCACTTTGGCGCGTCGCGGGGTCACATTCACACCCAACTTCGACATCGAAGCGCGCATCTCGTTAACGCGATGTTGAACCTGAAGGTCCAATATCATCTCCTGGCCTAGGCCTATGGTCCGGGAGAGTTTGCGGAGTTCCACCAAATTAGAATCGTTCTAATACCATCGGCATGGGCTACGATAGCGCAGAGGGCAAAGCTTGTCAAGCGTTGGACAGATTCGCTGAAGTCATTCCACATCGAAGCCACAGAACTTGACTGAACCTATCGGGAACACAAGGTGAGAGAGCCAAGTGCAGGGATGATGAAATGGTCGAATCCCGGCACTCGGCCCACCTATTTTCTATCCCTACTCTATCCCGTCCAGCCTGCTCTGGGCTCCGTTCACCCGACCATTCCGGCGTCCGTTAGTGGAAGCGGCTTTAGCGGGCTTTTTGGCCTTCGGCGTGGCTGACTGATTCGCGGCCTTCTCTTCTATCAGGTTCAGGTCGCTTACGCAGGAAATGGAGGTTACAGAGTCGCCTTCGGATGGCTTGAATATGGTTACTCCTTGTGTGTTTCGACCTGCGTTTCGTATCTCGGAAAGATTCGTTCTTATCACCTGGGCCTGTTCAGAGACGACGTACACTTCTTCTTTGGTGTCGTCTATGATCTGGGCATCGGCTACGGGGCCAGTCTTGGCTGTAACATTAAGTGTCTTCACACCCATACCACCTCTACCCTTTTTGCGATACGAACTGAGGGGCGTTATCTTGCCCATACCAAGCTTGCTGATGACCAACAGACGTGCGGACGGGGGGCCGACATCCATAGAAATTACCCTGTCTTCTCCAACCAGTTTCATCCCTTTGACGCCACCGCCTCCCCTGTGCTTGTACAGACGAACCTCGGTCTGGTCGAATCGCAGCGCCTTGCCATTCTGTGTGACCATCATGATGCTGTCTTTTGGATTGGCCGGTCGAACCGAGACGAGCTCATCGTCTTCGCTGAGACTCATCATGTTATAACCGGACGGACGGACATTGGCCACTGTGCTCAAGGCGATGCGCTTTATCTTTCCTTTAGCAGTAGCCAACACAAGAACGCAGTCCTCGGACTCGAATTCATTTTCCGACATTCCAATGACTGCGGTTACCTTCTCCGTGCTTCCAGCCGATATGACGTTGAGGATGGGCACTCCGCGCGTGGTACGTGATGTATCAGCGCGCAGTTCAAATGCGGTCATCGAATAGACTCGGCCCTTATTGGTGAAGAACAGCAGCTTGTCGTGGGTATCCACGACGAGCAGGTGCTTCACGGCGTCGTTGTCGCGGGTGGTCATTCCACCGACACCCTTGCCGCCGCGATGCTGGTTGCGGAACGTGCTGGCCGGGATTCGCTTGATGTACCCGCCCTGGCTTATCGTAACGACTATCTGCTCGTGAGGCTCGAGTTCCTCGCGGGACAGGTCGGACGCTTCGGCGGTTATCTCGGTGCGTCGCTCGTCACCGTGCTTCTTCTTCAGGGCGCGCAATTCCTTCTTGACTTCGGCCAGTACCTTCCTGTCGTCGGCCAGAAGTTCCTCCATCTTGCGTATGGAGTCCTGTATTTCCTGGTACTCTTTTTCGAGCTGTTCGCGTTCCAGCGCGGCCAGACGTCGGAGCTGCATGTCCAGTATGGCCTGCGCCTGATCGTCGTCGAGCCCGAAGCGAGCTATGAGCTGCTGTCGGGCGACCTGTGCGCTCTCGGAATTGCGTATCAGGTTTATCACCTCGTCCAGGTGGCTTATGGCGATACGCAGTCCGGCTAGGATATGAGCGCGCTGCCTGGCTTTAGCAAGCTCGAACTCCGTCCTGCGTCTGACGACCTCCTGCCTGAATTCGAGGAATTGCTGGAGCGCCTGCCTGAGTGTGATTACCCTAGGCATCTTATCTACCAGCGCGAGCATGTTGGCCGAGAACGAGCTCTGCATCGCGGTGAACTTGTATAAGTTGTTCAGCACGACCATGGGCTGCACTCCGGCGCGCAGTTCGAACACGACTCGCATACCCTCACGGTCGGACTCGTCGCGCAGATCGGAAATGCCCTCGATCTTGCGGTCCTTGACCAGCGCGGCGACCTTCTCGACCAGGGCGGCCTTGTTGACCTGGTACGGCAGTTCACTGACGATGATCTGCATCCTGTTGCTGCGACGCATAGGCTCAACTCTCGCCTTCGCGCGAACCACTATCTGACCGCGTCCGGTGGAATACGCGCTCTGTATGCCATCGGTCCCCATTATGATGCCGCCGGTCGGGAAGTCCGGCCCCCTGACGAACTTCATCAGGTCTTCGACGGAGGCCGACGGGTGATCGGCCAGGTGTATGAGCGCGTCACAGACCTCTATGGGATTGTGCGGAGGGATGTTTGTCGCCATGCCGACAGCAATGCCGGACGCGCCGTTCACCAGCAGGTTGGGAAGTCTGGCCGGAAGCACTTCCGGCTCACTCAGGCTGCCGTCGAAGTTTTCGGCAAAGTCAACGGTGTTCTGGTCTATGTTGGCCAGCATCTCTTCCGCTACCGGGGCCATGCGCGCCTCGGTGTATCGCATGGCGGCGGGGGGATCGTTGTCAACAGACCCGAAGTTTCCCTGGCCATCCACGAGAGGCATACGGAGTGAGAAGGGCTGCGCCATTCGCACCAGCGCGTCGTAAACCGCGCCTTCGCCGTGGGGATGCCACTTGCCCAGAACCTCACCGACCAGGCGCGCGCTCTTCTTGTGCGAGGAGTTGGGACGCATGGCAAGGTCCTGCATAGCGTAGAGGATTCGACGCTGGACGGGCTTGAGTCCGTCGCGTATGTCGGGCAACGCGCGCGACACGATTACGCTCATCGCGTAGTCGAGATACGAGCTGCGCATTTCGTCAACGATCTGCGTAGGCTTGATGTATCCGAATTCCGTCTTCGTTGCCTCGATTACCATGTCCGACTCCTCATGATACCTATGCTCCGTTTCCGGAGGTGGCGGATATTCCTGCTCGACCCGAGACGCCTCAGAAGGCGCCGTCGCCGGGACGTGATCGAAGCGCACGAGTACCCTGTAAGTCTTGTTACAGCAATGCCCCAGGAGCGCCGATCCCCACTAATCGGGGCTGTTTTTGCCAAGGTTGGTGGCCCTTGGCGGGCGGGCGGTTCTGTAGGTTATTGACAGGTACAACTGAAGCGCGTTCGGCTCTGTACATTATAGCATTTTCGGGACGATTCTTCACGCCCACGCGAACGAAATCTTAAACAAAATCCAAGAATAGTTCAGGCTTGGTCCAGGGCAGCCGCAGATGATAGCACGTGGCAGAACATTTGCGCCATAGCGTATATGAGAATTACAGGGTGTTTCGATTATCAACCAATTGAACCAAGTACGTTCGTGATGACCCTTCGACAAGCTCCCTTCGACAAGCTCCCTTCGACAAGCTCCCTTCGACAAGCTC
>VXRN01000021.1:12709-25364 GCA_009838465.1 Dehalococcoidia bacterium
CTTCGACAAGCTCCCTTCGACAAGCTCCCTTCGACAAGCTCCCTTCGACAAGCTCCCTTCGACAAGCTCAGGGCGAACCATGAACGGGCGGCCCTTCGACAGGATCCCTTCGACAGGCTCAGGGCGAACGACAGAAGTGGTATCGTGAAATAACCAAAAGACCCTGATGAGAATTAGACGCGATTGATCGGATCAGGGACATTGGCCAGCCGCTCCGCTGCCCGCTCCGCCAGGGACTGGAACAGCCTCTCGAAGTGCGGTGGAATCTCCATTCTGCGCTGCGGGCTGAACTGCACGGCAATCACCCACTTGTGATTTGGACTCTCCAGCGCTTCGATGAGGCCGTCTTCCAGCGAGTATGCGGAGGCGAGCAGGTGTTGAGACTTCTGCGCCTCGCGCATACCGGACCGGTGGCGACTGTTCACGCGCACGAACCCGCCCGAACCTACCACGGCGGCCAGCTTGCTTCCGGGGGAAATGTAGATGTGGTGATACGCGGGCTTGGAGTCTTCGTTCTCATGCGGCGCTGGCGGGTAGTGTCCGTCCACACTCCGGAGAAGTCTGCCGCCCAGGGCGACGTTCAGAATGTGCATACCGCGTCCCACTCCATATATCGGAAGGTCCGCGTCCAGGGCCGCGCGAACTAGGGCGATTTCCATCTCGTCCCGCGCATCATCGAAATCGGCGGGCTCAACCCCGGAATTCGGGTTCTTCCCGTAACGAGCGGGGTTGACGTCCGGGCCATCGCTGAGTATGAGAGCTCCGGCGCGCTCAAGCACTTCCTGCGGCGTTAGTCCGTAATCCACCGAGAGAGGCCAGGGTTCCGAGTCCGCGCGTTCAACGGCGTCGAGGAAGATATTCAGATCTTCTTCCGACTGTCCCGCGGTTACCGCTATCAGCGGCTTGTTCGTCATGAGACTTGCCGGGTACTTAGTTGAATCTGGGCAGGCGCTTCTCGCGGAAGGCGGTGAGCGCCTCCTTGTGCGCGTCGCTCTTCATGGCGGTCTGGAAAGTGGGACCCTCATCGGAGAGAACAGACTCGACGTCATGCTCGATGTAGTTCTGGTGCACCAGCCTCTTGACCTGCGAAAGCTGCCAGACGGGGTTATCGGCGATTTCGGTCGCCAGTTCGACTGCCTTGTCCAGCACTTCGTCGTCGTGATAGACGTAGTTCACCAGGCCGACTCTGAGGGCCTCGTCCGAGGGTATCAGGTTCCCGCGAAGCATGTACTCCAGCGTCCGGCCCAAGCCTATCAGGTGCGGAGCATAGTGCGTAGATGCGAATTCGGGGGTGAGCCCGACGCGGACGAATCTGAAAGACAGCCGCGCACTTTCGGATGCGATGCGAACGTCGCAGGGCAGCGTGCGTGTCAGACCCTCGCCAATGGCGACGCCATTGATGGCCGCTATAACCGGCTTGGCGTTCCTGATTACCTCGTGCCAACTGTCCTCCACCAGCGGCTGCGCGTTGTCTGCCGCCTGGCCGTCGCGTCGCGCCTCGAAGCGACCAATATCCGCGCCCGCGCAGAAGCCTCGCCCGGCCCCCGTCCACACAATCGCGCCCACGGAATCGTCCTCGTTCCACTCGACGATCTGGCTGATGATCTCGTGGTTCATTTGCGGGTTCATCGCGTTCAGTTTGTCAGGGCGGTTCATCGTGATGACACCAACGCGCCCCCTGACCTCGCTGAGTATAAGTTCATAAGACATGGTTTCGCTCCCTGACGGATATGCACTTTAGTGGTGTATGCGGTAGTCTCTTCCCCTCTTGGTCAGAGACTTTACTTTCATCCCGGTTTATGAACCCTGGCATTGGGAATCCTTTCCCAGGATGGAGCAATTTCAGCGCGGAGGGGGCGGGGGTACGCGGCGTTGGCTTATCTGAAGGCTATTCGCCGCGCAGCCGACGCAATTCAGCTTCCAGTTCGGCGTTGCGCGCTTCGGCGGATTGGGCGCGTTGTTCGGCGGATTGGGCGCGTTGTTCGGCGGATTGGGCACGTTGTTCGGTGGACAGTCGCGCGGCACGCTCGGATTGGGCGGCTTCCCACGATTCGACGTGTGTGGGGATGAATTCTCCGCTCACGGGGTCGCGGAGGCGCAGAATGCCGTCGTATGACCACACTTCAAGTTCCAAGACCTGGCTGTATCCCCAATGGCGCGTCTCCGATTCGCTCACGATATCCATCGGCTCGTATTTGCCGTCCACCAGCGTGTCGGCGGCTAATGGCGCGTCGTGATTCTTTCCACCCGATGGATCGAATCGCCAGTATTCTCGCACTCCGTATTCAGCGTAGATCTCACGCTTATCAGTGTAGTCCCGCCTTCCGGTGCTGGGGGAGCCGACTTCCAGAACCAAGTCGGGGGGCTTACCGACCTCGCTGATGACGTAGCCGTTGCGAAGGATGACACGCCGGGGGTCTCTCACTCCCCTGGCGAGTATGGCGTCAGGATAGGGGCCATATCTGTCGGTCGAGAGACGCCACAGGTATCCAGACGATCCTATCACCACGCCCTCTTCGTCGTTGAACCATACCTCGAGGGCAGAAGTAAAGGCGCTGATGTGCGGGTACTCGTTCATATCAGGCCTTCGGGGCGGGTCCGGAATTTGCTCGATACGCGAATAGTCCGGGCCCCGGGGTTTTGTGAGTACGCTCTGGGTGGCCATGATGTGAATCTCCGCGACGCCGTTTTACCGAAATTTCCATTTGGTCATGTTTAGGCGATTATATCATGGTGTCGGCTAGGGGTAGATACGCGACAGGTACTCCGGCTTCCCCTTTATCCCCAGGTTCAGCCGGAACAGCGCGCCCGCGCCGGGGCCCTCGTTGGGCTTGTCGTTGCCCCCGGCAGTCGTCACGTACATGTCGGTCAGGTCGCGTCCGCCGAATATGACGCTGGATACCTTCTTCGCCGGGAAGTCTATTCGGGCGACCTCAGTGCCGTCGGGAGCGAAGCGGTAGAGTGCGGAGCCGTCCCATCGCGCCGACCACACGTGGTCTTCCGCGTCAACTGTCATGCCGTCGGGAACGGTGCCGTCGTCGTCGGGAGTCTGCACGAAGGTGCGCTGGTTGCCGATCTCACCGCTCTCGATGTGGTAGTCGAAGATGTATATCTCATGCGCGAGTGAGTCCGTGAAGTACATACTCTTGAGGTCGGAGGTGAATCCCATGCCGTTGCATAGTCCGAGGTCTTCGAGCACCGGAGTGATGGACCCGTCGGTGTCCATGCGATACAGCGTGGCCGGACGACCACTGGGGCTGGGCATGGTGCCGCAGAAGACACGCCCTGCCGGGTCCGCTATCACGTCGTTGAAGCGGTTGTCTGCCTCATCCGGCAGTTCATCAACGATGAAGTCCAGTTCGCCGTCGCGCAGGACTGCTACCGAGCATCTGTCCATGAACAGCAGCAGCGATCCGTCGGCCTGTATCGTATAGCCGCCGACAACACGACCGTCATATATCTGCTCGTGGACGCGGGTGAAGGGGTTGTACCTGAACAGTCTGCCCTCAGGGATGTCGGCCCAGTAGAGGCAACTTTCCTTAGGGTGCCAGAGTGGGCCTTCGCCCGTAACGCAATGGTAGTCGGCAATCAGTTCTGGCTGCATGGGTTTGCCTCCTTATGCTCCGCTGGGGAGTCGGTTGAACCGTCCCTCGAAGTAGAGCAGCGGCCTGTCGCCGTCGGAGTCAATGTGTATTTCCTCGACCTCGCCTATGAAGATGGTATGGTCTCCGGCGACGTATTCGTCCACTACGCGGCAGTCCATATAGGCCAGGCTGCCGTCCAGCGTGGCCGCGCCCTGAGCGGTGCGGCTGAAAGACGCTGGAACGTCGCCTGTCTTCTGGTCGGTAGGGCGGGCATAGTATTCGGCAATCGCCCGCTGGTCTTCGTTGAGAATGTTGATGGCGAAACGACCACTCTCCTTGATCAGCGGGTAGGAGGCCGTGGTGTGGCCGGTGCACACCAATGCGAGCAGGGGGTCCAGGGAAACGGATGTGATGCCGTTGGCGGTCATACCGTGTATCTCGTCGTCGGCCTGGACGGTTGTTATAACCGATACGCCTGTTGCGAATTTACCCCATGCCTGTCTGAAGGTCTGTGCGTCGGGCATACTATCATCTCCGGTTTCTTGCCGCGCGGCAGGTTGTCCGCCGCGCCTGAAAATGTTCGATATGACAGATGTTGGCCTCCGAATTATATTGGTGACTGCCGATAATGCAAACCCCCTCGTCGGTGCGGCCTGCTGAGCGCCCTGCCGTGCGACATCAACGCTTTGCCGGAGTTCGACCAGCTCTGTGCGGAGGGATCTCATCTCGTCCAGAAGCAGTTCTGTGTTGGCCTCCACGTTGTCGTCGGTCCTGAATATGGTGGACGCGAAGTTGGCCGTCAGGCCGCCGAACAATCCGATTCCGACCAGCATGAGCAGGACCGCCATGCCTCTACCCACGGGCGTGATAGGAGTCATGTCGCCGTAGCCCACTGTGGTCGCAGTGACCACCGACCACCAGAGCGCGTCCGTGAAGGAGTTGATCGAATCGTGTCCTCGCTCGACTCCCGCAACGACCGTCGCGGCAATAACGACAATCCCAATCGCATACACGATCAGGAAGTCCACGTTCACCAGCCGCCGCGCCGCCCTCACTGCCCGCACTCCAAACAGTACGATTCTGAGTATTCGCAGTGGGCGCAGGAAGGGGACCAGAACGGTCAGCGCTTCCAGCCAGTGTCTCCTGAGAAAACGCAGTTTCTCTGGAGTAATGGCGAACTTGAGGAAGAAATCAGCCGCGAATATCGCCCAGATGAATATGTCGAGCGTCTGGAAGAGGGCTCTCTCCGCCGTTGAAAAGCTGTCCTCCCACAGAAGAGGCCCCAGCAGTACCGGGATCATAATGAACGACAGCAGCAATAGCGGCAGTTCGGTCATTCGATCGAGGCGTTCCAGCATCGCCTCCCTAACCTCTGTATCCATATGACGGAAGCGAAATAGATTGGCCATGGTTGCGGGCTCCTGAATATCAGGTGTTGGGTCTGGTGGAAATCTTACAGCATAGCGGGTGGATGATATGTATAATGGGTTGAAGGGACTCAAATAAATGAATCAGGAGGCGACGGATGCCGGAACAACCTAGTGAAAAAGCTATGCAGCGTATGCGTCGGCTCGTTGAGAACTTCACCAAGAAGTCGGGTAGTTACACGTCTCCGGTGGAGGGAGTGACCGAGTCCGTAATACTTGGGCTCGCGCAGAATGTAGATGAAGTAGGACGCCCGCTGTGCCCGTGCAGGTTCTACCCGGACAAGACCGAAGAGGTCAAGCACCGCACTTGGATCTGCCCCTGCGACGATATGCAGATCTACAAGTATTGTCACTGCCTGCTGTTCGTGGACAAAGAAGGTATGCCGATTACGGAACACCTGCCCGAAGACCACGAGGGTAAAGAGATGTACGGCCTCATCGAGGATCCCCACCCGGACAAGGGACGAGCTCTCCGTAACAAGGCCGAGGAACGCGAAATTGAGAGGCGTGAGCGGCCTTCGTAGCCGAAAGGCAGCGCCGCTCACTTGAGTAACCGAGAATTTCGACACGCAGTTGTTCAGGAGGAACGATGAGCACGGCCAGCAAAACTGTAACTGTCTATTCAACGGTGGGTTGCGGCTACACCGATATGCTCAAGGCGCAGCTCGACCAGGACGGCATCGAGTACGAGGAAGTGAACCTTTCGCTGCACCCGGACCGCTGGCCCGAGGTACTTCCGCACACTGACGGAGAGCGCATCAGCCCGGTCATGATAGACGGCGACGAGGTCACCGTCGGGTTCAATGGGATAGGCTGCTACGGCTAGGAAGGGAAGGACGAGCCTTCACCCTTATTGGGCTTCGTCCGAGTTTCTCCCGACGCTTTGTGTGAATGGTATGAGAGTTGGATGGACTGGGGATTTACACTTGGCAGGGACGAACCCACAATCCAGATAAAAAGAGGCGAACTTTGGCTGAAAGCGGCGTACTGATATACACGCATCCGGAATGCACCATCTGCGTCTCCGTCAAGATGGAACTGGACGAGAAGGGCAAGGTGTACGAGGAGATTGACCTTGGTGACCACCCCGAACGGTGGCCCGAGCTCCAGGAGCTAACGGGCGGCGACAAGATCACTCCCGTGGTCGTCGAGGATGGCGAGGTTACCATCGGTTATCACGGTATCGGCTGCACGTTTTACTAGGCGGCATTTCCCTAGAGTAACCTGCTGACCAGAGCTATGCACTCAGGCACGTCGTTCGCCGCCGAGTTGACGACGCTCGATACTTCGTATGCGCTCATGAGGTCGGACGGATACGGCGTCAGCAACTCCGAAAGCGCATCGGTATCCTGGATGTCCGGGTCCAGCCACATGGGCTCGGCGTCCTGCGACAGAATCACAGGCATCCGGTCGTGAATCGGCGCCAGGAACTCATTAGCCGCGGTGGTGGCTATCGTGCAGGACAGTATTCTGCGACCATCCGGGCTGTCCCACGACTCCCAAAGTCCCGCAAAACCGAACAGTTCCCCGGATTCCAGGCTTATTCGCATTGGAGTGCGGTTGCGTCCGTCGCGCTTCCATTCGTAGAAGCTGTCCGCGACTACCAGACACCTGCGCCGCCTGAAAGCGGACCTGAAGCTCGGACGCTCTGCCAATGTCTCCGCCCGCGCGTTTATCATCCGGTTGCCGATGGAGATGTCCTTCGCCCAGGACGGCACCAGCCCCCAGCGCTTGAACCGGGCCACGTTCGCTTCACCGTCATTCGTAATTGTGATTACGTCCTGTGTGGGCGCGATGTTGTAACGCTCCGGGCCAGTGTCGGAGAATCGCTCGCGTATTATCTCCATACCCGTGCCGGTCGGCAGAAATCGTCTCTCTATTTCGTCCCATGGGATGAGAGTAAAACGTCCGCACATACTACGCCCCCGGTCTGCCCTGGGAAGCCAGCCACTTTAGCCTCTGCTCGTGTCGCGCCTTTTGGTCGGGCGGCGTGAAGCGGAGATGGAATTCCTCCGTGTACTTCTGGAACTTTCCGGCGACTATAGCCTCCCGTATCTCCTCCATCATCCTCAGGATGAAGCGCAGGTTGTGGAGCGTCGCCAGTCTGTACCCCAGAAGCTCTTTGGACTTGAACAGGTGATGAACGTAGGCGGCTGAGAAGTTCTGGCACGTATAGCAATCGCAGCCCGGCTCTACCGGTTCATCCCGGTCGCGGTGGGGCGCCGCGTAGATGTTAATGCGCCCATCGCGCGAGAACAGCGAGCCGTTTCTGGCGATCCGGGTGGGAAGCACGCAGTCGAACATATCTATCCCGCGCGCGACACTCTCGACCAGGTCCTCAGGCGACCCGACTCCCATCAGGTAGCGCGGCGAATCCGATGGCAGCATCGCGGCGGCTATGCCCGTCATCCCGTACATCTCCTCCTTCGACTCGCCGACGCTCAGACCGCCGAGCGCGTAGCCCTCGAACCCGATGGACATGATCTCCTCCGCCGACCGCGCCCGCAGGTCCTCGTACAGCCCACCCTGGACTATCCCGAACAGGATCTGGTCGTCGCGCGTATGCGCCTCCTTGCAGCGCGCCTCCCATTTCGTCGTGAGTTGGCTGGCCCTCTCGACCACACCGTATTCCGAATTGGCCTCCACGCACACGTCGAGAGGCATGATGATGTCCGCGCCTATCTTCTCCTCCGCCTTTATGGTGGATTCCGGCGTGAACTTGTGCATAGAGCCGTCTATGTGCGACTTGAACAGTATGCCGTCCTTGTCAATCTTGCGCAGGTGTTTGAGGCTGAAGCCTTGGAAGCCACCGCTGTCCGTCAGTATCGGCCCGTCCCAGCCCATGAACGAATGCAGCCCGCCGAACCGCTCCACCAACTCCGTACCCGGGCGCAGGAACAGGTGATAGGTGTTCCCCAGCACGATATTCGCGCCAACGCTTCTCAGGTCGGGTGGGTCTACCGCCTTCACCGAACCCTGCGTCGCCACCGGCATGAAGAACGGCGTCGGAACGTCGCCATGCGCGGTTCGCAGGACGCCCGCTCGCGCGCCGCGGTCCGTGGCTTGGAGCGTGAAGACTGTCGCGGGTTTAGGGGCGTGTCGTTCCTGCATGGCCTCCAGCCTTCGTTTGATGGTATTCGGAGGCATATTGTATCAAAGCGTATGGTCAACGGAAGCATCAAGTATCTGTTGAGCGTCTATGAGTCAAGACGCTGACCGGTCTCCTTGCGGCCCAGAGCAGCAAAGATGCCAGGATCGCAACCATCCCGAGCGAGACGAATGCCCCCCGGTAACTTCCCGTGCTGTCGAACACCACCGCCGAGACCAGTGGCCCAACGGCAAATCCACTGACCTGTGCCGCCCTGCTCATCCCGAATATGCCGCCCAGACTCCTTCGTCCGTAGTAGCTGGCCCACATGATCGGCGCGAGAGTGTTCACACCGGTGCCCAGAAAACCCTGCATCACGGCGAACAGGTACGTCTCCGTCAGCGTGTCCGCGTGAATCAGCGTCCACATACTCACTGCGCCGAGCAGGTACGCCAGCATCAGCAGCAGCTTCACCGACATCGTTTCAGCCAGGACACCGGACACCAGCGCGGCAACCGCTCCCGAAATCGCCATGACGCTCACTGCCGCCACCGCCGCAGTGGGGGACAGCCCCTGCTGCGTCAGGTGCGGCACCAGGTGAAGCCCGACGCCGGAGATTGCTGAGCTCGCAAGGAACAGCGATACCAGAATCACCCAGAACGCCGGAGTCCTGATTACCTCACCGAGCGGGACCCAACGCTCGTCTCGCTCAGCGTCGGCCCCGCGCGACACTGGGGTTCGGGGGTCCGCCCCATCAATCACCAGGCCCATGTACTCCGGCTGGCGACGTATGAACAGCGCCGCCGGGATCACTCCCACGCAGAGCATCGTAGCCGAGAGCGCTACCCACGCCGTCCTCCAGTCCCAGGTGGCTATTACGAACTGCACCGCAGGGGCCATCACGATCATCCCGAACGAACCGCCGAAGAACACCAGACCAACCGCCCTGCCCCTGCGTCTCAGGAACCATTTGCTCACGCTGACCGATGCGCCAATCTGTATTAGTCCCTGGTCGGCGATCCTGACGGTAGTGAAAGCGACGTAGAATCCCGCCAACGCCTGCGCCATCGAGAGATAGAGACAACCCACCACCACGACCAGTCCCCCGACCACGAGAATCACCCGCGCGCCGAAGCGGTCCACCAGCCTCCCGCTGAACGGGGCCAGCGCCGCTCCCAGGACTGAACCCAGGCTCGTCGCCCCAGCCATCTCGGTGCGGTTCCAGCCGAACTCCTCGCTCATCGGAATGACGAACACCGTCAGAATCCCGATGGCAGTCACTGCGTTGGCGAACTGGATCCCCGAAGCCGCCCCTGCGACCAGCCACCCATAGTAGAAGCGCCTGGGCAGGGTGCTCACAGGCATAACCGGGCGACTGACCAATACATTGCTGTTACAGAACTTCTCTGTCGAGTCAACAACAGGCAGAGCGACTTCTTGCTTAGATGTAGTCCACGCGAGGCTACTGGCTCCCTCCCAGGGCGGCCAGCCTCTCCTTGAGCCTGCGGTTTTCCGCCTCCGCCTCGGCCGCCCGTGTCTCAGCATGGCGCCGAGCCTGTTCCGCATCACGCCGAGCCTGTTCCGCGTCACGTCGCGCCTTCGATTCCCGGTTAGCTCTAGCCGCGGCCGCCTCGCGCTCCGCGACCTCGTCATAATGGGTGCGTATGTAACTTTCACTCACCGGGTCGTAGAACCGCAACTTCCCATACTCCCAGCACACGTACAGACCAAGAGCCTCGCTGTAACCGCGATACTGCGATTCGTCCAGTCTCTCTATCTCGACAGCCTCGTACTCCTTGTCAACCAGACTGTCCCCGGCCAGTGCCGCGTCGTGATACTCACCCTCCGTCGAGTCGAACCGCCAGTACTCGGCAATCCCGTATCGCGCGTAATCTTCACGCTTGCTGGTGTAATCAATCACCCCCGTCCATCTCGAAGCCACCTCCAGAACGAAATCCGGTGGCTTCCCCTGTCGGTCTATCGCGTAGCCACCGTCCGCTTCGATCAACTCAGGCCTGGAGTTCCTCGAAATCATGAAGTCTGGCACCCGGTGATCGTCTCGATTAGCGAGTGTGGGGCCTACGGGTATCTCACTGCCGGCAGTGGTGGTTTCAGGGTTGCCGATATGGATAACGAGGCCGGCGGCCTGGCCCCTTGAGTAGAGATGATTCCAGTTCTGCATATCGTCCCTGGGCGAATGTTCAGGAAACGGCTCGAAGTCCCTTTCCGTCTTGCTAGGCGTAATCGTCTTGGTAGTCATCGCAGACCTCTCAGGGTCAGTGAGTTGTGTAGTCGCTGACGCCGATTATACACCATCCATTGACGGCCTAACCCATAACCCGAACAGACCGTCACAATCTAAACGGAAGAATCCGACCTCTCCACCAGCCGCGGCCATAGTGAGAACGACATCACGACGGCCACTGCCGCCAGTGCGACCGCAACCAGGTAAGTATCTCGGAACGCGAGTATGAAGGCCGCGTCCGGTGTCACCGACATCCCTCTGGACGACTCTCGCGCAGCGAACACCGCGCCCATTATCGCCACGCTGGTCACCGTTCCCATGCCCCGAGCGAGTCCCATTATCCCGCCGCCCATTCCGAGACGGTCCGGCGGCACGCTTCCCATTATCAGGTTCGCGCTGGACGTCTGGAACAGCCCCGTTCCTACGCCCACCATCATCAGCCCCAACCCCACAGACACAACCGACGACCCCTCTCCGAGCCTCGACATGACCAGCATGGCCAGGGTGGAAACCATCACCGACGCCGTTATCGTGTAGGCCGGATTCGCGCGGTCCGACAGCCATCCCCCCAGCGGCGCAGATACCGAGTTCGCCGCCGTCATCAGCATCAGCAAAAGGCCCCATACGCTCGCGCTTGCCCCCAGCGACTCGATCACGAAGAAGGGCAGGATGAACCAGTTCACGAACGTGGATATGAACACCAGCAGAGACACGACCAGCGCGGGCGCCAGCACGCGATGCTTCAGCAGTGAAAGCTGGAGAATAGGATTGCTCACCCTGCGCTCCACCACTGCGAACGTCCCGAATCCACACGCCGAGACCGCCGCTAGCGCGATAACGTAGATCTCATCCCACCCGTTCCGTCCCCCCAACGACAGCGCAAGTATCAGCGACCCGACCGACACGAACAGCGCGACCGATCCCAACAGGTCGAAGCGCGCCAGCGTCCGTTGTCTGCCCGGAAGTCTGAGGAAGAACGCCGAGAACCCGATAGCCAGCAGGCACAGCGGCACCCTCGCCAGAAAGATAGCGCGCCATCCCAGCGCATCCACAAGCGCGCCGCCTCCCAGCGACCCGCTTATCATCCCCAGCGTTCCCAGTGCCGCCATGATCCCCAGTGCGCGACCGCGGAACTCCGCTGGAAACAGGCTGGTGACTATCGCCGGCCCCAGCGCGATTAGCAGACCGTTCCCGACCGCTTGGAACACCCTCAGCCCGAACACGAGCGCCAGGCTGTCCGACAGCCCGATGGCCAGCACCGCCACCATATAGGACACGAGACCGAGCATGAACATCCGCTTCAGCCCGAAGGCGTCCGCCGCGCCACCAAGTCCGAGCTGCATACCGGTGCTGCTGCCCACGTAGAAGATGATTATCCACTGGATCGTGACCGCGTCCGTGCCGAAGCTGTCCGTGATGTCGGGCAGCGCGACGTTCACCGTAATGTCCAGCGCCGTCAGAAACACCCCGGACGCCGCCGCGACCAGACCCGCCCACCTGACCCTCGAAGATAGTTCCCCTTCCATAGCCAGCGGATTATCGCCCAAAAGAGATGATTAGGGAATACAGCCGTCGAGATTGTAGATTATCATTGAGGTTGAGGAAGACACGATCATCACGTTGATGCGCACAGTTTATCCGGGCAAGATTCTTAAAGAGGGGGTGTAGAAATGGTTACGGTCAAGCCTATTCGCAGCGAAGACGATTACGAGGACGCGCTCGGCAGGCTTGGCGAGATATTTCAGGCAGAGGACGGCTCTCCCGAGGGAGACGAGCGGGATGTCCTGGCCGACCTCGTAGAGGTTTACGAGGAAAGGCATTATCCCATCGGCCTGCCCAGCCCCGTAGCGGCAATCGAGTTCCAGATGGACCAAATGGAATTGACTCCGCGAGACCTCATTCCATACATCGGGAGTCGCTCGCGCGTATCCGAGGTGTTGTCGGGCAAGCGAGAAATCACAACGACCACATCTCGTTCATAGACGACCTGACGCTCAGGGGCAGTGATCATAAGGGCGCAGACTCGAAAGAGACACAGGCCGACTGGTGGGCGGAAGAAGCGCTCATACCGTCTGAAGTCTGGGAGGACAGTGAAGCCCGCCACACTCCGAACGCGAACAATGTCATCGCGCTGGCACAGAGACTCAGAATCCACCCCGCCGTCGTCGCAGGCAGAGTGAGATACGAAAGAGGCAACTACCGCCTGCTCTCACAGTTCGTCGGCACTGGATAGGTAAGACGGCATTTTGGACCGCCTTAGCAGGCTGCAGAAAAATGCTGTGTAGGCGGTTTCCACTGGGTCGTTGGAGTA
>VXRN01000042.1 GCA_009838465.1 Dehalococcoidia bacterium
TTGGTAGCGCACTTGCATGGGGTGCAAGGGGTCGCTGGTTCGAATCCAGTCTCCCCGACCATATAATAGACACACGTTGAGGAAGGCCACCCAATTGGGTGGCCTAATTACTATGGGAATCCCGCTTCGTCCCTAAGGGCAGATTCCCAAGCCCGAGTCTCAGATTTCGGCGGAGGTGTCCTATGTCCGTTCGGTCAGGCGAACAATTCCTTGAAGGCTTGAGAGACGACAGGGAGATATGGCTGGAGGGTGAGCGTGTCAAGGACGTAACCGCTCACCCCAAACTCGCGCGTATGGCGAAGACCCTCGCGGGCGTGTATGACCTCCAGCATAACCCCGACACGCGCGACGTCATGGCCTTCGAGTCTCCGACCACCGGCGACCCTATCTCACTGTCCTACATGATTCCCCACTCGGTTGACGACCTCGTAAGAAGGCGCAGGGCGTTCGAAGCAACCGCCCGACACTCCTTTGGTATGCTCGGACGCACCCCCGACTACGTGAACGTTGTGGTGGCAGCCATGCGCCAGATGGCCGACTGCTACGGTGAGAACGACGCTCGCTACCGCGACAACGTAATCAACTACTACGAATACGTTAGCGAGAACGACCTCTGTCTGACCCACACCTTCGGTCATCCTCAGACCAACCGCGCCGCCGACATCAGCCAGCTCGATGACCCATACATCGCGCTCGGCGTCGTGGATACCACCTCGGAGGGAGTCATAGTGCGCGGAGCAAGGCTCTTGGCGACGTTGGCCCCCTTCTCCGATGAGATAGTCGCCCCTCTCTACCGACCCCTCCGCCCCGACCTGCCCGAATCTTCCATGTACGCCATTGGATTCGCCATACCCGTCGCCACTCCGGGTCTCAAGTTTGTTTGCCGCCAGTCTTACGACCGCGGTGGGTCGTCCTTCGACTACCCGCTCTCCGGCTTCTATGACGAGATGGACTGCATGGCTATCTTCGACGACGTTCTGATTCCCTGGGAGCGCGTCTTCTCGTACGACGACGTGGAACTTGGAAACGAGAACATTCGCAGAGGCAGGTGGTGGCGTCAGTACATGCAGCAGGTAGCGGTCAAGAACATCGCCAAGCTCGACTTCATGCTGGGTATAACTCACAAGTTAGCCGACGCCATAGGCATCAACATCTACAGCCACGTCCAGGAGAAGATTTCCGAGATAGTTGACATAAGGGCCACTGTTAACGCTTATCTCCGCGCCGCCGAGGTGGACGCTGGCCCCTATCTGGGCGAAGGGATATGGCCCGCCGAGGAACCCTGGCACGCCATGCGCCACTGGTTCCCCGACGCTCATACCCGCATCGTATGGATAATCGAGCAGCTTTCGGCCAGTGGCCTGATGCTGACCCCCACCGAAAAGGATATGCAGGGACCTATCGCCGACGAGATAGCCAAGTATTACCAGGGCGCGTCCGTCGGAGCCCAGGACAGGATACGGCTGTTCAGGCTCGCCTGGGACCTTGTTGGCTCGCAGTTCGGTTCCAGGCAGGCCCTCTATGAACGCTTCTTCAACGGCGACACCGTAATCCTGAGACAGCGCAGGTACGCCTCCTACGACTACTCGGCTGCCCTGGCGTCTGTTGATCGCTTCTTCGAAATGGCCGCTGGACACGGTGGCGCTGACTGAGGAGCCGCCTACCCTTCGATAGCTGATTCGATAAATTCCACGGAGGCCGGACGGCTCCAATGGTCCAACTCGACCGCCGCCACGTCAATCCTCCAGTCCTGCCAGCGCGCGCCATCCTGCTGAAGAAATTCCTGGCTCGCCGCTATTATCCGTCGGGCCTTGGACGCCGTCACCGTCTCGGAAGGCGTGCCGAACGCCGATGGCCTCCGTGCCCTCACCTCGACGAAGCACAGCGTCTGTCCGTCCGTCGCTATCAGGTCAACCTCGCCGAACCGCGTCCTGAAGTTGCGGCCCACTATCTTCAATCCCCGATCCTCCAGTGCCGCCGCTGCGAACGATTCTGCCCACCTGCCGATTGTGCCAGAACCCTGGGGCTGGATTCTATGCGCTTCTCGCTTCACCGGGGCGAAGCTCATCCTGTGCGCGTGGCACGGCCCCAGCTCGGCTATCGCGTTCAGGTGCCGCCTCGTGCCATAGCCCTTGTGGGCCTCGAATCCATAGGACCGATACCGTTTGGCGAGAGAAATCATATATCTGTCGCGCTCCACCTTGGCCACTATGGACGCCGCCGCGATGCTCAGCGACTTGGAGTCGCCCCTGATGATTGACTTCTGCGGCAGGCCTGAAGAGGGCAGGGGAATGGCGTCTATCAGCAGGTAGGTCGCTGGAGGGTTTAGTTTCTCCAACGCGCGTCGCATCGCCCGTCTTACGCCCGCCGCTATGCCGGTCCTATCTATCTCCGCGGGAGTTGACCAGCCAACCGCGTATGACAGCGCGGACGCTGTTATAGCTTCGTAGGCTTCTTCTCTCTGTGCCGCGCTTAGCTGTTTGCTGTCTCGCGCCAGCGCAAACACTTCCTTGCTGGGATACCGTGGAAGAATAACCGCGCCCGCCGCTGCCGGGCCTGCCAGGCATCCGCGTCCCACCTCATCCAGGCCGGCGACATACCCATAGCCCTGACGGTATAGTTCCGTCTCCAGTATGAAGTCGGGGATGGCATTCCTCGCCGCCATTGGAGACCGGCGCTACTCTTCGATGCCCCTCTGGATGCCGCGGATGTAGGCCACGTGACCGACATGCTGAGATTCCTCGACCAGCAGGTGGCTGAACATATTGGCGAGCGAGTACTCCGGCCTGCGTGGGTGCGGTCTCACCGCGAGGTCGGCTTCGGAAATCGAGTCCAGGAACTTATAGGTCTCCACCCGAACCGCGTCGTAGTAGGCGAGCATTTCGTCCATGTCGAACGGCGGAAACTCCGCTACCTGTTCGACAGTGTAGCGGAAGCCGCTCTCCTTCTCAGGCAGACCCATCTTGCCGTGCCAGTTGTCGCGCTGCCAAACGGTGTCGCGCTGCTGTGCGAAGCGCTGTACGAAATCATCCTCCACGCGCGCCATGTGCCACACGATGAAGTCAACGTGATTAGACTCCGGCGTAGGCTGGAATCTACGCTCCTCGGGGGTGAGACCCGACAGGTGGTCCTTCAGATCGTCCAGATATTCGTCGTAGCCCAGCCTGATGAGGTCCTTGAAGTCCAATGTCTTTCTCCGCGTGAATATATTGTCAGCCGACAGGAGCGGCTACCGGAGCCTCAAGTTCTATGTAACCGCCGCCGAGAATCCTGTCTTCGTCATAGAACACCACGGCCTGGCCGGGCGTTACCGCCCGCTGGGGCTTGTCGAATTTGATTTCAGCCCAGCCGTCCTCCATGGGAGATACACTTGCGCTGGCCTCTGAGGCCTTGTACCTGATCTTGGCGGTCACGTTGGTCATGTCTTCGGGCGGGTCGCCGGAGATGTAGTTGACGCGGGAAGCCCACAGGCGGGTACGAAGCAGGTCCTCGCTGTCTCCCAGCACGACTTCGTTGGATTCCGCGTCTATTCGGGTCACATAGAGCGGCCTTTCCGTATTTCCGTTCAGTCCCAGGCCGCGCCGCTGTCCGATAGTGAAGAACTGGATTCCCGGATGTGTCCCCAGAACCTCGCCGTCGAGGTTGATCAGGTTGCCCGGCCTCGGCTTCACGCGCTCAGCTACGAACTCGCGGTAGTTATTGTTGGGTATGAAGCATATCTCCTGGCTGTCCGGCTTGTCGGCGACGAGCAGGCGGGAGTCAGCGGCGATCCTGCGAATCTCATCCTTAGGATACTCGCCGACGGGCAGCAGGAGACGGCTCAATTCGCTCTGTCCCAGAGTGAACAGTACATAAGACTGGTCCTTGCCCGCGTCCACGCCCTTCAGCAGTTCGTAGGTGCCATCTGCATCTCGCCTGACTCGTCCATAGTGGCCGGTGGCTATGAAGTCAGCGTCGAGGAACATGGCGCGTCGGAGCAGGAAGTCGAACTTGATCTTGTCGTTGCACGCGAGACACGGGTGTGGAGTGCGGCCGCGGTCATACTCCTGCACGAAGTAGTCTATGACGTGGGACTGGAATTCCTTCTCGAAGTTCACGAAGTAGTGCGGAACGCCGATTGCGTGGCAGACGCGCCGCGCGTCGTCCACGTCCTCTACCGAGCAGCATCGCTTATTGGCCGCCGGGACATCATCCCGTTCCAGTCCCCAAAGCCGCATCGTGACCCCGACTACGTCGTAGCCCTGACGATGCAGCAGCAGCGCGGCGACAGACGAGTCCACACCGCCGCTCATTGCGACTATTACCTTTCCCTTGCTCATGGGTTCAAGCCTAGCATAGGGAAGTGACCACCATCAAACGGAGATATAGTATTGATGCTGTATCAACTTGGTAGGCAGGGGAGTCACCCCCATCCTAACATTCCCCCGTCAAGGGGGAAGGGACTCTTCTCGCCACAGTCAGCAGCGACTAAATTGGCGCAACATCTTTAGTATCAAGTTCTAAGTTGTCAGTTATTTACGGTCAGGGGTCTTCCGGGTTCAGGGGGACGGTGGTGTAGGGACATGGGAGATCGTCTTCGGCGCACAGGCCGATCTCGCATAGCTCCCAGTCCTCGTCGTCCCACCAATCATCCGGGTCGTCGGGAACGGCAGACGGAACGTCAGCGCCGGAACTGTCCAGAATCTTGTCGAACCACGCAGGGTAGGGTTCTGGGCTGATGGTCGGGCACTGGGCTTTGAGGAAATCCTCCTTTTCGTTCCACAGCCTGCGCGCTTCGGCGCGTTGGGCTTCGGGATCGTTAGACCTTTCCAGAGTTCTGCGGACTATGGAGGCGTTTATGTTCAGATCGTTCTGGCAATACTTGTCTTCGTACATGAGGAGGGCTTGCCCGACGGACACGCCGACCGGAGCGGACTCAGGTCGTGCCTCGGACGCTGGCGACGGCTCAGACGAGGATGCAGTCCCGGGTTTGGCGTCTCTGGCACTGGCCGGAACGAAAATAGGGTAGGCGTAGCCTATGAGTTCCTTCCCGGCGGCTATTCTGAGCGAGGGACTGAAGCTCTTTATCCCACCTTCCATAGCCTCGATGAGGAACCTGATCATCCGTCGTCCGCCGCCGGTGAGTTTCTTGACGTAGCCGGCAATCTCTTCCTCAGCGGCAGAGAGGGCGGCGTCTATCTCGTCTCCTATGACCTTGCGCTGTGCTGAGTCCCTGGTTCTTGGGACGGAGGGTTTCTTCACGGACTCAACGAACTCGATGCCCTGCTCTATGCAGAGTATGGCCAGGACACGTCCAGCCATGAGTTGGTGCTGGGGCGTGAATTTAGGGAAGAGTCCGTTCATGGCTTGTTTCATGTTCTGGACTACTTCTCGTCCGTTGTCTGTTTCCTCTCGGACAATCTGTTGTAGTTCGGGGTGTAGCGTCATCGTCAATCTGGAATTATGCATTATTGGTTGTGAGTTGTTGCGATACAAATGTTCTTATACGGGAGTATGGAGTATATTGGATGGTGAGAGGATAGGTCAAGGGGAGACGAGAGATGGGATGCTAAAGGGTGGGTTATGAGGAATATCGTTCTATGACCGCGCTTGCCGCTTCATCCAGACTTGGGAAAAGTGTCTCGCGCGTAAAGTTCAGCAGTCTTAACTCTTCAATCAGGTCTTCCTTCTTTTCGCTGGGTATGATTCGCGTACCATAACTGTAAATTGGCCTGTCGGGGTTCCAACTCAGGAATTCATCCCGCTCGAACCTTTCGTGGAACGCCGAAATCAGGAAGGCCCCAGCCTGCGCCCGAATACGTTCGAATGACTGCTGAGGTTCTACGACAAACACCTTGAACAGGTCTACGTAATCTATTCGTTCCTCGAAATAAGGAGTGATTCGGCGCCGTTTTCTGGAGTGTCCGACAGAAATCTATCAAACCGCCAACGCTTTCGATACGTTGGCCTGAGTCTTGACGCTGCCTGCTTACTCTTCAGGAAGCCTCGAACAGATGAGCCTTCCAAGGCTCAGTTCTGGACATGTTCACGTTGATTAGTCTCGCTGTTCGTAAGTCAGCACCCTTGACTCTCGCGTTGCTGAGATCGGCATTGGTGAAGTCGGTATTGGTGAAGTCGGCTTCTTCCAGTATGGCACCTGACAGGATTGCTTCTTTGAAATTGGCGCGTTTGAACGTGGCTCCCCTCAGATCGGCGTTGCTCAAATCCGCGTAACTCAGGTCAGCCCCGCTGAAGTCAACATTTCTGAGGTCGGCGTCTCTCAGGTCCGGCGCGAATCTCTCGAATTTCCGCCTCATGTTCCATTCCCTGATGTCGGTCTGGAGCGATTCGATATGTTCTGAATTCGCCATGAGGTATCTCCTTGAAACCTTTCTGTACCAAGAATATCACAGTTTCCCAATTGACATGGGTTCGATTTCACCTCTCTCGTTTGACCGTCTTAAACCAGCAAACATATAATACCCGCATGATTGAACAGGCACTCATAGAATCCAGGAACTGGGCTGAGGTCGCTTTCGACGCGGCGGACGACATGCAGGCTTCTAATATCGTCCTGCTGGATGTCCAAGAAGCGTGCGAATTCGCGGACTACTTCGTGATTCTCACTGCCGATTCGAGCCGCCAGTTGCGCGCGCTGGTGGAAGATATCGAGGAACAGATGTCGGCGGTCGGCGCACACCTGCATCACGTGGAAGGGACGCATAACAGCGGCTGGATTCTGATGGACTACGGGGGCGTCATCGTCCATATGATGGGCCCCGACGAGCGCGACTACTATGGTCTGGAAAACGTCTGGCCCGAGGCGCGACGGATACGGATTATTCCGTAATCCAGGAGTCCGTTGCCCTGCCGTAGCTGAGCAGTTCGTCCGCCGAGAAGAACAGGCCGAGTTCCCTGACCGCAGACTCCGGCGAATCGGAGCCGTGTACCAGGTTTCTGCCTATGTCCACACCGAAGTCGCCCCTGACAGAGCCGGGAGGCGATTCAGCGGGGTTGGTGGCTCCCATCGTCTTCCTCACGATGGACACGGCGTTGTTGCCCTCGAACGCCATAGCCACGATTGGCGCGGACGTGATGAAGCCCACCAGTCCGCCGAAGAACGGCTTGCCGACGTGTTCGCCGTAGTGCCTGTTGGCTAGGTCTTCACTGACCTGCATCAGCTTCATACCGACTATCTTCAGCCCTGTACGCTCAAGTCGGGCGATTATCTCCCCGCACAGTCCTCTCTGGACGGCGTCGGGCTTAAGCAGCACCAATGTCTTTTCCACTTAGTTACCTCGCGTGTGGTTATCGAATAGATGGTCAGTTTGGACCCTGTGTCTGTCTTGTCGCCCATCGTCTGTTTGCCGAGCTGACCTGCGAACTGCGCAGATAGACTGGGCTGATGGTGGCGGCGTCGGCAGTGTGGCCGGATTGCAATTTGGCATAGCCCAGGCGGGCAAGAGTAGATGAGTGACGTGACGGTGGCCTTGACTGGGACAGCGATGCGCTGCTCCCGATCCGCTCTCTTATGTCCGGCTCCAGATCGGACACGGCCTCGCCGCAGTAGAGCGTGTCGGGAGAGAGAGAATCCATGAACGAATCCAGGTCCTGAAGACCGATCTGAACTTCGTCGTCCCCCGGATTCAGAGAACCCACATACAGCCTAGTCCGGCCAGCGCTCATGATTGCGCATACGGACCGCGCCAGCCCCCTGAAGGGATACATCTCCAGTTCCAGCGTACCGACCGTGACAAGCGGGATAGAAGACGTGAATGCGATTGCCTTGGCCGTACTCATGCCGACTCTCAGAGCGCTGAATCCGCCCGGCCCGGAGGCCACGAAGACGGCGGTCAGGTCCCCGATCTTCGCACCAGCGTGATCCAGGGCTCGATTGATATTGGGGGCGAGCTCGACGGAGTGATTACGCTCTGAACGCCACGCGATTTCGACCAGAGAGCGCCCATCGCGAGAGAGTCCGACGCTGGCATATCGTGTCGAGGTGTCAATCTGGAGTTCCAACAAGCCTGCCTCAATCCTCTGAAATGCGTTCTTTTAGTTCACTAAGCGCGGAAAGAAGTTGCTCCCTGCCGCCGTCTTCGGCCTCCAAGGTGAACAATCTTGCGCTGTCTGAGACCGCCTCTATAGAAATGTCCACGTGGTCCAGGGGGAAGTAGCCCTGTGCTTTGTCCGCCCACTCGATGACGCACAGCCCTTCTCCGAACAGGTAGTCTTCAAGTCCCAGGCCGTCTATATCCTCGAAGCTGTCCAGGCGGTACAGGTCCATGTGGTAAACGGGTATCCGGGCGTGATACTCGTTCACGAGCACGAACGTCGGGCTGCGGGCGTACTCTTCGGACCCAAGTCCCCACAGAATGCCCTGTGTGAGCGTCGTCTTGCCCGCTCCCAGTCCTCCGGTCAGCAGAAGAATGTCTCCCGGTGAGATATTGGAGCCGACTACCCGGCCCAGATTTCGCGTCTCCTCGACGGAGTCGCTGTGAATAGTGATTTTCATAAACGGGTCAACCACGGATCAATTGCGTTAAGACTCGGACAGTCAAACGCAGGGGCTTTCGATTATTTCCCAATACCACTTCTGTCATTCGCCCTGAGGTTGTCGAAGGCCGCCCGTTCATGGTTCGACAAGCTCACCACGAACGGACAACTCTAGTGACGCCTAATAATGAAAAGGCCCTGTCAGAATAAGGGTGAAGGCTCAGCCTTCCTTGTGTATTATATTGACCTGAGCCAACCTACAACAAGGCGAGGTTATTCTTGAAGGCTCTCATTGTATCGGACGTACACAGCAACCTAGAAGCATTCACTACCGTCATAGGCGACGCGGAAACTCAGGGCGGTTTCGACGAGATATGGTCGCTGGGCGACTTGGTGGGCTATGGCCCCGACCCTGCCGCCGTGATAGATCTGTTGAGGGAGCATCCGCATCAAGCCATCGTCGGCAACCACGACCTGGCGTCCGTGGGCAAGCTGAGCCTCGAAGCCTTCAACCCATACGCCGCCGCCGCGAACACCTGGACGTCGGGAGCGCTGGACGAAGATAGACGCCAGTATCTCATCGAACAGCCGCTCATCTTGGAGATTGAAGAGTTCACCCTCGCGCACGGCAGCCCGCGAGACCCGATATGGGAGTACGTCATCTCCGCCCGCGCCGCCGTCGCCAGCTTTAACCACTTCGACACCTACTGGTGCCTGGTGGGACACTCGCACGTGCCGTTTATCTGCCGTGCTGACGCTCAGAGAGGAGCCGTCTTCATGAACCCGCCGCTCGGAGGTGGATACGATCTGGGCGAGGAGAGACTCATCATCAACCCCGGAAGCGTCGGACAGCCCCGCGACGGCGATCCCACCGCGTCATATATGATCTACGACTCGGATGAAGAGTCCATCGCCCACTACCGTGTGGGCTACGACATCGAAGCGACCCAACGGAAGATGCGGACTCACGGCCTGCCCGACTTTCTGATCGAACGACTCGCCCAGGGACGATAGGGCAAGACTACCTTCTCATCTGCCACCACTCGCTCCACCTGCCCAGTGACAGCTCGGAGATAACGATGTCGCAGGGTCTGCCGACGACATCCCTGGCGTGGTCAGGCAGTGTCGCAATTCGAACGAACCCCAGGGATTCCAGGGTTTCCATCCCGTGTCTTCTGGGCGCGACCACGGCCTCCGCCACGAGTTTTTCCAGGCCCGTTTCGTGCGCGATCTCGGCAAGTTCCGTTACTAGTGTGGAGCCGATCCCATGCTGGCGGTATCGGGCATCCACGACGATCCTGATCTCTCCGATGTGCTTGCGAGCGCCTGCTCTCTGGCGGTGAAGAGTGGCGTCGGCGACTATCTGTCCGTCTTCCGTGAGGGCGAGGAGAGGAAGCGCCCTGTCGTAGTCCAGTTCGCTTATCCACTTCGCGATTACCGCTGGCGAAGTAACGTTGTCTTTGAGGTAGTACCTGTCTTCTTCAGAGACTCTCAGAAAGAAGTCCAAGAGGGCCTCTTCGTGCTCGGGCCTCATTGGCAGGACTGTTATGGATTCCCCGTCAATGTCCAGGGTCTTGGGATATGCAGTCATCTCATATACTGGCATCGTGTCTTTCTCCGACAGTTCAGGGTAAAGAGATAAGGAACAATCTATGGCAATAGTGTACAGATATGAAATGGTTCATGTCAGCGGTAGATTGGACTGTTCCAGTTGCTTTCGGTTATTTCACGATACCGCTTCTGTCGTTCGCCCTGAGCTTGTCGAAGGGCCGCCCGTTCATCCTTCGACAGGCTTCCTTCGACAAGCTCAGGACGAACGGAGACAAACTCACCACGAACGTACTTGGTTTAATTGGCTGATAATCGAAGACCCTGTGTACCGTTCGTGTTTGCCGGTTGACGAACGAGACAACTCCCCTGAACGGAGAGAGGGCTACGTGTGCGTCACGCCTTGTAGCACGCCGTCAGGTGTCCGGCGCCCTTGTCTTCGAGAGCGGGATGGTCGTTGTCGCGGCAGAAGTCGTCTGCGAGCGGACAGCGGTCGTAGAACCGGCAGCGCGCCGGCGGATTGACCGGGATAGAGACCCCACCCTCGATCTCGACAGGAGGACGCGTGTAAGTAGGGTCGGGGACTGGTACTGCGGACAGCAGCGCTCTGGTGTACGGATGGCGCGGGTTTTGCAGCACCTCTTCGGTTTCGCCCGTCTCTACTATCTTTCCAAGGTACATGACCGCTATCCGATCGCACATGTATCGCGCCACAGCGAGGTCGTGTGTTATGTACAGGTAACCTACTTCCAGGCGCGAGCCCAGATCTTCCATGAGTCGCATCACCCCGGTTCTGATAGAGACATCGAGCATCGAAGTGGGCTCGTCGGCGACGACGAACTTGGGCTCCACCACCAGAGCCCTCGCTATCGCCACGCGCTGGCGCTGTCCGCCGGACAGTTCGTGCGGATGTCTGAACATAAAGGAACGGGGTGGGGTGAGCCCTACCATTTCGAGCATCCGGGCCACGCGGTCAATGTGGTCCAGAGCGCTGCCCATCTTCTGCGTCTTTAGCGGCTCTGCGACGGTGTCGAATATAGTGCGGCGCGGATTCATGGACTCGTAAGGGTCCTGAAATATCATCTGCGCATGCCTGCGGAATTCCTTGAGCGACTTGCCCTTCAGGAAGGCGATGTCCGTCGGCTCGCCCTCGCCGTCGTCGAACATGATGTGGCCGTCAGTTGGATCGACGAGTCTCACGAGCAGTTTTCCGGTCGTCGTCTTGCCGCATCCCGACTCGCCGACCAGGCCGAAACTCTCGCCTCTGCCCAACTCGAACCCCACACCGTCAACAGCGTGTATGAATCTGCTATTCCGCTCAAACCAGTTCCCGGTGGATACCGGAAAGAGCTTGGTGAGGTCTTGCACCCTCAGCAAGGGACGGTCTTGTATTTGAGCTGTACGGGTCATATGTCAATCATTCCGGCGGATTCCAGCAGGCCGCCCATCGCTCCCCCCGGCGCACAATCGGCGGCTCCTGCGTGAAGCATTCATCCGTCGCGTATGGGCATCGGGGGTGAAATCGGCAGCCGGAGGGCGGGTCCAGCAGGTTCGGCGGTTCTCCGCCGAGCGTAGCCAGTTCGTGCTTCTCGCCGGTGACGCTCGGGAACGCGGACATAAGCGCGCGCGTGTACGGGTGAATCGGATCCTCGAAGGTGCCCTGCGCGTCGCCGAACTCCACTATCTTGCCTGCGTACATGACGCCCACTACGTCGCTCACCTCCGCTATTACCGCCATGTCGTGCGATATGTAAATCATGCCCATGTCAAGTTCACGTTGGACTTTCTTCATCTCGCGCAGAATATGGTCCTGCACGATGACGTCCAGCGCGGTCGTCGGCTCGTCAGCGATTATCAGGTCCGGCTCGCACGCCAGCGCCATTGCGATGATGGCCCTCTGCTTCATGCCGCCGCTGTACTCGTGCGGATAACGCGGTATGAAGCTGTGGTCCAGGCTCACCAGATCGTACAGTTCACGCACCCGTTCCAGCGACTCTTCACGGGCGGACTCCACATGATGTTCCAGCGCCTCGACTATTTGGTCTCCAACCCTGTACACCGGGTCAAGTGAATTCATCGCCGCCTGGAAGACCATCGAGACTCTCGCCCAACGGTATTCGAGCATCTCCTCCTCCGACATCGGCGCTATGTCAATGCCGTCTATCAGTATCTCGCCCTCCACTATGCTCGCGTTTTCGGGAAGCAGATTCAGCAGCGTTATGGCGATTGAAGACTTCCCACACCCCGATTCCCCCACCAGGCCGAGCGCCTGTCCTCTCTCCACCGAAAACGACACGCTGTCCACAGCGCTCACTTCACCCGCTCGCGTCGTGTAGCGCATTGTGAGGTCCCGGACTTCCAGAAGTGGACGCCGTCCGCCGTTCAAAGCGATTCCGCTGTCCTTAGTAATGCTCATGCCCGTCTGAGCCTCGGATTGATTACTTCGTCCAGTGACCGGCCCACGAGGTAGAAGGACGAGCACAGCAGCGTTATCGAGAGGCTGGCAGGGAAGATGAGCCACCAGTACTCGGTCACCTGGAGGAGGTATCCTGCCGATTCAGTAGTGTGTATCATCAGCCCCCAACTCATCCGAATGTCCAGCAGCCCCAGGAAGCTCAGAATCGCCTCCGAGAATATGGCTCCGGTCACCGTGAACATCATGTACAGGAACGAGAGCGGCAGCAGATTGGGGACGACATGAACGAAAATGATGTGGAACGAGCCGCCGCCCGCTATCCTGGCCGCCTCGATGTACGGCTTCACCACGACCGACAGCGCCTGTGACTTCAGCACGACTCCCGTGCCTCCGAAACCGGACAGAACTCCGATTATCAGCGCAAGCTCGAAGTGCTCAACTCCGATCAGCGCGCTCAGGACTATCAGCACGCTGATTCCGGGCATCATTATCATTATGTCCGCCAGTCTCATCAGCAGCATATCCACCACGCCGCCGAAATAGGCCGCTACCGCGCCGACAGTGGTGCCGATTGTAACCGTTACCACCGCCGCCAGCAGCCCAAGCAGAAACTCCGACCTCGCGCTGTACATCAACTGGCTCAGAATGTCCCTGCCAAGCGGGTCCGTCCCTAGCGGGTGACTCAGACTCGGAGGCGCGGGCTGCCGCGTCTCGTCGAACGAGTAGCCGATAACAGGGTCATAGATCCGCTCTTCCCAAACGAAGTTCATCAGGATGGGGTGCGCTATCGCCAGCAGCGCGTAGAAGATGATCACCACCAGCCCGATAACCCCAATCCGCGCTCCAAGAAACAGCGACCAGTTCCGCTTAAAGTCTCGCGTAGCAAGCGCAAGCCGCGCCTTCCAGATGGAATCTTGCGCCTGAAGTTCGGGGTAGAGAGCTGGGTCTGGGGCGTTCTGCATGGCACTTAGTACCGTATCCTCGGGTCCAGATACACGTACAGAACGTCAGCGACCAGGTGCGCCACCAGCACGAATATCCCGACGAACACGAACGCCCCCACAGCCAGCGGCAGGTCTTCCGACACCGCCGCGGCCACGAGTGTTTGGCCCATGCCCGGCCACGAGAAGATAGACTCGATTATTACGCCCCCGTCAATTGCGAACGCCAGGCTGAAGACGAAACTCGTCACCACCGGAAGCAGCGCATTGCGCGCCACGTGTGCGTCTCGCACTCGCTTCTCAGGCAGCCCCTTCGCCCGCGCCGCCATCACGAAGTCCTCCCGCATAGTCTCCAACATACTGTTGCGCGTCAGCAGCATCGTTCCCGCGAAACTTATCAGCGCGAGCGTGAGGACGGGCAGGATCATGTGCGACACGATGTCCCATGCCAGGTAGCCTATGCCGCTCGTGAGCCAGGCGCCGCCCACAACTAGAAGAGACAGCGCGACGCTCCCCACCTGTATGTACCGCGCCCCGGACACCCGCCTTTTCGTGGTGAAGAAGAACGCCACAAAAATGACCACCGATACAACTATCCCTGTTAGTATCATCCGGTTGAACACCGCGTTGGCATCCGTCGGAGCGTCCCGCCAAACCACCGGATCCAGGAACTTTCCTATCGGGAACCAGCCCGCCTTGAACGCAAATAGCCATATCATCATCAGGCCGAACCAGGGCGTGAACACCGTGTACAGCGTCACGCCCCCTATCGTGGAGGTATATTCCGTCCAACTGCCCCTACGCCACGCGATTATCTTGCCTAGGGCGAAGCCCAGGTAGAACGACACCACCGTCGCGGTCAGGAACAGCATCAGCGTCCGCGGCAGACGCTCCGCTATCACGTCGGACACGCTTCTTGGGTAGTGGATGAACGATACCCCCAGGTTGCCCGTAAGCGTGTTCCTCACGTGGACGAGATACTGCTTCCACAGCGGCTCGTTCACGCCGAACATATCGCGCAGCCGCTCCCGCGTCTCCGGCGGAAGGTCCGGGTTCAGCGAGTAGATGTTGCTCACGTCCCCCGGCTGCGCGTTCACTACGAAGAACACGATGGACAGGAACACGAACAGCGTCAGCAGGATCTGCGCGGTTCTCTTCAGGATGTATCTGACCATCTCATACCTGTATCAACTGATTAGCCGGCGCTGCGAAAATAAGCCCCTCTCCCTTGATCCGCTTACAAGGCTAGGTAAGTGTCCCTTCCCCCTTGACGGGGGAAGGTTAGGATGGGGGTGATTCCCTATACCTACGCTACTTTATCTCCGCGATGGTCTGCATTCCGTTCGCGCCTTCCACGCCGCCCAGCACGGTTATGTAAGGGTAGTCAATCCTGGACGCCCTGTATGCGTCCAACTTGGGAATCGTGAATAGTGGAACATAGGGAAGGTCTTCGGCAAGGTATTGCTGTATTTTGAAAACCTTCTCCCTGGCTGACTCTACGCTGGTTTCCGACAGCAGGCTGAAGGAAAGGTCGTCGAATTCGGGATTCGCGTAACCGCCCCAGTTGTAGCCACCCTCTTCGTTTTCGGGCGCATGGCGCGAGTTGAAGAACGCCTCCACGTAGTCCGGGAACAGCGACAGGCTCCAGCCCAGCATCCACATATCCAGGTCCTCCTGCACCGTGTCGCTGAACAGGTTATCTACAATGACGTTGAAGCCCACGAGGTTGGCGCGCGCGGGTATGCCCACGTCGTTAAGCCACCGCTCGATCCAGATGGCGAACGTGGCCCTCATCGGGTCGTATCCGGAACTGGGCGCTATCAGTTGCAGCGTGGGAACCTCCGTGCCGTCCGGCATCTTAAGGCCCTTGCCCTGCTTGGCGACGAAATTGCCGTCTTCGCTCATCTCCGGCTCTTCCTCGAAGGTGAAGCCTGCGCTCTTGAGCAACTCGACTGCCTGCGCCAGACGTTCGGTCCTGTTTAGTCCCTTGCCGAACTGCGGAACGTCCGCGTTGTGCCAGAAGCCGTTACCCTCCGGCACGACCGAGTACATCGGTATTGTCGAGTCCTGCAGAATCGTCTGCGACACGAATTCCTTGTCTATCAGTGTAGCCACAGCCTGTCGGAATTCCTTGTGGCTCATCGGCTCCTTGCGGGTGTTGAAGCCCATGTAGAACATTCCGTTGTCCGTATTCGAGATGATGGTCAGGTCTTCCGCCGACCTGATGCGATCCTGGAATCCCTTCTCCAGTCCGAGCGGATTGAACAGGAAGTCAACGTCTCCGTTGGTGAGCGCGAGTATCGCCGCGTCCTGGTTCCCGTAAATGCTGAACAGCGCGGTATCTATGTGCGGACCGACCTCATACTCAAGCGTCTTCACGCCCTCCGGCTCGCCGTAGAATGTGGACGTATATCCCAGCTTGTCGTTCTGCTCGGAAATCGCGCCGTTCTCGTACTGGGTTATGACCGCCCCATCGAACGAATAGTTCGGGTCGGCTTCCTTCTCGAAGAAGGCGCCCGGCTCCCACTTGCTGAAAGTGAATCCCCCCATCGTCGGCTCGCCGTCCGGTACATGCGCGAACAGCGCCTCTATCTGCTGCTCTATCTCGCCCGCGCCCTTGGCTTCCTCCACGACCTCAGACCAGTAGTGTTCCGGCATGATTCCCATGAACCCAAGGCCGAACTGCCACACGCTCAGGCCGGGCGTCTGGGGTTCCCCCTCATCGTCCGTCGTCTTGAAGAACACCTTCAGCCGATAGTCGTCCAGCGCTTCGACGTGGGAGACGAACGCGCTGTCAACCGCGCTCGCCCAGCCGGACCCAAGCTGAAGATCCAGGACCGTGTTCACTGTGAAAACTACGTCATCCGCCGTCACCGGTTCGCCGTCACTCCACTCTACCCCTTCTTTCATCGGGACTTCCGTCGTCCAGAACTCATCGCCGCCAACCGTCTCTTTGGCCAGCTCGGTCGGGAAGTCCGCTGCTACGCTTGGAATCCAGTCGAAACGCTGGTCCGAATAGGTGTACAGCGCGCCCGTGTTGCTCCCGATTACGTATCCCGTCCAGACAGAACCCCCGGGGCCGCCCACGTAGTTCCAGTAGTTCCGCGTGATAGGCTCTTCGAAGAGGCCCATCTGATAGATCGGAGGCCCGGAGTCCATTTCCATCGGGGCAGGTTCAGGCTCTTTCATCACCTCGACGATCTTCTCCACTTCGACGATCTTCTCGACCTCGACCGGCACCTCCACCATTACTTCCTTGACCACCTCCACCTCTTTTTCCACTTCGACGATCTTCTCGACCTCGACCGGCACCTCTACCGTCTTCACAACCTCCGTAGGTTCGTCCGAACAGGCGAGGGCCAGGACCAATACGATTGCCATGAGAGTCGGGATTGCCCATACTGGTTTTCCAAGCAGTTTCATCTCAAATCGCCCCTTTTTGGTGTATTTTGTGTCTTATATTGATTGTACTTGCACACGCTCCACTTGGATTCATTCCAAACTTGGCACAGATGCAGGGCTTGTGTAAAGTCGCGACTTCAAGACTACTGACCCTGTTGCAAATCCCCTCTCCTTTGATGGGCTCACGAGGGTAGGCAAGTATGCAGTCAGCTATGAATATAGACCAATAGACCCCCTCTCCCTCAGGGAGAGGACTGGGGTGAGGGTGAATACCTAACCCATCTCAGACTTTGGTTCAGTCGCTACCCGTAGGTGCGAGTGCCTGGAACCGCGTCTCCCCTGGCCCCGAACTCTTCCTGCGAGGTGGAAGTTCTCGAATCTTCCCTGCGATGTCCGATACCCGCTCCGGCTCCGACAACGGGACCACAACCGCGTCAACCCCCGCGTCTCGGAGAGCTGTCAAGTCTGCCGTCGAGACGTCGCGCGGGCACTCTACCAGAGTCGCTCCTCCCACCGAAGCTCCCATACGCCGTATCGCTACCAGATCGCGATAGCCGATTTCGGAAAGATCGGCGGGCGGCCTGCTCAGCGAGCCGTTCACCCCAAGTCCCCTCAGTGCGGCTGCCGTCTCCCGGTCCGCTGGTTCCTTCAGGGTGACCAGCGTGTCCACGTCCGGCTGACTGACTATCGCCGCCGGCGCTGTATCCGGATCTATCACGAAGAAATCGCATCCCGCGGACACCAGGCCCACCACGTCCTCATTGCTCAGCGCGCCCGGGCCCACACCCCACACCACGCCGTCCATTCCGTCTTGGTCCCCAATGGAAACCGCGCCGTCCGCTTCCAGGATGACCGCATCCACCACGTCGCCCTTGATTGCCTCCAATTCAGCCCCCACGTCTGCCGCCGTCGCTGTTCCTATCAGCGCCAGCGTCGGAGCCTCCTCCGATCTTCCCGCAAGCGCCCCGAACCCCAGTGGCTGCTGTGACTGCTCCCCCAACTTCCTGATGATCTCAATCAATTTGCTCATATTCGTCTGGATTCCTCCGCCGTATGTCCTAAAAGTGATTCCTCGGCGCGATTCTAATTGCTAATCCCCAAACGCTTCAAGAGCGGGTAGTGGTTCAGCAGGGCCTTTCAGTTATTTCCTGATACCACTTCTGTCGTTCGCCCTGAGCCTGTCGAAGGGTCGCCTTCATGGTTCGACAAGCTCACCATGAACGTACTTGGTTTAATTTGGTTGATAATTGAAAGCCCCTGAGTGGTTCAGCAGGGCCTTTACAAAGTATTCACGATTTCGCCTGATACTTTTTTCTATGCTACAATTACAGCATAGATTCAGAACATACGTATAAATCATTACTTATAGCGCAGGCCGATAGACGGCGAGAGGATTCTTTCGTAGCTTCAACGCTGGGAAAACTCTGGGCAACGCTGGATGAAAAGTGTTCCAGCCCGACCCTGTGACCTTCCCAGTTAGCGCCCAGCGCTTTTCAGGGTATATATAAACCATGATATATGTCGCTTCGTCCGCCGTCTTTGCAAAGGCTCAGCCTTCCTTGACTGTGCTTTCGGCCCTATGCTAGCGTTTTCCTAAGTACAGGCTGTGATTGGGAGTAGTATAGGGAGATTCCGCGATAGAGAGCCGGGGACGGTGGAATCCCGGTGCGTAGAGTCCCTTGAACTCGCCCATGAGCCTCCGTCCTGAGCCATGCTGGGTTAGGGGCGGACGGTATGCGCCGTTATCGCACAACGAGCGTCCGCGCAGAGCGGAAACCAGGGTGGTACCGCGGGTAAGAAATTCGGCCCGTCCCTTGATTGGGACGGGCTTTTCGTTTCACGGTGCCCGCGCCAACACGGAGGAATACAGGAGCCATGACAACCGCAGAGCAGTCTCGAACCGCATATGGTCACAGGGAAATGCAGTCAAAGTGGCAGCAGCGCTGGGAAAACGACGGCATTTACAAGGTGGACGACGACGATCCTAGGCCCAAGTGGTATGAGCTTCATATGTACCCGTACCCCTCCGGGGACCTGCACATCGGACACTGGTTCGCGATGTCCGGCGCAGACGCCCGAGCCCGCTTCATGCGCATGAAAGGCTACAACGTTCTCCATCCCATGGGTTTCGACGCGTTCGGTCTGAACGCCGAAAACGCTGCTATCAATAACGGCATCCATCCCCACACCTGGACTATGTCCAATATCGAAAATATGCGCCGCCAGCTCCGGTCCATGGGGCCGATGTACGACTGGGACCGCGAGATTGCTACCTGCACTCCCGACTACTACAAGTGGAACCAGTGGTTTTTCCTGAAGCTCTACCAGAATGGGTTGGCGTATCGCTCCGACGCCCCTGTCAACTGGTGTCTGTCGTGCCAGACGGTGCTCGCCAACGAGCAGGTAATAGATGGCGAGTGCGAACGCTGCGACACGCTGGTCGAGCAGCGAAACATGGAGCAGTGGTTCTTCCGAATCACCGAGTACGCCGATGAGCTGCTGGACAACTCGAGGATGGAGTGGCCCCAGCGCATCAACCTGATGCAGACCAACTGGATCGGCCGCTCCGAGGGGGTCGAAATCGAGTTCGACATCTCCGAATACGGCCTGGAACAGGAATCCGTCAGCACCTTCACGACCAGAATAGACACAGTGTACGGCGTCACATTCGTGGTGTTCGCCCCCGAACATCCCCTGGTTGCTCAACTTACGACCGCCGACCGCCGAGTCGAAGTCGAAGAGTACATACGACAATCACGCCTGCAGACCGAGATTGAACGCCTCTCCACCGACAAGGAGAAAACAGGTGTGTTCACCGGCGCGTATGCCACCAACAAGCTGAACGGCGAGCGTGTCCCTATACTTGTCGCGGACTACGTCCTGTTGAGCTACGGCACCGGTGTCGTCATGGGCGTACCCGCCCACGACGAGCGCGACTTCACATTCGCCAAGAAGTACGACCTGCCCATCAGGGTCGTCATCGCGCCGCCCGACTGGGACGGCTCCGACCTCGAGGATGCGTACATCCCCGAGGGTACGCAGGTCAACTCAGCCCAGTTCGACGGTCTGCCGAGCTCCGAGGGCAAGGAGAAGATTGCCGACCATATCGAAGAGAACGGCTGGGGACAGCGCGAGACAAACTACCGTATGCGCGACTGGCTCATCAGCCGGCAGCGATATTGGGGTACGCCGATACCCGTCGTGTACTGTGAACGCTGCGGCGAAACCCCGGTGCCAGAGTCCGACCTGCCCGTTCTGCTTCCCGAAGATGCAGAATTCCTGCCCACCGGTGACTCCCCACTGGCCGTCAACGAGGACTTCGTCAATACGACCTGCCCTGACTGCGGCGCTCCCGCCAAGCGTGAGACTGACACAATGGACACGTTTGTTGACTCTTCCTGGTACTTTCTGCGCTACGCCAGCCCGAAGTTCGAGGACGGCCCGTTCGATCCCGACGTGCTGAATCTGTGGAATCCTGTTGATCAGTACACTGGCGGCGTCGAGCACGCGGTCATGCACCTGCTCTACGCCCGCTTCTTCGTCAAAGCCCTGCGCGATCTGGGTATGCTGAACTTCGACGAGCCTTTCGTGCGCCTTCTGAACCAGGGCACGATACTCCACAACGGCCAGAAGATGAGCAAGTCGCGCGGCAACGTCATAGCCCCAGACGACTATGTCGGCGACTTGGGCTCCGACGTAGTGCGTACATACCTGATGTTCATGGGTCCATGGGAACGCGGCGGAGACTGGAGCGACGGCGGCATCAACGGCGTCGCCCGCTGGACGAACCGCGTCTGGGACATCTGCAATCGAGACTCACGTATTCTGGACGATCTGCCCACGGACACCGACTCGGTGCGCGACCTGCGCCGCGACTTGCACAAGACGATCCGAAGGGTGGGGGAGGATGTCGAGAGCTTTAAGTTCAACACTGCCATCGCCGCGATGATGGAGTTCTCGAACGCCCTCAACCAGGCTTGGGAACGTAAGGACGTTGATGCCGAAGTCTGGGACGAGTCCCTCAAGACCCTGGCGCTGATGATGTCGCCTATAACGCCATTCTTAGCCGAAGAACTGTGGGAGAAGCTGGGTCACCCGTTCAGCGTTCACCAGCAGGACTGGCCCGCCTGGGACCCCGAACTGGCCGCCGACGAGATGATAACCCTCGTCGTGCAGGTCAACGGTCGTCTGCGCGACCGCATTGAAGTTCCAGCCGACATCTCCGAGCAGGACGCCCAGGAGAAAGCCCTGGCCTCCGAGCGAGTCGCCGTCCACACCGACGGCAAAACCGTCCGCCGCGTAATATACGTCCCCGGCCGCCTCGTCAACGTCGTCGCAACCTAGAGACGATCTCAGGACACTTGCCGGGAGCGAGTAGTGTGCATATATGCCACCTATCCTTTGGTGGGCTGGCAAGGGTAGGCAAACATCCAGTCACCTACGAAATCTGATTAACAGATCCCCTCTCCCTCAGGGAGAGGGCTAGGGTGAGGGTGAAATACTTACCCCTCTCAGCCCTTAATGGGGGAAGGTTAGGGTGGGGGTGAAATCTCTTCGGGTGGGGTTTTAGGATAACCCCTACGCTATCACCTTGAAATTATACTGCGTAGTATTCATTTCACCCTCCGAGAACCGCTCCATCCGCAGCGTCGAAATATCCACCAGTCTCGACTCACCCTCCACCATCAGCTCCGCCATGCACACGCCGACCGCCGGCGCCAGCTTGAACCCGTGTCCGCTGAACCCCGTGCAGATGTACAGGCCCTCGATTCCGTCCACCCTGCCCATCACTGGATGGAGGTCCGGCGTCGTCGTATAGAGACCCGCGTACCCATGCGCCAGTTGCCCCTCCTCGATGCCGGGTATCCGCCTTGAGAGCCTCTCCCAGATGTCCATCGTGAAGTCCGTGCTCGCCCGCTGGTTGTAGGTGTCCGGGTCAACCTCCGACTCCCTGTTCCCGTTGCCCACCAGCGTCAGATTGTCCGCCTCCGGCCTGAAGTAGATCAGATTCGTCATGTCGCCACCGCCCGGATGAAACCCGATTCCCGTCTCCGCCCGCCGAATGAAAATCACCTCGTGTCGAGTGGGCATAAGCGGCAGGTCTATCTCCAGGTGCTTCAGGAACCTCGACGACCATGGCCCCGTAGCTATCACCGCCGTATCCGTCTCGTAGGTCTCCTCTGCCGTCCTGACTGCCGTCACCCGCCCGTTAGCCGTCACCACCTCCACGGCCGGCGACTCCAGCACTATAGATGCCCCCAGCTCTCTCGCCCGAGTGACATAGGCCAGCGCCGTCCCTGATGCGTCCCCGTGTCCCGACTGTGCCTCCCACGCGAAATGCTCGTCCTCGCCGTAGTGGAATGCCGGCGCCAGTTCCTTCGCCTCCATATAGCTCACGATTCGCGTGTCGATCCCGACTCGCTGCTGCATCTCGATATTGTGAAAGAAGCCGTCCGACTCCGAATCGGGCGCAAACACCATGTATCCCGTATGTACGAAACCAGGTTCTCCATCGCCGCCCACGATGTCGTGCCAGTTCCGGAAGATGCGCAGACTCTCCCACGCCAGTCGCGCGTTCACCTCTGTCGAATAATGCATCCGAATCGCGCCCGACGAACGCCCCGTCGAACCCGACCCCAGCGTTTCCCGCTCCAGCAGCACTGGGCCCTGCACACCTCTCGATGCGAGGTTGTACAAGATGCTCGCTCCCATTACTCCGCCGCCTATGACCACAGCTTCCGTCGTAACTGCCATATCGTGAGCCTTTCAAGCTGATTTGCCTGTATAATACGCGCGGCGCGCCCCCGACACAAACACAAGGGTGTCGCTACTTTTCCGTCAAATAAATATCGAAAATCCCCTCTCCCTCGACGGGAGAGGGCTAGGGTGAGGGTGATCCCTTCTACCCACGAAACTGATATAACACCAGAAGGAGATGCACCCAAAATGGAATTCAAAATTGCCGTTCTACCCGGAGATGGCATTGGCCCCGAGGTGATCACCGAGTCCGTCAAGGTACTGAACGCAGTCGGCAGACGCTTCGGACACTCATTCGAACTAGAGCGCGGCAGGATTGGCGGCAATGCTATTGACGACTTCGGCACCCCGCTGCCCGACGAGACCGTCGAGCTGTGCTACAGGTCCGACGCCATTCTCTTCGGAGCGGTCGGCGGTCCCAAGTGGGACGACCCAGAGGCAACCGTACGGCCAGAGGACGGCATCTTGGCAATCCGCAAGAGCCTCGGGCTCTTCGCCAACTTGCGTCCGGTCAAGGTCTATCCCGCGCTCATCAACTCCAGCCCTATCAAGCCCTCTCTTCTGGAGGGTGTGGACATGATCGTGCTGCGCGAGCTCACCGGCGGCCTCTACTTCGCCCAGCCCAAGCGCAGGTGGGAAGAAGAAAGCGGACGCATGGGAGTTGACACTCTCCACTACACCGAGCACGAGATCGAGCGAATCGTCCGTGTCGCGTTCGAGCTCGCCATGGGAAGAAGCAAGCGCCTCACCAGCGTTGACAAGGCCAACGTCCTAGAGACCTCCAGGCTCTGGCGCCAGGTCACCGAGGAAGTCCACCAGGACTACCCCGAAGTCGAGCTTGAGCACATCCTGGTTGACGCCGCTGCCATGGCCTTGGTCCGCAACCCCGCTGGCTACGACGTCATAGTCGCCGAGAATATGTTCGGAGACATCCTCACCGACGAGGCTTCTGTCCTCTCCGGCTCCATGGGGATGCAGCCCTCCGCCTCCCTCGCCGGACTCCCCGGCGTCACCGAAAACGCCGACGAAGCCGTCAGCCTCTACGAGCCGATACACGGCTCCGCCCCAGACATAGCCGGGCAGGGGATTGCCAACCCAATCGGCATGGTCCTCAGCATGGCCATGATGCTTCGCCACTCCTTCGGACTGGAGGACGAGGCTTTGGCCGTCGAACAGGCCGTCGAGGGCGTCCTCTCAGAGGGCTACCGCACCCCCGACATCGCTGCCGACGGCGGCGACATCATAGGCACCGACCGCATGGGAACCATCCTCGCCGGAAGAGTGTAGCTTCACCTCGCACCTGGAGAAAATCGAGAGGCCTTCAAAAATGCAGGGCCTCTGTACAATGATCGTCATGCCCGCGAAAGTGGGCATCCAGGGGTGGGGTGGATGGCAAATCCTACTCAGAATCTGCAATTCTAGCCCCTCTGTGGAATCTACATAGAAGGAGGGGTTCAGGCGTATTGTCTTCGGATGTCCTTCTTATCCTCAGCCCCTACCTCCCCAAACTCCAGCGCCTCCCCCGCGGCCGTCGCAAAACAGCCGTCCCCCGGGGGGGATTAGAAATATCACGGCC
>VXRN01000046.1 GCA_009838465.1 Dehalococcoidia bacterium
CCCTGAGCCTGTCGAAGGGCCGCCCGTTCATGGTTCGTCCTGAGCTTGTCGAAGGGTCACCACGAACGTACTTGGTTCAATTGGTTGATAATCGAAACACCCTGCAGCCCGTCCTCGCCGATCAAACTGATGCAGCATCCACGACCGGCGAACAATCGCCTTGACCTGCCGCAGCACCGCGCCTATCATCCTAGCGCCACAGACTTGAAAGTGAGACGATGGAAGTTGGACCTCAAACAGCACATCCGAGACATCCCCGATTTCCCAAAGCCTGGCATCCTGTTCAGGGACATAACCACGCTGCTCCAGGACCCGAGCGCGTTTCGATACGCCGTCGAGAGCATGGTGGAACGATTCGAGTCTGTCGAGGTGGACGTGATAGCTGGAATTGACGCGCGCGGCTTCATGTTCGCCGCGCCCCTCGCGCTACGTCTCGACCTGCCGCTCGTCATCATTCGCAAAAAGGGCAAATTGCCATTCCAGACATATTCCCAGTCGTATGACCTGGAATACGGGACGGACTCGCTGGAGATTCACGTGGACGCCGTGTCGAGCGGCGACCACGTGCTGCTGGTGGACGACCTTCTGGCAACCGGCGGCTCTCTCGCCGCCGCCGCCGCCCTCGTCGAGCGCGCGGGCGGAGTGGTCGCGGGCATAGGCGTCGTTATCGAACTGCTCGACCTGGGCGGGCGAGACATTCTCACTCCTCGGAGAATCGAGGCGCTCGTTACATACTGATCCTGAGATACCTCATATCTCGCGACGCCAGACCATCCTGTATATTCCCAGTACGGTGGCTACCGCATTGGACGCGATAGCCGATGAGAATATCATCGTGGATATGAGGTCGCCTTTCACTATCACCGCGAACCTGCGGCTTGGCCCTATCAGCGTGTTGTAGGTGTCTATCTCAGCGAACTGCATCACGATAATCGGGGACGCTATCGCAATGGCGACGACAACCAGAGCATACATCCATTGAATCTTCGGCGGAGTCTCGGTGTTCCACCAGAAGAAGGCGGCCACGGCCCCGGCGGCAAAACCGGTTGCTGCTCCCTGCACAATGAAGAAGGTGTCCGTCCCTACCCGAGCGCCCTGGAACCACCATCCGAATATCCAGGCTACGAACCCCGCTACGAGCGAGAGAGGCCCGCCTAGCATGACCCGCACCAGGACTGACAGGCCAATTGTATCCACGTCCCTTATAATATCCCGAATCATACCCGCCAACCCCCCTGATAGTATGCCTAAATTTATCCGTCTGGGACGATTTGACCTAGCTCTGACTTGACATTTTGGAAAAATTATATATCATGTCCACACTTTTATTGGCAATGATGGAGAAGTGCGAGAGGTAGAAGAAATCAAGGAGCGAGTGAATGCGTTCTGTTAAGAGAATAGGATTGTTTGCAGTAACCGCCCTAATCGCGGCGGCGCTGCTGGCTGTGGCATGTAGCAGTGAGGAACCAGACGAGCCGGCTCCGTCTCAGCCGGCACCGGCGCCAGCGGCAACCACAGCCCCCGCGCCAGCGCCAGCGCCCACACAGGCCCCTGCGGCCGTGGCGCAGCCCACCATGGCCCCCGCGCCAGCGCCCATGGAAATGGCCAGTGACATAACCATCACCATGGCCATTCCGTCGGTGCAGGAGCAGTTCGGCGACTTCGAGAACCAGACATATGGAGGAGCTCCGGGTGAGACCCAGATGGGCTTCTTCGACCAGCTTCTGGTCCACGACGGGACGGACCCCCTTGCGCCGTTCGCGGCTGAGTCATGGGAAATCAACGACGCTGGCAATGAGCTAACGCTGAAGATCAGGGACGACCTCAAGGTCAATACCCCCGAAGTGTTCGCGGGCCAGGACTTCGGCTACATCACCGCCGACGACGTGGCCTGGAACATGAACAGGCAGAACGCCGTCGTCAACCCCAGCTTGGGCGCCGCCATCGGCGCACAGCTTGGCGGAACGTTCGGCCCCGCCGAAGCGATTGATGACTACACTGTGAAGGCCCCACTGGTGACCGACATCTTCTGGGGCATCCCGATCAGCGAGTTCGACATCAACGACACCACCGTTCGGCTGGACAGCAAAGCCGCTTATGAAGCGGTCGGCGCTGAAGCCATCCTGCTGGTGCCTGTCGGCTCCGGCCCCTTCACCATCGGTGAGTGGGTGCCCAATAGCCACGGCGTAGTCCACGCCGTGCCGGATCACTGGATAGAGCCTCCCCACATCGGTACGTTCCGCGTAGTGCAGGCTCCAGAAATCACCACCCGCATGGCTATGATGGAGACCGGCGAAGCGGACATTGCTTCCATTGACTTCGCAAGACTCCGCGAGCTCGAGGGCAAGGGCCTCAAGTTCATCACCACCATGTCCGACAAGGACACGATGACGCTCAGCGCGATCTGGCCAGGCAACCTCTGGACAGACACCAACGCCAAGGCCGCCGCCGCTATCGCCAAGGGAGAACCCCTTTCAGACGAGGACGGCAACGCGGTTCCTGCCGGAATCGAACCCTGGACGTCCTCCGTTTACGAAGAGGACCACGCTTGGCTTGGCTGCCCCTGGGGAGACCTCTGCCCGTACGAAGACACCAACAACCCGCCCGGCATGAGTGACATGGAACAGGCCCGTCTCGTCCGCTGGGCGCTCTCCCACGCGATTGACAGGCAGGGAATCGTTGACGTCCTTCAAGCCGGACTGGGCACGCCCATCTACCTTGAGCTGATGGGACCCAAGTTCCCCGGCTGGCGTCCTGAGCGCACAGTCACCGCCGCCATGATCAAGGAAGCGCACGAGAAGTACGGCGACAGCGATGTACTCGGCGCAGGCACAAGCTGGATCGAGTACGGCGAGTATGAAAACGCCGCCGAGCCAGACCACGAATGGCCCTGGGAGGTCCCCACAGACAAGGCCGAAGCCGCAAGGCTGCTTGATCTGGCCGGATTCCCCGACCCCGATGGACCCGGTGGACAGCCTCGCTTCGAGATCAAGATGAACAAGTACCGCTGCGAGACAGGCGACGTATGCCTTGAGCAGGCTGACGCGGTAGCCGCGGACTGGGAAGCTGTCGGCGTAAGAGTCGAGCTTCTCACTGAGGAGTACGGCGGAGTCGTCGTGCCTCGCATGAGAGACCGCACCCAGGCTTACCCGGTCGTCAAGAACTGCTCGGTCGAGACTGCGAACTACCCGTTCGACTGGCCTCCGCCGCCATCGGACAGCACCTTCAGCCGACCGGCTTGGGGCTGCGCGTTCGAGAGCAAGTTCCTCGACTACATGTACATCAACATCAATGGTGAGAGAGACAAGCAGGCTCGCGAAGACCTCCACCTGGACATGGTTGACTACTACTACTACTGGCAGCTTTACGCCGGAATGGTGCAGCCGCCTCGCGGCGTCGCCGCCAACCCCGAAACCGTGGTTTCCTGGAATTCACGTTCCACCGCCGCAGGCTTCTGGGGCAGGCCGCAGCACATCGTCCCGGTAAAGTAGGCGTATAGCCTGACAACATAGCGGGGGAGAGAGTTCTCCTTTCTCCCCCGCGCCACACACCCCCCAAGGCGATAGATTTCGCTTGTTCGTGACAACGCATTAGTAGCTCTGTGTGATTTCAAGACGACTATCCGGACTTGTATTCAGCAACGAGGTTCTAACCTGAGATGGCTCGATTTCTAGTCAGAAGAGCGCTTTCGATTGTTATCTCGATTGTCGGGGCAACCGTGGTCATCTTCATCCTGACCACGCTCGGTCCCGACCCCAGGGTGCTATACATCGGCGATGCCCAGGTAGAACTCACCCAGGAGCAGATAGCCGAGATCGAGCGACACCTCGGTCTGGACAAACCCCTGCCATTGCGCTACCTGAACTGGGTATGGAACCTCGTGCGGCTGGACATGGGACAATCCCTGGGAACGTTGCGTCCGGTCAGCGATATAATCGCCCAGCACCTGCCGATGACCTTGCGACTCGCTGCGGGCGCTTGGGTATTCGCCGTCCTCGTCGGCGTGAGTATCGGAGTTCTGGCGGCTGTAAAACGCGCCACCGCCTGGGACTACATAGGTCGTATATTCGCGCTGTTTGGGCAGGCCCTCCCCCAATTTTGGACGGGCGTCATGGCCATACTGTTGTTCGCCGTATGGCTGAGATGGTTCCCCCCAGGTTGGTCCGGCGGTCCCGAAGACGGAACCTTCCCCCTTTCCTGGGGAAACATCAAGTTCTACGTACTGCCCTGTATCGTTCTGGGCTGGCCCGCCTCGGCCGGTATAATGCGCCTCACTCGCTCCGCCATGCTCGAGATACTCGATTCGGAATACATCAAGCTCGCCCGCGCAAAGGGCATAGGCCCTGTTACCATTATCTTCAAGCACGCCTTGAGAAACGCGGTCATACCGCCCCTCACTTCGGCCTTCGTACTTCTCGCCGACTATCTCAACGGCGCTCTTGTTATAGAAATCATCTTCTCAATGCCCGGAATTGGAACTGTCGCGCTCAACCAGGCCGTGTATGACAACGATTGGCCGTTGCTCGCGGGTACAGTATTCTGCTTCATCGGAATCTACGTATCCTTTGCGTTCCTCGCTGACATAGCGTACGCGATCATAGACCCCAGAATTCGGTACGAGTGATATGCAAACCGACGTGGAAATGAGCCAGATAGAACGCGATCTGCGCGGAATCCGCGACAGGCCTCCCGTGATTCGGGAGTTGCGAGCCGTCTGGATGTTCGTGCGCCGCTGGCCTGTCATCCCCATGGCTGTCTTGGCGCTACTCGTATTGTGCGGGATCTTCGCGCCCATGTTGGCTACCCACGACCCTTATGCCGGCGCCATAAGAAGCCGGCAGCAGCCCCCACCCTGGTTGCCTGAGAGATTCGTCTCCGATGTCCTGATCGTGAACGAAGAGGTTCGCGCTCAGCATATCCTCGGCACCGACCACACCGGACGCGACGTCTTCTCCCGGATGCTGTTCGGCGCGCGCATATCTCTGGCCGTGGCCGCTATCGCGTTGTTCAGCGGCTTCATCGTCGGAACTACACTCGGAACGCTCAGCGGCTATTCGGGCGGCTGGGTGGACGAAGTAATAACCAGAATAGTGGATATATGGCAGGCGCTCCCCTTCCTGATGGTCGCGCTGGTCTGCGTCCTTCTATTCGGACAGAGCCTCAGACTGCTCCTGATCCTGCTGGCCGCTTTGGCATGGATCCCATTCGTAAGGGTCATCAGAAGCCAGACGCTCGTAATCAAGAACGAACCTTTTGTTGACCTCGCTCGGGTCGCGGGTTGCTCACAGGTGAGAATACTCACACGCCACATTCTGCCCGGCGTGGTAAACACGTCGGTCGTCATCGCCACGCTGAGCGTAGGAACGCTCATACTGGCCGAGGCCGCCCTCAGCTTCCTCGGAGCGGGCGTGCCATCGCCCACCCCGACATGGGGCAGCATGGTATCCGAAGGCCGAGGCTATCTCGAAGTCGCCCCGTGGCCAACGGTACTGCCCGGATTCGCTATCTTCCTGGTCGTCATGTCCCTCAACTTCACCGGCGACTGGCTGCGCGACCGCCTCGACCCACGCCTGAGGCAGCTCGTGGACTAATCACAAGAACTGCCTCACCTCTGCGACGTGAAACGCATTCCCTGGCACACTTCCCATAATCGGCACTGGCGCTTTCTACGTTCAGTCCGAGGCGCTTTTCCCGGGGGCCATGGGATACCCTCACCCACGATAACCCAAACAGGGCAAGTTACTGTGTTTGGCGCGACAGAGCCGCGAAACAACGGAGGGGAACGAGAGAGGCCATGAACAGGCTGGCGCTATATGTAGTAATCGGTATCGGCGCGGCCATAGGTGTGCTGATTGTGCTGGCAATATTTGGCGAGTTCTTCGAGCCGCAGAACGATTACTGTGAGTTCGCTGAAGAGTATGCCATAGCCGTAGAAGGAGCGCGTACCTCGCGGGAGATAACCGATGCTTCCGTCGAATTCGTCTCGAAAGTCGGCAGTACGGCGGCTGATCCCATTCCCAGTGAGATCAGAGATAGCGCCGAGAATCTCATAGGCAGGGCGCGATCAGTGGCGTCTGGAGCCACGCCCGACCTTGTGGGCGATACGAGAGACGAGATCCTGAGGTCTGCGAGAAGAATGCTCCAGGAATGCGGCATGGAGCCGGTGGTCAGGATAAACGCAGGCAACTTCGGCATGAACTCGCAGCCGGGATTATCCTCGATTTCGCATTCATCATTCCAGATTCCATAATCAGAGTTGCACTACTCGGAAAGCTCGAACTCCTCAGCAAGTACGAAATCAGGATGCACCTGAACTCGTTCTCGGTAAGCACGATGCTCTCGGGCGTCTCCGACCTCGGTGAGAGTGTGCCGGTAATGTCCAGTAAGGTCGCCGCCGACCAGGGCACCGACTGGATGAGGCAGAACATCATACTCTCCGGTCCGCTCGAGGTCCCCGAATGGACCCAGCAAAAAGGGCATCTACCTTCCCGACTCTGCCCTCTACGCGAAGGTGGACGGAGACACCCGCTGGAACATCCCGTTCGACTGTGAAGGCTCCAAGGCATTGCTCGCCAAGCACGGCCTCAGCGACGGATTCACAATCAACGACTGGTGGGCAGGACCCACAGGCATCAACGTAGAGACCGGAGAGGCTATGGCCGCCACTTGGCTGTCGGAGCTCAATGTCAAAGTCGAACTCGACAGGCAGATCTACTCCACCTGGCGTCCTGGTCTGATCTCTCGCACGGTCAACGGAGTCCACGGAGGCTTCAGCCCTGGCACCGCTCCGCCAACATGGCCCAGCGAGTGGACCTGGAGCGCGGTAGCCTCGCCCGCCGGATACAACTCCGGCAACGAGCTTCCTCAGGCCAGCGAGATAGTTCTCGCCAAGGAGAAGACTACTAACCAGGAAGAGCTTGAAAAGCTGACCCTGGACTGGGTGGACTTCATCTTCGAGGAGCGCTTCGGCTTCACAATCGGCACCATTCCCGAAAATACCATCTACAACCCGCAGGAAATCGTCTCCTGGGAGATGCGGCCTATGACCAACTTCAGAGTTGGCGGCATGAAATCTCTCGAGAACATCAAGCTCGCCAAGTAGCGCAAAATAGGGGAGTCCTGACAACGTGGGACTCCCCTACACCGTTTCTCCTTCCATAGTTGTAGTTGGAGCCACGAAACCCTATCTAGGCAGGAGGTGTCGTCATAACTACATTCATAATCAGACGATTCTTCACCTCCATTCTAACCTTGATGGGTGCTACCATCATCGTATTCGCCGGATCCAGATTGCTCGGAGATCCCACGGTCTTGTTCCTGCCCGAAGAGGGCTATGGACTTGATGCGGCCGAACTTGAAAAGGCTAGAAAGAGGCTGCATCTGGATAAGCCGGTTCCGCTCCAGTACGCCTTCTGGGTAGGTGACCTTTTGCAGGGAGACCTTGGACAGGACCTCGGCGACAGGCACCCCATCTCGAGCAAACTTCGGGACAAGCTCCCACCTACCCTTCGGCTGGCTGTCGGCGGATACATCCTGGCGACGCTGATAGGGATCCCCCTCGGAGTGCTCTCCGCGGTCAAGCGCGGGTCGGTCTGGGACATGGTCGGGCGCATATTCGCCTTGCTGGGCCAGTCGCTGCCGGCATTCTGGATAGCCATCCTGGCCATCCTGGTATTCGCGGTCTGGCTCGACTGGCTGCCCGCCGGAACGCAGGGGGAGGGGTTCTCTCTCAAGCACTACATTTTGCCGACACTCACGCTCGCCTGGCTCCCGGCGGCGGGCTACCTCAGGCTCATGCGCTCCAGTATGCTTGAAGTACTGGATTCCGAGTACGTCAAACTCGCCCGCGCCAAGGGCGTCGCAGTCAATACTGTCATCTGGAAGCACGCCTTCAAGAATGCCTTGATCGCGCCGCTTACTCTCTCCGGCCTTATCCTTGCCGGGTTCATAACAGGCTCGGTCTCCGTCGAAGTCGTCTTCTCATGGCCAGGCATAGCCAGACTTGCCGTCGAAGCGATTCAGACCAATAACCTGACGACCCTCTCCGTAATCACTCTCATATTCACGCTAGTTTACGTGGTCCTGAATTTCGCAGTGGACATCATCTACGGCGCGATAGACCCGAGAATCCGGTACTCATAGTCCATCCTAACTGGAACGGAACCTCATGGAACAAGCTCAATTATCGTTCGAATACAGGGAGGGGTTCTTTCGCAGAACGGTCACCCTCTTTCGCAGATGGCCTGTCATATCCATAGTAATCATCTCCGTCCTGGCGTTCGTAGCGATTTTCGCCCCCGTGATTTCGCCACAAAGCCCCATAGAAAGCAACTTGTATGACAGAAACGCGCCCCCTTTCTGGTACACCGAATGGTATGAGGAGAACGATAAAGTCACCCGGACCTACATTTTCGGCGCCGACCCGATAGGGCGCGGCGTACTCAGTAGGCTGCTCCACGGCGCTAGAATCTCGATGCTGGTAGTAGTCGTAGCTATGGTCAGCGGCACCGTCATTGGCACTGCGCTAGGGTTGATATCCGGCTACGCGGGCGGAATCATTGACGAGATCATAACCCGCCTCGTTGACATCTGGCTCGGATTTCCCTTCATCATGCTCGCGCTGATAGTCGCCGTCACCATCGGCCCAGGGATAGCTGTAATGATGGGCCTTTTAGCCTTGGTGGCATGGCCTCCCTTCGTGCGAAACGTGCGCGCCGAAGTTCTCACCCTCAGGGAGCGTGACTTCGTGGCGCTCGCCAGAATTTCCGGCGCATCTTCTTTTAGGATCCTAATGCGCCACATCCTGCCCGGCGTGCTGAACACCGTTATGGTAATCGCCACCCTCCGCATCGGCCAGCTAATCCTCACCGAATCCTTCCTCAGCTTCATAGGCGCGGGAATACCGCCTCCCACACCAACTTGGGGAGGCATAATTGCCGACGGTAGGGAGTATCTCAGGGATGCCTGGTGGGTGTCTGTATTTGCGGGCATTGCCATCGGGCTCACCGTTCTCGCCCTCAACTTCCTCGGCGGCTGGATGCGCGACACCTTCGATCCCCGGCTGCGGCAGGTGTAGCCCAACCCACTTCTGCGCACACCTCGGCAGTCCGCATCTGATTTATCCACGCTCACAGGGTGGAAGCATCAAATATCTGGTGCGCGTCTATAAGAAGACCGCCGGAATTGGTAGCGCAACAGTCCCCTCTCCCTGTGGGCTCACAAGGGTAGGCAAAGTCCCTTCCCCCTTGATGGGGGAAGGTTAGGATGGGGGTGACTCCATCAATCCAAGTTCAATGCCTACCCCTCTCAGCTCCCTGTGGGAGAGGGCTAGGGTGAGGGTGACGACCCGCTTTTGTGATACTTCCCCCACAGCATTCCACTCTTGCACATCTGTGCTTATTTGGCTACACTATCCCCATGTCGCGCCACTATGAAATGAATCACTCTACCGGACGTGCGATGACCGGAGACGACCGCCATACCCTGAAAATCATAAATCAAGATATATGACAAGTCCGGCGGAAGAAAAAAATTCGGCCATTTAGCTACAAATGCTGGGGAATACAGGCGAGATACAGGTACCAAGCGTCCCCAGCAGCCCCCTGCTGGGCCACCAGCAGATCCCCTGCAACAGGGCCTGAAATATAAACGAACATATATGAGCCCGCCGAAGTTTAGATGCGATTGCCCTGTGTGTCTCGCCAAAGTATAATCTCTTAGGCGCTTGGCGAAAGCCAACCCTGACATTGTTACCAAAATCAGACGACGAGGCTTTGAATAATGGACCTTACACTCAACGAAATTCAGACCATGCTCCAGTCCTCCGCGCGGGAGTTCATGGAAGACCAGTTGCCCAAGACGCGGGTGCTTGAGATAGACGACAGCGAGTCCGGCTTCGATCCCAATCTGTGGGAGCAGATGTCGGAACTGGGTTGGCCCTCCCTGGCCATCCCGGAAGAGTATGGCGGACTCGGTCAGGGCTTGGTTGACCTCGGAGTCGTGTCCGAGGTCATGGGATACTATGCATGCCCCAGTCCCCTGCTGTCCTCGGCGGTACTGTCCGCCCAGGCCATACTCGCCGCCGGATCCGAAGACCAGAAGCAAGCTATGCTCCCGGGTATCGCGATGGGTCAGCAGATATACGCCCTTGCCTACACCGAACCGGACTATTCCTGGTCGCCTGATTCGATTCAGCTTCAGGCATCGGAAAACAATGGCGGGTACGTCCTCAACGGCACCAAGCTGTTCATCCCCGACGCGAACGTGGCCGACCGCATTCTGGTTGCCGCCCGAACATCCAACGGTGGCGCGCCCGAGGACGGCCTTAGCCTAATGACAGTGGACAGGACCGCGCCCGGCGTCTCAGTCCGCGTCATGGAGGGTTGGATCGGCCCTAAGGCGTGCGAAGTCAATTTCGAGAACGTGGAAGTCGCTTCCTCAGACGTACTGGGCGAGCCTGGAAGCGCGTGGAACGCGATAGAGTCCGCGATGGACTGCGCGACCGCCGTGCTGTGCGCCTTCATGGCGGGAGGTACCCAGGCTGTCTATGATATGACCCGCGAGTACAGCCAGAGCCGCATAGCGTTCGGCGTACCCATCGGCACTTTCCAGCGCGTCCAGGACCACGTAATTGACGCGCTGACCGACGCCGACTCCGCCAAGTGGACTGCATTCGAGGCGCTGTGGCAGCTCGACGAGGGTATGGACGACGCTCCTATCGGCGTCTCCACCGCCAAATCCGTGGCAAGCCTCGGCTTCCCCAGGGCCTGCGACGCTGCTCACCACGTCCACGCCGGCATAGGCGCCGACCTTGACTACGGTCTTACGCAGTACACCAAGCGCGCCCGAACCCTCCAGCACTACCTCGGCGACCACGTGTACCACAAGGCGCGCATGGCCCGCCTGATGAAACTCTCCGGCTAGAAAGGGCCTCTCCAATGACAACCCGGACCAGGATGCCGACACGGCTGTTCGACGTAGGTGAATACTACGCCATGGCCGACGCCGGCATCCTGGCCGAGGGCGAGCATCTGGAACTGATTGACGGCAGGATATACTCCAGGTATGAGGGCAAGCCGCGCCTGTTCAATGTGGATGAGTACTACGCGATGGCCGAGGCCGGCATCCTCGCCCCTGACGAGCGCGTCGAACTGATTGACGGAGAAATCATCCCTATGTCGCCAAATGGAGACCGACACGCCTACTCAGTTGACGAGCTTGTTGAGTTGTTTCTCACGACTCTGAGAGGACGTGCACGGGTTAGGTGTCAGAATCCGGTTCGGCTAGACCGTCGAACCGAAGTTCAGCCGGACATTGCTATACTCAAGCCCAGGAACGACTCCTATCTGTCCGGACACCCCAGCCCGGATGATGTTCTGCTGATAATCGAAGTATACGACACAACTCTTGATTCCGACCGCGACCTGAAACTACCCATGTATGCCGCCACCGACATCCCTGAGATATGGCTCGCGAATATCCCCGAACGACTGGTCGAGGTGTACACCGACCCGGATGACGGCGAGTACCGAAGCCTCCGCATTTTCAGACATGGTGAGAGTGTCAGCCCATTCGCTTTCCCGGACATATCCCTTCCCGTGAGACGAATAGTACCGGCTTAGCCCACTCCGATAATGCCCACCCTCCTCGTCCAACCACCCGAACTGCACCTGCGCATGGCCTTCATGGACGCCCTCGAAGACGCCGGATTAGAGTACGAGCGCATCCCGGACGGTTATGTAGTCTTTCTCAAGGATGGCCAGACCATCGAGTGGAACGAAATTCGGGAGCGATTCCTGATACCCAATCCAGAGGAAAACCCGCCACTCTACCCGTAGCGCTAGACGAATGCCAGAATCCGTGCGGCGTTGTGCTGCGTAAGTGCGCCTATCTGCTCGCCACTGAAGCCGCGAGCGCGCATCCTGGGAACGATGTTCTCGAAGATATGTCCGTAGCCGTGTCCGCCGTATCGGGTAAGACGGTGTCGCGTGCAAATGTCGTGCGCGAGCACGATTCGGTCGTCGCATCCGATCTCGTCAATGACTCGCTTGATGGTGTCCAGCCTCTGCCCGTCCGACGGCATATCCATGTCCGATAGCGGGTAGTGGCTCGTCTCATTTCCGAACAGATCCCACTCCAGGTAGCACCCCGTGGCGGCAAGCGACTCCAGAGTCTCGAACTTTGCGACGGTCCTATCCAGATGACCCATGATTACCCGGCTAATGTCCGCGCCCGCTTCCGCCAGTACCTCTATGATTTCCAGTGGCGCGGTCTCGTACCGGCCCGGATGTATCAGTATTGCCGCTCCCGTCTCTCGTTGCGCCATGGCGGACGCCCGCAGCGACTTCCTCTCATTGTCGGTAAGCGGCCAGGTGCAGCCGATCTCCCCGATTATCCCGGCGCGTACTCCCGTCCCGTCAACGCCTTCCTCAATGTCCTCTATGATCTTGCGCGCCAGGTCGTCCTCACTGCGTAAGTCCATATCGTCGGGATGAACGATGTCCACGTAGAACCCCGCCCCCATGATGACGTGTGCGCCTGAGTCCCTGGACACCCGCGCCAAAGCCAGCGGGTCGCGGCCAATGCCAATCGTCGTTGCGTCCACAATCGTTCCGCCGCCAACTCGCCTGAACAGCCGCGCCTCCTCGATTGCGACGTCCTCTTCCACCACCCACAGGTTCTCGATGCTCGAATACTGGTTATACCCTACCCATCCTCTGTTCCGAAGCGTAATAGGCTCGTGCGCCCTGTACTGCGCGGTCGCCTCGGCAGGAGGCAGGAACATCACCCTGAAGTCTATGAATAGGTGTTCGTGCATAGTCGTAGGACCGAGATCTGACGGCTCTACCGGTCCAAGAACCGTCTGCACCATGCCTTTTTGCGCCATTTCGACCTCCTAATTTACTCGACGGAACGCAGGATAGGCCAGGGAGAAGCCCAGGGCGACGATGGACAGCAGCGCACCGCTAATGAAGAGCGAACCCGGCGTCCCTATCCGTTCGGCCACGATACCAAAAGGAACCGAACTGAGCGGCATCGCGCCGAAGGTCATCATGCCAATGCTCATCATGCGTCCGCGCATCTCCGGCGCGGCGAGAGTCTGCATCATCGTCATGCCCAGCGACATATGCACAGAGCTTATCACCCCTATCAGAAGTAGAAACGGGACCGCCGCCCAGTACAGGGTCATCTGGGAAAATGCGGCCAGCCCAACGCCCCATATTACGGTGCAGCCAAGCAGTATCAGCCCGCGCCGACGCGACAGGCCCGGGAGCGCGGCGAGTCCCAGCGTGCCGAACAGAGCCCCTACGCCCATGATGGTCATTAGAATACCCAATCCGTCCGACTGCACGTCGAGCGCCTCGCGTGCCCACGCCGGAAGCAGTCCCCAGAAGGAGAATCCGAACAGCGTGGTGATCAGCATCAGTATGACCAGCCCCTTCCGACCGGGGTCGGCGGCTGCGTATGCCAGCCCCTCCTTGATGTCACCGCCCACACCCTTTCTCGACGAGGTAGCGGGCGTTCGTCCTGCGTCAATCATCATCGTAGAAATGACGGAGAAAACATATATCCCGCCCACGATGAAGAACACGCCGTGAGTCCCGATGAACAGAATCAGGAAGCCCGCGAGCGCGGGACCCACTATGCGGGTCATGTTCATGCCCGAATTGTTCAGGCTGATTGCGTTCATCAGGCTCTTTTCGGGGACTATTTCAGACAGGATGGCCTGTCGGCTGGGCATGTTGAATGCCATGAGCGATCCATTGATGAACCCGATTGCCATCACCTGCCAGAAAGACACTATCCCGGTCACGTCCAGAATGCCGATGATGATCGTCATGACCGCGTTTCCCGTCTGGCTCATTATGACCAGACTCCGGCGCGGAAGCCTGTCCGCAAGTGCGCCTCCGACGGGAGACATGAACGTCATGGGCAGAGAGAAACTGACCATCACCGCGACCAGCGCAAGCGGCGAGTCGTCCGTCAGCCGAAGGATGAGCCACCCGCGCGTTATCATCTGCATATTCATCGCCAGGAACGAGACGAACGAACCCGCGAACATCCAGCGAAAGTCGCGGTACGCGAGAGAAGTGAACATGGGGTAGCGCGCAGGGGAAAGTAGTGAGGGCTTTTCTTCCGGCACCGTCAGTTCGGCGGTCGTCAGTGTCCGTTGGTCCAAGATCTTCCCCAGTGCGAAATGCAATTGCAGAGTTTAACTGCGCCTGATGAGTAACAAGGCTACACCTGCCAAGACGAGACGGTCAAGACGATTCAAACGGAACTATTGCGCCCATCAAGCGTCGAGCGTACAATCAACCCCTACTTCTTGGCATAGCTGTTCACCGAGGCCCTCCGACTTGCAATCCAATCAAACCGAGGCTGCAACCGGTAGCCTTTGGACGACCGATCTGGTTCTGAACCTGTGCATCTCACACTTCATGTTCGCCTCATACACCGCTATGCTGACGATCATCCCCCTCTACGTTATAGATCTCGGCGGGTCGGAGTGGCAGACCGGAGTAGTGGTAGGATCTTTCGGCCTGCTCAGTATCCCGATAAGGCAGATGGCAGGACGTTGGATTACCAACTTCGGCGCGAAGAGAGTAGCCATAGCGGGAACGGCGGTTCTTGGGATAGCGACGCTGCTCCATGTGGGCGCTTTCAATGTTTGGATGATAATTCCGGTCCGCGTCGTGCAGGGTATCGGACTGGCGATAGGGCCTGTTGCCACGGCCACGATAATCGCCATACTCGCGCCCAGCAATCGCCGGGCGGAGGGAATGGCATATAACGGCAACGCCATCGCACTGGCAAACCTGTACTCCCCGCTGCTCGCCTTCTGGCTCTTCCAGGAGTTTGGCTCCGGAGCGGCGTTTATCTATGCGGGACTCATGTCGCTCGTCGGAACCGCCTCCGCCCTCGGCATTTCCGCGAACCGCACGTCTATTCCGGCAGAGCCGATATCGTCATCCTCGGAATCCGCCAAACCGCCTCTCATCACTCGTTCCGCCCTGTTCCCGACTCTGGTGTTCCTGACATACACCTTTACCACGGCTCCCGTAAGCACGTTCCTGCCCCAATTGGCCAAGTTGAGGAACCTAGGAAATCCGGGACTATACTACACCTCCAACTCGATCGTCCAAATGCTCGCGCTGCCAATGTCCGGGCTCATTGCCGACAGACTCGGAAGAGGCTCGGTGATCGTGCCGGGTCTGCTGGTAGTCGGAGCGGCCATGTTCCTCCTGGTAATCGCCGACAACGTGATGCTGTTCATTCTGTCAGGGGTCTTGAACGGTATGGGCTTCGGTATGCTTCAGCCCGCCACGCAGTCGCTGACAGTGGACCGCTCCCCTCCGCGCGAGCGCGGCACAGCCCTGGCAACGCTCCAGCAGGCATGGGACGTGGGCGGCTCGGGCGGGGCGTTCATGGTCGGCCCACTAGGGTCCGTAATTGGCATAGCCGCGACATTCGGCATCGCCGGAGCCGGAACAGTACTGGGGGCAATAGGATACGTGACTTTCAGCGCCCGATCACGCATGAGAGATCAACAAAGGCAACGAGAGGCAGTTCCTTAGAACGACAGCGGTAGAAGGTCTAACGCTGCCTGAAGTGTTCCACCATTAAGACCGTCATCGTCTCTGTCTCCGTCCATAGACGCCTAGAAGCGTCCGCTCTCCACCGTACCGAATAGCCGGCCCTCAGTTCACCTTCCTCACCGGCGACACTGGTGAATCCACCGCCCTTAAGGCAAATGACGTCCGTCGGATAGGGCGCTGAGACCTCGGGGATATGTCCATCGGGAGCGAAGCGCAGTATGGCGACGGTGAGGTTGTCCAGAACAAGCAGAACCTTTCCCTCTACGTTCGACGTACCCGGGGCGGACAGCGGAGTCCACTCAGGCCTCGGAACGGGCCCTATCTCAGGCGCCATGTCAACATCCCCGCTGGCTACCAGACAGTGGAAACAACGTAGTTTCACCGAGATGTTCCGGCGCGCGATCCCTCTCTAAAGATTCCGACTGCTCAACTACATGTCGGAATTTTTCCATGCCGGTAACGGCCTCCCAGACTGAATCAAATACCGCATCCTCGTCTTTCGTGCCATCAATGACTAGCCAACGTTCCGGCTCTATGCCGGCTAGCTTGAGGTAGCCGCTCCTGACTCTACGGTGAAATGCTAGCGGCTCGTCCTCGAAGCGTCTCGCTCCCGCCTCATCCCTGCGGACAGAGTCGCCATCGTCGAATAGGCCCGCCTGTATTTGCCCGACACGCTTGAGGGCCTCCACCGGTGGACAGTCCAGCAGCAGCGTCAGATCGGGCATAATCCCTTGGGTGGCGAGTCTGTTGACCGAATCCATCAGATTGAGCGGCAATCGTCTTCCATATCCCTGGTAGGCAACCGTGGAGTCAACATATCTATCCGCTACGATTACCAGGCGCGATTCTTCAGAAGCCTTGGACAGCACTTTGGCGGCAAGCTCAGCCCTCGCGGCTGAGAACAGGAACAGTTCCGCTTCGTGGGAAATTGTTTCCCTGCCCCATGGGCTCCCCTTGATTAGTTCTCTGATGTGACGACCGAGATTGGTTGTGCCGGGTTCGTGTATGAACTGGGTAGGAACTCCCATATCATTCAGCGCCCGAACCAGCCTACCCGCCTGGGTACTCTTGCCCGAGCCCTCCCCGCCTTCAAAGGATATGAACAGCGCCACTCAGCGAACTCCATCCGGATTGCGTAGGCTATTGATACACAGCCTCTCAAATTTTGCGTGGATTATTGTATCGGAAAGGCGACGCAAAAGTGGATACGGGAGCAGGTCTGTGTCCCCGCAGAATCAGCGATGGTAGAACACGACGCGACGCCCTGGCTCCTTGCCCACGCTGTGCGACTCGAGTCCATGCTTCTCCGCAATCTCGTGCTGCACGTGGCGCACATAAGACCCTTGTGGACTCAACTGTATCTTGTGTTCGCCGTTGCGTATGCGGCCTGCTGCGTCCTCGGCCTCGCGCATGGCTACGTCTATTTTCTCGTCATGACGTCCGTGCCGCTTATCCCGTGTGATAGCCTTGATGAACTGTTCTATCTGGGGCGTCGTATTGCGCCTGAGAACATAGACAGGCTTGCCCTTCTGCTCCGCCGACTGAAGCGCGCTCGTCTTGCGACGATAGTAGTTCTTGGTCGTCAGAAGTAGATCTGCGCTGGATATGTTGTCAACTACCTGAACGGCGGAATTGGTATGCCGAACCGCCTGCTGCAGCTTACCCTTGTTCACGCCGTAGGGCATTATGTGCGTGACCTTTATGGGTTCATGCTGCGTCTCGGACTCGGGGCGCGAGTCGTGCCGGTCGCTGTTGCCGTCGAAAGGCATACCCGCCACGGACGGAGAACCGCCGTTGGGCGACCGTGTAACCTGCGGCCTGGTCTTGGAGACCGTCCCGTCCGCGTTCACTGTGCGATGCTCTGGAGCTATGGAGTAGCCCCGCAGGATACGATCAACCGTATCCGCCACGTCCGGGTGTACGACCACTTCGCTCCAGTTCTGTATCTCAACTAATATGTCGAAAGTGGGAGGAGCGCGGCGTTCCAGCACCGTCTTCTGTGTCCGGCGGCGGCGCGCCTCGATGTCTCCCAGTGTTACCGACTGGACTCCTCCCACCAGGTCCGAGAGAGTCGGGTTCATAATCAGGTTGTCCAGCGTGTTGCCGTGAGCGGTGGCGACAAGCTGGACTCCGCGTTCCGCTATGGTGCGTGCGGCGTTTGCATCCAGCTCTATACCGATCTCGTCAATGATGATGACCTCCGGCATGTGGTTCTCCACCGCCTCGATCATAACGTTGTGCTGGAATGCGGGTGAAGGCACCTGCATCCGCCGAGCGCGGCCTATGGCAGGATGCGGAATATCCCCGTCGCCCGCAATCTCATTGGAGGTGTCCACGACGATGACTCGCCTGTGAGCGTCGTCCGCCAGGACGCGAGCCACCTCGCGCAACATGGTTGTCTTACCGACTCCCGGTTTTCCAAGAAGGAGGACGCTCTTGCCACTCATGATCAGGTCTTCTACAACCCGAATCGTGCCATATACCGCCCTGCCGACGCGCAATGTGAGCCCGATTGCCTTCCCGCTGCGGTTGCGAATAGCGGAGATGCGGTGAAGGGTACGCTCGATTCCCGCTCGATTGTCCTCGCCGAAGCGACCTATGCGGTCAATCGTATGCTGTATGTCGGCTTCCGATACCTCCGCCGACCCCAGAGACACACTCTCTTCCAGAAACCTCGCCTCCGGTTCTCGCCCCAAGTCGAGGACGACCTCCAGAAGTTGGTCTAAGTCAGATCTGCTGTTAAGCGGGTCCTGTATGTGGGATGGGAGCTTGTCAATCAAGACTCCCAAGTCCAAGTCTATTTTTCGCTCCAAGTCTGCAAACTCACCCGTGTTGCTTGCGAAAAACCTTACAATGTCTAGCTTACCAGCAAGCCGCACATTCTTCCATAGCGACTACTGACAGTATTGACGAGACATGAGGCTTTGTCAGTGTGGCTGCACAACCCTGAACCGATTCAATCGGCCTGAACCGCCGCCATCGACGCGACTCCCATAACCTCCGCAACCAGTTCATACGACCGCTTGCGATGCTCGAAGTAGTAGCAGTTGGTGACAATTCCGACGTCCGTCGTTTCGTATCTCTCCGCCGAAGCCAGAATCCCCTCGCGCACCTGTTCCGGATCTCCCTCGATGTAGCTCTGTGTTGACTGCCTCATGTAATGCTTCGCGCTCTCGTCGAGAGGCCAGTTGATGGCATCCTCCGGCGGAAGAAGGCCGCCCGTGGTCAGACCAAGTGCGGAGATCACCTTGTTCAGACTGCGGGAAGCGCCAATGAACCTGGCCTCCTCCTCGGTAGGAGCGCATATCACCTGCAAACCCACGTTGACTTTCGGCTCACGCAGATAAGCGGAAGGCTTGAACATCTGCCTGTATAGTTCAGCCATCCTCGGCCCGTACTCGCTTGTGTTGCCAAAGAAGTCCGCGAAGCTAAACGGCAGCCCAAGATGCGCCGCCAGCTGCGCGCTGTAGTCCGAAGATCCCAGCAGCCAGACTTCCGGCACGGTATCAGGCGGGCCTCCGGGCTGCGCCTTGATCTCGTGGAGCGGATGCCCCTCCGGCATATCCCCATTCAGGAATCCCAGGAGGTCGCCCACCATCTGCGGAAATTCGTGCTGGACGTTCACGGGCGGCCTGGGATGACTGAGAGCTGCGGCGGTCAGGCGGTCACTACCCGGCGCCCTGCCAATTCCCAGATCAATACGATCCGGGTAGAAAGCATCCAGAATCCTGAACTGCTCCGCGACCTTCAGCGCCGAGTAATGAGACAACATGACACCGCCACTTCCGACACGAATTCGTTCCGTGTTGGCGGCAATCTGACCGATCAGAATCTCCGGACTCGCGCCACTGAAGGAGGTGGAATTGTGATGCTCGGCAACCCAGTAGCGACTGTAACCCACCCGCTCGGCGTGTCGAGCAAGCTCCACGCTCTCTCGCAGCGCGTCCGCCGGCCTCCCATCCTTCCGAATCGGAGACTGGTCAACTACGCTGAGAGTAAACTGGTCTGTGTAGGTCATAAGACTTAACCGTTTTCGGATTCCAGAGGGTTTCTCCAGCGTAAACCGGGAAACCTCCCAAAGTCCGAATCATTGGAATGTATTTCTGCCCCACGTTCCATTGCGAGCGCAGCGATGTGAGCGTCGGGCGCAAGGTTTCGGCCTATGCCTGATACTTCCATATTTCGCTGAAAGTAAATCAGATGATCGGGGCCGGGATTGAGTGGAACGATGTGGGGATATTCGAACCAACTTCTCACATTGTCAACAGCTTCCAGCGGAGACATTGGAAATTCTATTGCACTGGGATTGATGATCAACCTTACAAAACCTACTACCACTACCCACGGAACACCAATTCTTTCAGGACCGTTGACCAAATCTTCCCACCAAGACCGAGCGACAGAATAAAAAGGTGATCCGTCATTGTAGGCGTAGAGCCGCAGGTTAATGTCAGGTACGATCATCGAGGTCTTTCCTGAAGTTATGCTCTTTCCTGAAGTAGTCCTCCAAGTACATTTCTTCCAGGATGTCCTTGGGACTTAGCGGGTCAACGCCGGAGGCAAATCCGCTGTGGTTTGGGGTCACCTTGAACGGCGGAGGCTTGGATTCCTTCTCATTGTCCACGGTGGATTCCAACGGCGCAGACATCTTCATCCCGCGCCGCAGCATCTCATTCACCACACGCTCGAACGGCTTGTCCTGAAGCCGACACTGTTCATTCAGATAGTCGGCAACGTCATCGTCTAATGTAAGCGTTGTCTTCATAGACATATCCTGATACATCCACTATCAGGTGTCAAGAATTGTTCTTCCATCCCCTGTTGGTCAAGATAGTCATTGATGATACCCTATCCGTCGAACGAGGAAAGGTATGATTGTAAGACCTAGGATTGAGGTATGAACCGTACAGTAAGACGTTCGTGGCTGATAGTTCCGGCGCACAACGAAGAGAGGCTGGAACTGGCCGCCAACTCAGGCGCCGACGTAGTCGTACTCGACCTCGAAGACACCGTCCACGACAGCATGAAGCATAAGGCAAGGGAGAACATCCACGACGCCATCGGCGTGATGCGAAACGCAGGCTCCGAGGTGTTCGCCAGATGCGATCCCGAGCTGCTCTACGCCGATATCACCGCCTCCGTCTGGCGCGGCCTGAGCGGCGTAGTTCTGCCCGGACTGACTAGTGCGGCTCAGATCATCGAGGCCGACTCCATCCTGTCGCAGTTCGAGTCCGAACGCGGCGTAGTCAGGCCTCCGTCCGTGGGCGAAGTGCGCGAGGCGGACGACCCGCGTGGCCCAGAACAGGCGCTGGAGATACACCTCTCCCTCGACGCCGGCCCGGCGAACTGGCACGCAGAGGAGCTTATTCGCGCCAGCGACCGTATCCAATCAATCAGCCTCGGACGCGCCGACCTCAAGATGGACCTCAGGGAGGAGCCGTCAGGCGACCTCCACCTGCTCCCTTACCTGATGCAGCGCTTGATAGTGATTGCCAACGCTCTGAACGTCGAGCCGGTCGGCGCGTGGTGGCGAGCGACCTCGCGCGGCCTCGCCGCAAGCTACGACGACACTCTCCAGGCCGCGATAACTGGACGACAGGCGGGATTCAGAGGCGCGATCTGTATGAAAGCCGATCAGGTCGCCGCGCTGAACACCGGCTTCACTCCGTCCGCAGACGATTTGAGCCACGCCCGCGCCGTCCTCGACTCCGAACCCGCACATACCACTGCGGCTGCCATAGCCACCTGGGTACTCGAGTGGTCTGAAGCCTGCACCCGTAGAGAACAAGCCGCCGTCCTTGTACGGAACACCGGAGGCAACGACGATGACTAGAAGAATCAGGCGCTCCGGCCTGACCATGCCCATCAACAACCCCCGTTTCGTGGGCCGATCCTGGACACGAGACTGCGACTATCTAAACTTTGACCTCGAAGACTCTGTACCGCAGGCGCAGAAGGAATACGCCCGCACCCTGGTCAGGGAAGCCATAGAGCACGGCAAGAAGGGCGCGGCAGATATCAATATAAGGATCAACTGTGCCTACCCCGAGGTGGACGTCCGCGCCGCCGTCTGGCCCGGCGTCTCACAGATAAACTTCCCCAAGGCCGAGACCGCCGAACAGATTAAGCATCTGGACGCGCTGATAACCGAAATGGAGCGACTCAGGGGCATCCGCCCCGGCACAATCCGCATCGGCGCGACAGTCGAGACAACCCTCGGTGTCGCTAATTCCTACGAGATAGCGTCAGCCAGCCCCCGCCTAGACTCTTTTGGCCCCGGCACGGGCTACGACATGTCCATGGACATGGGAGTAGAGATGTTCGTCGGCTTCGACCAGTTCTTCTACAACCGGGGTGAAGGTGAGCTCATCGCCATGGCGCTCGGTCTGGAACGTGATGGCAGCGTCTATATGGACGACACCACGGGCAACGTGGGCAATGCCGACCTCGCCCTGAATCGCGCCATCGCTAGCCGAAAGGCTGGACTCAGATCCGGCGGCGGTCTGCACCCCAATGTCGTAGCCCCACAGAACGAGGGACTGACACCGGCCCGGGAGGAAGTCGAGAACGCGCGCCAAGTTCTGGAGTTCTTCGAGGATATGGACGCGCGGGGCGAGGCCGAGGGCGAGATGGACGGGCGCACTATCGACAGATACGAAGCTGCCCGCGCCTCTGAACTCATTGAGTGGGCCACACTCTGCATACGCAGAGACGCGGAGAAGGCCGAGGCACGCAGGCATACCATCGCAGCCGAGGAGACTGCGCTCGCAGAATCCGCGGATGAGCAGTCCGTCGAAAAAACCCTGGAGTCTGAGTCAACACCGGATACTCACTCCGGACAGTCCCACGAGGAACCGCAAGTTGAGGAACCCGCGCCGCCGGACGACCCTGAACAGCAGGAACAGGAACAATGAACCCATTCGTAAGAAGATCCCATCTTCTTGTCTCGATCTCCGACCGCGACGCGCTCGAGTCGTCCTGGACACACAACGCCGATGCCGTGATTCTCGACCTCACCGGCGCGTCCTCGGACGCCGAGCGATTCAGGCGCAGGGGTAGAAAGACACTCTCAGACTCCATAGAAACCGCCGGATGTGGAGGCGCGGAGGTCTTCGTACTGGTAAACAAGTCCGTCGCCCACGCTGACATAGAGGCCACCATCTGGCCCGGCGCGAAGGGCATCGTCTATCCTGGCGCCGAGTCCGCCGACGAAATAGCCGAAGTGGACGAACTGCTTACCGAACTCGAAAGTCGGCGCGGCATCGCAAAAGACACCCTGCACATCATCATCCTTCTCGATTCCGGCAAAGGGGTATGGAACATTCGCGAGATCATCCGCGCGAGCCCACGTGTCAGCTCCGTCGGCCTCGACGAGTTGAGCCTGTGCGCGAACATGGGCATCATCCCCGCCGCCGACTTCGACCCGTTCGAGTACGCTAAGGGCCGCGTCATAATCGAGGCCAGGGCGTCAAGAGTTCAGCCAATTGGCATGAGCCATCCCTACGGAGTCCTGCCCCAGTTCGACGACGAGGCCGAGATTGCCCGTCTCGCTCTTAGGTCCAAGAACCTCGGATTCGCGGGCGCGATATGTCCGCACCCATCCTGGGTATCCCACTGCAACCAGGCACTCGCTCCGCCCGAAGACAAGCTCGACTTCTACCGCGAGACACGCCGTCTGTTCGCCGAAGGCGTGGCAAGAGGCACCGCCGCCGTTCCCTATCCCGGCACCACGATGATGATAGACGTGCCAGTGGACGAAAACGCGCGAGTCAACCTGGAACTCTGGGAGCTGTGCACTTCCCGGGAGGCCGAGAAAGCGGCCGCCCTTGCCCAGGCCAAAGTATGACCTCCACGTAATAATTAATCAGACACCTAAACTCAACACGGAGGCAGTTCATGGCTACGCAAACCAAGCTGGTAACAGCCGAAGAACTCTTCAACATGCCCGACGACGGCTACCACCGCTACGAACTTGTGAGGGGAGAACTCAGAAAGATGGCGCCGCCTGGACTGTATCATGGAGAGTACGCGGGGAATACGTATCTGTCGCTAGGGAACTATGTAAGAGCCAACAACCTGGGTAAAACTTACACAGAAATAGGCTTCCTTATAGGGACCGATCCCGACCATGTTCGCGCTCCCGACGCCGCTTTCATCAGCCGTGAGAGATTGGAAGCCATCGGTGAAGGACCCGGATACTTCCCCACCGCCCCCGCTCTGGCGATAGAAGTCATATCCCCCAACGACCGCCTCACCCGGGTTAACGAAAA
>VXRN01000015.1 GCA_009838465.1 Dehalococcoidia bacterium
GTAGTCCGAGTGAGTCGGGGAGTCGGCAATCCCAAGCTGGACGCACCCCGGCCCCGCCCCTAGATTCCCGTCCCCGTTTTCACGAGGACAAGCTTTCACGGGAATGACGGTAGTAGTGCAATGATCTCCATTGGTGGGAACGACGGTGGTTATGCAAAGGTCTCCATTCGCGGGAACGACGGTGGTTGTGCGAGGGTCTCTCCCCTCCCCGTTTTCACGGGGACATGCCTTCGCGGGTATGACGTATGGGTGGCGCTCGATACAGGTTCCGGCTGTGTTGTGGCGGTGGAACCGGACTCTTGTGGTCAGGGCTGGGCGAGGAGGTCGCTGGGTTGGATGTCGAGGGCGTTGGCTATCTTCAGCGCGGCTTCGATGGTGAGGTTCTGTCTGCCGTTTTCTATCATGCTGATATAGGTGCGTTCGAGGCCGGAGGCCTGGGCGAGTTCTTGCTGGGTCATTCTGCGAGAAGTTCGCGCGGCGTTTATCCTGCGTCCCAACAGAGTTAGTTGCTCGTCGAGGGTCAGTTTCCGCTTGGTCAGTCCGACCAGGCGGCGCGCTTCCCTTAATGCGTCCGGGATGTTGTGAGCGACGGCATCGCATCCCAAGGGGTCTGGATCCTGTCCGGCGTGTTTCAGAGCGTTTCCGCCGAGAAGAATCCTGGGGCTGTCCGGTCGGAGCTTGCGAATCGCCTCAACGGCAGCGGTTACGTTGGGCAGGAATTCGGGCAAGGTCACCGAGAGGGCCAGGACGTCGGCGTCTCGATTGCGGACGAACTCAGCGAGGTCATTGGCCGGGGTCCCGCTTCCGAGGAAGTCCACGTCCCAGCCGTCCATGGCGAGGAAGTCGGCGACCATTCGCGCACCGATGAAGTGCTGATCGTCCTCGACGGGAGTTACGACGGCCCTGACTCCGAGGCTTGGTCCCCGCTCCATCCCGTTTCTCAGGAAGTCCATCATCTCCATCGTGATGGTGGTCGCCAGGTGTTCCTGCGCAACGTTGATAACGCCTTCATGCCATAGCTCGCCGATCCTGACCTGAGCGGGGGCGAGTATCCGGAGATATATGTCCGCACGGCTTGCGCCGAAGCCGATCGCCTGGTCCACGACCGAACGCGCCAGGATGGATTCGCCTTGCATCAAGGCCGAAACGTATCTGGCACGGGCTTTGACAAGTCTGCCGGAGTCGTCCATGTTAGTTCACCATTCGAGGCGTTAATGTAAGCTATATTAGACATATCATCGTCAATATGTCATTATAATACCACAGAAGATCAAGTGCCTGTTAAGGAGGGCTTAAGTGGAAGTGATTCAGAAAGAGGCGATAATTCTGGCCGTGGTTGGGGGGTTGGTGGGGCGGAAATTGCTGTATCGCACTCGACACTTATCAACTATCATTGAATTGTGAAATATTTCATTATTGGACTGACTGGCCTGTGTGTATGGCCTTGACGAATGACAAACAGCAGCGTATCAGAGTGAGGGTTGACACAAAATGGACTGGATAACCAAGACGGCTTTGAATAGGCGGACGGTGACAGTGCTGGCTATTGTGCTTGTGCTGGCGGCGGGGGTCTTCACTTACAGGACGCTTCCTGTGGAGCTGTTCCCGGAGATCGAGTTTCCGCTGGTGACGGTCACGACCTTCTACCCGTCGGCGAACCCTGAATCGGTTGCGAGGGACGTTACCGCACCCATCGAGAACGTGATGTCCGGGCTGGACGGGTTGGAAGGCGTGCAGTCGTTCTCGTCGGAGAACAGGTCAATCATCCTGGCGAACTTCGAGTTCGGGACGGACATGGAGAAGGTGGAGGGCAATCTGAATTCTTCCATCAACGGGATTTCGTTCCCTGACGGCGTAGTCGAGCCGATAGTGGGACGGATCAATCCTGACTCGTTCCCGGTGCTTCAGCTGAGCGTCACGGGAGAGCGTGAGTTGGTGGAGCTCCAGGACATTCTGGACTCGAGGATTATGCCGGAGATTTCGGGTGTGGAGGGCGTGTTCAGGGTGGAGGTTACGGGCGAGGTCCAGCAGCAGGCGCAGATAGTGGTTGATCCGGTCAGGATGAGTGAGAAGGGGGTCTCGCTCTTCCAGGTTTCGCAGGCGTTGTCGGAGAACAGCGTGGCGTTCCCGGGCGGGGCTATCAGCGACGGTGGCGGGCAGGTTCTTCCGATAAAGACGACAAGCGGCTACGAGTCTCTGGACGATCTGCGAAATCTGGTAGTCGGGTTTTCGCAGCCGGCGATGGCGCCGGCAGGATCTCGACCTACGGGTTCGATGCCGTCCGGTCCAATGCCGTCCGCTCCACCATCACCTGTTACGCTGGGAGAGATAGCGGATGTCAGCCTGAGCTCTGGTACGGCGACCAGCATATCGCGCACCAACGGCAAGCCCAGCATCGGGGTGTCCATCGTCAAGGAGCCGGACGCCAACACGATAGACGTGACGACGGCAGTCCTGGACGCGCTGGAAGGGGTGGGGGACCTTCCGGCGGGTGTGGAAGTGGTTACGGTCTCAGACCAGGGCCCCGTGATAGAGAGCCAGATAGAGACGCTGGAGCGGGAAGCGATCCTGGGACTGATACTGGCTGTGATGGTGGTGTTCGTGTTCTTCCTCACGCTGCGGCCAAGCGCGATAGTGGGCGCCCTGACGTCGCTACGCCCGACAGTGGTGATAGCGCTTTCGATACCGCTCAGCATCTTCACGGCCGTACTGCTGATGAGTTGGCAGGGGCTGGCGCTGAATTTCATGACACTGGGCGGCCTGGCCATCTCGGTCGGCAGGGTGGTGGACGACAGCATCGTGGTGCTGGAGAACGTGTACCGGAACATAGAGGGTGGGAGGGAGCGCTGGCGCGCCGCGCTGGACGCGACCACTGAGGTCGGTCCTGCGATCACCGCTTCTACCCTGGCGACCATCGTGGTGTTCGCTCCCCTGGGATTCATTCCCGGTCTGGTGGGCGCGTTCTTCTTCCCGTTCGCGCTCACTGTCAGCTTCGCGCTGGTCGCGTCTCTGCTGGTCGCGCTGACGGCGGTGCCGGTGCTGGGAGCGTACCTGCTGAGGCAGGGTGACCTGCCGGAGGGCGTTGGCGAGATAGAGGAACTGCCGGAGTCGGACCGGGCCCGTGTCTCGGCAAGCGCGTATTGGATGCAGCGGATCTACACGCCGATACTGAGGTGGGCGCTGGGGCACAAGGCGATTACGCTGGTGGCGGCTCTGGTCATAACGGTGGGCAGCGTGAGTCTCACGGCGTTCATTCCGGTCAACCTGTTCGAGAGCGCGGGGGACAGGTTCGCGAACATAGATATGTCCTTGCCGCCGGGAACTCCGGCGGAGGCGACGCTGGCGGAGTTGGCGAAGGTGGAAGCGGAGATAGCGCCGTACTCGGCGGTTTACATCTCCACGGTCGGCAGTCCGTCCGCATCCTTCGGGGCGAACGTTCCGGGCGGGTTCAACCAGTCGAACACGTTCGTGCAGCTGAGCGAGGACGCGCCGGAGGATATAATCGCTTCCCTCAGGGACAGGCTGGAGGGCGTCGAGGGGCGGACTATCAACATCACTGAGGTGAGCAACGGGCCGCCGACGGCGGGTCTGGACATCAGCGTTACGGGCAACGACTACGGGGATATTTCGTCGGTAACGCTCGATCTGATGGGCGAGTTGGAGACATTGGAGGGTGTGGAGAACGTAACCAGCAACGTGAGCGATGCTCGGGACGAGATAGTGGTGAACGTGGACCCGGCGCGGGCGGCCTCGATTGGTCTGAGCGCGCGGCAGGTGGCGTTCCAGGTAAACCAGTTTTTCGTAGGCCAGAACGTTACCCGCGTTCAGACGGATAACGGCACGGTGGACGTCGAGCTGAGTGTGGATTCGAGCGACGTATCGAACGTGGAGAGCGTGGAGTCTCTCGCTATCGCGGGACCCCTGGGTATGACGTCTTTGGGGGAGGTCGCGGAGGTGGTGGTACAGCCAGGGCCGGTGACTATCACGCGGACGGACGGGTTGCGCTCGGCGAGTATCACGGGGAGCATAACGTCGGACGACACGCAGGCTGTGGGCATAGCTATCCAAGAGAAGATAGACGCACTGTCGCTGCCGCCCGGCGTGGAGGTTACGAGCGGGGGCGTATTCGCGCAGATTGCGGAGGGCTTCCAGGCGATATTCCTGGCAATGGCGGTGGGCGTCGCGCTGGTGTACCTGGTGATGGTGGCGAGCCTGGGGTCGCTGAGAAATCCGTTCGTGATAATAACGAGCCTGCCGCTGGCCGTCATCGGGGCGATGTTCGCGCTGTTCGTCACGGGGCGTTCGCTGGGTCTTCCGGCGATGATGGGTTTTCTGATGCTCATTGGCATCGTGGTTACGAATGCGGTGGTGCTGATAGCGTTGGTGGAGCAGTTGCGTCAGCGGCGGGGAATGAGCGTGTATGACGCGCTTATAGAGGGTGGACGAGTGAGGCTGAGGCCAATACTGATGACAGCTCTGACGACGAGTATGGCGCTGCTGCCGCTGGCGACTTTCGTGGAGGACGCGGGTGGTATCATCGGGGCGGAGTTGGCGACGGTGGTGATCGGCGGTCTGGTGAGTTCGACGGCGCTGACGCTGGTCGTGGTGCCGGTGGTCTATTTCTTGATGAACGAGAGCATCCCGGGGCTATTCAATCGCATCTTTCGGCGGCAGAGCGACGCGCCTCAGCCTGCACAACAAGGCGACTTTGCGGAAGTAAGCACATCCTGACTCATAGACACGAGCTGCCAGGAAATTGGAGTCGGAGAACAGGGCCTTTTCATTTTCGCGTCGTCTTCGATCTCTCGTTCGCCCTGAGCCTGTCGAAGGGCCGTCCGTTCATGGTTCGACAAGCTCACCACGAACGGACTACTCTAGTGACGCTTAATTATGAAAGGCCCTGAGTCGGAGAGCGGGAATCGCCCGTTCTCCGACCCATATGGATCGGGAAATGAGAGTGTTCACACTTCGGAATGAGGTCTGGCTTCCACGCCCTATCGGCGAGGTATTCGAGTTCTTCGCGGACGCGCATAACCTGGAGACGATCACGCCGCCCCTGCTCAGGTTCGAGGTGCTGACCTCTGCGCCGATCCGCATGGAGACCGGAACCCTGATTGACTATAAGCTGCGGCTCCGAGGGATACCCATGAGGTGGCAGAGCGAGATCACGGCATGGGAGCCGCCCCACAGGTTTGTGGATGAGCAGCGCAGGGGGCCTTATAGTATGTGGGTGCATGAGCACACGTTCGAGGAGAAGGACGGCGGTACGCTCGCCCGAGATCACGTCAGCTATGCCGTACCCGGCGGGGCGTTGGTAAACAGGCTGTTCGTGGCGCGGGACGTTCGGGGCATATTTGAGTACAGGACGGAGCGGCTGCTGGAAGCATTGGGATGATGAAACATTCGGACAGCCAACTTCGGCGGATAGAGCGGGCGCTGGGAGTGGACTTCGCGGACATCGGCCTGTTGGAGCGGGCGCTTGTCCACGATTCGTTCCTTGCGGAGTTTCCGGGCGTGTTCGAGGAGTCCAACGAGCGACTGGAGTTTCTGGGCGACTCGGTTCTGGACCTGGTGGTGGCGGAAGAGCTGACTCGAAGGTATCCCGGTCGTCCCGAGGGCGCGCTGACGCAGATGCGCGCATCTCTGGTGGACAAGGTCGCGCTGGCCGGGGTGGGGAGGCGGCTGGGACTGGGAGAGTGGCTGGTAATGGGCAAGGGCGAAACTGAGATCGGGGGAGCGGAGCGCGAGTCAAACTTGGCGAATGCTTTCGAGGCGCTTCTGGGGGCGCTGTTCTTGGATGGAGGATATGAGGCGGCGCGCGAGTTCTCGCTGTGTGTAATGCGCGATGAACTGGACGTTGTGGCAGATATGGAGAGTCCACCAAGGCACCCCAAGTCGCTGCTGCACGAGGCGGCGATGGAGCGTGGTTTTCCGCCGCCGGAGTATGAGGAGGTAGAGCGGTTGGGATCCGATCATGCCCCGACGTTCGTGGCGCAGGCCATCCTGAACGGAAGACCGATGGGCAGGGGCGAGGGGGGCAGCAAGCAGGCGGCGGAGGCGGAGGCGGCACGGGAGGCGTTGCAGGCCCTCCAGTGATCTTCAGGCTGAAGGGGGTAGCAATCCACCCTCACCCCAGCCCTCTCCCTCAGGGAGAGGGGGTTTGTTGACCGGTATTCATTGCTGACTGGACGTTCTGCCCACCCTTGTGAGGTGGTATTCAGGAGATGGGCGCGTATTTGTGGCCGAGTTCTTCTTCCCAGCGCAGGTAGTTGATTTTGTCGGCAAAGTTGCGGTCGGGGCCTGAGGCTACCATGTCGGAGGGCGTGTACATTACGCCGGTGAGACCCTTTTCGACTGCGCGACCAGATTCCTGCCATGCGCTCATGCCGCCATCCAGGGCGGACACGTCGGTGTAGCCCAAGTCGAGCAAGATCGCGGCGGCGAACACGGCCTGGCGGCTATCCGAGCCGGAGCAGGTGACGATTATCGGAACGGACTTGTCGGGCGCGACATCCTCTATTCTCAACTCCAGCCAGCCCCTGGGAACCCAGGATGCTTTAGGAACATGTCCCTGGGCGAACTCGGAACTCAGGCCGACATGGATTAGCGTGGCATCGGATGACCGTTGGGTTTCATCGGGGGACAGGGCGCGAACCCGGTCAAGAGCCTCCGCGAGACCGAGTGGCTCAGAGTCCGGTGAACCGGACTCCAGGGAGTTTCCCGCCTGGGTCCATGCGGCGGTTCCGCCATGCAGCGCGTACACTTCGTCGAAGCCCATCTGCCTGTACCATGAGGCGGTGAGAGCGGCGCGGGTCCTGCCGTCGCAGCAGAAGACTACCGGCGCGTTGTGGACAACGGCCACCTCGTCTGAGCGCTGAACGGCCTGACCGCCCGGGAACCAGCGGAAGCCGGGGATGTGGCCCGCGTTGTACTCCTGCTCGGTGCGAACGTCTATCAAGTAAACGCTCTCGCCGTCGGAGCGAGCGGCTATTTCACGGAGCGTGGAAACGTCTATGTATCGGACACCGTCCTGCTCGGCGAGACGGTCGGCGAACTCTTCGGCGGACGCTCTGCCCGCCTCGGTGGGTTGGGGCAAGATCGCTCTATCAGCTCCGGCTCCGGTCTCGAGCTCGTAACCCGCGAGTTCCCAGCCCGCGGTGCCGTTTTCCAGGCCGATGACGTTCTGCACTCCCATTCTCTGCAACAGGCGCGTACCTATGATGCTGCGGGTGCGTCCGGCGCAGTTGATGACCACGGTTGTATCGTCGTCGGTCTGTTCCACTATGTCCGTAATTCGAAGACCGAGCTCGCCGTTGGGAACGCTGCGCCCGCCCGGAATGCAGAAGCGCCGGAACTCTTCGGGGGTGCGAGTATCCAGAATGATCATCTTTTCGCCGCTGTCCATGCGGCTCTTTAGCTCGACGGCGTCAATCTCGGGGACACCGTGCTGTACCTGCACCTTCTCGCCGAAGTCCTTGCTGGGGACGTTGACGCCCCACTCGGTGGGACGCCTCTCGGTGACCCACCGGTTCATGCCGCCTTCGAGAGCCGAGACGTTGGTGTATCCGATCTGTGCGAGTGTGTCGGCGGCGAGTTCGGCGCGGCGTCCGTCGTCGTCGCAGACAACAACCTGAGTTCCCAAGAATGGCACAGAGTCGGCCATGAGAAATTCGAGGTCGCGGCGCGATATGAGGCTGGAGCCTGGTATGTGGGAGCTGTTGTACTCTCCGGCTTCACGAACGTCTATGAGGGCGAAGGGGGTGTTGCCGTCGAACAGGTCGGCGAGTTTGGCGCAGGATATGGTGGAGGGCATGGCTGTGTTCTCTCCTGTATGAGCTGACAGGGGTTAGGTATTCACCCTCACCCCAACCTCTCCCGGAGGGAGAGGGGGTTTATTAATTGGTAGCCATAGCAGATTGCGCTTTGTTTACCCTTTGGGGGGGCCCACGAGGGACGCCCCTACGGAAGAATGCGCGGCAGCTAGCAGTTGTCGAAGCGGGTGGTGGCGAAGTGCTTCACCGCGCCGGTATCGAGGTTGTAGTTGCTGCGCTGGAGTCCTCGCAGGTCGTTCCCATAGACGTGGATCTCGACTGTGGGCCTGTCTGAGTAGTTGTCCATCTGGTGTATCTCGTCAACTTCGGGGATGAGCAGGCTGACGTCGCCTGGCCTGACGAGGGTCTCTCGATCCTTCTCGATGATGGCGTAGTCGTCGCGGGAGCGGTCGTCATGGCGGGTGAAGCGGGTCTCGGTGATTCCGTTGTCCATGACGCCGATCATGCCCCAGGTGCAATGGTCGTGGGGGCCGATGTGGTCGCCAGGTCCCCATACGACGGAGGTTACGAGCAGGCCGTTGTCTCCGTAGTGGAGTACGTAGGTGCCGTGGTTGGCCCTGCGACCGTCCCTGATGGCGGGGATTCTGTATTCCTCGGACACGGCGTCGGGGTTGTTGATGAGACGCTCGAGGTAGGTGGAGCCGAGGTCGAAGAGACGCTCCTGGTCGGGCTGTTCGTCCACCAGCGCGCTCATGTCGTGTACGAATTCGTCGAGGGAGTATTTCACGGTAGTGGTCATGGTCGGCCTCCAGTTGAATGTCTTTCGTCAAATGATATACCGAAATGGGCGTGATGCCAATGTCACGGGCTACTTACCAGGGTCTTTCGATTGTCGAGCAGTTAAACCAAGTACGTTCGTGGTGAACCTTCGACAAGCTCCCTTCGACGAGCTCCCTTCGACGAGCTCAGGGCGAACGATGAACGGGCGGCCCTTCGACAGGCTCAGGGCGAACGACAGAAGTGGTACCGGGAAATAACCGAAAAACCCTGCGCTTCTTACCGAGGTAACGAGGTCTCAGCAAAGTCAGCGTGGAACGAAACCCGCTACCGGGCGTGGCGGCGGAGCGGCTGGATGCTGCGGTAGGTGGCGCATCTCCAGAGCCATTCGGCGGGGCCGTAGAGGAAGCGGTCGAGCCAGGCCTGGGACCACCATATCTGAATCGCCCATACGGCGAAGACGAACACGAGGACTGCCGCCCGGTTCACCCAGCCGACATCTCCAAGCAGCATGGTAAGCAGAAGGACTCCCAGAATCGTCTGCGCCAGGTAGTTGGTGAGCGCCATCCTGCCGACGGCGCGCAGCCGTCGCCTGAATCCAGAGTCCCCGTGGTTGTTCCAGATGATGATCAGGCTCATGTATCCCAGGGACGCCGGGATCGTGCCCAGCGTATTGGGGATCTGACCGATAAACGCTATCTCGCGCGAGTAGTCGTTGGCGGCGGTCACGATGACTCCGAGCGCGGCAAGCGGCAGACCGACCGCCAGCCCCACAATCGCGGTGGTTCGATAGACTTTCGGGGACAGGCTGCCGTTCATAAAGCCTGTGCGGTAGAGACCAGCGCCCATGAGAATCAGTCCGAGAGCGCGCAGGAAGTAGCCAAAGAGAAACAGGGGCGGTATTGGCGAATTGGTGTCAATCTGCCCCGCCGTCCAGATTCCGGACAGAGGATCGCCGGTCGCGTTCGCAATTGACTGTACGAGAAGGGTGCAGACTGCGGACAAGGCAAACGAGACGACACCTACGGAGATCAAGGTCTTATTCTTCAGATTTCGCAGGGCAATCAGAAAGACGGAGGAGACGGCGTACACCATCAGGACATCGCCTATCCAGAGCGTATAGTGCAGGGTGCCGATCAGCAGCAAGAGAGCGTTGCGCCAGAGGTTCAGCATCACGGCGCGCCTGCCCCTCTGAGCGGCGCGGTCTATGAAGAGAATCATTCCGGCGCCGAATAGCAGGGAGAACAACCCCATGAACTTCTGGTCAACGAAGATTTCGCCGAAGATTCCGACTGTCCAATCCAGGGCCGTCTCTGAGCCACCGGCGTTGAGGTTGAAATATGGGGACGTACCGAACTTGAAGGACACGGCGTTCATCAGCAGGATTCCGAGCACGGCGACTCCGCGTATCAGGTCCAGGCTGGTTATGCGCGCAGACTCGCGGACGGGGCCGGCGTCGGAGGCCTGCTGGTAGGTTGCCAAGGGGTAAGACTCCGTTTACCTGGCGGGGTTGGCGACATTGCTAGAAGCTATCTCATAAGCATCAACCCTCGGTGGGAACCGTGTGTTTTCACCCTCACCCTTGCCCTCTCCCATCAAGGGCTAAGACGGGTAGGTATTTGAAGTATTCGCGCTTGCAGTCGAAGTTTCACCCCCATCCTAACCTTCCCCCATCAAGGGGGAAGGGACTTTTACCTACCCTTGCGAGCCCATCAAGGGAGAGGGGATTAAATGGGTAATTCTCAGGTGAGGATTTCGCGGAGGCGGCGGGCTACGACTTCCTCCTCGCCGTTGCGGACGTTTACGGGAATGAAGAGGATGCTGTCGGTGTAGCTTCTGACTCTCACCCTTATGCCAGGCTCGCCCTCTTCCAGCATACGCACGACCTCGTCCCTGGAAGGGCCCGTCCATTGCGGTGTGAAGTGGATTTCGGCGCTGGCGTGGTTGGAGTCGGGCTCCTCAAGTTCAGGCTGCGCTTCGAGTAGTTCGACGCGCAGGCCTGGGATGTCGCTGAGTCTGTCCACAACGTGAGCGGACTTGGCCCTCCAGTCGGCCTGGACGGCATCGAAGTCGGTGTCCACGAACATTTCCAGGGCGGTAACCAGGCCGGCTATCTCCTCTTTACAGACTTTGGCTGAGCGTCCGATGGACTCTGAGTTGGGAGCGGAGTTGGCGTAGGCGGCCTCAATGAGGTCGGCGCGGCCAGCGAGGATGCCGGTGGACTGCGGCCCCATGACGCCCTTGCCTCCACTGAAGCTGACCATGTCGGCCCCCTGCCGGATGTACTTGCTGAGGTTTTCGGGCGGGGGAAGCATGGCGGCGGCGTCCACTATGACCGGCACATCCCTGGCGTGGGCTATCTCGACGACCCTGGTCAGCGACAGCGCGCCTCCGGGCCGCGGGCCGAAGACGTAGGCGACGGCGGCGGTGTTTTCGTTGATGGCGGCCTCCAGCTCCCATTCGTGGGTCGCGCCGGTATTGCCTATTTCCACCAGCTTTGCGCCTGCCGTTCTGAAGTTGTGGTCGTAGTTGACCCTGTGGGCACGATGGATGACGATTTCGTTCTTCATGCCGGTGGTGTCGGGCAACTGCCACACTTTGGATGGATCGTTTCCGGCTATGCAGGCAGCGGCTTCGAGGACCATGCCCGCCGCCGATCCCGCCGTCACGAGACCGGCCTCGGCGCCGGTCAGCCGAGCGATGACGTCGCCGGCCTTCTGATTGAGGTCGTGCATGTCCACGAACCAGCGCGACGCTTCCTCCATCGCCTGGACGACGGGGGGCGGCATAATGCTGCCTCCATGCACGGTTATCCAACTGGCGGCGTTTATTATGGGCTTTACGCCCAGTCTCTGGTAGAAGTCACTGCTCTGGGTTGTCATCGTCGTCTCCATTCTGGGTATCGAGTTCTGGGTTTGGCTGCGCGGGAATGATGTCGTTGACCGAGATTTGGAGGTCTGGGAACGCGGTTGGGGATATGGTGTCGCCTCGGGTGTAGATGCGGGTGGAGCGATAGCCTTGCGGGGTGGGTTCTGTGTGGGCTTCGATGCGGTCGTCCTGGAGGTTCGCTATCCAGGATTCTGGGATTCCGAGGGAGGCGTAGTACGGGAGCTTTACTTCGCCGTCGTATTCCAGCGAGGAATCCGAGACTTCTATGAGCAACAAAACGTCCTGTGGGCGGGGTTTGCCGAAATCGTAGAGGTCGTCGCGGAAGGCGAGCAGCATGAGGTCGGGTTCGGGTTCGGATGCGGGAGACGTTACGACGGGGGACTGAACGGATACCAGGGTCCGATTAGCAATGTTCAATCCGGCGAATGCGCGGTTGAGCCGTACTACACAGGCTGAGTGTCTATCTCCAACGGGGGACATGGCGATAATCGCTCCTTCGAGAAGTTCTACACGCTCGTTGGGGGCGAAGACGCCGGCTTTGCCCATGGCGTGGTATTCCTTACGGGTGAAGAGTCTCTTTCTGGGGGCGTGGGTTGGAGTGTTGGGACTGGTTCGCGTGAGCGTCTGGGTCGCCATAACGGTATCTCCTCACGTGTGTCTAACGAGGGCTTCAGTGCCTCTGTACCAGGGTGATCATGTGAGTCATGCGATTATAGCACGGGCAGTTACACAACCAACGCAGGTTTGTGATAACCTTGCCAGCGATGCGAATCTCGGAAGATAGACCATTTCCGGGCCGATTCACGAAGAACCCAATGTTAGGAGAGGTACATGAGTAAGGTTATCGGAAGTTATCTCATATCGCGGACGCTGAAGGAGGAAGGCGTTGACACGCTGTTCTACCTGATGGGCGGCCCCAACTTCGATATAGTGATGGCGGCGGAAGACCAAGGTATCCGCTGCATTGACTTCAGACATGAGCAGGCGGCGGCTTTCGCGGCGCACGCGTACGCGCGCGTAACGGGCAAGCCCGGAGTATGCACGGCAGCCTCGGGCCCGGGCACGCTGAACCTGCTGACCGGCGTTTACACAGCGGCGATTGACTGCGCGCCAATGGTCATTCTGGGCGGAGCCGGCCCTGTTCACGAGATCGGACGCGAGGCGTTCCAGGAAGTGGACCAGGTCGGCATCATGGAGCCGATGATGAAGTGGGTCCACCAGACCACGCAAGCGGCGCGCTATCCAGAGGTCGTGAGCATGGCTTTCCGCAAGGCAACGACGGGCCGACCGGGGCCGGTCTATATAGACTGCGGAGCGGACGTGCTGTATGAAGAGGTCGAGGAGGAGGACGCTGTCACTCCATATCGCGCCTCGAGGCGAACCCGACCGGCCGCAGAGCCGAGCGCGGTCGCCGAAGTGATAGACCTGCTGGCGGCTTCGGAGAAGCCGATGATCTTCGCGGGCGGCGGGGCCTTCTTCTCAGGCGCGGCTCCCGAACTCGAACGATTCGTTGACCTGACATCCACGCCGTTCTACACCGCGCCGATGTCCAGGGGACTGGTGCCCGAGGACCACGCGGTATCGTTCCCGGCGGCACGAAGCACGGCGATGCGCGAGACCGACCTGGTGTTGGTCATCGGGACAAGGCTGAACTGGATGGTTCAGTACGGCCACAGGTTCAATCCCAACGCGAAGGTGATACAGATAGACATAGAGCCGAGCGAGCTGGGGCACAACCGGAACATTGACCTGGGCATCGTCGGAGACGCGAAGGCAGTCCTGACGCAGATGCTGGAGGAGGCCGAATCAAGAGAGGCGGACTGGGCCGGCAGGATCGAGTCGGACTGGGTGTTGCATCTGAGGGACGTGGAGGACGACAGGCAGGCGCGCGGAGCAGCGATACAGAACTCCGACAGTCTGCCGATGCACCCGCTCCGGCTGTGCAAGGAGATACGCGAGTTCCTGGACAGGGACGCTATTCTGTCGGTGGATGGGAACGAGATTCTACACTTCGGGCGACAGTCGCTTCCGACGTTTGTGCCGGGGCACAGGCTCAATTCCGGTGTTACCGGTACGATGGGCGTGGGACTGCCGTACGGAATCGGTGCGCAGTTGGCGAAGCCCGATAAACAGGTCCTCGTCCTGCACGGCGACGGCTCGATGGGCATGAACGCGATGGAGCTGGACACCTGCGTCCGGCATAACATCCCGGTCGTGACAGTGATCTCGAACAACGCTGGCTGGACGGCTCGCACTCCTGACCGCCGCAAGCCGGGCCGCGAGCTTGGGTTCACAAACTTCGACGGCATGGCGCGCGAGTTGGGCGCATACGGCGAGAGGGTGGAAGACCCGAACGAGATAAAGCCCGCTCTACAGCGCGCTTTCGACAGCGGCAAGCCAGCGGTCATCAACGCGATAGTGGAGCCGACGGCGGCGGGCGTTTCCCGCGCCTGGGGCGGAAGCCGGATGGAGTAAGGTTCGCAGGGAATGTGAAGTATCGGGGGCCGGGCTTAGTCTCGGCCCTCGGCATCTTTGGCTAGTACGACTTCAATGTGTTTCTGATGTATAGAAGCCGACCCGGCCCCTCACCCCTGGGTTCCCGCCTTCACGGGAACGACGAGTAGGTGTGCGGGAATGACGAGTAGTAATCGGAGTATGTCATATTCACATGGTTTTGATACTAGTCCTCTATCTTCAGGCTGCCCATGACTACTGAGCCTTTGATGACAAGGTCGGTCTGACCGTCCCTTGTCTCGCGTGGTATTCGCTCGTCCTTCAACTCGCCCATGACAGTGTCGTCGTCAACCCGCACGTTCCAGTCGCTCGGCACTCGCAGCTTTATTTCGCCCATGACGACGGAGAGTTCGAGGACGGCGGGCTTTTCCTGGATCGCGGACTCGCGGAGGTCTATGTTGGCCTCGCCCATGACGGCTGTGGCGCGTCCGCCCCGGAATTCGGGGGAGACTATCCTCTGTGCAGCAGACCCCATCACGCTCACCATGTTAATAGTGTCCTGATCTGCCGGAGCGACTTTTCTCTCGGACCCGAATACGCTGACCGAGTTAGGAGAATCCGTGTAGGCGTCGGGGCTCGCGTCACCACTTCTGCCGCCCCTGGACCGGAAGCTATTGATGACAACAGCAGCGCCGATGGCTATCAGTATTACAGGCCAGTACCTACCCAGATCCACACCGAGTACCATGATCTGGATGAGAGCGGCAACCACGACGATCAGGATGGGTCCACCGACCCGTTGGAAGCGACTGTTTACGAGCATCCACACGCCGAGAAGGATGAAGAGGGAGGGAATCCAGCGGAACACATAGCCGGTGTCCAGCACGCCGAGACTTCCGAGCAGGAGCAGGACGCCTAAGGCGATGATCACGAGTCCGAAAGCGAAACTGCCCGATAGTCTGCGTGTACCCAATTCCCCTACTCCTTCAATGAATCGTTAATCGGAAACTCTCAGATGACTTCACTATAAGTATAGCAGTGATGTTCTATGAGATTAGTAAGTCGAGAGGTTCACCCTCACCCTAGCCCTGTCCCTGAGGGAGTGGGGACTTCCGTCCATAGGCGGTATGGATTGAGTTAGTGCAGGAACTATGGCAGTGATTGGATTCCCACTCGCCCCATGCCTCTGTTAGGATTCGTTCAGAGGATGTAGAACATGTCAACTCGAGAGGCCAGTTGCGACAGAGATCTCCGGCTTGGGGAAGTGGTAGAGGCCACGACGACCGAGTTCGTCGTGCAGTGCTACGAGCTTTATACTGCGCCGGCGCTGGGCAGCCTGGTGAGGTGCGGCGATGATGAGGCGATATACGGGATAGTGCACGAGATCGGTACACGGAGTATAGACACGGGACGCAGGACGATTGCCAGGGGTAGAGACGAGGACGATGAGGACGCGATATACCAGGCGAATCCGCAGCTTTCGCGGCTGCTCTCTACCGAGTTTCGGGCACTGTCGGTTGGACACACCGAGGCTGGAGTACTGAGACGCTGGCTTGCGCCTCTGCCGCCACGAATACACTCGTTCGTGTACCCATGCTCAGACGACGTTGTAAGGGAATTCAGCGCAGAACTCGACTTTGCGTCCATACTGCTGTCGGCCCCGATATCCGCAGCGGACGATGTGCTGGCGGCATTTCTGAAGACGGCGGGCCGCGCGCACCCCGACCCCGACGCATTCCTGGTGAACTCAGGCAGGCGACTCACCCCGCTTCTGGGCGGCCAGATGCAGCGGCTGGATGGCATTCTGCGGAGGATGGCAACATGACGATGGGTGCGAACGGCAGCGTAAGAAACAGAGATGTCGGCTGGGGCGGGTCTCAGAGACTGGGCATGGTGGTGTCGGGATCGCTGACCGAGGGAATGGAGGTGCGCCTGGACGCGGACACTTCGATAGAAGACATCAAGGTGGGAACGTTCGTGAACATTCAGGGGCAGCATATGAGGTTCTTCGGGGTGGTAACGGACGTTGCGCTCGCCTCGATGGACCCGGCGTTGCCATCATCCCCGCCGGACGTGTCGAACCCGTTCATCGCGCGCGTAGTATCAGGGACGGCGGCATACGGGACGATTACGGTGGAGCCGATGCTGACGCTGGGCGCGGGCGAGTCGGTCGCCGGGCTGGACGGTCCGCAGCCGGCGAAGACGATACCTCCACACTTCTCCGCGGTCGGGTCGGCCACGGACGAGGACATACGTGTCGTGTTCGGCAGCGAGGACGACAGGCACTTCTGGATAGGCAGTCCGCTGGACATGGATACGCAGTTGTGCCTCGACATCGAAGAGTTGGTCACTCGCTCCAACGGGGTGTTTGGCAAGAGCGGCACTGGGAAGACGTTCCTGACCCGCCTGCTATTGGCGGGGATACTTCAGAAGAACGTAGCGTCAAACCTGGTGTTCGATATGCACAATGAGTATGGCTGGCAGGGGACTTCGGAGGGCGCTACGAGCACGGTGAAAGGACTGAAGCAACTGTTCAGTTCCAGGGTGGCGGTGTTTACGCTGGACGAGCAGAGTTCGCGCAATCGGGGTATCAACCCGGACTACGTGGCGCGCATCGGCCTGGAGGAGATAGAGCCGGAAGACATCCTGATGCTGCGTGAATCTCTGAACCTGTCGGAGGTGGCGGCGGACGCGACGTACTCACTCCAGCGCGAGTTCGGACGGAAGTGGCTGGGGACGTTCCTGGATATGTCCGGGGGCGAGGAGATGCGGGAGCTGGCGTCGCGGCTGAACGTGAACGACCGGGCGCTTTCTACTCTACAGAACCGCCTGCGCCGGTTGATGCGCCTGCCGTTCATAGACGCGGAGAGATCACACGATTCGGTGAACCGGATCCTGGACTACGTTCAGAACCAGGATATGCACGTGGTATTGGAGTTCGGACGCTACGGGAGCGATCTGTCAGCCTACATACTGGTGGCGAACCTGCTGACGCGGCGCATCTACGCACGCTACCAGGATCTGACCGAGAAGGCGGCGGGCGACAGCGCGCAGAGTCCGCGTCCCCTGGTCATCACCATCGAGGAGGCGCACAAGTTCATGAGCCCGGGGATCGCCGACCAGACGATATTCGGCACGATAGCGCGGGAGATGCGCAAGTTCAACGTTACGCTGCTGGTCGTGGACCAGCGTCCGTCGGGCATTGACGGCGAGATAATGAGCCAGATAGGGACGAAGCTGACCTGTCTGCTAGACAGTGACCGGGACGTGGACGCGGTGCTTTCCGGGGTGTCGGGAAGCCGCAAGCTGCGTGCGGTGCTGTCTCGGCTGGAGTCGAAGCAGCAGGCGCTGGTGTTCGGGCACGCGCTTCCGATGCCGGTGGTGGTGCGGACGCGGGACTATGGCTCGTCGGAGTCCTATGCATCGTTCGGGTGGCGCGACGAAAGTGAACGGCTGGCGATGGCGGAGCGGGATGCGGCGGACCTGTTCTGAGGATGGGTATGAGTCAGGCGATTGGGAGAGCGTCGGCCTCGGCGGGTTCGAGTAGGAGGACGCGGTTGGTGCGGTCTTCCATGAAGAGGGCGAAGTGGGAGAGGACGTCGCGCCCGAGCAGGGAGGGGACTGTTGGCTGTTGTCCGGGGATCGGTTGGAGGATGTCTATCTTCAGGCTGGTCGAGAAGTCTTCAAGTTGTAGCGTGGCTTGGGCTTCTCTCGTAGAGACTATTCCACCTATGCCTTGGGATGGAACTCCTTCATCCAAGTTTCCTGCATTGACACTGTAATATCTGGCCATCCGGTCTGAGTCAATGTCGCCAATCAATGTGCGATCTGAGCCGGTATCAATCAAGAAACGTACTTCCATTCCGACTACACCTACTTCAGGTATGTCAATAAGACCAATTACGTATGGAGGAGGAGCCTCCTGGTTGGTGGGCAGAAAGTATCCTCTAATCATCGGACCGGTAGGAACCACTTTACCTTTTTAGCAGTGACCCGATCTATTGACATTCGGTTTAGCGGGAATCCTCGGGATTTCAAGTCGTCCAGCAATCTGCCATAGTCGGTGTCAGTTCCCACTACTTCTTTGTAGAAGACGGCTATCCAGTGTTCAGGGTATTTTTCTAACAACTCGTCGTAATGTTCGTAGAAGAACAACCCGTCTTCGTGGAAGCGCTTCATGTCTTCTTTCATGTCCAGCATGGTTTTTCTCCCTGGACCGAGCCAGTAGGATACAGGTTCATTGTATCGAATTTTGGCGCTGAGCAATTGTTGAGGATGGCGGCGAGCAAGTACAGGACCTGCCCGCCGCGATTTTTACAGGGATCTTGGGCGTTGCTACCTTTCTATTCCGGCGTAGTGGAGAGCCTGGCCTACTATGTCCACGTCAACCAGTTCGCTGTGGGCGGCGAGAAGCTGCCGGGTGATCGGGCCGGGAGTGGACTCGCCGACGGGGCGCTTGTCCACCATGCTGACGGGGACTATGCGAGGGCTCGTCCTGGAGAAGAATACCTCGTCGGCGGTGTAGATGTCGTAGGGCTGGAGGTCGTCCTCCTGGACGGGAATATCGAGTTGCTCGGCTATGTCGAATATGACGCTGCGGGATATGCCCTGGAGGATGCTGCGGTCGGTGGGAGTCTTGATTACCCCGTCTTTTATCAGGAAGACGTTGTAGCCGATACCCTCGGTGAGATTGCCGTACTGGTCGAGCAGGATTGGGGATGCGCCGGGGTCAACGTCGGCGGCCTCGAGCTCGGCGAGGACGAAGTTGGCGCGGCTGTGGTGCTTGACCTTGGGGTCCATGGTGTCGCTGGAGTAGCTGCGGGTCTTGGTGATGACGCCGTGCGCGCCGTCCACGTAGAACTGGGCGAAGGATGGGAACGCGACGGGCTTTATCATGATGCAGACTGTGGGGGTGAGGCCGTCTATGCCGTGTCCGACGCCGCGCGTTATGAACGGGTTGATGGCGAAGTCGCCCGCCTCGTCGAGATAGGCCCTGTTGCGCTCGACGCCTTCCTCGCAGAGCGCGGTCATCTCGTCGGGGGTGAGTCCGGGATCAATCCTCATGTACTTGAGGGACCTGTACAGGCGGTCTATGTGGCGGTCGAGGACGAAGGGCTTGCCGGCGAAGGTGCGGGCTATGTCGAAAACGACGTCGGCAACGACGAAGCCCCTGTCTTCGGGGGAGATCCTGATGTCGCCGAGCGGGAGCCACTCGCCGTTGAAGTATGCGCTGAAAGTGTTCTGGTCAACCATGTAATTCCTCCGTATGCCGGGGTTGGATATCTATTGTCCGCATTGTAATGGCGCGAGAGAAGGTGGGCAATGGAATCTTCCGCGGAACCGGCGCTTTTTCAAAGTGCAGTAAAAGGTCGAGTATTGGCAAGGAGGTGAGTGATGGGCCACTTATGAACACCGCCTTGACACCATTTAGACTGTTGTTTAGGATTCGAGTCAGGAATGGCGCAGTGAGGGGGCTTTGAGATGTCGAGCAAGTACCAGCGCGAAATCGAGGAGATCCTTCAGAATGCGGGCGACATCGGTGGCGGTGGGCGACGGTCTAAGTCCTCATCCTCAAACAACGGCATCGGCTTCTTCAAGCTGGTCTGGATGTACGTCAAGCAGTCTCTGGGGGGGCGATTCTGGTCTATTTCCCCCGGGCGCGTTATGCTGGTCGGGTTTGTGCTGATCCTTTCCACCCTGCTCGCAAGGCCCTTCGTGGGTGGAGTAGCCGGATGGCTGGGGTGGGCCGGCCTTCTCATGTTCATCATTGGCTATGGGATGGTGCTGGTAAGACCGCCCAAGGTGCAGAAGAAGTGGCGCGGAGAGCCAATCGAGGATGATTCTTCGTGGCTGGACAGGATTCGGCGGAAGATTAACCGACGGTAGTGTGGTGCGAACTCGCCCCGGAGGCCAAAATGCTAATCAATGAAGTCAAAGCCCTAGTTTTCGACGTGTTCGGCACGGTAGTGGACTGGCGCATGAGCATCGCCCGCGAGGGCAAGGAACTCGCCAAGCGCAAGGGCATCACCGGAGTGGACTGGCTGGAGTTCGCCGACGCCTGGCGCTCCGGCTACGGCCCGTCCATGAACAAGGTCAGGACGGGCGAACTCCCCTGGACCCGGATTGACGACCTGCACCGCATGATACTCGACGAACTGCTCGCCAAGTACGGCATCGAGGGGCTGACCGAGGACGAAAAGCGCGATTTCAACAAGGCATGGCACAGACTCGACGGCTGGCCCGACTCCCCTCCCGGACTCATCCGCCTCAAGAAGCGTTACGTCATCGCTACCCTTTCCAACGGCAACGTCGCGCTCCTGACCAACATGGCCAAGTGGGCCGGACTGCCCTGGGACTGCATCCTCTCCGCGGAGATAGCGCGCCACTACAAGCCGGATCCCGAGACCTATCTCATGGCCGCAGACATACTCGGGCTCGAGCCTTCCGAGGTGATGATGACCGCGGCGCACAAGGGCGACCTCAAGGCAGCGCAAGCCCAGGGACTCAGGACGGCGTTCGTCCCGCGCCCGCTCGAACACGGTCCCCGCCGCGAGATAGACACTTCGCCGGAGGACTGGATTGACGTCGTAGCCACTGACTTCGAGGACCTCGCTCTCAAGATGGGAACGTGAACTCCGCCCTGGTTATGCAGTCGGGCGGGTGTACTCACGTGCTCAACCGCAGCCTGTACGGAATCGCGTCCGAATTTGCCAAAACGGGTTCAGGAACGCTGTACGGCGCGCCCAATGGACTGGAAGGAATACTCCGGGACCGCGTGGTCAACCTGTCCGCGGTATCGCACGAACACTGGATGAGCGTGGCCGGCGCCCCTGGAGCCGCCATAGGCTCCACCCGCCGCCGTCTAAGGGACGACGACGTAGAACCTGTCTTCGAGTATCTCGACCGGCTTGGCATCCGCTACTGGTTCATCATAGGCGGCAACGACTCCGCCGAGACCGGTCACACGCTCCAGGCACGGGCTGACGAGACAGGCTACGACCTCTCCGTGATAAACGTCCCCAAGACGATTGACAACGATCTCGTCCTGACCGACCATTGTCCCGGATACGGCAGCGCGGCGCGGTTTGTCGCCACCGCCGTCGTCGGTTCCGGCCTCGATGCCGAGGCGCTCACCGGAGCCTCCCCGATAACCATACTCGAGGTCATGGGACGCGACGCAGGGTGGCTCGCAGCCGCGTCCGCCCTCGCCAGGCGCGAAGAGCGCGATCCACCCCACCTGGTGTATGTTCCCGAAATGCTGGTGGACGAAGACCAGTTCGTCGCCGACGTTCAGGATGCCTACACCAGATACGGATACGCCGTCGCCGTCGTCTCCGAGAACGCGCGCACTGCGGACGGCATTATCGGAGCCGAGTCCGACCCATGGTTCGTGGACGACTTCGGACACGAATATTACGACGGTCCCGCCCGCTACCTCGCCGCACTCGTCAGCCGCTCTCTTGGAGTCCGCGCGCGCTACGAAAAGCCCGGAACCATCCAGCGTTCCCTTGTCTGGGCCGCCTCCGAGTCGGATGTCAGAGAGGCCGAGATGGCCGGTAGGACCGCCGTCACCGCCGCTCTCGGTGGCATGAGAGACGTGATAGTCACCCTCGAGCGCGAGGAAAGCACTGCGTACAAGTGCCGGACCGGATTCGCCCCGCTAGACCAGGTCGGCGGAAAAGTCCGCCCTATGCCCGAAGAGTACCTCTCCCCCTCCGACAACTTCGTCACCGACGCCTTCATCGAATACCTCAAGCCCCTCGCCGGAGACATACCCCACTTCCGCCGCCTCATGTGAGACTGCTGGATCCGGGCGCCGGGTATTGGATCGAGACCTCTCCTAATTTCATGTTCTTAGCGTAGCCTCGCCGGTCTTAGCTTGATATGAAATATCAATTGATATGAACCCTCAGTTTCATGTAGCATTTCCTCTTACGTAAAAAAGAGACTAAATATCATGACACTGAAAGGACTCGAAGAATAATGACGTTCCGAACACTATATAAAACCGCTGGCATCTGTATCGCCGCAGGGCTGATTCTCCTGGCGATCATGGCCTGCGGCGACTCTGAAAGCGAAACTGCTTCTCCGGCGTCCCAGCCCGTAGCTGAAACGGTAAAGCAGGTTTCCCCCACGGTGGCGCCCGCGCCAACCGCCATGCCCGCTCCTACCTCCGCGCCCGCGCCGACTGCCATGCCTGCGGTCGCAACTCAGGCGCCGGTCGTGGATAGAGACGCCGGCCCATCCAAGATCACGACATCGGCTCCGTTCGCGCCCTCGAACAACGGCGCTGTTGAGACGGACGACTCTTTCATAGTGTCCAGGGCAGGCGTTACTGAGACCCTGGTCAAGATTGACTTCGACGGCGATGTAAAGCCGTATCTCGCGGAGTCGTGGAGCCTCCGCGATGGCAACGCCTGGGAGTTCAAGCTCCGGGAAGACGTGAGTTTCCAGGACGGCGCCGCTTTCGATAGCGCGTCTGTCGTCACGGCGCTCGAATATCTTCGCGGGGTCCCGAATCCGCCCAGGGGATTTACCGAGGACACGCTGAAGAGCGTCACCGCCGCGGACTCCTACACCGTGATCATCGAGAGCGGCGCGCCTGACGTGCTTCTGCCAACCAGGCTGGCCGTGCCAACCACCGGAATCCTGACGCCAGCGTCGTATGAAGGCGCGGGCAGCGCCTCGCCAAGCGTCATTGGCGCCGGCACCGGCCCCTTCATCATCGAAGGCGAGGTGTCTATCGAGAGCATCAGCATGATGAAATTCGGAGACTACTGGGGTGGCAACGCGGAGCTTGACGCGGCAGAATTCTTCTTCGTGCCGGACGGAGGGGTCCGGTCCGCGATGCTGGAAACGGGGGAGGTGGACTTCGTGAGACACCTTCCGATTTCTCAGCTTCCGATTTACATGGACAACTCCGATTACACCATATACAGAGAGCAGCAGCCCAGGACGGTTAGCCTGTATGTCAACAACAGGAACGGGCCATTCTCGGATGTGAATGTCAGAAAGGCGGCTCAGCACGCCATTGACCGGCGCGCCATCGTTGACTCGGTTCTGGAAGGAGTCGGGCAGCCTGCGATAGGGCCGTTCGCGCCAAGCGAGGCGTGGGTCAATTCCGACCTGGCGGCGTATGAGTTCGATCCTGAGACGGCGAAAGAGTTCCTGGCCAAGGCAGGGTACGAGGAAGGCGAGGTGAAAGTATCGCTGTGGACGTATCCGAGCCGCGCCGAATTTCCGGCTATGTCGGTCGCCATTCACGAGATGCTCAATGACGCCGGATTCAGCGCTGAGATCAGGCTGGCGCCATGGGGTGCGCTGGTGGACGACGTGTTCGCGGGCGACTTCGATATGTTCCTGGTATCGAGAGGGCATCTCATAGACGCCTATGACCCGGAGGGCTTCTTCACCGCGGACTACTCCTGCTCCTCTATGGACGTCAGCAACTACGCCAACTACTGCAATCCGATGGTTGACGAACTGCTGGAACAGGCGCGCCCCTTGAGCGACACGGAGGCCAGATACGACATCTTCCGGCAGATACAGCAGATCCTCCATGATGACGCGGCGCATCCGTTCATAAACTACACGGAGCAGATCTACGCATACGGTAATCATGTGAAGAACTGGCAGTCGCACATGCTGGAATACTACATGCTGACCACTGAACTGGATGTATCGAACTGAGCGGAAAATGCCAGACAGCATACCCCCTCTCCCTCGAGGGAGAGGGTTGGGGTGAGGGTAATTAGACCAAACACTTGCCCCTCTCGGCTGACAAAGGAAGAAAGGGAGCGGCATTGTACAGAATAATTCTGCGCCGGCTGCTCCTTATTCCCTTCATCGTTGCGGTCGTCTCGTTCCTCATCTTCCTGGCGCCCCTGGTAAGCGGCATTGACCCCGCAACGGCGGTACTCCAGGCTCAGGTACTGGACCGCCAGCCCACTCCCGAAGCCATTGAGCGACTCAAAAGGGAGCTTGGCCTCGACCGCCCTCTCTTGGTCCAGTACGCCGCCTGGTTATGGAGAGCCGTCCGTGGCGACATGGGGCGGTCATACATGGGGCGCGTCCCTGTCAGCGAGAAGGTGTTCGACGGGCTGAAGGTCTCCGCGACGCTCAGTGTCGTTACCCTCGCCATTTCCCTGAGCGTGGCGCTGCCCCTGGGGATACTGTCGGCCATGAGACCCGGGACGCTCCTGGATACGTTTGTCGCTGTCACGTCTCAGTTGGGAGTGGTGGTTCCGGCATACGTACTCGCGCCGACCCTGATCCTGGTCTTCGGCATTCATCTGGGCTGGCTGCCTTCCGCCGGATGGCGCAGCCCGCTGCACCTGGCGCTGCCCTGTCTCACCCTCGCATCCGGAGCGACCGCATTCTTCACCCAGGTCGTGCGCGCTTCTATGATCGAGGCGCTCTCGATGGAATATATGCGGACGGCCAGGGCAAAGGGTCTGGGAGAGGGGCTGCTGATACGCCGGCACGCCCTGAGGAACGCGATGATTCCGGTCGTGACCTTGTCCAGTATGTGGCTGGCCGGACTGATTGGCGGAGCGCTCATAGTCGAGGTGATCTTCTCTGTGCCAGGAATTGGAAGGGTCCTGTTCGACGCCATCAACGCCAGCGACCTCCCAATGATACAGGGCAGCCTGATGACGATTGTCGCAATCGCCGTTCTCGTAAACACCGCGACGGACGTGATATACGTCGTGCTGAACCCGGCCATACGTATCGAGCGGTGAGAGCCGGGATAGGATAGATATGCGCGGAATCGTTCGGAAAGACTCCCTCGATGAGAACTTGAAAGCGGTTCGACGGAAACTCGATTCCCTCGGCCTGTCCGTGTCGGCTGTGATTCTGTTCGCGGTCCTGGCAATAATAGGACTCGTCGCCCTCTTCGCGCCCATTCTCGCGCCCTACGATCCCAACGACCAGAACCTGACCGCCCGGCTGGAGCCTCCGAGTCTGGATCACCCTCTTGGAACGGACCACCTGGGCCGGGACGTGCTGTCGCGGCTTCTCATGGGAAGCCGCTTTTCCCTGGCCATCACGACGGTCGCGGTCCTGATTTCCGGTGTATTCGGCACACTTGTGGGCGCCATCGCCGGGAGGGTCGGCGGCGCGACGGACGAAGCCGCAATGCGCGTCGTGGACGTAGTTCTCGTCTTTCCCGAACTGGTGGTCGCTTTCGCGTTGGCCTCGATGCTCGAACAGGGCTTCGGGACCATCGTCCTCGCGGTGACCATCTTTGCATGGACTCCCTACGCGCGCCTGGCGAGAGCGGTAACGCTCGAGGTAAACACGCGGGAGTTCATGGAGGCCGCCGTGGCGCTGGGTTCCACGCCCTCGTTCATTCTTCGCAGGCACATCCTCCCGAACATCATGGGCCCCATACTGGCCATGGGGTTCCTCCGGTTCGGACAACTCCTCATCACCATTGCCGGCCTCTCATACCTCGGAGTGGGCGCCCAGCCTCCGACACCGGACTGGGGCGCGATGCTGTGGGAGGCGCAGCCCTACATGCGCCGCGTTCCATCACTCACTCTGATTCCCGGCGCGGCTATATTCATCACGGCCTTGAGCGTCACGCTGTTTGGACAGCGCATGATGCTCCGCACCCAGCTTCGGACGAGGGCGTGACCCAGATTTCGCGCTGATCGGTAGCCTAAGCCATAAGACCACGGCCAAGGACGACATTCTTCCCGAGCGATTGGCCTAATATGGGCATAGGCTGTCAGGTTTAGGAACCGCGTTCAGGTATGATCGGCAGGCTCGATCAGGACATATTGCCCTATTTTGTCCCGCGCCAGTGTTAACGGTCAGCGATTCTTTCCGGCATGCAGCAAAACCAGCTTGGATATGGCTAGCCTTCGAGTCGATGGGATACTGAGAATTCCGATGTCGCCGATCTTGTTTTTGCAGAGGCGCGGCAGGGATAATATCCACTATGGCTAAGGAAGAAAGCTACCCTACCAGACTTCTCAACGATAGCCCTGCCGACAAAGATGCGTTCGGAGGGCATGAGCGCGTCGCTCGTGCCATCGCGGAAGTAGTGCGGACTGAAGACGGCGGCAGATCTATCGGTCTTGAAGGAGGATGGGGCACTGGCAAATCCACGATCGTCAAACTTACCACGGACATACTTGATCAACGAAGAGATGGCGACTACAAGGTTGCTGTATTCGATACCTGGGCTCATCAGGACGATCCACTTCGACGGACATTCTTGGAAAATCTCATTAAACGGCTCCAAGAGATCGGATGGGTGAAAGGAGCAAAATGGGATCAACGTACAGACGAACTTGCTAGACGCCGGCGCGAAGAAACAACGAGTGTGATACCCAGATTAACTGGTTGGGGCTTTGCGTTCGCCTTTACCCTGCTAGCCATAGCTCCAGGATCAGCCCTGATGGCTGCCGGCGCAACACTCTTAGCTGCCAAGGATCCAGATGAATCCTTGGCAGCTTGGCTGTTAGTAGCTGGCAGTGCTGCGGCTTTCGCGCCAGCGGTCTTTTTCGCCATCAGGACAGTGATTCGACTATGTGTTCGACTCTGGAGATTGATATTCAAGTCAGTGGGAAGTGATGAGGAATTGGGTCTAAGCGAGCTTCCATCCCTGGTGACCGGACAAGCTTCAACGAAGTCGAAGAGCGTAGTGTTTCAAACTCCAGATCCCACCTCTGTTGAGTTCGAATCAATATTTGGTGAACTCCTCAATGATGCCCTAAAGCCAAAGAGACGCAAGTTGCTTCTGGTCATAGATAACTTAGATCGAGTGCAATCTTCAGATGCACTCTCGATCTGGTCCACCCTACAGACGTTCCTCGGGCATAGTGACTACACCCAAGCCGAATGGATTAATCGCCTCTGGGTACTAATTCCATACGATGGCGATGCGATACTTCGTCTCTGGGACGGTTCGAGCAGAGACGGCACGGAATCCGAGGATGGCACTGTCCCAGATCCAGCCAAGTCATTTCTGGACAAGACCTTTCAGTTACGGTTCACGGTTCCTCCGCTCTTGCTCTTGAACTGGCGCGAATTCCTTCAAAAAACCCTCCAACAGGCGTTCCCGGGTCACCAAGAGGCAGACTTTGATGGCGTGTACCGGATCTTTGCCGTCGAAGGCGGACTTGAGAAGTCAGCGCCTACTCCCCGAGACCTTAAGCTTTTCGTCAACCAGATAGGAATTCTACATAGGGTATGGCAGGACAGATTCCCGCTTTCACATCTTGCTTGCTATGTACTCCTTCAGAAAAAAGGCAGAGATGTACGCACCTTGCTTCTCTCCGGAATTGACTGGCAGCTTGCAAGTCAGACAATTGGAAACAACTGGAGAGAAGTCCTTGCGGCGCTTCACTTCGGTGTCCCTCCACAGGAGGCGCGTCAGCTCCTATTGAGAGGCCCTATTGAAAATGCACTTGGGAAGGGCGACGGGTGTGGGTTATCGGAGCTAGAGGGACGTCATCCTGAAGGTTTCTGGATCGTGCTTGAAGACACTCTACGCGCGGACAGCTGGGCCAACGTGGAACCTATTCAGTTTGCGCACATAGCCATTGCTCTTTCAGATAGTCGACTCATTGCTCAAAACGGCAGCCGGCAAGAAGCAACCAATCTCCAGTCAAGCATACAAACCGCTGCCGCCATGGTGCGATCTTGGGCCCCATTTGATAAGACAACTGCGGAAGGCATGGTTGCAGTTGCACATCTGGTGAGAGATTTGGATGAAGTAGTCCCGGCTCTTCTATCGGGAGCGTCGAGCACCACAGTCGAAGAGTCAGGAAATGCCCCAGGCGTATGGATGACTTCTGTTTTCACACTCATTAAGGGCTTGTTAGATCTTGATCTCTCAAGTCAGATGGAGAAAGGCATCAGTGTTCCATTGAGTGTCCAAGACTGGCTCAACGCATCAACGGAGGTAGCGGAGTCTGATCCGGACGGCCAACTATTGCAGTACCTCAACCTGCAAGCCATCTCACAGATTGACGAACAGATGGCTCAGTATATTGGCAGCAACCGAATGGACGTAAGCATACTAAACGCGGCAAATGCTGCACTTATGACAAAGTCTAGGGGCAGTATGGCTGATACAGCGGGAGCAGCGTTCTCGCGTGTCCGATCGGGTCAATCGTTTCAACTCGACCAGCTTTCCTCCATTTTAAAAATGCTTCGTTTCTCAAAAGAAGCAGGTCTCATCACACAAGATCAGCTTGTGGAACTTGCCAGGAGTGGCTACTACCTACACTACTTGTATTACGCTGTTGCAGAAGGACATTCGGAATCGATAGGAGAGTGCATGTTCGGTCACTTGCAATTCTTTCCTGATGCAAGCCAACATGGTCAAGTCGGCAATTCCAGAGTTGGACACGATAGACTCACTCGCATCCTCCAACACCCGGACACCGTACCTAGCGCCGTGGACTACTTCACTAGCATAGTGAAGCAAGCCCAACAGCTACCTGTTGTATTTGAAATGGCTGCTGCCGTACAGCCTGTCAGCCCATTTGTGGCAAAGGTTCTGAGGACACTTCTCATTTCCGGAGATGTTACTAAACCTCATAGCCTGGTGAGGACACATTGGCAGGTTATTCAGAACGTCTTGAGAAACCAGGAAGACGACTCACCAAGTTTCGAAGTATTCCTGACAGAGTTGCCTGAACTTGACAATCTCGTTGCCAGTGTCGTGGATGGCGACTTTGATGTCAGTGAGGGTGGTCTGTACAGTGTTCTGCTGAGAATCAGCGATGACACAGATTTTCGCAGTTGGTGTACAAATCGTCTGTCCAATTTCAGTCAGGACATATGGTCATCGGAAATAACCTCAGGGGGCGAACTCGTTGAGCTTGTCACTGAATTGAAAGCACGAGGGGCTCACATAGACCTCGGGAGCACATACTTTGATGCTCTCATCGATCATGCCGAGAAAATCGCGGAAGGCCAGGACATGCTTCCTCCCGACGATAACTGGCACGAGCGCTTAACCCTCCTTAACCCTGACCAACAGAAGCTATTTCCCCGTCGAGCATACAGAATACTTGAGGAGTCGAACGGCAGAGCAAGTGCAGGGTTCTTCAACTTGTTCGGCGATATGATTTCTGATCGGCAACTCCTAGCAAACGAACAGAGATTTATTGACCGAGTTTGCACGCCTATCTTGGAAACGGAAAATGTGGCTGGAATGGCATGGGTAGCCGGAATCGCGAAATCCATTCCCAAGCTACTGCGAGAGCATGGTGATCAGGCTGCTGCCAACGACTTCAAGGATCGGGTTCAAAATCATCTCTACAATAAACAAGATGACGACCCGATATTCTCTGACCTGAAAACAATTGGAAAGAGCCTCAGGATCAAGGTGCCTTAGCGCGACGATTCCGAACAGAATCGCATCGCTAATGTCCTGACTCTCCCTCTGTCGTATAGTTGTGGCACATATAATTTCCGATCTGTTGCTTCAACGGAAGGTGTTGCTAGGATTTCAACCATTTTTAGTTGACATAAGGAACATAGCGCGAACCCATCCGATTATGCGGACAACCCCGCCTCTACCACCGCCGGCAGCGTCCAGACGCCCTGCCGCCCGTTTATCGAGACCGGGTCCACCCGCCGCACATCCTGGAACACCCACATCCACCTGTCCACTGAAAAGTCGCCGTAGGGGTCCGTCTTTAAGACCGCCTCGTACTCCGGCGCATCGCCGAGCTCCCCGAACCCACGGCAGTTGACCAGTCCATTCGAGTCCGGCTCGCTCACCACCTGCATGCACTCGATCAGCCGGCCCGTCGCAACGACCGCGCCCATCGGCATCGAGTGAGAACTTCCGGCGCGCTGGAGAACGACCCGCTGTACTTCGATGTTCCAGTCGGTGGGTCGAGGCTCGCGTTTTCCCGCGTGGATAGCTATGCGCTGGCCTATCAGGTTCCTGGGAGCTGCCCAGGAGCGGGTCTCGATGTTCTTGAGTCCCCAGGCCATAAGCTGCGCCCAGGGTTGGTGAAGGGTCAAGGCTCTCACAGTTCCCACCTCCCTCCAAAGCTCCGAACACGTTCCTGCGGCGATGGTTCTCATTAGAAAGAGCGAGGCCGACGAAGTGAAAGTTCGGCGGCCCCTGGACTGCGCCAACTATGGATGAAGGGCAGCTTGCGCTTTATCCTAGTCCGATTTTCTCCCAGACGCAACTGTGCGCCGCGTTACCGTCTTCAGGGGCAGTCCCTTTCGTTGCTGAACTCTCCCGAATTCGTCGGCTCAATCGGCTCTCAATTCACTACGCATTCGATCCCATGATTTGCTAAACTTATAGTATGAATCATACGACTTATACCCGGACAGGCATAAACGGGATGTTATCTATGGCGATTTTCTCGGCTGGAAAAATTCTCTTCTAGCTACAAATGCTGGTGAATGCTGGTCAAATGCAGGTGGAGGATCACCTGCATCGGCCACCAGCACATCACCTGCAGACACCTGCAGAATCCACCAGCAGAAAAGCAATTATTATAAATATACCTTTATGCACACTATCAATTCAGCCTACTGATGATACGAACGGTTAGTCAGCCAAAAAGCCCCTGACGGAGTTGACGCCATGACATTGAAAAAGACACTCATTGGAGTCGCAGTAATAGTCGTGATCGCGGGCGCGGCCTTCGCATGGTGGCTGCTGTCCCCGCTCTTTCTGAACACAACCGTCGAGGAGGAATTCCCCTTCTCGGCCACCGCCGATATGCCCGTCGGAATGACACAGACCGAGGCCGAGGACATCATGCAGGGCATGGCCAAGGTGGACATGGAAGAGATGGAGGAGATGCCCGACGAGATGGCCCAGGCCGTGGCGCTGTCGTCCGGTATGTTCAGGGACGCCGACAGCTTCCACAAGGGCAGCGGCACGGCGACCATTTACAGGCTGCCCGACGGCATGGGCGCGCTTCGCTTCGAGAACCTGGACGTAACCAACGGCCCCGACCTGCGAGTGCTTCTATCCACACATCCCGACCCGCAGAACAAGGCGGAGTTGAACGAGGCCGGGTATATCCACATCGAAAAGCTCAAGGGCAACCGCGGCAATCAGAACTACGAGCTGCCCGCCGACGCCGACCTGGAGTCCTTCGGCTCTGTCATCATATACTGTATGCCCTTCCACGTCATCTTCAGCGTCGCTCCGCTACAGTAATCCGGGTGGGAACGATAACCCCAACCGAGAGATTGGTCTGAACTGGCCCAAATCCGCAGCCTCGCGCCTTGCGAGCGGGTAGTGGGTGCGGTGTTATAATTGCCTGAGAGGGTCGGAGCCGCATGTCAGTCTGAAATCCGAACCGATGGAGCGCCAATTTGTTCAGCCACCTCCACGTTCACACCGAGTTCTCCATGCTCGACGGCCTGAGCAGGCTGGACCCCTTGGTCGCTCGCGCCAAAGAGCTTGGAATGGACAGCCTGGCCATAACCGACCACGGCGGCATGTACGGCGCGATAGACTTCTACCGCAAGGCGAAGTCCGAAGGCATCCGTCCCATCGTCGGATGCGAGATGTACGTTGCGCCGGGCAGCAGGCACGAGCGCAACCCCAACGAGCGCAGCCCCTACCACATGACCGTTCTCGCCAAGAACAACGTGGGCTACCAGAACCTCGCCAAGCTCATAACCATGTCCCACCTGGAGGGCTTCTACTACAAGCCCCGCGTGGACCGCGAGATACTCGAACGCCACCACGAGGGCCTGATAGTCATGTCCGGCTGCCCCAGCGGTGAGGTACCCACGCTCATAACCCAGGGCCGCATGGACGAAGCCCGCGCCACCGCCAACTGGTACCGGGAGGTGTTCGGAGACTACTACCTCGAGTTCATGCGCCACGGCGACGTTCCCGAACTGCCCCAGATAAACAAGAGTCTGCTCGACATACACAAAGACCTTGGCATCCCCGTCGTCGCCACAAACGACTCACACTACGTCCACAAGCATGAGGCGCACCTCCAGGATGTCCTCATCTGTATCCATACCAACACCAATATCCAGGACGAAAAGCGCCTCCGCATGGCAGAGGACTCGTACTACCTGACGAGCCCGGGCGAGATGAAGGATCTGTTCAATGACCTCCCCGAGGCGGTCACGAACACCCAGAAGGTCGCCGAGATGTGCGACCTGGACATTGACTTCAAGCAGCTCCGGCTGCCCCAATACACCGTCCCCGAAGGCGTCACCCCGTTCGAGTACCTGTCCAACCTGTGTTGGGATGGGCTGAAACGGCGACTCCCCAACGCGGGCGAGGAAGAGAAGAAGCGACTCGAATACGAACTCGAAGTCATACGACAGACCAGCTTCGACAACTACTTCCTGGTCGTGTGGGACATCGCCCGTTTCGTGCGTGAGAACGACATCTTCTTCGCGGTGCGCGGCAGCGCCGCCGCCAGCCTGACGCTCTTCTGCCTCGGCGTCACCAACGTGAACCCTCTTCCGTACCGGCTCGTCTTCGAGCGTTTCCTCAACCTGGAACGCAAGGAAATGCCCGACATAGACATGGACTTCCAGGACGACCGGCGCGAAGAGGTCATCAACTACGTCGTGCAGAAGTACGGACGCGAACACGTCGCCCACATCATCACGTTCGGCACGCTCGGCGCACGCGCCGCGATCCGGGACGTCGGTCGCGCTCTTGGCATGACCTACGGCGACGTTGACCGCGTCGCCCGCATGATACCCACCAGGCTCGGCATCACCCTGGACGACGCCAAGGCGGACCCCGAATCCGAGCTTGCCGAGGCAATCGAATCCGACGATGCCATCCGCAACCTGGTCGAGACCGCCCAGGGGCTGGAAGGCGTCACTCGGCACTCCAGCACCCATGCCGCCGGAGTCGTCATTTCCCAGCAGCCCCTTGACGAGATAGTGCCATTGCAGCGTCCCCAGAAGGCGGACGACAGCGGCTCGGTCGCCACTACCACCCAGTACGCGATGGAGCCGGTCGCCGCGCTGGGACTGCTCAAGCTGGACTTCCTCGGCCTCGTGAACCTGACGGTGCTCGCCAAGGCCCGCGACCTGATAGCGGAGAGACACGGCATACACTTTGACCTGGTGGACATCCCCCTCGACGACGCCAGGACCTTCGATCTGCTCTCTCGCGGCGACACCGCAGGAGTGTTCCAGTTGGAAGGCGGCGGGATGACGCGCTACATCAAGGAACTCAAGCCCAGCGCCCTCGCCGACGTGGCCGCCATGATAGCGCTCTACCGCCCGGGCCCCATGGAACACATCTCGACGTTCATAGACGCCAAGCACGGGCGGCGAGCGGTGTCCTATCTGCACCCCGCCCTCGAGGAGATACTCGAAGAGACCTACGGCGTCATCGTCTATCAGGACCAGGTACTCCATATAGCCAGGACATTCGCCGGGTACACGCTGGGCGAGGCGGACATCGTTCGCAAGGCGATGGGCAAGAAGATCCCGGAGATAATGGCGCAGGAGAAGGAGAAGTTCATCGAGGGCGCGCTCGACCAGGGCTTCGACCAGGAGCTTGCGGATAAGGTATTCGGTCTCGTCGAGCCGTTCGCCGGATACGCCTTCAACAAGGCGCACAGCGTCAGCTACGGACTAATCTCCTACTGGACCGCCTACCTGAAGGCGAACTACACCGCCGAGTACATGGTATCCCTGCTCAACTCATACGTCGGACACAACGACCGCATCAACTCCGCGGTCGCCGAGTGTCAGAGATTAAAGATACCCGTCCTTTCGCCCAGCATCAACAGGGGCCGTGCCGAGTTCACAATAGAGGCCGGGCAGGATGGCAGCGACGCCATTCGCTTCGGTATGGGTGCGGTCAAGGGCGTCGGCGCGTCCGCGCTCGAAGCGGTCATAGAGTCCAGGGACAAGACCGGGCCCTTCGACTCCATCGAGCATATGTGCCGAGAGGCCGATATGGGCGGTGTGAATCGCAAGACGCTGGAATCGCTCGTAAAGGTGGGCGCCCTGGACGATTTCGGCGACCGCGCCGCGCTGCTCGAATCTGTGGACAGGATAGTCGGCCTCGCCCAGAGTGAGGCCAACCTGAAGAACTCCGACCAGTCCTCTATGTTCGACCTGTTTGGAGAATCCGTAACCGCGCCGCTTGCCGACATAGCGCTCCCCGACATCACCGCATCCGACCGCGAACGGGACGAGTGGGAACGCGAACTGCTGGGAATGTCGCTGTCCAACATCAACATACTGGCAAGCCTGCTCTCGGTCACAGACTCAGAGCACATCGTGTTCAGAAGCGACATACAGCCCGAAATGGCCGGTAAGAAGGTCTCGCTGGTCGGTCAGATATCCAGCGTTACCCGAAGGTTCACCCGTCAGAACAAGCCTTTCGTAATTGCCACGCTCGGCCTGATGGATGGGCAGATCGAGGTCTTCGTGTGGGAAGACAAGCTGGAAGACACGGATGGACTGTGGGAAGAAGGCAAGATAGTAGTCATTGGAGGCTCCGTGAGAACGCGCGACGATGAGATCAGCATAAACTGCTATGAAGCGGGCGAATATACCCCGGCGACTGACGCTTCGGCCGCCGGAGCCGACGACGCTCGCATCCAGCCCGCTTCCCAGATGAATGAAACGCCTGCGTCCAATGGACAGGAACCCCCATCCGGAGCCGTCAAGGAGAACGGAGCCGCCTACTCCAACGGTCACTCGGAACCCACTGAGCCTGCCGCTGCTGACGCTAAGACCAACGGATCTGTCAAGCTGCCCAGAGAGACCAACGGCGCGGCGTCCGCGCATTCCGAGACCAACGGCCATTCCAAGCCCGCCACAGGATTGGCCCACTCACAGGCGCAAGTTCCCTGCAGGCTCAACCTGAGAATCCGCGAGACCGACAGCGCGGTGGACGACCAGATGATGCTCGACGACGTGAAGCGCAAGCTGCTCGACTACGAGGGCAAAGACGAAGTGATGCTCGAAATTGCGTCGGGAGGCGCTATATACCGGATGGAATGGGCGTCTATCCATGTTTCCGTCTGCGACGAGCTCACCGACGAACTTTCGAGCATATTGGAGGGGGCAGGCTCAGTCAGCGTAGAGGCTGTACGAACTTGAGGTGGGTAACGCTGGTTACGGCCCCCGACCAGTTGGCCGCGGAGATGTGGAGCGAACTGCTGAACCAGCATGGGATTCCGACTCTCGTCCGTCCGGGCGATACGTCGTCGTTTCTCGGCGTGTCCGCGTACCCGTGTCGGATTCTGGTGGACGACGAATATCTGGACGAGGCGCGCCAGTTTCTAAGGGACGAACTTGGCGTCACAACCGACGAATCTGAGTCCTGATTCTCAGATCAGCCTGCGTTGCTTTGCGCCTTCGAGTTCCAGCAGGCGGAACTTCAGGTCAATACGTGTATCGCCGCTGCCGAATCCGCGCAGGCTGCCGTCGCTTCCTATCACCCTGTGACAGGGGACGATTATGGGAAGGCGGTTCCGCGCCATCGTCTGGCCTGCGGCCCTCGGCGCGTTGGGACTGCCCGCCATCTCGGCGAGCCACTTGTAGGTGCGCGTCTCCCCGCGCGGGATGGTGCGGCACGCCTGCCACGCCTTGCGATGGAAGTTGGGCGCACCCTCGAGGTCGAGCGCAATATCGCCGAAATCGGCGTCTGCCCCGTCGAAATAGCTCAGCAGCCTCTCGCACAGGTCCGCGAATCTCCCGGGAGCTAGTACGGCCTCGTTCGTTTCCAGTCCAAGATGCGAGATGCACAACTCCTCGGAGTCCTCCGGCAGGGTGCTTCGCAGAAGCCCGTTATCCGAGGACAGCAGGCCCATCCAACCGAACTGGGTCTCGAAGATGTGGTAGAGCCGCTCGCTCATGCGCCCGCCTCCTGGGATGGCTGGGGTATCAGACGCCTGAACATTCTGCCGACGAGCTTGAACCTGATTTCCTTCCACGCGTCGAGTAGCGCGCCCTGCTCGTTCTCGTCCGCCTGTCTGCCGCCATATCGGTGAGTGGCGTAGGATGTGGCTATCGTCACGGCCCCCTCGTTGGCTTCAGGGATCAGCCTGCCTATTCGGGCGCCGAATTCGATGGGCGTCTGGTCGTGTCTGCGACCAATACCGGCCAGCCAGCCAAGCCTTGTCAGCTTTGCGTAAAGCCTGGACTCAGCGGAAAGCGAGCCAAGCCCGAAGTTCCATATTACGGACCAGATGATCCAGATGCCGCCGATTACGCCTGCCGCGATTCCGGCGGGTACCAGGTATCGAAGTATGTCTTCTATCGCAATGAACGAAACTGAGGAGCCGGAGGCGGGGAGGGGCAGGAAGCCGCCCTCACCCTCGACGTCGAACGGATCCAGGAGTTCGTCCGGATCTTCCTCGATGGGGTCGTCTCCGAATCCAGAAACCGGAAGCACCGGTTGGGAAGAGCGTTCGTGTTGGGGCCAGTTGGGTGTCGGCTCGAAGTCTATCCAGCCGTAATCGGGGAAATAGACCTGGACCCAGCCGTGGCTATCGGAGTCCCGGATCACGCGCTGGCCGTGTTCGTTCAACTCACCGGGAGCGTATCCAGCGGCCATTCGCGACGGAACGCCGACCGCCCTCAGCATGACAGCCATGGAAGAAGCATAGTAGTCGGAATAGCCTGTTCTGGTATCCAACAGGAACCACTCCACGCCGTCCGTTTCCGCTGGAGGAGCGTCTATGTCCTGCGAGTAGGTGAAATCGGGGCCGCGCAGATAGCTCTCTATCGCGAGCGCCTTGTCCAGGGGGTTGTCCCGCCCCTCGGTGACCCGTTCCGCGAGCGCGCGAACGTCTTGCGGGAAGGCCGCCGGAAGTTGCAGGTAGTGATCGGTGACAAAGCTGCTGTACTCGGTCGAGGCTTCTCTCAGGTCGTCGTCGGTCGCCACAGACACGTATGAGATCATACTGTACGGTTCGTTCTTCTCCAGGCTGTCGTCGAACTTCCAGGAGACCAACTCCGGGGTAATCGGGGCCTTGCGCTGGAGGACTACGGACTCAACCGAGTCGGACGAGTCCGTCTGAATCTCCAGGATGAGGAGGTCGTCCGGCAGACGCTGGCCTATCATACCCCTTGCGCTCTCCTCGCTGAGTCCGCGCAGGTCGAAGCGGAAGCCTTGAGCCAGTTCGCGCACATCCTGCGGGAAGGACTGGTCAATGGATGGATCGTCCATATCTATGTAGAATTTTCTGGGAGCCAGAGCCTCGATGACGGCAGGCTCGCTCACCCAGTTGAAGTCCCCTCCGGACAGGAACTTCTCGGACGCGAAGTCCAGCTGCATCATCTGTGTCTGTGTCTCGCGCTTGAGGCTGTCTCGTCTGGCGGGCGGGAGAATCTCGGGCCCGACCTCGATGGGTTCGGACTCGGTGGCTATCCATCCCTGCGGGGTGTAGTAGTTGTACGTCTGGGACAGCCAGTAGGAAGGGTACCTGGTCGTGGCCCATCCGACCGGCTCGCCGCCAAAGGATATCTTCCCGATGAATGGAAGCCATTTGCCGAAGAAGCGGCCCGGTGTGTCCTTCTTAGTTGGCAGCGCCGCGAACAGCCTGGCGAAGAAGTCCTCAGCGGTGGCTACCGGAGCGCGTCCTATGTTCCACACCTGTGCGGCCGTCGTGTTGGTATATACGTTCAGTGGCATTACCACAGCCACTATTATCACCAACGCGCTGAACCATGCCGTGGCGTGCAGCGCGAGCCAGCCGGTGTGCTCGGTGAACCTGATGTTGAGCCTCTGCCAGTACGCTTCCGAATTTACTGTGCTCACCCTGACAATGAGGAGCATGGCAATGAACAGGAACAGGAAGAAGCGGGCGGCGTACTGTTCGGGCAGGAAGCTGAGGTTCGTCAGCATGGCGGTGCCGAGCAGTATCACGGCAATCCAGACGTTGCTGCGCCTGAATATGAACCAGGAACCGAAGAACCCGACCATCCAGCCGATAGCGAGGAGCATCAGCGCGAAGGGCAGGAGATCGGTGCTTATGCCGCCGCTGTTGGCGGCTTCCCACCAGACATCCAGTCTGTGGAACGTCTCCCTGAAACGTTCTATAACGCTGTCGCCCTTGACGCTTCGCGCCGCCGTCTGCCAGAGGACGGCGGCCGCGCCCAGAATCAGACCCACTGGCATGAGCAGGAACCACGGGGCGCGCAGTTTTGCCAAGATCAGGCCCGCTATCGCGGCCCACACCAGAATCGCTATAAGCCCGGGAGACTTCACCCACCCGGCGGCGTCCACGGATTCGCCGACCACCAGAAGCGCGAGGATAAGAAGCGCGAAGGCAGTCCAGCCCTGGCTCGGACTGTACTGCCTGAACCTGTCCATCCAGGTACGATGGGACCCGGCGACTTCCGGGTCCAGGCGGTGGTGAAGGAAGACTCCCGCTCCCTGCGCGCTCATGCGCTCGCCTCCACCGTATCCGCCTCGGACGCGGTAACTGTGTAGGTATGGGAAAGCGCGAGAGGCACGTCGTCTCCCATGCGGACTACGTAGGGGTCAACAGCGGCTTCGTAAAGCGACGGGACTATGGACATCGTGTCGAACATACCCCCAAACGACTGGCCGTCCACCAGAATCGTCGCAATCCTTATGCGACGGCGGGCAAGCTCTTTCACCGCCACTGCCCACGCTTCGCGGTGCGACGAGGTTATTACGACGAGGGCGCTCTGCGTCCCCCATAGCTGTTCCTCTCGGACCAGGACGTCTTCAAGGGGCAGGCTGCCCTCGGCCTTGCTCATCGCGAGGTATTCCATGATTCGCTCGTACTGGCCTGAGCCGGTGTCGGCGGGGATCACGTAGCGGGCGTCGCCGTAGGATACGAGGCCGACGGGCATCTGGGCGCGTTCGTACTTGCGGGCAAGGGAGGCGGCTATGGAGACGGCGTACTCGTCGGTGCTCTCTTCCAGTTCGCCCGCCTGGACGTCCCTGTGAAGGTCAACGATCAGCCACACGTCGCTGGCGAGGCCAAGGTCGAACTCCTTGGACATGAGCCTTCCGGTTCGGGCGGTGCTGGCCCAGTGTATTCTGCTCAAGCTGTCGCCGAAGGTGTATTCGCGGACGCTCGCGGCGTGAGGCGTCAGGTTGTGAGACCTGCGCTGCGCCGAACTGTCGCCGCTTATGTAAGCGGAAGGCATCTCAAATTCGGGGAGGTCGTAGATACGAGGATATACGAGAAGCGAGTCCTGCTCGCCGAAGTCGCGCTCGCGCCTGAACAGTCCGAACAGGTCTGTGTTGGAGACACGCACCGGGCCAAGGGTGTACGCCCCTCGCTTGCGGGCGGGAGCGCGCGCAAGCCAGGATCTGAAGCTGTTGTTAGATAGGCTGAGCGCCATCCCGTTGGAATAGCCCGGCATATCTGTGATATCTTCTACTTCCAGCGTGGGCTTGGGCAGCCGGCTGTTGTTGCGGACGACTATGCGCTCTTCGATGTCGTCGCCGACCCTGACGCGGCGGGTGCGTCGCTCGATTGCGACGTCCAGTCCCTGCATCGTCAGCCAGTTCCAGACGAACGCGAGCACGGCAGTGAGTCCCATAACGTATATGAGCCTGTAGAACAGCGCGAAACCGGTGGCCATGCCGGTGAAAATGGTCACGACTATCAGGCCGAGTACCAGGTAGAAACGTTTTTGTATGAAGAGTTTCCCTGAGAAAATAGTTCTAACTCCACGCCCGGCTATTTCCGACTGCCGAGGTCTCTGATTGCCGAACGGCGAGCCCTTCGGGGTTCCCGCTTTCGCGGCAATGGCTGGATTGTAGCTGGGGTTTCGCCCCCATCCTGGCCTTCCCTCATCTAGGGGGAAGGGATTTAATATAAATCTAGCTCCTGGCGGCTGCCTGCGCCTGTCCGCCTGGAACTGGGGTCTGTTCCAGGATGGTTTCTACCACGTCCAAGCTGGATACGCCTCTCATCCTGGCGGCTGGCGAGACGATCATCCGGTGGCTGAGCATTGGCTGGGCGAGGTCTTTCACGTCGTCGGGGAGAACGAAGTCGCGCCCACGTATGAGTGCGATTGCCTGGCCGCCCCTATACATTGCCAGGGAAGCGCGTGGCGACGCACCCAGCGATATGTCGGTGTGGGAGCGCGTGGCGTCGGTCAGGTTGACTATGTACTGCTTCACAAGGTCGTCAACGTAAATGGTGCGGATGGCGCGCTGGAGGTCCATCACTTCCTGCGCCGAGGCGACAGGTTCGAGAGACTCGATGGGATGGGCTATCTGCTGGCGTTCGATGATCTCCAGCTCTTCCTCGATGGTGGGATATCCCAGGCTGATGATGAGCAGGAAACGGTCCAGCTGGGCTTCGGGGAGCGGGAACGTGCCCTCGTATTCGACCGGATTTTGCGTCGCCATGACCATGAATGGGCTGGGAACGCTGTGGGATATTCCTTCGACGGTCACCTGCCGCTCGTCCATGGCTTCGAGCATGGCGGACTGCGTCTTGGGGGTGGCGCGGTTCACTTCGTCGGCGAGGACCATCTGCGCGATGATGGGGCCTTCCCTGAACTCGAACTCGCCCGACTGCTGGTTATAGATGGAGACGCCGGTGACGTCGGTGGGCAGCAGGTCGGGGGTGAACTGGATTCTCTTGAAGGAGGCGCCGACGGATCGGGCGATACTTCGGGCGAGCATCGTCTTGCCCACGCCCGGAACGTCCTCTATGAGCGCGTGTCCCTCGCACATCAGGGCGATTACGCCAAGCTCGACGGACCTGCTCTTGCCCACTATGACTTTCTCTATGTTATCTATGATCTTCTGCGCCAGTTCCCTGGCCGAATCGTGCTGCTCCAAGAGGATCTCCTAATCCAAAGGCATAGCCTAACGTTGAGGGGATTATACATGATACGCAAGCGCGCGAAACCCGTCTGCCTGAGAGACGCGCCATACCTATTTTATAGCATACGGATGTCAGGCGTGTATGGATTGTGGAAGGGTATCCAGGGTCTTTCGGTTATTTCCCGATACCACTTCCGTCGTTCGCCCTGAGCCTGTCGAAGGGCCGCCCGTTCATGATTCGACAAGCTCACCACGAACGTACTTGGTTAAATTGGTTGATAATCGAGAGACCCTTGGGAAGGGTACCTAGCCGATGCGAGCGCCTATGATATAAGCAAGTTCACGAAGGCGATTGGGGAAATCGGCCTCACAATGCCAGTAGTTGATGCCAGCTACGCGACCATGTTCCTGGGTTCTGTTGATATTTGAGTTACGGCCGGTCTTTAGCTCGAGTGTCCACTCCCTCGCCGCAACTCCACCCGCGCCCGCTCCTCCTGCACCTGCACCACCGCGGACCCGCCAAGATGACCTATCCCCGCAGCCACCGCAGCCACATACTTCTGGTCCACCGCAGCCGCAATGTCGGCCGGCACATCCACCTCACGCGCAAGCTCAGTCGCCAGCCGCACGTCCTTCGCATCCGATCTCACGAACGCAAACCCCGCCGGGTCGAAGTCCCGGTCGAACACCGACTCGAATCTGCGTATCCTGGGACTGGATGCCGACCCCGCCGCCATCACCTCGGCAAGCGTCTCCAGCGGCACACCCGCCTTCAATCCAATCGTAAGCGCCTCAGCCATCACGCCGAACGTCGCATGGCTCACGAGATTGTTGCACAGCTTGCAGACCGCTCCGGCACCCACAGGCCCACAGTAAAAGATGAGATCCGGATCTGCGATAGCTTCGAGCACAGGCCGCACACGCTCCAGCGTCTCCGGACCGCCACCCGCCATCACGGTCAGCACACCTCGATCCGCCGAATCCGCCCCAGACCCCTTGCTTACCGGCGCGTCTATGTATTCGACACCCTTATCGGCGCATATTCGATGCAGCTTTCGCACCATGCTCGGCGAGTTCGTCGCCAGGTCTATATAAACGGCACCCTTCTCAGCCCCATCGAGTACCCCCTGCTCTCCACTCACCACCGCCTCCACCTCCAGCGGCCCCGGCAGCGATCCCATCACCACATCGTTTCCACGCGCCGCATCAGCCGGCGTCTCCGCCCACGTGGCGCCCGCCTCCAGCAAGTCCGTCACCGCCTCCGGCCTGATGTCGTGCACCACCGTCCGGTGTCCTGCACCCACGACATTCAGTGCCATAGGCTTCCCGATATTGCCCAGCCCAATAAACCCAACCTTCATGCCGCTCTCCTCGGGTACCCCGCTTATCAATGGACGATGTGCTTTCGGACAGTCATGGTGCCGAAGGTCGGATTCGAACCGACACGGGATCGCTCCCAATGGTTTTTGAGACCATCGCGTCTACCATTCCGCCACTTCGGCACGAAACAGGTGCATTAAGTTTACAGATTCATGCCGTCGGTTGTCAGTCTTCTTTCAAGAAGCCTGAGAGGATACTGGCGAACTCGTCGGGATTCTCGATCTCGGGACGGTGGCCGCAATTGTCCAGGACAGCGAGGCGCGACCCCGGGATGGACTCATTGTACAACTGTCCCGCGCTCAGAGGGATGACGGCGTCGTCGCGCCCCCAGACTAATAGCGTCGGCAAACGCTTGAGCCTGTGAAGGAGATGGGGCAGGTTCGGGTTGTGCATATAGGGACGCCAGCCGATCATACAGGCGACCTCGCGCACGTCCTCCCAGTCCATTACCTGGTCGGGAGTCGGTTCATCGGGACAGATTAGTGGGAACTCAGCTACGCTGTCCTTGTCGGCGACGGATGCTTCCAGGAGTATCGGAACGGTTATCAGGAAAATGTCGAGTATTTCGCCGACGGGCGGCCTTACCCCGGCCGCCGACACCAGGACGAGCTTCTTGAATCGTTCGGGGTTCATGGTGGCTAGTTCGGCGGCAAGCCAGCCTCCGAGCGAAAATCCGACCACGTTGACCTGGCCGATGTCCATGTCGTCCAGCGCCTCCAGATACCAGCCCGCCATGTCGCGCATCGTCATAGCCCATTCAAGCCGGGATGAGCCGCCATAGCCTGGCATCATCGGTATGTTCAGGGTGAAGTCCTGGGACAGGTTCTCATGCCAGCGCATCCATCCGGGATGTCCGGTCTCGTCGTGCAGAACGAGTAGGGGCTCACCCTGTCCGCCGGTCACCAGGCTTGTCTGTATTCCGGCCAGTTCGCGGGTATGGCGAGTGTGAGTGAGTTCGGCGGTGGTCATGGCGGTTCTCCCCGTTTGTATTGGATTTCAGTCTTAGGTTCCGCTCCAATGCGGGATGTATCTTACACCTTCCAGCCTGCATTTTCAGTCCGCCTGGTCAGTGGCGAACAGGCTTTCGACGAAGTCGCGAGGGTCGAAGATTGCCATGTCTTCGGGGCTCTCGCCGGTGCCGATGAACAGGACAGGGAGGCGCAGCTCATCCGTTATGCCCAGGACGACGCCGCCCTTCGCCGACCCGTCGAGTTTGGTGAGAAACACCCCTGCGCAGCGCATATCCTCTACGAAGGCGCGGGTCTGTATGAGTCCGTTCTGGCCTGTGGTGGCGTCCAGGGCGAGTATGACGCGGTTCGAGGACTCGAATCCTTGCCTGTCTATGACGGTACGCATTTTGCGGAGTTCGGCCATCAGGTTGGAGCGGGTGTGCAGCCTGCCCGCGGTGTCTATAATCACGACGTCAATGCCGCGTGAAACGGCGGCCTGTATGCTGTCGAACGCAACGGCGGCGGAGTCTGCGCCGTGCCTGTGGGCTATCACGTCCACGTCAAGCCGCTCTCCCCACTCGCTGAGCTGCTCGATGGCAGCGGCCCTGAACGTGTCGCCCGCGCCGAGCAGGACGCTCTTGCCCTCGTCCTGGTAGAGCCTTGCCAGGCGCGCTATGGCGGTCGTTTTGCCGACGCCGTTCACGCCGACCATAAGTATGACCAGGGGCGACTCCTCGACCTCCATCACGCTGTCGGCCCCCTCGATGCTGAGCATAGCCACCATCTCGTCCTTGAGCGCTTCGAACGCCTCGTCGGGCCTGGTTATACCGTACTCGCGTATGCGGTCGCGCAGGGTATCGAGTAGTTTCATGGTGGTTTCCACGCCAACATCCGAGGAAATCAGGGACTCTTCCAGTTCGTCCCACAAATCGTCATCTATTTCGCTTCGCTGGAAGACGTCGGTGAGCCGACTGAACCACTGGCGACGGGTCCTGCGAACGGCGGCCTGGGTTCGTTCGCGGTCCTCGCGTTCACCTCTTCTGAAGAATCTGAGCATTCGGTAAAGTCCTCGTCCGGGTTGAGTGCATTTACTTTGATTTATAATTATGCTGGGTTGCACTGGTCAGTCAACAGGGAGAGTACAGGGGGCAACTGGGGCGATTTTCGCCCAGAGATGCCCAGCGTTTTCCCAGCGTTAGCTACGAAGGAAATTTTTCGTGGCGGATAATTTTCGATATTATAAGTTTTAATTTATGCTATTGGGGAGATCGGACCTGATTGGGAGTCTGGTCGCCAGGCTCAATTGTAGCATAGCGCGGGAGTGTGAATGTAGTGATTTTAGAAACGCATCCAGTATAGTGTAAAATAACAACAGTCAGTAAAAGAACTGAGCTTGGAAGCAGATGATGGCATCGAAGAAGATTCGGATAATCGCGGGGCCGAACGGGGCGGGCAAGACGACGTTCGCCACGGAGTTTCTGCCAAACGAAGCTGATTCTCTGGCTTTCGTGAACGCAGATATGATAGCGGCGGGGTTGAATCCGTTCGAGCCTGAACGTTCGGCTGTGCAGGCGGGCAGGCTGATGCTGAGAATGATTGGCGATTACGTCAGCCGAGGGGAGAGTTTCGCTTTAGAGACCACGCTGAGTGGACGGGGATACGCGCGGCAAATCCCAATCTGGCAAGAGCGGGGTTATTGGGTTCAGTTGTATTTTCTGCGCCTGCCGAAGCCGGATATGGCTGTGGCTCGCGTGCGTAACAGGGTCCGGGAAGGGGGACACCATGTACCCGAAGACGTGGTGCGGCGGCGATTCGACGCTGGCTGGCGCAATTTCAGTGAGATATACCGTGATATAGTGGATGAGTGGGCGTTGTACGACGCATCCGGGGGTTCTCCAATCATAATCGAGGAGGGAGGCAAGCCATGAATGAGCAGCACATGGAAGGCAAGAAGGCGAAAAAGCGGCCGCGTTCAAAGGACTTTATAGGAGCGGAGGCGGCGCTGCGGCGGGCGGCGGTCAAGGCTCGGCGGCGGGCGATAGAGACTACGGGTTCGGTTCCCACGTGGAAGGACGGGAAGATAGTGTATGAGACTGAGGTGTAGGACGGCTGGCGAGGGCTGGCGGGATGATTCGGACACGCGCTTTCTCATATACGCAGGTTTGCGTTCCACGCTATAATGCGGCGGTATGTTTGATGTTCTGCTCTGGCTGATAACTGTCGAGATAATCGGGCTGGCGGCTTTCGCGCCGGCCTATTTTTTGTTGCCCAAGCTGGCCGACCGGGGCTGGGGACTGAGCAAGCCCCTCGGAATACTGGTCGTCGGCTACGCGGCCTGGATTCTCAGCGTCCTGCGGGTGGTTCCGAGCGTTCGCGTGACGCTTCTTGCCATCGTGATAATTCTGGCTGCGGGAGCGGTTGCGCTGTTCTACACGCGGCGGGATGAGATATTCGCGTTCGTAAGGCGGGAGTGGCGGCTGTTGCTGGCCGCCGAACTGGTCTTCCTCTTCTTCTTCGCGCTGTGGACGCTGTTCAGGGCATACGACCCTGCCATAAACCACACCGAGCAGCCCATGGACTTCGCGTTCCTGAACGCGTCCATACGCTCTGTGCTTGGCCAGCCCGAGGACCCGTGGCTGCGAGGGGAGTCCATCAGCTACTACTACTTCGGCTACTGGATGATGGGCGCTCTGAGCGAGCTGTCCGGGGTAGCGTCGAACGTCTCTTACAACCTATCGCTCGCGCTCATTCCCGCGCTGGCCTCGATGGGTATCTTCTCAATCGTGTCCAGCCTGGTGAAATCAGAGGGCGCGGGATTCAGGATCAGTGTCGTGTGTGGAGTGGCGGGCGGTGTGATCCTGGGAGCCGCCTCCAACCTGGAGGGCATACTGGAGTTCATGCGAGCGAACGCCATAGGCTCTCAGGGACTGTATGACTGGGTGGCCGTGGACAAGGTGGACGGGCCGGCCGAAACCCCGTCAGACAACTGGTATCCTGACGAATTCTGGTGGTGGTTCAGGGCCACGCGGGTCATCAATACGTTCGTGGATGGACGCGGGATAGACTACACCATCCAGGAATTTCCGTTCTTCAGCTTCATACTGGGCGACCTACATCCTCACGTGTCGGTGATACCGTTCGCTCTGCTGTTCACAGGGCTGGCGCTGAACTTCTTCAGGGCCGACCTGCCAAACATACTCAAACCCAACTACCTGGCATTTACGGGACTGTTCGTAATGGCGCTGTCGCTGGGCGGACTGGCCTTCACGAATATGTGGGACCTGCCGACCTACGCCGCGCTTATAGTCGTTATAGCGATGCTGAAAGCCTATCACGAATTCACACGGCAGCCTGAAGACGAGGGCGAGAACCCGACGCTCGGCGCGCGGATAGTTGACGCGGCGGCGCTTGCGCTGATGGTGGTTGCTGTCGCCATCCTGCTGTACCTGCCCTACTATCTCGGATTCTCGGCTTCGGTCAGCGGAATAGGGGCGGTCGTTACTCCAACTCGCTACGTGCATATGTTCATAGTCTGGGGTGTGCCATTGGTCATTGTCGCTCCGTTCGTGGTTGCCAGTTTCTGGCAGACGGTCGTCGGCCCTGAATGGCGCGGCATGACGGTACTCTCACTGCTGGTAGCGCTGGGGCCGTTCGTCCTATGGATGGTACTGAGACTGCAATCGGTTGACCCCGTCGGAAGTCTGGAAAGCCGGCTTGTTCATATACTGCCGCTCGTTGTGCTCATCGGTATGAGCGCATGGTCGGCCCTGCATGAAGTGAAATCTCGAGGCCCATCGGGGAAGGCGTTCGCGCTAATCCTGGCGACGTTCGGCTTGCTGCTCATAATGGGGCCTGAGCTGATGTTCGTGGACGACTCGTTCGACACTCCCAGCCAGCGCATGAACACGGTGTTCAAGCTGTACTACCAGGCATGGATCCTGCTCGCCCTGGCGGGAGGATTCGCGCTGTACTTCTGGGTGTCCTCGCGCCCCAGGCTGAAGGGGTGGAGAAGAATACTCTCCACGCTGTGGGCGATAGCGGCCGTCGCGCTCGTGTCGGGCAGCCTGTACTACACCGCGGCGGCATTCGTAAGCAAGTCGCAGGACTCCACCCAGGCCACCACCCTGAACGGCCTGGAGTTCGTGCGGGAGTCCGACCCGGCGGAGTACGACGTGATCCGGTACATCAAGAACAACTTGCCGGAAGACTCCGCGATTCTGGAGGGCGTCGGTGAGTGGTTCAACGCCGGCCTAATCTCCCGCAGCACCGGACATCCGACTATCTACAACTGGCCGGGACACGAGTTGCAGTGGCGCGGACCTTCGAATGAATTCGTCGAGCGGGATCGTGATGTGGCGACGATATACCAGACGCTCGACTTCGAGGAGGCGCGCGCGCTTCTGGACAAGTACGACGTGGACTACGTGTACGTCGGGCCGAGGGAGCGGAACAAGTACGGCGGCCCGGGACTTGATAAGTTCCCCGAACACATGGACACGCTTTTTCAGCAGTACGACGTGGCCTTATATGGGATGCGGCGCTAGGGCGCGGGAATCCGGGGCGGTGAATTCAGAACCTTCCCGCTCCTCCCGCTTACGCTATTCGTCCCCAAACACATCCCGGAACTCATCATCGTCGAACAGTTCCTGCTTTCGCGCTATCGCTATCCATGTACGGCGCGTCTGACGGTTCTCACGACGCATCTCGACTACCATTTTCCGGGTCTCGATCAACAGTTCACCCATGGTAGCCACAATGTCTTCGAGTCTGTCCTGGCGTTGTTCCACCCGGTCAACACGCTGTTCCATCGCCATCATGTCCTCCTGGACGGTCATTTTACCATAGGCATGGACAATCAGGTCTTGATACGGTCTCGGATGCCGACAACCGTGCCAGTGGGTATCGGGTATATGGTGATTGCCCACTTCTGATAGCCGAGCTTGGAATCGTACATGAATGTCCGCGATGGGCGAGCGGTGGTATAATCAGGGAGCATACAACCTCGTCCAGAGGGAGACTCAGGTGAAACAGCGTCGCGGAGATTCGGACCATGGCTATTCAGAGGGTACTCACAAAACCCCCCTTACGGGACTACTCGGACATCGAGCCGTTACCCGATCCGCCCCAGGTTCCTGACATGGAGCAGTTCGACGGAATAAGCGCCTTCGCCTGGGCGCTCGGCTCCCGATGCAAGCGCCGGGACGGATACCTGGTTTCAGGCGGTGGATACCTGCGAAGCGACGCCCAGGACAATGGCGACTTCGCTCCGGACATCACATTCGCCGAGAACGTAGGAGACGTCCAGAGGATCGTGCGTCGCAATGGCTACGTGATAAGCGAGGTGGGCAAGCCGCCCGACCTGGTTCTGGAGGTGGGTTCACGCAGTACCGGAAGACGGGACTACACCGTGAAGCGCGAGGGATACGCGCGCTACGGGGTGCGCGAATACTGGCGGTTCGACCCCAGCGGCGGAGACTATCACGACGCGCCGCTGGGAGGCGACTCCCTGGTTGACGGCGAATACGAGCCCATCGAGATAGTGAGCGAGTCCGAGACGCGCCACTGGGGATACAGTGAAGTGTTGGGACTGGAAATATGGTGGTACGAAGGTCTTCTGCGCCTGCGCGATCCTGTCACAGGCGAGTTTCTTCACGGGACGCCAGAGGAATCTCAGGACGCCGTCGAGTCGGAGCGCACAGCGCGTGAGTCAGCCGAACGACGTGCCGAGACAGAGCGAGCGGAGCGTGAGTCAGCCGAACGACGTGCCGAGACAGAGCGAGCGGAGCGTGAGTCAGCCGAACGACGTGCCGAGACAGAGCGGGCAGCGCGCGAGGCGGAACGAGTGGCGCGGGAGTCAGCCGAAGCGCGGATGGCGGAGATGGAAGAGGAGTTGAGACGGCTGCAGGGCGGATAGGGTCTGCCGGAGAGAGAATCTGTTGCGGTCGTCGCTTTCGTATTAAGGGTTGATTCCCCGATTGCCAATACCTGATACTCTATCAATGGCCTCAGAGCAGACAGTCTCAGAAACCACGACCTCCACTCCCTCCGTCCCACTGACCGCGCGACTGGGCTCCGCATTTAACGAGATGCGCGCCAGCGTTCGCTGGTGGGAGGCAGCGGGCTACGCTTCGCTGGTAGTCGTCGGACTGACGATGCGCTTGTGGGACCTGGGCGCGCGAGCGATGCACCACGACGAGAGCCTGCACGCCCTGTATTCCTGGAAGCTCGCCACCGGCGACGGATATGCCCACAACCCGATGATGCACGGGCCGCTCCAGTTCGAGGTGAACGCGGCTCTGTTCTTCGCGCTTGGCGATAGCGAGGTGACCGCCAGGCTTCTATACGCCTTCATGGGAACCGCTCTCATACTGATGCCCCTGCTGTTCAGGAGCAGGCTCGGGCGCCTCGGCGCGCTGTTCGCCGCCGTGCTGCTCACAGTTTCGCCGGCTATGCTGTATTACAGCCGCTTCGCGCGAAACGACATACTCATGGCGGTGTGGACTTTCGGCCTCGTCATCTGCATGTGGAGATACTTCGACGAGGGCCGCCACCGATACCTGTACATATCCGCTGCTTTGCTCGCGTTCATGTTCGCTACCAAAGAGTCGGCTTACATGGTGGTCGGAATGGTGGGACTCTGGTGCTTCCTGATGGCGATGCAGCCCAAGCTGTCCCGGGCATGGTCGAGTATCGAAACCCAGGGCGTCTCGCCCCCGGTGGCGCTGGGCCGCATAGTAGGCAGCGTGTGGAACTCGTTTCTGGATGTGCTGAACGAATCAAGACGCGGAGGCCCCGCGTCCTTCATGGTGTTCCTGATAGTAGTGACGCTGCCGATGTGGTCTGCGTTCGCCGCCCTGTTCCAGGACACTCCACTTCTGAGCTGGATGAACCTTACCCTAGCCGCGGGCGAGGGCAGCGCGCGTATCGGCGACCCGGTGGGCGGGGGAAACGTCATCGCGTTCGCAATCGTGGTCGGCATGATAGCGCTGTCCGCCTACTTCGCATCCCGGTGGAACCTGTGGCTCTGGCTGGGATGCGCGAACATATTCTACATCATCTGGATCCTGCTGTACACCACGTTTCTGACCAACTTCGCTGGCGTAAAGAGCGGCATATGGCAGGCGCTGGGCTACTGGATAGTGCAGCAGGGAGAAGGACGCGGAAGCCAGCCCTGGTACTACTACTTCCTGATCACCTCGATATACGAGTTCCTGCCCTTCCTGCTGGGGATCGCAGCCGCAATCTACTACCTGCGCAAGCGGGAGACGTTCGGCGTATTTTTGGCGTTCTGGGCGCTCATGACTTTCGCGCTGTACACCATCGCCAGCGAGAAGATGCCCTGGCTTCTGGTGAACATCGCCCTGCCCTTCATCATAATGACCGGCAAATTCCTCTCCGAAGTCGTGCGGAAGGTGGAGTGGCGCGCAATGATGAGAGAGGGACGGTATCTCCTGATATTCGGCGTCCCACTCTTCGCGATCCTGCTGTGGAGTCTGATCAGCTACTCTCCAAGCGGCGCGGCGGGGCAGGACATTCTGATCCAGGCGTTTGCGGCCCTCGCCCTGCTTGGAATGGTAGGCGTGGGCGTATATATGTATCGCAGAGTCGGACGCGCCCAGTTCCTCAGCGTCTCAGCCCTGGGACTCACGGCGCTGCTGCTCGCGCTTAGCGTGCGGTCCGGGGTAATCGCCGCGTACCAGAATGGCGATATTCCGGTCGAGATGATCGTCTATACCCAGACGTCACCGGACATAACCCGTCTCCTGGACACATTCGACGAGACCGGGACGGGTACTGAACTCCCCGTAGAGATTGATTCCACCTCGGGCTTTAGCTGGCCCTGGGCCTGGTACTTCAGGGACGCCAAGAATGTGCAGTATCCCGTGCATAATGAGAACTCTTTCAGCCGGTCCTACGAAGACCGGGTCCTGGTTGTCCATTCCTCCAACCAGTCCTGGGCGGACACCGGACTCAGCGAAGTCTATCTCGATGGCGAGCGTATCCGGCACCGCTGGTGGTTCCCAGAGCACACTTACAGGGGTCTTACGCCCGGCAAGATAGTGAGCGGACTTCTGGACAGGTCGGCGTGGCGGGGCGCCATGCACTATTGGCTGAACAGGGATGGCGTGTACCATATCCTCGGAAGCGAAGATTCCTACGTCTATTTCAACGCCACCGTTCCGCAGGACTACAGGGGAGCGCCCTGAGGAGGCTATCGCCTCCAAGCGCCACGTGTTCTACCGCAAGAAATGAGTCAGCGTAAATGAAGACACCCTCCGGCCCGCAGCCTTCCTGTTCGAATACGGGTGAAGGCTCAGCATTCCTTAGAGGTAATAAGAAATACTGGATCGGCATCGGAGTCAGCATAATTCTGCTGGCTTATTTTCTATATACCGTTGAAATAGGTCGGATGATGGACGCGCTCGCCGGCGCGAACTACTGGTACATCTTCCCGGCGGTCGCCATGTATTTCATTTCAGTGTACTTCCGCTCGATGCGATGGAGCATCATGCTCAGGCACCTCAAGCCCGTCAGTACCCGTCGGCTGTTTCCGGTCGTCGTAGTTGGATACATGGCCAACAACATACTTCCCATGCGCCTGGGCGAAATCGTGCGGAGCTACTATCTGAGCGAACGCGAGGGCGTGAGCGCGACGTCCGCGCTGGTGACGGTCTTCGTCGAGAGGATTTTCGACGCGCTGGCGCTGCTGTTCTTCATCGCGCTGATAACGCCCTTCGTGCCTGTCGCAGGTCTGGTGGAGGATTTCGGGGAACGTTGGGGATTGCCCCCAAGCCTGTTGATGCTCGGACTTACCCTGCCCTTCATAGGAGCGTTCTGCGTGCTCGTTCTGCTGTCCGCGTACCCTGACCAGACCCGGTCGCTGGCTCTCCGGCTATTGGGCAGGTTTCCCGAAAGGCTGACATCCATTCTGGATGGTCTGCTGACAAGGGCTCTTGACGGAATCGCGCCCCTGCGCAGCCCCCGGACTCTTGCCGCGCTTTTCGGACTATCAATTCCGATATGGCTCACCGAGGTGGCAGTCTTCTGGCTAATGGGCTACTCTTTTGGAATAGAGGCATACCACGACGGGACTGTACTGATGGGCGTCAATATGACCCTGGTAACCGCGATCACCAACATCGGCGGCTCTATACCCGCCGCGCCCGGAGGTCTGGGGCTGTTCGAGCTGATAGCGCGCGAGATACTGGTCCTGGGACCGCTGGCCTCGGTTGACAGGTCGGTTGCGGGCGGCTACGTTATCGCGCTTCACGCAGTCATTCTGCTGCCCGTGATAGTCTTAGGGCAGATAATCCTGTGGACAGGCAATCTTTCACTGAAAAGGCTGTCAAGGTAAACACATCAGGCGGGGGACGTGAAACTTTGAGAGTAGGAATCATCGGCGCGGGAGCGACAGGGCTTCCGGCGGCCTACGACCTGCTGAAAGCGGGCCACCAGGCGGTCGTTTACGAGCGAGCGCCCTTCATCGGCGGACACGCCTCCACATTCGACGTCGGCGGCGAGCGGCTGGAGCGCGGCTACCACCACTGGTTCACCTCCGACACCGACATCCTCGACCTGCTCGAAGAGATAGGACTCGGGCACACCATCCGCTGGATAGACTCCACCGCGGGCACGCTCTACGACGGGCAGATCTACGACTTCGTCACCCCGTTCGACCTGCTCAAGTTCAAGCCCCTCAGCCTGCCCGACCGCGTCCGCCTCGGACTGATGACCCTCTACCTTCAGCGTCAGAAGGACTGGCGTAAGTACGAGGGAGTCACCACAGTCGAATGGCTCAGAAAGTACGGCGGACAGCGTATGTACGACACCTTCTGGGGACCTATGCTGCGCGGCAAGTTCGGCGAGGACTACTTCGACCAGGTCACGATGGCCTGGCTGTGGGGAAAGGTCAACACCCGCGTCAAGTCGCGTGGCAAGAGCATGGTGCGCGAAATGCTCGGCTACCCCATGGGCAGCTTCGGGTTGGTGTTCGACACGCTTGCCGACAAGATACGCGATATGGGCGGCGAGGTACACATTTCCGCCTCCGTGAACCGCATTGTGGTAGAGGACGGCAGCGTTCGCGGGCTGGAAGTCCAATTCGGGCAGAACGACCCGGTCGAGGAGCCTTTCGACGTTGTTCTGGCAACGACTCCCTCACCAGTGTTCACCCGTCTTGTCCCCAAGCTCCCGGAGGACTACCAGGCCAGGCTGGACAGCGCGCGCTATATGTCCGCCGTGCTGATAGTCATGGTGCTGGACAGGAAGCTGTCCGACGTGTACTGGCTCAACGTCGCCGACCGCTCCATCCCCTTTGTCGGCGTGATCGAGCACACCAACCTGATAGGGCCCGAACACTACGGCGGCAAGCACATAGTCTATCTGTCAAACTATCTCACAACGGACAACCCGCTCTACCGCATGGACCAGGACGAACTCATGCAGGAGTACCTGCCCCACCTGCGCAAGATAAACCCCGACTTCTCGCCCGACTGGATAGAGAAGATATACCACCACCGCGTTGACGGAGCCCAGCCCATAATCGGAGTGAACTACTCCGACCACATCCCAGGCCATCGCACCCCCTTCGACGGCGTCTATCTCGCCAACACCACCCAGATATACCCCGAAGACCGCGGCACCAACTACAGCGTTCGCATGGGTCGCCAGCTCGCCCGCATGATAATCCAAGACCGCAGCTAGTACCAAAACCATACGAATTTGTCGTAATCCAGCAGCGAACCGTCATTCCCGCGAAGGCGGGAATCCAGGGGTGGGGTGGGGTGGCCGGTGCGAGCAGCTGGAAATTTACGAATTCACTCACCCACTTAGACCACCAAAACGAAGTTCAAGCGGGTTACGCACAGGTCTCTGAATACAGGAACCCCGAAGGACTCGCCGCTAGGCAATCCAGGGGTGGGGCCGGGACGTTCCTTCCCGAAAGTTGTCGCCTCTTGACTCCTGATATACCATCGCCTGAAGACTTCAACTTCCACGGAGGTAGCCCCAATGACAGACCTTCTTCTCAAAGGCGGCAGAGTCCTCGACCCCTCACAGGACATAGACGCCCAGTTGGACGTCGCAGTGACCAACGGCGCGATCTCACAGGTCGCCCCGGACATCGCCCCGGATCCCGACACCCGCGTGATAGACGTCGCAGGCAAGCTCGTCACGCCCGGGCTCATAGACCTGCACACCCACGTCTATCACGGAGTCAACCAGACAGGCGTAGATCCCGACCTGGCTGGCGTTTACGCGGGCGTCACCACCGTCGTGGATGCCGGAAGTGCGGGCTGCTACTCCTTCGGAGGCTTCCCGGAGCACGTCGTCCCCAACGCCAGGACCCGCATCGTGTGTATGCTCCACATATCCCGCACCGGGCTAAGCTACCAGCCCGAACTATCCCGCCGCGAGGACATTGACCTTGAGGAGACAGTGCGCGTCATTCTCGCCAACAAGCCCCTCATACAGGGAGTGAAGATAAGGGCCATCGGCCCAGCCGTGCCAGTCATGGGCGTCGAGATAGTGAAGCTGGCCAAGCAGGCCGCTAACGAGACGGGAGTCCGGCTCATGGTCCACATCGGCGACCGCTCCATCAACGACGAGGGCAGGACGATCACCCACGAACTGCTGCCGCTGCTCGAATCGGGCGACATCATCACCCACCTGTTCAGCGGCAACGCGGGACGCATCCTCGACGCCGACGGCAAGATCCTGCCAGAGGTCATGGACGCCCAGCAGAGGGGAGTTTTCCTCGACACCGCGCACGGGCGGCAAAACTTCAGCTTCGACGTTGCCAGGTCCGCGCTCGAGCAGGGAGTGGAGCCGCGCTCCATAAGCACCGACCTCACCATCCCAGGACGGCTCAACACCGTCCACAGCATGGTCGAGATGATGTCGCGCTTCCTCGCGCTCGGATTCAGTCTCGAAGACGTGATACGCATGTCCACCGTCAACCCCGCCTCCGCGCTCGACATGGAAGACACCCTCGGCAGCCTCGCCGTGGGACGCGAGGCCGACATCAGCGTGCTGGAAGAAGCCACCGGAAACTGGCTGTTCCACGACACCGAGGGCGCGACCATCACTGGCGACAAGGCTCTCAGCCCCATCCTCACCGTCAGGAGCGGCGAGGTATTCACCGCCGAATGGGGCCCCCGTCCCTGGGGCTGGCTCCCCGACACCGCCGACTGAGCAATATAGGGATGCGCCAATTTCACGCTAATACGACACTGATTTTCCTGGGTTCGTGCCTGCTGTTTGCGGAAGGCGCGCTTGGAGTCATAGCCGCCGTCACCGATGTTGACCCGACCCTGCTTGCCATATTCGCTCTGATAGCGCTGGGCATGGTATTGACCGCCTTGGTTATAATGTACATGCGTGACCCTGCCTTTTTGATACTCAGCGGACAGCAGGCTCATGACCTAAGAAGACTGGAGATTTTGATTCGCGGCACACCCGATAATCTGGCTGATCTGATTGTCGAAGATCTGAAATCCACAGTCGCGCCTCCCGTCATAGGTACGGGAATTGGGAGTGAAGACACGTTGACTCCAATTGATGCAGAGGAATCTGAATTAGATACTGATAGCGACTCGACAGGATAGGCATGATGACTAAGTTCATAAAAGACCTCGTATGGCAAGAGCATCCCGACGACTTCATACCTGCGGAACGAAAAATCTTGCTGTCCCTGTCCATGGAGCGTTGGCATTGGTTAACGATGGACGGCCTTCGCAAGGCTGCTGCCCTCTCCGAGCAAGAATTCAATGAAGGCTTGGAGTCCCTTATGAATGATGGCTACGTTCGCGCCTACGTTAACGACGACTGGAGCGAACTGATCTTCGGACTGACGGAACGTGTAGGTCGCGGTGCCCATCCTCTCAAAGATCGCAGGCTGGCCACCAAGAACTAAATTGCCACTATCCGAATCCTACTCATAGACCGCCCTGCCGGTCTCGTGCGCTCCTACGAAGCCCCAGTCGTACTCCACAAGACCGACGCCTTCCTGCACGTCCACGCAGCCCTTCTCGTCCACCGCGTCATACCCGTCCCTGTGCCCCTGCACCGGGATGCTCATACCCTCTATCCCGTAGAAATTGGCGTTTCGCATCGCCGCCTCTCTCAGAACTCAACCAGAACAACCGTTGCATTAACTCTGGATGCTTGATAACATAATAGAACATAATTACTGCTTCAGTCGAAAGGTGATCCCATCCATGCCCAACCCGAAACCCCGATGCTCAGCCCTCAACAGCAAAGGAAAACCCTGCAACGCTCGCCCCATACAGCCTGAAGGACTCTGCTTCGGACACCACCCCAAGGCTGACGAGTGGCGGAAGAAAGGCGGACGCCCCCGCTCCCGGAAACGTGCCGCTCTACCCGCTCCGACTCCCGTGTCCGAGCTCATGGGTGACAGCGCGCTCAACCCCTTGCTGAGAAATATGGAAGAAATCATCGCCCAGGTCCACCGTGAAGACCTCGCGCCCGACAGGGCAAGAGCTATGGTCACCGTCGCCAACGCCATGATGAAGATGATAGACAAAGCCGACGACTACCCTGCCCTGGATCCGGTTCCTCCCTCCGTGCAGCGCGCCCCTAGTAATTCGGTATTCGACGATCCCCCCGATTGGCTCATAGAACGCATGGGTTACGCCAGGGGCCTGCTCGAATCTCATGAAGAGCGGCTCGAAACCGACGAAGAATACCGCGAACAGTGGGAACGCGACGAGGAAGAGCGGATACGTGAAGAAGACGACTTCGACTACGCTATGGCCAAAGCCCTAAATAGCCTGGCTGACGCAAGCTCGGCTGGCGCAGACCTATCGCAGCCCCCCAGCGACGACAGCTATCGGGACGCCGCAGATGAAATCGTCTGGAAGACGTTCAGCCACGCCATCGCCGAGCGCAGGCAAGCCGACCCGACACCAGTTTGACCCAAAAATCCCGGGTTACTGGTGAAACTGGTCTGATTCGACCAGTTTCCAACCAGTTTCTCTCCAAAACTGGTACCAGTTTCAACACCAGTTTTACCCTGAAACTGGTATCTGTTTCTGCACCAGTTTCAAAGAGACGCTGACACCGGCCTGATAACTCGATTGCCCAACCCACCGACCGGACTCTATAATCCACGACGCGACAACCCAAACACCGGAGATAAGACCGCATGACCGACGACATTCTCGTATCCACGCAGGACCGCATAGCGACCGTAACCTTCAACCGGCCGCGTCAGCGCAACGCGATCAGCTATCACGGCTGGCTCGAACTCAGGCGCATAGCAATGGACCTGGATCGCGACCCGGAAGTGCGCGTCGTAGTGTTCACCGGCGCGGGCGACGCCGCCTTCTCCGCCGGAGCCGACATCAAGGACTTCGAGGACTACCGCGACAACTCCGAGAAGGCAGTCGTCTATGCCGAAGCATTCGACGGCGCGATGGACACCATCGAGTCTATGTCCAAGCCCACAATCTGCCTGATTAAGGGCTTCTGCGTCGGCGGAGGATGCGAACTCTCCATGGCGACCGACATACGCATCGCCGCCGACAACAGCCGCTTTGGAATCCCGGTAGCCCGCCTCTCCATCCTCGTTGGGTACAAGGAGATGCGCCGCCTCGTGCAGCTCGTCGGGCCCGGCAACGCTGCCTACATCCTGCTCTCCGCTCGTCTCATCGACGCGCAGGAAGCGTACAGGATCGGACTGGTCACCCAGACTGTCCCATTGGAAGAAGTCTCCGACGTAGCCTACGATCTCGCCCGCGAGATGGTCCCGCTCGCGCCCCTGTCCCAGGCGCGCCACAAGGAGATACTCCAGACGGTCCTCAAGAACCCCGGCCTCAAGTCCCTGTCCGAAGAGGAAGAACTGCTCCCCTTCACCAACTTCGACAGCGAAGACTTCCAGGAAGGCCGCAGCGCGTTCATCGAACGCCGCACTCCGACCTTCCAGGGCCGCTGAGGATATTCATAATCTGAGGAGACGACACAATGCGAGTCATGGTATTGGTAAAAGCGACTAAAGACAGCGAAGCGGGCATCATTCCCTCCCCCGAACTCTTCGAGGCCATGGGCAGGTTTAACGATGAGTTGATGGAGGCCGGCATACTCCGGGAAGGCGAGGGGCTTAAGCCGTCGTCCGAGGGCAAGCGAATAGCGTTCGACGGCCCCGCCCGCACCGTCAGCGATGGCCCGTTCGCACACACCGGAGAACTCGTCGCCGGATTCTGGCTATGGGAAGTCGAGGACATGGACGAAGCAGTCGAGTGGGTGAAACGTTGCCCCAACCCGATGCCCGGCCCCAGTGAAATCGAGATCCGCCCCCTCTACGAGCTCGCCGACTTCGCCGACGCCATCCCGACCGAAGTCGCCGACGCTGAAGAGCGGATGCGGGAGGAGATGGCGGGTAACTGAGCGCTCTCGTTCGTCTAGCTTTCGCGACCGCATTTAGCTTTAGTCGGAGGTCTTAGCCGGAGACCCGATGACTGGGATATACACAACGTCTCCGGGGTCGAGGGGAAATCGGTTGGGACTGGCCGATATGTTGAAAGAACGTTCTCGAATCGCGTCGGGAATCCGTAGCTCGATGCCGTACTCACCGTTCACCGCTTTAGTGATGTACTTGTGACAAGAACTGGGCTCCCGAACATCGAAAAGCCACTCGACCTCGTACTCCAATATCTGGAGGGTGTCTTCGTCGAGAGTCAGGACTACTTTCAGCGTCTCACCTCTCGACCATGTCACTCTGGCGTAAGCGTCGTCCAATGTAGCCCTGAGAGTGATCTGGCTGTCGCGGTTTCTGGATATGTGAATGTTGTCAGCGGCGGCGAAAAACAAGATGCTGGCAAGTACCGTGTGGGGACTGGAAAGACTAGCTCGCCATTTAGTATCGTCGTAAACTCCTTCTTGCCCGATTTCTCTCCATTGTCCGAGTTCGTAACTCCAATACTCCCAATCCGAATCTCTGTCTTTCGGAGCAATGAGGAAATAGCTCTGGCCACCATCTTCAAAATGGGTGATATTTGCATAGCTCGGACCGAAATCCGCGACTTCGTAGTCCGCCCATCCAAATAAATGGTTGCATCTTGAGCTTTTCCATCCGCCGCTTATTCTGAACCGCGCCGAATCCGCCTCCTGGAGCGCGGCGAACGCGCTCCTGGCCAGTTCATATCCATCCAACTCCCGGGGCGGAGGCGAATCGAGCAAGTCTTCTCTGAAGACTATCAGTCGCTCTATCTCGTTCATACCCATCCCCGGCTTCACAAGGCGATGCTGGTGGAGCCTGATCAGGTCTTCGTCCATACGGCTCAGTGTAGGCAGAGACAGGGATTTACGTGTACTCATTATGCTGGCAGGATCCGTACGGTGGGCGATAGGAACTAGGGCGTGCAGCGCTTCGTGGACCGTTACGTGTTTTATTAGTGTCTCCAGCAGTCCCACATCCGTCCACCAGCCACTTTCGTCCAAGTATCTCCATACGCCGAAGTCCCCACTTTCCACCAGGCCTCCGTGGATAGGTGTATTAGGTCCGCCGCACCCGGCAACGCGTTCTCCCGCGCAAAACTCAGGAAACCCCGCTGAAACGACCTGCGATTTGGGAATACCCATGTACGCTTTCAGTGTGGCGTCTTGCTCTGAATCCACTCGGACGAAATCGAGTCCCAGCAGCGGGGACAGTTCATACAGAGTTTCATCCAACGTTGCTATGTAGTCTTCACGTCCCGTCACCCAGATATTGACGGGTATATCCTGGTTCCATTTCCACATAGCTGAGTTGCCCCATCCCCAGCCCGCACAGTCTCCGAAGTATCCACTATGGTGTGGATCATTCTGGTCAGGTTCCAATGTATTCGGAGGGTCTTCGAAGCACTCCCAGACGTCTCTCTCCACACCCAGGATGCGCGTCGGAATGTCGATATGCAGCGTCAAAGATTCGACGCCTCCGAAGTCGAACTCGAACGATACGGTGCCCATAGGCGTCCGCAGGGCGACGTTCCCTATGACCGCTTCGCCACCACCGGGCAGCGTAACCTCCAACTCATCGCCGCATCCTTCTATGACTTCTGCACCTTGTCTGCATACGATAGATATGGTCTGGACGCCTTCACGCCACGGATGCTGCGTGTCCGACAGCGACAGCGTTACGTCCACGCTCGCCTCGTCGTTAGAGTAGTAGCCTGCCAACTCAGCCGTGACTTCTAGAGCAAGGCTGGCATCAGGAGTTGCAATCGCGGCAGGGGTGGACACCGGAGTAGTAGTCGCGGTCGGCGTCCCGGCCGTGGACGGCGCTGGAAGGTCGTATTCGGTCGAGTCGAAGGCGTCTGCCAGACCCTCGATGTCGGCCCCTTTAAGATATGCGGACGCGCCGCTCAAATCCGTGCTCGTGATGAATGTATCCACATAGTATCGCGCCAGCAGGTTGTGCAGTATGTTCAGCAGAGTGTGATCCGAGGCCAGACGGTATGACTCCACCATCACGGCGATGAACCTGTCTTCTTCGGGAACGGATTGGAGACGTGCTTCGACCTGTTCGGGAGTCTCGTCCGTGAACGGGGTTATGAAGCCGATTATGTATATTTCGGAGAGCCTGGTGTCCAAGGGGGCGAAAAAAGCGGCAAGCAAGTTCTGATCTACGTCGGCGGGCGTGGGCTGAGAGCGGATGTACTGCATTACAGCCACAAACTTGGCCAGGTCGTCGGAGTCAACGGCGTCCTGAGACCGAGTTGACGGTGGTGGCGTCCCAGTCGCGGACGGCGCTGGTAGGTTGTAGTCGGTCGAGTCGAAGGCGTCTGCCAGACCTTCGATGTCGGTCCCTTTAAGATATGCGGACGCGCCGCTCAAATCCGTGTTCGTGATGAATGTATCCACATAGTATCGCGCCAGCAGGTTGTGCAGTATGTTCAGCAGAGTGTGATCCGAGGCCAGGCGGTACGACTCCACTATTACCGCCGTGAACCTGTCTTCTTCGGGGACGGCTTGGAGACGCGCTTTGACCTGCTGGGGAGTCTCACCCGTGAACGGGATTACGAAGCCGGTTATGTAAATTCCCGAGAGCCTGGTGTCCAGGGGGGCGAAAAAAGCGGCAAGCAGGTTTTGATCTACGTCGGCGGGCGTGGGCTGAGAGCGGATGTACTGCATCACAGCCGCAAATTTTGCCAGGTCGTCGGAGTCAACGGCGTCCTGAGCCTGAGTCGAGATTGGCGCCATTGCCGCGATCAACACAATGGCAATCACACCCATGAGTATGCACTTCTGTGCCTTCATCCTGCCCCATTCCACGAATATTAGCTTGATTTGCCATCCCCGTACTCGGACTGACATCATAGGGACTCTGGAATGTCTGACAGCAGCCCTTCCAGTACCATTCGCGCCACCTCTTTGTCCAGCGGCTGGTTGTTGTTGCCGCACTTGGGCGAGTGGATGCAGGACGGGCAGCCCGCTTCGCACGGGCACTGGGATATAACCTCGTAGGTGGCGCGCCACAGGTCTTCGATGACCTCGTAGCCGTGTTCCGCAACCCCGACACCGCCCGGGTGTCCGTCATGGATGAACACCTGCGGCCTGCCTGTGTCCGGATGCAGCGGAGTCGAGATTCCGCCTATGTCATTGCGGTCGCACATCGCGAACAGCGGCAGCAGTCCGATTGCGGCGTGCTCGACGGCGTGAAGTCCTCCGGCCAGGTCGAGCTTCTCCGCGTGGATTCGGTCCAGCGTGTAGCGGTCGGGAGTGAACCATAGCGCGGTCGTTTCGTACTCCTGCGGCGGCAGTTCGACGTACTCGTCGCCCAGCACCTCCTCGGTCTGGTGCTTCACTCGCTTGAATCCCACCACGTGAGTTGATACGTTCACCTCCCCCAGGAACACCGACACCTCTCCAACTTGCCTGCTCTTGTACGTGTTTAGTATGCGTGTCTCGGTATAGTCGCGCACCTGCGTATAGTACGGCGCGTCCGTGAGCGAGCAGTACGCGGTGTGCGAGTCCAGGTCGAGGTCCTTTACCAGGTACGACTCACCCTGGTGAAGATAGATCGCCCCCGGATGAAGCTGCATGAACGCGGTCTCCTCGGACACGGTTTCCAGGATGGCCCCCGTATCCGAGTCCACCAGCGTATAGAACGCACCGGACGCCGAGCGTATGTTGACGCGCTCCGCCGGATACGTGACCTCCGGCAGCAGGTGCCAGCGCGAATGCCGGACGTGGAGGTACTCATCCTCGATTAGCTCATCCGCGTACCAAAGAAGTTCAGGCCCGAAGAACTCGGTGTCGTTCATCGTGAGCGGCGCTTCATACGCCGCGCAGATCAGGTGCGGCTTCATGATGTACGGGTTGGCCGGAGATATGCGGGCGCTTTCGTGACTCTTGCCGAAGAATGATTCTGGATGTCGCATAAGATACTGGTCGAGCGGGTTGTTGTTGGCGACCATGACGCTGAGCGAGCGTTCACCGCCCCGACCGCTGCGACCTGCCTGCTGCCACGCGCTCGCGATGGTGCCCGGGTATCCGGTTAATATCGTCGCGTCCAGGTTGCCCACGTCAACGCCGAGCTCCATCGCATTGGTCGTGGAGAGTCCGAGCAGCCTGCCCTCGAACAGATCCCTTTCGATGCGCCGCCTGTCCTCGGGCAGGTAGCTGGCACGGTAGGGAGATATGCGCTTGGCCACGATTGGATGCGTCAGCTTGAGCTGGTCGCGTGCGTAAACGTGTATCAGCTCTGCCTGTCTTCTGCTGCGGACGAAGGTCATCGTGCGCGTATGACGCTTCAGCAGTTCGGCGAACACCTGTGTAGCCTCCGAATTGGTCGAGCGGCGCGAGCCGTCCGCCAGGTCTATCATCGGCGGATTCCACAGGACGAAGTCCTTGCCGCCGTAGGGCGAGCCGTCGTCCTCGACTACATCGAACGGCTCTCCGACCAGCCTCTCTGCGTGCTCACCCGGGTTGGCTATCGTCGCCGAGCACAGGATGAACTGCGGACTGCTGCCCACCAGCCGGCACAGTCGCCTGAGCCTTCTCATAACGTTCGCCACGTGCGTCCCGAACACGCCCCTATATACATGGGCTTCGTCCAACACGACGTACTTCAGCCCGCGCAGCGTCCGATACCAGGCACGATGGTTGGGCAGAATCCCCAAGTGCAGCATATCCGGGTTGGTTATGACGATGTTGGAGCTTCGCCGGATTGTGGCCCTGTCCGGCCTGGGCGTGTCTCCGTCGAAGATAGCGTGCCTGATGCCGCGCGGACCGTCGGACGCCGGCATCAGCTCGGCGAGCTTCTTTTCCTGATCCTGTGATAGCGCCTTCGTCGGGTACAGGTACAGCGCGCGCGACGTGCGGTCTTCCAGCAGCGCTTCCAGCACCGGCAGGTTGTAGCACATACTCTTGCCGCTCGCCGCCGGGGTCGCGACTATGACGTTCTTGCCGTCCCGCAGTTTCTCCACCGCCTCTGCCTGGTGCGTATAGAGTCCGGAGACGCCCATGTCCTCCAGACTCTGTACGAGACGCGCGTCGAGCGGTGGATCGAGGTCGCGCGTCCGCGCCTCCCTGGATGGCACCTGCTCCACGTGGACGATCTGCTCCTGGTACCAGAGCAGACTCTGGATGTGTCTGAGGAAGTCGGCGGTGTCCATTTCGCCATTGTACACTCCGAACATATCATCGGCGAATATGGCGGCCAGGCTAGATGCTGTACCAATTTAGTCGGCGCTGCCTGTGGCGAGAGAATTCCCTTCCCCCTTGATGGGGGAAGGCTAGGATGGGGGTGACTCCCTACCGACCAAACTGATACAGGTTCGCTTGGCTATCAAGGATTTCGGCTGGCGTCCCCTACCTCACAAGCGGCTCACCCACCAGATTCCAGTACGGGAGAGTGAGGAATACTACACCGAGGGCTACAACCGTCATTATCAGTCCGAAACGGATAACCTCGCTTGCCTTGACCGCCGCGCGCTCGAATATGAACACGCCCGACGTGGAGCCGGCGGGATAATAGACGGGTGTGTCTCCGATTACTACTATCGCCATTCCGCATACCAGCGGGTTCAGACCCACCGCTTCGCCCGCCGCCATCGCTACCGGAATCACCAGCGCCAGATAGCCCGCGATGTTCGGCAGCATCGCGCGGACTAAGGCGGCGCAGCAGCAGAGCGCGAGAAGAAACAGCGCCGGGTTCTCGCTCAGTCCGCCAATCCAGCCAACGAGGCTGCTGGAGAACCACCCGGCGGCTCCGCTGCCAACCAGTGCGTGGGCAAGGGACAGAGTAGAAGCGATGACGATGAAATTACCCCAACCCAGCCCCTGCTCCAAATCTCTCCAATTCAGTACCCCGATACCCGGCATGAGTATCATACAGAGAGCTATCAGCGCGGGAACCGCCGGATGCAGCCCGTGAGCGAAGTCGGTAAACCAGAGCAGCGCGGTCAGCAGTGCTATGGCTCCCGCGCGTACTTCGACCGCGGTGATAGGTCCCGCTTCCAGGAAATGGGAGTCTGCATCCACCTGTACTCTGAACCCGGAGCGGTAGAGCAGGAACAGCAGCGCACCCCCGATGATAAGGCTGGCGTAGAAAGGGACACTCATCAGCACGAACCATCTTCCCCAGGAGAAGTCCCCCAGCAGCCCGGAAGCCACCACCGGGGTGACTCCACCAGCCAGCAGGGCCGTCGAACCCAGCCGGTTCAGCGAGCCCAGAGCCATCATCACCGCCTTGTGAAAAGCGTGATCTTGGGAGATATTCCAGCGCTCCATCACTTGCTCATAAATGTGTACGAGTATGGCTCCCCGCGTGCTGGCGGACGGAAGAGCGAACGTCAAAGCGGCGAATGAGAAGAGCATCTGGACATACAGAAGAAGCGGGCTGCCTCCCGCGCCGCGCATCAGGAAGATAGATACCCGCTCCGCCAGGCCTGAGCGGTGTACCGCCATGCCCAGCGTCAGGATGCCAATGAGAAAGTAGGCCACAGGCTGAGAGAATCCGTACAGGGCCGCTCCGACATCCGACACGCCGCCGACCAGTATCAGCAGGACGATACCGACAATCCCCGTGACCGCGATGTGAAGCGCCTCCGTGGCCCACAGGACGACGGCCAGGCCCATCACCGCCAGCGCGGCCTGGCCCTGCGGCGTCAGTCCCGCAGGAGTGGGAAGCAGCATAAGCGCGGCGAAGACCACAGCGGGGGCCAAGACCCTGAGAGCGGTCGTAACCGCCCTGTGCGCGTCGGATTCGGATGAGTGGGGACCTACGGACATTTGGATAGAAACCTAGAACCCGATAACGTCCACTTCACGATCCACTACCTCGGCGTCAGGGCGTTCGGACTCGATGAATTCCACGACCCGATCAATCATCTGTGAGGCGTGGACAGCGCTGTTGGACACGCACACGATACCCAGCGAAAGGATCTGCCAGGCATCGTTCATCTCCACTTCTGCTATGGAGGCGTTGAACTTGCTCCCCACGCGCTGGCGCAGCGAGTTTACCACGCGCCGCTTGTCCTTCAGACTGCGGCAGTGAGGTATGCGAAGGGTAATCCTGGCCGCGCCGATGTTCACGTTTAAGACGCCGACTCCCATAACACTGTGCGACTTCCAGCCATTATAATGGGGCGGAAACGCTCGTGCAGGATACAAGAGGAACAAGGAGAGTCAGTCCGTGACTCTGGGCAAGGTACTGGTGTCGGAGAGAGACATCGCTCAGGCGGTAGAGCGGGTAGTCGAGGAGATAACCCAAGACTACGGCGATGGCGACCTTCTTCTGGTCGGCGTGATGGATGGCGCGGTCTGCTTTCTCGCTGACCTGATGCGCGCCTTTCCTCGCTCAGTCGAGATGACCACCATCCGCGCGACCAGCTACGAAGGGACGGAGTCCCTCGGTGAATTGACCGTGAACAATCTTCCGACACCCGAGCAAATACGGGGCAGGCACGTTCTGATCGTAGAAGACATCGTGGATACCGGCGCGACCGTATCCGTCCTGGCCCAGAAGATAGAAGCCCTCGGCGCAACCTCGGTGAACGTGTGCGCCCTGCTGAACAAGCCCTCCCGCAGAGAGCATGACGTAGAGACCGCCTACATCTGCTTCGATGTACCCGATGTCTTCGTCGTCGGCTACGGACTTGACTACAACGGCGAATTCAGAAACCTGCGCGAAGTGAGAGAACTGAGCAACGTCGAATGATCCAGCGCGCCACGCATACGCCAATAAAGCAAATGTCCCAAGTAATCTCACCTTCTGAACTCTGTCTCCCGCGCCGCCTGCGGCGAACCGCCTGCCACCCGTTCGACTAAGCCATCAGGCCCAACCACTTGGGACATTTACTACTCTACACCCGATTGTGGACTTTGTCAAGCCTTTTTCCAGAAATGAGAAAATTTCAGCGGTCCCTTCTTTCTCTGGGCTCACAAGGGTAGGCAAAAGTCCCTTCCCCATTGACGGGGGAAGGTTAGGATGGGGGTGACTCCACTAATCCAAGTTCAATGCCTACCCCTCTTAGCTCTCTCTGGGTTAGGGTGACGAACCACTTTTGTGATGCTTCCTCGGCGAAGGCGCCTTCAGCCAGGCCTCGTAGTTTTCGCGCATATACTGGATGTGTTCGGGGACGTGAGCCGTGTACACGTCAAGCCAGTCGTCCAGGGTCATGTCCCCGTTCTCAGGGTGGTACGCGCTGTGGGTCCATGCCTCTTCCGGCAGAGATTTGATGAGGGTGTAGGTCTTCCGACGGAGCCACTTGAAGAGCGCCAGCGTGTCTTCGACGTCTTGATCGTGATAACGCAGCGAATCGGCCCACACGTTCTCGTCATACGCCATTAGGTCCTTGCCCGGCTCGGCGACCAGACGCCTACAACGGATGTAGCTGTTGACCTCGCTGTCGGCGATGTGAATCAGATGCTCATGGACGCTCCAGCAGCCGTGTTCGTCCCTGAATCGCCACATCTCTGTAGGCAAAGACTCCAGAGCAGCAACGAGTCTTTCGTAGTCGCTGCCGTAGGACTCTACCTTTTCTGCGCGCTGCTGCGGGGTCATTGTGTTCTCCGCGTTTTTGATCTGTCTTACATTTACTCGCGGCGGTGTTTGAAGTGGTATTCGCCCGTCATGGGAAACGAGCGTTTGAAACGGCGGGGTATGCTGCCGAAGAAGTCGCCCCAAGTAGGCGGCTCCGGGTGGGACTCGAGTAGCTGGCCGAGGACGTGGCTGCCGCCTTCAAGCATCGGGGAACCGTGCCCTCCGAACAGGCCCTCGAACTCGAATTCCGACAGTCGCTTTAAGGACCGGACGTAGCTGTCGCGGTCATATCCGGGAAATGGGACCGACCGGCTGATTTGCCTGCCGTCGCTGAAGATAGTGTCTCCTGAGAACAGGACCTTGCTCTCTTCGAGAAGGAAGCACACACTGCCGCGAGTGTGTCCGGGGGTATGTATTACTCTGACCCCGCCATGAATGGGCAGTACGTCGCCGTCTTCCACCAGCGTGCCCACGTCCACGCGGCTGAAGCCGGGTATCGGAGACGTCACCTTGCCGAGAAGTCCCGTATATCCGAGCGCGAGGCGGTTTCGATCCAGCCGGACAGTGTCCGCCCTGTGAACCACCACAGAGGCGCCCGTCGCCTTTGCCAGCACGGAGGTCATGCCTGTGTGGTCGGGATGGCTGTGGGTTATCAATATATGGCGTAGTTCGTCCTCGTGTCTGCCGATTGAGCGGATGTACTTCGGGACTCTGTTCGGACGCGAGGGCAGGCCGGAGTCCACGAGAGTCAGGGTCTCACCAACTATCAGGTAAATCCTGGACCATCTGGCGCTTGGGATCAAATGTATGCCTGGAGATACTTCCACACGCTTCCTCACCGATACTGTTCCGCCATTGAGGGTAGCATCTGCGAGCGCCTCTATTCAAAGAGGTTGTAAGGGGAAAAGGCCGCGCGTAGAATTGGGAATAATCCAAGGACGATATTGAATATAGGAGCGTTGCTAATGAACATCGGCATTTCGACTTTCCCGACCGACTACTCGGTTGACATAGCGGTACTTGCGAAGAGGGCCGAGGAGATCGGTTTCGAGTCGCTTTGGGTGCCCGAGCACCCGATTCTGCCGGTGAATGCGAGTTCACCCTGGCCAGGCTCGGCGGACGGCGTTATTCCGAAGGTGTACGCGGACATCGTGGACCCGTTCGTCGCGCTCGGCAGGGCGTCGGCGGTTACGAGCACAATGAAGCTGGGGACGGGCATCTGCCTGGTGCCGGAGCGCAACCCGCTGCTGCTGGCCAAGGAGGTCGCCACTCTGGACATGTACTCCGGCGGCAGGTTCCTGTTCGGAATCGGAGCGGGCTGGCATAAAGAGGAGACCGAGATCATGGGCGGCGACTTCCCTCACCGCTGGACGCAGACTAAGGAGTCGGTGCTTGCTATGAAGTCGCTCTGGACCGAGGTGGAGAGCGAGTATCACGGTAACTACTACGACTTTCCGCCCGTGTACTCGTTCCCCAGGCCGACCCAGCGTCCGCATCCGCCGGTCTATTTGGGTGGGATGGCGCGTAACGTATTCAAGCGCGTGGTGGAGTGGGGTGACGGCTGGATGCCCAACCGAGTCACGCCCGATGACATCAGCGCGGGGAGGCAGAAGCTGAACGAACTGGCGTCCGAGGCGGGTAGAGACCCGGAGTCCATAAACATCTCGGTATTCGGCCAGCCCGCGGACTGCGACCTGGTATCTGCGCTGTTCGAGGCGGGAGCGGACCGTGTGATGATACGAGTGGAGACGGCTGAGCAGGACGCCACCTTTGCCCAACTCGATCAGATAGCGGAGGAGGTTCTGTCCTAGCCGCTGAAGCGCGGCATCACCCTCTCACCAAATAGCCGTATGGAGTTCTGGACGCCGACCGTGTCCATCTCGCCGATGTTCATCTTCATCATCAGGTTGCGCACGCCGACGTCACGCAGTTCGGCTATCTGCTCCGCAACCTGCTCCGGAGTCCCGATGATGCACGCCCTCTCGAAATCCTCGCCAGCGGGCAGGGGCTTGGTCGGGTCAAGCGGTGGGAATCCTTCCGGATTGTAGATCTCGCGCGCCTCGCGGAAATGCTTGCGCTCCCTGTGGAAGCCGGGCTCGCACAGTTCCCGGGCGCGTTCGTAGGTCTCCGCGACGAATACGTTTTTGGAGAACCAGCACTGATCCAGGGTAGTCTCGATTGTGTCCTCGTCGAAACCCGACTTTGCCATTTCATCCCTGTACCCGGTCATGCGCGACACGAATACCTCCGGCTCCTGTACTCCCATCAGGATTGGACGGCCTATACGTCCCATCGCAAGGGTGGACGCTTCGCTTATGCAGGCGCGCACCAGTGGCGGGTGGGGCTTCTGGAAGGGCTGCGGCCTTAGCTGCGGGAATTCTACGTCCCAGAATCTGCCCTTGTGTCGCACGTTATCCGTGGTCCACGACTTCACGAGCAGTTCTTCGGCCTCTGCCAGCCTGTCCGGGCCTTCGTCCATCGGAATGCCGAAGCCCATGTATTCATAGGTATTGAAGGCGGACCCGCGTCCGACGCCCACGATGAGCCTTCCTCGACTCAGGTTGTCCAGCAGCGCGGTCTGTGCCGCGAGCCTTACCGGATGATGGAACGCCATCTCGACCACCGCGAAACCGATCTTGATTCGCGTGGTCCTGGACGCGACCGCCGCGCCGAAGACGAGTGGGTCCACGTAGGCGCACGCACCGTCGAAGTGGTGTTCGGTGAGCCACGCTGCCTCAAACCCCATATTGTCTTGGAGTTCTATTTCGGCCAGTGTGCCGGCGATCACGGCGGCGTCTTTGCCGGGTTCATGACTTACCGGAAACACCATCGAGCCGAATCGCATAGATTTCTCCCAACTGCCTATAGTATCTGCGACAGGAACAGCTTCGTGCGGTCGCTTTGCGGATCCTCGAAAATCTGCTCCGGCGGACCTTCCTCGACGATAATGCCTTCGTCGAACATGATCATGCGGTCGGCGACCTCGCGGGCGAAGCCCATCTCGTGCGTGACGACGACCATCGTCATGCCCGACCTGGCCAGTTCCTGCATCACGTCGAGCACTTCCTTGATCATCTCCGGGTCTAGCGCCGAGGTCGGCTCGTCGAAGAGCATGATGTTGGGCTGCATGGCGAGAGCGCGAGCTATAGCTACACGCTGCTGCTGACCGCCCGAAAGTTCGGCAGGGTATTTCTCGGCTTGCTCGGATATTCCCACGCGCTCGAGGAGTTGGTGTGCTACACCGTCGGCCTCGTCGCTCGGCATCCTCCTGACCTGCGTGGGCCCCAGCGTGATATTTCTCAGAACGCTGAGGTGCGGGAACAGGTTGAAGGACTGGAATACCATGCCCACGTCCCTGCGTATGGCGTTGATGTTCCTGATGTCATTGGTAAGCTCTATGCCGTCTATGATTATCTGGCCCTGCTGGTGTTCCTCCAGCCGGTTGAGCATTCTGATGAATGTGGATTTGCCCGAACCCGAAGGCCCGAACACCACGACCACCTGCCCCTTGTAGATCTCGGTGGATATGCCCCTGATAACGTGGAAGTCGCCAAACCACTTATGTACGTCCCGGCAGACGATGATGCTCTCGGACTCCGCTTGTGTCCCATTGGCAGTCATAGCGCAACCTCTCTTAAACTCATTGACTCATACGGGGTCAGCGCTGCCCCACGCCCAGATAGCGTTCCACACGTCCACTCACGTAGGACATGGTGTATGTGAATACCCAGAAGACCAGCGCGAGGAAGATGAACAGTTCCTTCGCGCTCGACAGATACTCGGTGTTGCCCTGTATGAACGCGCGGCTTATCTCAACGATGTCCAGCATACCGATGATATATACCAGGCTGGTGTCCTTGAACAGCGCGATGAACTGCCCCACTATGGCTGGTATCACGTTCCGAATCGCCTGGGGCAGCGAGATGAACAGCGTCGTCTGCCAGCCGGGAAGTCCGAGCGCGCGCGCCGCCTCCTCCTGGCCGGGGTGGAGGGCCTGCAAGCCGCCCCGGATGTTCTCTGCCATATACGCCGCGCTGAAGAGCGTGATCACGATGGCGGCGCGGAGCAGCGAGTTTGGTTTCAGGTCCTCTGGAAAAGCTAGCGGTACCAGCACCTGCGACATGAACAGCAGGGTTATCAGGGGCACCCCCCTGAAAACCTCGATGAATACCACGCAGAGCAGCTTCACGATGGGCAGATTGCTGCGCCGTCCCAGCGCGAGCGCTATACCTATCGGCAGGCTGAGCGTGATGCCCGCCACCGCAAGCAGAATGTTCAGGGTTATTCCACCCCAGTGTATGACCGATACCGGCTGCATACCGGGCACTCCTTCGATCCCACGAAGAAGAACAAGCGTAAGCAGGAAGAAGACGACCGCCAGAATCGCCACCCATTTCGGAGTTCCAACCGGCGTGTATCGCCCAAGCGCCCATCCCGCAAAGACAGCGGGCAGGTTCGCCACCAGTAGCAGGCGCACGTCCATCCCCATTTCGTCCAGGCCGTAAGGCAGCAGCGCAAATGCCGCCGATACGATTGCCGCCCCGAGCGCGATGCGCTTCGCCACGCCTCCACCGGCTACCGCCCAGCCCATTCCGAGCAGGACCGTTACTAGGAGCAGGCTGGCCTGGGGTCTCCAGAAGCAGTTCTGGCCCGGGCAGGACGACTCGATGTTGTACTGGCCTATGACCATCTGGCCGCCCAGCACTCCGATGACCGACCAGTCCGCGTCAACCAGAGCCCAGCGACCGCCGTACCACAGCGCAACAACCAGGATTATCACCAGGACGACCGTGAGGAGCGCGTTGTACCAGGTGCTGAAAAGGTTGGCGCGCATCCATCCGACCGCTCCGGTCTCGGAGCGCGGCGGCGGCAGGCTTGGCGGACGTTGTTGGAGAGTGGTGGCCAAGGTCTAGGCTCCGACGAACCGGATATGCCTGTTGTACAGGTTTCCGATGAGCGAGTAGGTGAGGCTCATAGCGAGATACGCCAGCATGATGATTATGAAGATGGACACGGCCGGGGCCGTCTGCGTCATCGTCTTGGCGACATTGGTCAGGTCGGCATAGCCTATCGCTCCGGCGAGGCTGCTGTTCTTGGTCAGGTTGAGAAATTGGCTGATCATCGGCGGGATGATGACGCGCAGAGCCTGCGGGAACGTCACCTGTCTCAGCGTCTCTATCTGGGAGAGACCAAGAGAGCGCGCCGCCTCGGTCTGTCCGCGCCCGACCGACTGTATGCCCGCGCGGACTATTTCCGCGATGAACGAGGATGTGTAAATCACGAGACCTACGAGCAGCACCAGCAGGCCCGCCGGGGCGGTGAATCCACCGCCGATTCTCCCGAATCTCCCCTCCGGGGCCGGAACGGATACGGTGAAAGGAGCCTGGCCGTTTGCAACCATGATGATTACCCACGCAACCGCGCTCATGCCAATAGCTACGCAGCATCCATAGACTACCGGATAGGACGCCTGTCCCGTAAGGAGTTCCCTCCTCGCCATTATCCGATAGACGATGACTCCCAATACAATCGAAACTACCGCCACAGCCAGCCATATGAGACCGGCGCCAAGGTGTGGAGGCGTGGGCCACGGCATGGACATACCTGCGTTGTTGATGTAGAAGGCGTCGAGCAGGACATAGCCGTCGCGCACGCGGGGCAGCGCGAGAATGATGTAGAACCAGAAGAAGAGCTGTACCAGCAGCGGAACGTTTCGGAAGAACTCGATATAGACAGTCGCTATCTTCGACACCAGCCAGTTGCTCGACAGCCGTGCCACCCCGACCACGATGCCCAGCAGCGTCGCCAGTATCACGCCCACAATCGAGACGACAATGGTATTCGTAACCGCCACGCCGAGCGCGTACAGGAACGTATCCGATTTGTCGTAGGGGAGAAAGGACTGCCCTATGGGCGTCTGGTATGACCTGTCCAGGAAACTGAACCCAAACGGGATGTTTCGCGCGTGTATCGCGCTATATATGTTCGAGAAGAACCAGGCGACGAAGACCACCACAAGTATGCCGGACACGATCTGCGCGGCCCACTGTATAGCGCGCGCGTGCCTCCAAACAGGAATGCCCTGATAGGTCAGGATACTCATCATAGGGCTGAATACGCTCTCCAAGTTTGATATGCGTGGCAGATGCTACCACAACGCCGCGAACTTTGCCGCCATCGGTCAGCGCCAACCAAGGTCTTTTCACTATTAGGCGTCACTAGGGTAGTCCGTTCGTGGTGACCCCTCGACAAGCTCAGGACGAACCATGAACGGACGGCCCTTCGACAGGCTTCCTTCGACAAGCTCAGGATGAACGAGAGATTGAAGACGAGGGCGAAAACGAAAAGACCATGGCGCCAACCATAAAATTGGCCTAGCGCACGACAAGAAGAAGCGGCTGGCGAATTTTCGCCAGCCGCTTCGCTTTTCTCTATCCAGGGCCTCAGGTCAGAGGCGAGGACTGAAATCCACTACCTCAGAGGCGCGGCGTAGATCTGTCCACCCTTCGGGCAGTCCTGGCAGGGAGCGTCGGCCCACAGCGCGTTGCGCCCGTTCTCTCTGGGCAGATTGATGCCACTTGGGCCGAGGTTGCGGTCGTATATCTCGCCGTAGTTGCCAACGGCCTTGATCACGTCCTGCGCGGCTGTCTGGCTTATGCCCAGGCTCTCCTGGCCGAAGGAGCCTTCCAGCCCCATCAGGCGGTCAACCTTGGTGTCGCCGGTAACCGAGCTGGGAACGTTGCTGGAGGAAACGCCGTAGGCCTCACCATAGATGAGTATGCCCATAACGGTCTTCACGATGTCGAACCACTGGTCGTCGCCGTGCGGCACCACAGGGCCCAGAGGCTCTTCGGAGATAGTCTCGGGCAGAATGGTGTGAGCCATCGGGTCGGACATGGCCGAACCGAGCGCGGCCAACTGCGAGCGGTCGTTGGTGAAGGCGTCGCACTGTCCGCTTTCGTATGCGGCTACGACCGCGTCGGTGTCTTCGAACGTAACTGCTTCGATGTCCAGGTTATTCTGGCTGGCGAAGTCGGCCAGGTTGAGCTCGGTGGTGGTTCCCTGGGTCACGCAGACGCTGGCGCCATCGAGGTCGTATGCGCTCATTACGCCTAGGTCCTTGTTAACCATGAAGCCCTGTCCGTCGTAGAACATCGTCTGGGCGTAGTTGCCCCACCCGGAGTCGCGGGAGGTAGTCCAGGTGACCGTGCGAACGAGCATGTCAACTTCGCCGGACTGGATCGTCGGTCCGCGCTCGGCGGCGGAAATCAGCCGGATCTCGATGGCGTTGGGATCGCCCAGAACGGCGGTCGCCAGCGCGCGGCAGAGATCAATATCGAAGCCAACGTTGTTGCCGCCTGCGTCCAGGTAGCCGTAGCCCGGCACGTCGTTGCGGCTGGCGCAAATAACTTTGCCCCTGTCCTTGACCTGCTGAAGCCGGTTGCTGACCATCATTGTGTCGCCCATCATGGACTTGGCTTCATCCTCGGTCATCATGCCCATGTCCGCTGCCGCTGCCATGATCTGGTCGTCGGACATCATCGCGCCCTGGGCCATGGCGTCCGCCTCGGCCTTGGTCACCATGCCCATTTCCTGCGCCGCCGACTGTATCTCGGCGTTGGACATTTCCTGTGAACACGCCACGATTGCGAAGACGATTGCCAGAAGTCCCATTCCTAGTACAAAAGCCTGTATTCTCTTCATTCGTCTCTCCTAGTCCACTAGATTCCGAACCTTGCGGTATGGAAACACACTGCCATATATCGGAATATTACTAACTTCTAAAGTATAGAGAAAAAGCCTGCGCCAATCAAAGGGCAGACTGTCCAAGTTTCGGGGCAATCTATTGCGGACTGATACCCCAGCGGGTATAGTACAAGTATAAGATATCAACAACCCAAGGGGGCCGCGGATGACCTCACTCAAGGACAATTTCAACGGCATTCAGGAGTACGCCAGCGACCAGGGTCTCGACCTGGGATGGATAGACCGGCAGGGTGAATGGGGAGTCAAGGCCACCGCGGACGGCGCGAAGGGCCTCACGCTCAACGATACCCAGATTGGCAGCTATGGCGACCCGCCGGAAGAATCCGACAACATGACGGGCAAGCCCAGGGGCGCGGCGGCTAGGCCCAACGCCTATCGCATAGGCGGGTACCAGGTGCGCACCAAGTCCGACATCTGGCTCACCAACGCCTCCATGCTGTATGAAGAGGCTCTCCAGCGACAGTGGAGTTCGGCCACCGATATTCCGTGGCAGGCCATCAAACCGCTCCCAGACGACATCGAGCGAGCGCAGTGCCAGCTTGCCACATTCCTCACTGAGGTCGAGTTCGTCGCAGCCGACATCCCGGGCCGCTGGGTCGCCAGCACCACGCCGGACTACTTCGAGCCGCGAATGTTCCTCATCACCCAGATCATGGACGAGTCGCGCCACCTCGATGTCTTCCGCAAGCGAGCGCTCGCCAACGGCGGCGGACTGATGCAGCGCCCGGACATAAACGTCACCACCAGCGGAGTCGTCGGGAGCATTGACCTGTCCAGGGACTTTACCGAGATGTCCTCGCGCCTGCACATTTCGGGCGAGGGCGCGGTGCTCACCATCTTCCGAATGGGTGAACTCATGGCATACAACGACGCAGAGAAGCGCATCTACCGCCTCGCGGCGCAGGACGAGTCCCGCCACGTGGCCTTCGGCGTGATGCACATGCGTTACCTTGCCGAGACGGAGCCGGACCGCAAGGAAGAGATTCACGAATATCTGGACGAGGGCGAGCGCAGCCTCGTCTCCGGCAGCCAGAATCCGGCGGCGCGCGACTCGGCTCAGAGTGAGTCGCTCTCTATATTGCTGGGCGGCGGCCAGAAGAACTTCGACGAGGGCTACCGCAAGCTGCTCGCCATCCGCAAGCGACAGGCGAAGGAGTACGTCCAGCGCATCCGCTCCGCCGGATTCGGCGAGAGGTTCGAGAACGGCAGGGCCAACCCCGAGCTTATGGAATACGTGAGGAGCTAGTCGCTTGGCAGACGAAGACCGCCAGCAGAGAGTCGCCGGGCAGAAGACCGAGGTCTGGGAGAGGCCAAGACGCAGGCGTACCCTCAACACGGACGAAAACGTAGAAGTTCCCGAACCTTCATATGCCTGGATGCCACGCTCGCTCCAATGGGAGACGCGGGTCAAGCCGGGCAAGGCTGGTCTCAGAATAGGCGACCTCAACGTTGGCATATACGGTGAGATTCCCGATCAGTGGGATGAGCCGACCCGTATGCCTCGCGGCGCGTACCCGCTCGCTGGCATACCTCCCCTGGGATTCGCGCTCAAGAACAAGCGCGATATGTGGGCCGACAACGCAGCCGACCTCTACGAGGAGGCGATACAGAGGCGCTGGATAGCGGCGACAGACATCCCCTGGGATACCATCCAGCCGCTTCCGGACGATGTTGAGGCCGCCATGTGTCAGGTTTGCACCGAGTTGAGCCAGGCTGCCAACGTCGAGTTTGAGACGATAGGCTACTGGCTTCAGCACATGTCTTACGGCTACCACGAGGTCAAGCTGTTTCTCGCAACCAATATGTTCGACGCCGGACGTCACCACGAGGCGTTCAGAAAGCGCGCGCTGTCCAACGGCGGCGGACTCGGACTCGAGAGCCGGGGCGAGATCAACCGCATGATCCTGGAAAGCAAGGGCGGCTGGTCCGAGACCAGCCTGTTTCTACACCTGCTCAGGGGAACGTACCTCCTAACCGTGTACAGGCACTGCGAACGCTTCGCTAACAATCCCGCAGAGAAGGTCCTGTTCGCGCGCGCGATGCAGGACAAGGCGCGACACGTCGCCTATGGAATCCAGCACCTGCGCTACGCCGTCACCCACCAGCAGGACAAGGCGCTGATATTCCAGCGTCTGCTGTTCATAGGTGAGCGCGTCTTCACCAAGGAACTCCAGGACCCCGCCATGCTCGAACCGCTCGCCATAGTCTTCGGCGGCGGCATAGAGGGAGCGCGTGCCGGAATGGGACACGTCAAGCGTATGATGGCCGACTGGCTCACTGCATACACGTCCGCCTGCGAATGGATAGGTATCCAGCGCGCCGTGCCCCTGTCCCCGGATCTGGCCAAGTACCTGGAGGACTAGATTGCCCGCTTTCCCGTCCGTAGAGTGGTTCGACGCCGTGCGCCACGAATTCAACACGAACGACGTCGTGCGGACAGCAGGCGGCGGAATGTGCGACGCCAGAGTAGGCGTCAAGGCCGGTGATAGTATATTCCTGCTCGTCTTCGAGGGATTCGAGTGCTCGTCGGCGTCCGAGATAGCCGAGTCCGACCTCGAAGACACAGACTTCTACCTCGATATGCCCATGGAAGACTGGGCGGACATGCTGGAGAATATCCGCGAGAACGGCGAAGCGGACCTCGACCACTCCCTCAACACCATGGACCTCGACAGCCTGGACGGTCTCGCCCACTCCTACACAGGCGACCAGTACCGCCAGGATATGTTCTTCCGCTACAACCAGACGTTCCAGTACTTCTTCGACCAGTCATCGCGGGTGGAGACTGAGTTCTCTGAATAACTTGCGAGGTTCAAGTTGACGAGTCAATGGCCTAAGCGCCATGCGTTGGCCGCGCCTTGGGGAACCGCGCTGGCAACGTGGATATTGACGATGTATTACAAACCAGTTGCCTTCTATGCTATGGTGAGTATGGGCGCTATGGCATATGGCATGATCATGTCAGCGCTGGAATTGGGGGTAATGATGGCATTCTATGCATATGAGAAAATTAAGAATGAGAGAGAGAAACTGCGTAAGCAGGGTGCTGATTCGGTACTCACCAGACTTGCGGAGAATCCTCGTCTGTCCGATAAAATGAAGAAAGCCTTGATAGCCGACCTGCAAAATAATGGACGGAATAACGGGAACATGGGGAACTGAATCCAATGCCCACCTTCCCCTCAGTAGAATGGTTTGAGGCCGTGAGGTCGGCCGCCAACGATGACCGCGACTTTCGGAGCCTCGGCACCTGCTTCGCGCAGGTCGGAGTCCGGGTCGGGGGGCGCGTGTTCCTGCTCGACTTCGAGGCATTCGAGTGTTCCGGTGTGTCCGAGGCGGACGACACCGCGCTGCACGATGTGGATTTCGCGCTCAACATGACCCCTGACGAGTGGCGGCGTCTGCTGAACAACATCCGTGATAACGGCGGAGCGGACTCCGAGAACACGTTCAATACTCTGGAAATCGAACGCGGGATCATTGAGTCTCCCAACCCCTACGGACAGAATAACTTCCCCCGCTACCACCTCACTATCCAGCGTTTCTTCGACGTATCGAGCGGGGTGGAAACCACTTTCGCGTGAGGCCGCCATGCCTATATACGAATACCGATGTGACGATTGCGACATCAAGACCGCCAAACTGGTCAGGGGTTTCGATGCGCCCAAATCAATAGTCTGTCGCGAGTGCAGTAGCGAGAACACCCACCGGATCATATCCAGCGTGGCGTTCCACAAGTCGCTCAACTCCCAGTTGCAGGACTTGGATCCGAGGTACGACCGCATGGCGGACGCCGCAGCCGCAAGCACGGCCGAGGCCGACCCTAACCGCTTCCTGAAGAGCGCGATTCCCTTAGATGCGGCGGAAGACTAGCGCTCCATGATCTACGAAGAACGCCGCATTACGCTCAGGCGCGGACAGCTCGATGCCTACGCCTCGCACCTCCGCGACTTTGTCCGTCCAAGCCTGGGTGGCGGCGAAATACTCTGTCTGCTGAGCGCAGCGATAGGCGGGCCAGTCGAGTCCATTTTGCAGATGACGCGATTCTCGGACTACGATGCTTGGCTTGAAGCGCAGTCCGCATACGGCGCTGACAGGATGGAACTCGTGGCCCACGAAGAGGTGCGTCTGCTGAGGTCGGTGTCCGTCAGGCCGAAAGATGTGATCGAAGAGTCGGATATGCGCCCGTTCTATGGTCATCGTCGCTTTCACATAGACCCCAGCGATCTGGACGAGTTCGTCCACTGCTCCGAGAATGGCATCTGGCCTCGCATCGAGTCTCAGGGCGCTTCCATACTGGGGCTTTGGGCGACGCTGGCCTCCACCTCTCCGTTCGAAGTAACTCTACTGACCGGCTACCACGGTCCTGCGCACTGGGAGGCCACCCGCCAGCATGGCGACAAGCCCGACGGCATGGACGACGCCACGTGGGAACACAGCCTGAGTCTCCACAGACGCCGCTCTGAACTTCCAGTGAAGACGTGGGTCCGCTTGATGCGGCGGATAGAACCGTAATCCATCTGGCGCGCATCCTGCACATCTCCATATCCTGATTCTGACATATTCCCGCTATCTTGGATGTGGTATAATTTATCCATGTGGGGACGCGTGGGTTCGACAGGGGATGCTTTCGCGGGACTGCAAGCCGAGGCGCCATCAACCTCGTTAATCAGGTGGCAAAGAAAGTAACTGACGACAATCAGTACGCACTAGCCGCTTAATACCGGCTACGTCTCCCGGTTCCGACTCCCGTAGGGGCCGACGAGGCGCCGAAAATCGGGATGCTGTTCCGGCGACGCCGATGACCGGGACAAAAGACCGTCGGCTAGCCTCGTGCGCCGCCTCTGCCGGTGCGGACGCGCCGCGGTGATTCAAAGCACCGGATAAGCTTGTAGATGTCTTGGACGAAGAGTCTTCTGGACGGGGAGTTCGACCCTCCCCCGTCTCCACCACACCTCTTATAACCTGTGCTATCTGCGACGCATCGCAAGGAGGCATCCTCCCTTGAGGATCAAGTAACTGCCACGGCATCCGAACTATAACGTTCTTCGACCTCGGAATCACGCATTGTTTCCCGGGGAAGATAGCAGTGCCGCAGCAGTCCCCACCGAATGGATCGTACCTCGGTGGGAGCCTTGAGACGCCCCGATGACGCTCGCTTCCCGACCGACTGTCCGATCCTCGTAACCAATCTGTACGGGCCGAGTCGCGCAGTTGAGGTCGACAATGCTACAAGTTGTAAACATCTCCAAAAGCTATGGCTCCGAAGTAGTCTTGGAGGACGTCTCTTTCGTAGTCAATCCCGGAGAGTGCGCCGGCCTGATAGGGCCAAACGGGTCGGGCAAGTCCACTCTGCTGCGAATCGTCGCCGGAGCGGAGTACGCCGATGACGGTCGCGTGGTCATGGGAACCGGCTCGGCCATGGCATGGCTTCCACAGGGGTTCGAGGCCGATCCGTACCAGACGCTTGGCGAGGCAATCCGCAGAGGGCTTGCCGAACATACGGAAGCGCATGATGCGCTGCTCAGTATCGAGGAGCGCATGACCAGGGCAGTTGGGGCGGAGCTAGACGGCCTGATCGAAGAGTACGGTAGAGCCTCGGACGTATTCGAATCGCTTGGAGGCTACGAAATCGAACAGCGCATGGCCGCTATGCTCCAAGGGCTTGGCCTCGGAGCGGTCCCGCTCGATACGCCGCTTTCCATACTCAGCGGGGGCCAGCGGACGAGAGCCAGCCTTGCGAGCGTGATCGCGTCCAATCCCGACGTTCTGCTGTTGGACGAGCCGACCAACCATCTCGATATTGAAGCCCTGGAATGGCTGGAAGATTACCTTTCCGGTTACATGGGCGCGGCTCTGATCGTATCCCATGATCGCGCATTTCTGGACGGAGCCGTGACCGGCATCCTGGAGCTGAATGGTCCACGTCCAGGCCTCGTCGCCTACCCGGGCGATTACTCGGATTACAAACTGGCCAAGGAGCGAGAACTGGAAAAGCAGACCGCGGCGTGGAAGGATCAGGAGGCAGAGAGAAGAAGAGTAGAGAGGGATATAGCCCGGACGAAGCAGACCGCGCTTCGCACTGAAACGTCAACGACCCACGACTTCTATCGTCGGCGCGCCAAGAAGGTGGCGCGCAAGGCCAAGGTGCGGGAGAGGCGACTGCAGCGTATTCTATCATCGTCGGACAGGGTAGAACGTCCCAGGGCGGAATGGACCATGAAACTGGACTTTGGCCGCACACCGCGCGGCGGCTCTCGCGTTCTTCTGCTGGAGGATGTCGGCCACGAATACGATGGGAGATGGCTGTACCAGGACGTCAACCTTGCCCTGGAACATGGCGAGCGGGTCGCCCTGCTGGGCCCTAACGGATGCGGCAAGTCCACGCTTCTCAAATTCGTAGCGGGACAGGCGATACCGGCGTTGGGTTCGGTACGGGTAGGTGAAAATATCAAGGTGGGCTATATGCCGCAGGACCAGGTCGGGCTAGATTGGCGAAGGTCCGCGTTGGAAATGGTCCGACAGGCGGCGGACTTAACGGAGACCGAGGCCAGGACTCTACTCCACCTCTACTTATTCGAAGGAGACGAGCCGCTGCTTCCGGCCGGCAGCCTGAGCTACGGCCAGAGGTCACGGCTTCTGCTTGCCATCCTGGTGCTGGAAGGCGCCAACTTCCTTGTACTGGACGAGCCCATGAACCACCTGGATATCCCATCCAGAGAGCGGTTCGAGGAGGCGTTGGAGGCATTCCCTGGGACAGTGTTGATGGCCGTTCATGACCGCGCCTTCATTGACAGGCACGCCACCGCCATTTGGGCCATAGAGAGCCACTCGGTGCACCGATACTCAGACCGCAGCGAACTCCACTCACTCACAGGTACATGCAGCCCCCGCGAATGAGGCAGAGGAATTCAACTACTCCGACTACCTGACAGCGTATAGAACGCCGTTTTCAGCGGTGACGAAGAGCGTATCGTTGGCCACGACCACCCCGTTCGAAATGCGCGTGTTCAACTCGAAACGCCACTTCTCCGCGCCGGTATCGGCATCCAGTCCGTACACATTGCCGAGAGTGTCGCCTATGTGAAGGGTATCACCCGCCAGCGACGGGTCTCCCCTGACCTCGCCGTCGGCCTTGAACTTCCACACCCGTTCGCCGTTTTCCTTATTCAGCGCAAAGACGTTCCCTGATTCGGAGGTCACATAGACCTTCTCACCGTCCAGCGCCGGCGTACCGAGGAAGACTTCCCCGGGTGACCGGAAAGCCCACTCGAACCCCTTGATCACGGGGAGCGTGTTCCAGAATCCCCAGAAGAAAAGTTGGGTCCTTATGAACCGTGCCGTCTTCTCGAAGGGCAGTTGTTTCTGTTTCAAGTCAATGGCATAGACCATACTCCTGGAATTTCCCACGTATGCGTGCTCATCATCCAGCGTGGGCGCGCCCCTGGCGTCCCGTGTCAGGTAGTCCAGGCGGAAGCCGCCGGTTTTGGTGTCGTAGAGGTATATCCGCTGATTCTGGGAGATGACCGCCACAATGTCATCGGTGACGGCGGGTGAGCCAACCACCCTGCCTCCCGTCTTCCGGCTCCAGCGCACCTCGCCGGTCAGAGCGTCCAGCGCATACACCGCATGGTCGCCCGACCCGATGTAAACCACGCCTTTGTGGACCGCGGGTGAGCCGTAAACAAGGTCTCCTGTCTGGAACTCCCAGCGTAGTGTTCCGGTGTCCTTGTCCAGTGCCAGGAGCCTGCCGTCACGCAGTCCGACGAACACCAGGTTGCCCGCAATCGCGGGTGACGAGTTCACCGGACCCGTTACCGGATACTCCCATTTCATCTCGCCGGTTCCCGCGTCCAGGGCGACTATTCGCTTGTCTCCGGCGCTGAGGTACAGAGTATCCTGCACGACGGAAGGCACCGCGTACAATCGGGCATTGGTACGGAATTGCCAGACCACCTCTCCCGTAGGAGTAGGCTGGTTTTCGGGGATGTACGCCGAATGGGTAGGGTCGCCCTGGTACATCGGCCAGTCTCCGGGCGCAGAAATCACACCGATGTTAGTGGTGGGCGGGTCGAGTTCTCTACCGGGTCCTATCACGGCGTAAGCCGTCGCACCTGCGGTAGCGACCAGTACCACAGCCGCGACAATCGCCCAACGGATTATGCGTCTGCGGCGCGCCTCCCTGCGGCGTCTGTCTTCTGCATCCCTCGCTTCTTCGGGACTAACCCTCCATCCCCTGTCGAGGGGCGTTCTGCACTCTCTACAGTACGAAGCGCCAAAATCATTACTGTACCCGCATCCGGGGCACAGCACTACGGTTTCCGTCAGAGCCACTATCGCATCACCCCGTCCGATCTCCCGTCCATATAAGTATCTCACAATTCTAGCGATACCTCTGCTTCCCGTTCAAATCGTTTACCCGGGAGATCGTGGTATCACCGGCGGGGCCTTTTCAGAATTGGCAGTCGAATGGGTTGTGAACGATTTGCCAGGTATTCCAAGAAATGTCCTATATCACTGGCGTTATGTGTTGACCGAATGGACAAGTAAACATACCATCAGCGTGGGTTCGCCGGAATATATCGCCCTGTTCGGAGTTCGTTGGTGAAGGCCATTGGAGACAGGCTAGTCTGCTACCGGCATACCGGCGCCTTCATGCTTGTGATGGTGCTCGCGGCCTTCCTCCGGCTGTATGACCTGGGACAGGGCCATCCCGGACTCGCCATATACACCTCAATCTCCTCCCACGCCTACAAGTCCTTCCACAACTGGCTGTACCCGAATATGTTCGCGGACGGTTCTATCCTCGCGGACAAGCCGCCGTTGTTCTTCTGGTACCAAGGGTTGTTCATCGCGCTTCTGGGCCCTTCCAACCTGGCGTTCAGGCTGCCCGTCGCGCTTGCCGGAATATGCTCCGTTATCCTGCTTTACATCGTAGTCAGGCGCACCGCCGGGACGACGCCCGCTCTCATTGCCGCCGCCGCGCTCGCCATCATGCCACTGGACGTGAACTACGCGCGCTCCACCTTCATCGAGCCGGTCACCACGGTCACACTGCTGCTCACGGCATACTTCGTGGTCAGGGCCGCGCAGGAAAAGCGCGAGGGGTTCTACTACGTGGCGGCCTTTGTCCTCGGCCTGGCCTGGATGGTCAAGCTGTGGCAGGGGCTACTGCCCGCGCCCGCGTTCGCGATGATCGCGTTCATGTACCGCTGGCAGCCTTGGGCAGCCTTCATACGAACCGGCGCGATTGGCGTGGGGGTATTCCTGGTGACCGCGTTCTGGTGGCCTGTCGTCGTCTGGCTCACTCCCTCGGCATACGACTCAGTGATGCACGCCGACAGTGTGTGGGACATGATCTTCGGCTGGAATCTGCGGGAGCGGTTCGGAGATCTGGAGTATGGCGCGAGACACAGGCAGGACATACTCTGGTTCGTTACCGGGCCGATGGCCCCCTATTTTGGCGTGTCGCTGTTTCCAGCGGCGGCTGTTGGTGTCGTGGCGGTGACGGTCACGCTGTGGCATAAGGCGGTGGCGAAGATATCGAGCTCGAAGCCTGTCATAGCGCTGCGCGAATCGAGGGTACGGGCGTACCTGTCTTTCTACACGGACGAACCTGGGACGCAGACGAGTTCGCACGACAGGAAGGACGCAGAAGACTCGATATCCCGCGTTACCGAGATGGGGATTCTGTGGGTCCTGTGGCTTGGGCTGGCCGTAGTCGCGTTCGGCGGAGCGAGCATCAGGCTCATTACTTACTGGGTTGCCGCGACACCCGCCGTGGCAGCGTTGACGGGCATCGGCATCGCGGTCGTCCCGTCGCTCTTCCGAAGAGGGGGTCTGACGCGGTGGCTGGCTTACCTGGTCGCACTGGCGGGTTCTATCTACTGCGCGCTCGTATATGGGAGAACGAGTCACGTTCTGGGGGTAAACGCGGGCCTGGCCGCCGCGATTGCGATTGTGGTCATCGCAGGGGGCATTTTGCTCTATTTCCAGTGGCGTCCCTTTGGGAAGAACGTGGCGACGGCCATTGCTGTAACTGCGCTCGTCGTCCTGACGCTGATAACATCCGCCATCACGCTTAACAACCTGTTCAACCCAAGGGACGACACGCTGGGCAGGATCGGGTTCGACATGATACCTGCGCGCCAACTCCCACGCTCCGAGCCTTCCGAGAGGGAACGCGAACTCCAGCGACAGGGAGGCATGATTACCGCAATCGTAAGAGTGGAGCTCGAAGAACTGGACGCTGCGATGGAGTACGTCCGCCAGCGGCGCGGGGACAGCCGCTACCTCCTTGCGAGCGATTCGTACAACACGGGCGCGTTCGTATCCATGCGAACCGGCGACCCCGTTCTGCCGGTCTATTCGGAGTACCGGCTAGACAGCCTGGTGGACCGTGCTGAACTGAAGAGAATGATCGAGGACGGCGACATACCCTTCTTCCTCACAGTGAATTACTTAGAGGAATTCGACTACCTGCTGTATGCACGCATATACCATAGCAGCCGCGACATGACGGCGCGCGCAGGTCTGCCCGCAGAGGGCGAATATCGGCTGTTCGAGGTGATTCGTAGGTAGGTTCACTCCTAGTTCACTCTCAGAATAGCAAGTAAGACCTGTCCTTACATCCTTCTATAGCTGGTTGGCATAAGGGCAAGTCAAGGATGTCCACGGAATTCCGCGCCTACCACCTTACTTTATAGGTGAGGCTGTGTATCGGGTGGTTCACAGAATGGCAATTCCAAGATGTCTAAGTCGCTCTCTATCACGTTCTTCAATTTGAAGGGTATGCACCCGGTGAAGTTGTCCCGGGAGTGGGATGAATACAGATAGAGGTACTCCAGTCTCCACAGGTCAGTTAGCTCCTCCGGTATCTCGCCCTTTAGCTTGTTTTGGCTAAGATCCAGGAATTCCAGCTGTCTCAGGTTGCCCATTTCCGGGGGTATTTCTCCGATTAACACGTTCCCGGACAGGTCCAAATAGGATAGGCTAACCAGGTTGCCCAACTCGGGCGGGATGGTCCCTCGAATGCCGGGATACATGCTAAGGTCCGTCAGTTCGGTCAGGCTGCCCAACTCAGGCGGTATCTTCCCATTGAGTCCCACACCATACAGCAATAGCTTCACAACTCGCCCGTCCGCGTCCGTGGTTACGCCATGCCAGTGGTCAAGCGGCAGGTCGCTCAGCCAATTGTGGCGTGAGAGATTCCAAGAATCGCCGCCGGTGGCGTTATAGAAAGCGACAAGCGCAGCCCTATCCCTTTCAGCGGGGTTAATCGCAGCGGGCGAAGGGGATGCGACGGGCGTGAGAACAACCGTCGGCTCTGAGACCGGTCCTGCTTTTCCGGGTTCGCCCCGGTCGCCCTTATCTCCCTTGGGGCCTTGAGGCCCGGGTTCGCCACGCTCGCCTTTCTCGCCCTGAAGCCCTTGCTCACCTTGTTCACCTCTTTCGCCGCGCTCACCCTGCTGCCCTGTGTCACCGCGCTCACCTATCGGTCCGGGTTCACCCTGTGGGCCTCGTTCACCGGTATCACCCTTCTCACCTATCGGTCCGGGTTCGCCCTGTGGGCCTCGTTCACCGGTATCACCCTTCTCACCTATCGGTCCGGGTTCGCCCTGTGGGCCTCGTTCACCGGTATCGCCCTTCTCGCCTATCGGTCCGGGTTCGCCCTGTGGGCCAGGTGTGGAGTGCTGCTGAATTAGCCGAACGACCTCGCTCTCTGATAAGCCGTTCGAACAGGCGAAGCACAGCCCCATGAAGATTATGACCAAACCGGCGATTAACTTGACTCTCATACAGCAGACCCTCTGGGCTTGGAATTGAGGCTACCTGACACGAGCCACCTTATCCGGAGTCAGCCCAGAGGGAGCGTGATAACCCGCCCACGTCAAAGGCTGGCGACAAGCAATAGATCCGACATGTGACGCTGTAGGCCTGTCCCTAGTACGCGCTCAAAGGTATTGCGATGAGATATGCGCTGTCAAGTTGAAACGAGAACGTGCTCCGCCTGTTTATGTGGCCATAACACCCTGCTTAGGGATGCCAGTCCACCTTCACTCAATATCCCTGTTTCCGGTGTGCATAAGCGGCGTGCAGTCGCTGCCGGGTAGGCCTCTTATCCAGCAAGTCCAACAACTTCCTGCTATATGCCCGCATGTCTTCAACAGCCGCGATGTGACGGCGCGCACAGGTCTGCCCGCAGAGTGCGAACATCGGCTGTTCGAGGTGATACGGCGGTAGAAACATGGATTCCTGCAACTCGAAACTCGAAACTGTATCCACTCCTAGAACCGACACTTCATACACAGGTTGACGCGCCGCGAACTGGGCATTATCTTCTAGCCCATACATGGATTCCCGTGAAAGCGGGAATGACGATAAACGTCTGAAAAACTCGCACGCGACAATCGGGGGATGTTGATATGCAATATGACTACATTATCGTTGGAGCCGGGTCCGCAGGTTCGGTATTGGCTTCGCGACTCACGGAGGACCCAAATCGTTCCGTCCTGCTCCTGGAAGCAGGGCCGGACTATTCCAACTTCGAGACGATGCCGAACAGCGTGAAGTTCGGTAACTCGGTATGGCCCGCGGCCTACGGCCCCGAGTCTGAGACATGGGGATATATGGCCACGGCTACGCCCGACAGGGAGCCGTTTCCGCTTCCGAGAGGCAAGCTGACCGGCGGATCGAGCTCCGTCAACGGGCAGGTGTTCTTCCGGGGCATACCCGAGGACTACGACGAGTGGGCCGAACTGGGCAGTCCCGAATGGGCATTCGTCAACATACTGCCATACTTCCGCAAGTCGGAGACCGACCTGACCTTCGGAGCGGACGACTTTCACGGAGGCGAGGGCCCGATCCCCGTTCGTCGCTACTCGAAGGACGAGGTGATGCCGATACCGCGCCTGTTCTGGGATACCTGCGTATCCGCCGGATTCCCGGAGACTCTCGACCAGAATCACCCGGAGTCTGAGGGCGTCGGGCCGCGTCCGCTGAACAATGTTGATGGCGTGAGGATGAGCACCAACCTGACGTACCTGTCCATGTCCAGGCACAGGCTGAATCTGACGATCCGGTCCGAGGTTCTCGCTCACCGGATCATATTCGACGGCAACCGCGCCGTTGGCATTCAGGCTGAGAGCGGCAGCGACACGTTCGAGGTTTACGGAAACGAGATAATCCTGAGCGGCGGCGCGATAAACTCGCCGCACCTGCTCATGCTCTCCGGCGTTGGCCCCAGGGACCACCTCGAATCCTTCGACATACCCGTCGTGAGGGATGTTCCGGGCGTCGGCCGTAATCTCAGAGACCACCCGGCGACCTTCCTGCTGTACGAAACGGACCAGGACACACCCCCTGAGAATTCGCCTTCGATACAGGTCGGGATGCGATACACGACGCCCGGGTCGCCCCACCGCAACGATATGCAGATGAGCCCCATACTGCTCACCAGCGAACATCGCCCGGCGACCGTCGAGATACCGGAAGACGGGACCTACAGCGGGTTCAGCGTCGCGCTCCAGAAGGCGGTCACTGCGGGCCGGATAACGCTGGTATCCACCGACCCGAGCGAGCAGCCCCACCTGGACTATAGATACCTCACGGACGAGTGGGACAGGGAGCGGATGCGCAGCGCTGTCAGGACTTGTATCGAAATCACCCAGACGCCGCCACTGTCCGACCACCTGATTCGGAGGGTAAACCCTACCGACGAAGACCTGTCCTCCGACGACGCGCTGGACGCCTGGATACTGGCCAACGTCGGTACCCAGCACCACTCATCGGGGACGTGCAAGATGGGGCCTGCCTCGGATGACATGGCGGTGGTGGACCAGTACCTGCGGGTACACGGTCTGGAGGGGCTGAGGGTCATTGACGCATCGGTGATGCCGGACGTGGTTCGCGCCAACACCAACGCTACTACGATAATGATCGCGGAGCGGGCGGCGGAGTGGATAGTGGGCGGTTCAGCCTAAAGAAGGTCGCGAAAACCGTGAAAAGCAAATGGGCGGGGCCAATTCGGGTTCCCCGCCCATTTTATTACGCTTCAACGACGAGTCAGTCGCCTTCTTGCAGTCCGGCCGGTCTCGGCACGCCCCTGAAGACGTACACCACGCGCCGCCAGTTCAGCGCGACCAGCAGGGCCGCGAGGCCGAATACTATGACGGACGACCACATCCGCAATGGCACGTTCTCCACATCGTCAACACCGCCGAATATGCCCGGGAACCATAGCAGAGACATCATGTACGCCGTGAATACGCCCAGCAGCGCGAGCCCATGCCATAACTTGATGACACGGGTGGAGATTAGCAGAATGCCGAATGCCGCCGCCGCCGCCGTGAGCAGGAACTCACTGGACTGCAGGCCGAAGCCGGAGGCGAGCCTATCCAGTAAGTTGACGGGTTCATAGTGGTCGAGATGGAAGCTCAGCGGCTGTCCGGCGGATATGCTGAACACGACGACGATGCTGCCGACGAGCAGCGTCAACTGGTTCACCTGGGAGGATATGAGGGTGGTCAGGCCGTCGTTTGGATTGGCGCGCAGTGCAAACAGTACCGCGACGATAATCTCCGGTGACTCAGAGGCCAGCGGCGCGAGCCACTGTATCAGCAGGAACTTGCTGATGCCCAGCGCCTCGCCCGTCGCCTCCAGCCCATGCACGAACGGTGGCGCTACAATGATGATCACGGCTGCGCTGAATATGAACAGGCCGAGTACCCACAGACGCCTGTACAGCGGCTTGAAACTGGCTATCATCGCCGCCGCGCCCAGCAGGTCCGGCTCCACGGATTCCTGTGTCGAACTCCTCCACAGGTAGAAGATGTACGCTCCGATGAACACCGCCGCGAGCCATATCGGTATCATCTTGAAGAAGGCGACGGCGATTGTCAGCAGAGTAGCGACCACGAGCATCGGCAGTTCGAGCGTCAGCAGTCCGCGCATATCGAACCCGCGCCGCCGCCTCAGCCAGAAGATGATGATCACCGCCGACCAGCCCAGGCCTATCAGCAGGCGGTTTGCGCCGGTAACGTTCGCGGCGGCAAGCGACATCTTCTCTGTCACAGCGGGTATATCGGGGTTGAAGGATTGTCCGGCGTTCCAGGCGAGCGTGGCCTCCACCATGTACTCCGGCATCACGGCGATGAGCGCGAGAACCGCTATGGCAAAGGACGCGGACACATCCAGCTGAGCCACCTCGGCGGCCCACGACAGCAGGAACGCGCCGGCGATGATGCTGATGCCGAATATCAGCGCCTCAACTTGAGGATCTATGTGGGCACCGGAGAATCTGACCACAACGCCCTGTACACCCAGCAGAATGAGAAATGCGATGGTAGCCCAGTATCGCCGGTTTGAAGTGTGTTCTTCCAAGTAGCCCGCTCCATTCATAGAGATTGAGGGTTCAGGAATCCAGTTGCGCTCTCGCGCCCGATAGAATGTATCCGCATAGCGCTTGTGAGGTCAACCGCTAATTCTGACTGGGCAAAGAGAAAGACCCCGATTCATCGGGGCCTTTTCGCTTCAGGATTCGTATGTTGTGTTAGTTGTCGTCGGCTGCTGCGGCGAGAGAGTTGAGCCTGTCCCGTATGATTGCGCGCAATTCCTTGACACGGTTGAGATGCGGGGTCTGTCCGTCCTCTTCCTTCTTGTCGTATATCTTGTCGCCGTCAACAAACACCTGCAGGACTCCACCCACACCGGGCTTCACCTCGATGGATACTTCACTTCCGCCTTCAGCTACGAACTCGTTGACCATCCAGGCCATGACACCGTGATACTGTCAAGGTACGCAGTAGATGATCTCAATGTCCATCTTTCCTTCGCCAGCCATTAGACATACCTCCTATGGAGTTTAACCAAACCGAAGATTATACTCAGCATAAATATATATTATGCCGAGTATTCCTCATTGCGATTGTAGATTAACACTTATATATCATGCTGTCAATGGCCTCACGCGGCCCGGCGAGGAAATCCGCACGGCTGTATGATAACCTCATCCAAGCCGACAAGGAGCCGATAACCGACGATGACCAACTCAGCCGCTCTTGAAGGCGTTAAGGTCCTCGACCTCACCCAGATAATGGCAGGGCCTTACTGCACGATGATGCTCGCGGACATGGGCGCGGACGTGGTGAAGGTGGAAAAGCCCAACGGGGGCGACGACACACGCCGCATGGGACCTCCGTTCATCGAGGGTGAGTCGGCGGCGTTTCTGGGTATCAATCGCAACAAGCGCAGCATCGTCGTGGACCTCAGGTCGGACGAAGGCCGTGAGATAGTCATGGATATGGTGCGAAGGTATGACATTCTTGTACAGAACTTTCGACCCGGCTCACTGGAGCGCATGGGACTTGGATACGAACAAGTACGGGAACTCAATCCCGCCATGGTGTACTGCACGATCTCCGGGTTCGGGGTTACGGGCCCTTACGCCACTCGCGGCGGCTTCGATCTCGTAACGCAGGGCATGAGCGGACTGATGAGCGTGACTGGCCACCCGGACAGTCCGCCGACCAAGGTGGGAGTACCTGTGTGTGACCTGAATGCTGGAATGTTCGCCGTCATCGGCATTCTGACCGCGTATATCAACCGCCTCAAGACCGGAGAAGGGCAGCACGTGGACACATCGTTGCTGGAGGGCGGAATCGCTTACACTTTCTGGGAGTCCGCCATGTATTTCGCCACAGGAGATGTCCCCGGGCCGAAGGGCAGCGCCCACCGGCTGACGGCTCCGTACCAGGCGTTCGAGACGTCGGACGGGTACGTCAATATCGGCGCGGCGAACCAGGCCAACTGGGAACGTCTTTGCGCCGCCATTGGACGCGACGAGCTGGTCTCGGATCCCAGGTTCGTAGAACCCAGGGATAGGATGAACAATCTGGACGCATTGATTGCGACCCTGGAACAGACCTTCTCGCAGAAGTCATCCGGGTACTGGCTGGACGCGCTTGAAGCCTCGGGCGTGCCAGCGGGCCCGATATACGACATTCAGCAGGTTTACGATGACCCTCAGGTACGCGCCAGGGAGATGATAGTCGAGACTGAGCACCCGGTCGCAGGACGTACAAGCAACATTGGGATACCGATCAAGCTGTCCGAGACTCCGGGCCTGTTCCAGAGGCCCGCGCCTACACTGGGTCAGCATACCGACGAGGTGCTGAGAGAGTTGGGACGGCCCGACAAGAAAATCGCTACTCTGCGCTCGCAGGGAGTTGTCGCCTAGCGGTGTCCCCTCGCCAATTCATACGACTCATTCCTGTTGACTACGCTCGCTCGCGGTTATAGGATTCCGTAGTTATTCACCAGGCTTGGGGGTAGTCCGTATGCGTAAGCACGCTCTGGAAGGCATTCGTGTCGTAGATTTTTCCTGGATTGTCGCAGGCCCAACCTGCACGCGCATCCTGGCGGACTTCGGAGCCGAGGTAATCCGCGTCGAGTTCGAGTACTCCATGGACTACATTCGTGGGGCATACGCGGCCGGGGGAAGTCCGAACGCGAGCGGGATGTTCAACAACCTGAACCGGAATAAGCTGAGCGCAACGCTGAACGTATTGCACCCGCGCGGCACTGAACTGATTCACGACCTCATTTCAGCGTCGGACATCGTGGTCGAGAACTTCAGCGCGTCTGTGCTGGAACGGTGGGGGCTGGACTATGAAGCGCAGCGTTCGATACGGCCCGACGTCATATATCTCAGCCTGTCAGGGTTCGGCCACACGGGACGCGACAGGGATTACGTCACATGGGGGCCGACCGCACAGGCTTTGTCGGGCCTGACGTATATGTCGGGCCTGCCCGGAGAGGAGCCTGCCGGATGGGGGTTCTCCTACATGGACCACACGGCGGGATACTATGGCGCTATGGCCTGTGTCACGGCGCTGCATCACCGTAATCGCACCGGGGAGGGTCAGTGGATAGACTTGTCACAGGTCGAATCCGGCATCGCGCTTACGGGAACGGCTATTCTGGACAAGACGGTGAACGGACGCCCGTTCAGACGGGAGGGCAACCCGCCCGGCAATCGTTCGCCACATCCGCGTGTCGCTCCTCACAACACGTACCAGTGTAAGGGCGAGGACCAGTGGTGCGCGATTACCGTATTCGACGACGAGCAGTGGGCTGCGTTCGTCGAGGCTATCGGATCGCCGGAGTGGACAGCCAATCCGAGATTCGAGACCAACGAGGGACGCTACGACAACCAGGACGAGTTGGACGAGTTGATAGAGACCTGGACATCGTGCCACACGCCGCATGAAGTGTTCCACAAGTTACAGTCGGCAGGAGTGATAGCGGGCGCGGTGCAGTCGCCAAAGATAAAGGTTGACGAAGACCCGCAGCTAAAACACCGGAACTTCCTGCCCGAAATCGAGCACGCTGAACTCGGGAAAGCAAAGTTCGAGGCCGAGCCGATGCGTCTGTCGCGCTCTCCCTGGGAGCTGCGGCGCGCGTCTCCCCTGATGGGCGAACACAGCGACTATGTATTTGGCGAGATACTCGGCCTGGATTCGGAAGAGATAGGGGAGTTGATGGTGGAGGGGGTGATATAGCCACCCGGAAACCAATGTCGAGAATAGAGAGATGCACCAGACGGTGATATAACGACCCGAGTACGCTAAGAGGCACGAAAATCCCAATGACCACATCAACCAACTCTGCCCTCTCGGACATCACCATACTTGACCTGTGCGATGAGAAGGGGCAGCTTATCGGGAAGCTGCTTGGGGAGATGGGGGCGCGCGTCATCAAGGTGGAGCCGCCGGGAGGGGACAGGGCGCGAATAGTAGGACCGTTTCGCGGCGACACTCTCGATAGGGAGGGAAGTCTGCATTTCTGGGCGTTCAACACGGCGAAGGAGGGGATCACTCTCGACACTGCCTCGCAGAAGGGCGCCGAAATGCTCAGGAAGCTGGTCGAGAAGGCCGACGTTTTACTGGAGAGTTACGACCCCGGATACCTCGGCTCACTCGGGCTGGGTTACGATGAACTGAGCTCTATCAACCCTGCGCTGGTGATGACGTCGCTGACCGGGTTCGGACAGGACGGGCCATATCGAGACTACAAGACGTCGGACCTGGTGGCTATGGCTATGGGCGGGATCATGCACAGCTGCGGCTACGACGACCTGCCCGGTTCGCCGCCAATCCGTCCGAGCGGCGGACACGGGTACATTACGGCATCTCACTACGCCACCATCGGGACCCTCATGGCACTGAACTGGCGAGATATGACTGGAGAAGGGCAGTACGTGGACGCATCCATTCACGAGGCCTGCTCATGCACGACCGAGGCGGCTATGCCGCTGTACATCTATGGCGGCGATGTGGTACATCGTCAGACCGGCAGGCATCACGGCGCACAGCCTACCCCCAAGACGCTCTGCCCGACGGTGGACGACAAGTTCATAAACGTGTTCGCGGTGTTCACAAGCCTCAACCAGTGGAAGTCGCTCGTGGCGTGGATGGACTCGGAGGGTATGGCGGAGGACCTGACCGACGAGAAGTACCTGGACATGGCTACCATGCGCGCCCGCGCGGGCGAAGAGGTGGAACATGCCTTCGAGGTGGTGAAGAAGTTCATAGCCTCGCATACAGCCGAGGAGATATACAGGGGATCCCAGCAGCGTAAATTCCCCTGGGGGATAATTCGCTCGCCGGAGGAGAACCTTGACGACCCGCATTTCCGGGAGGATAGGGGCTTCTTTGCGGAAGTAGAGCATCCCGAACTGGGTGAGACATATACGTATGCCGGCCGGCCTTATATCTTCAACAAGACGCCGTGGAGGACGTTCAGAAGTCCGCTGCTGGGGGAGCATAATCAGTCGGTTTACGGTAAAGACCTTGGGCTGGACGACACAGAGATCGAGCACCTCCGGGAAGAGGGCGTAATCTGACGGCGCTGCCCGGGGCTCAGCGCAGGGGTAGTCCGTCCGTCTGAGGGATAACCCCGTCGGCGCGCATGGCCTCTATCTCATCGTCCGAATGGCCGAGTTCGGTCAGCACTTCAACAGTGTCGCCACCGAATACAGGGGACGTTCCTGTTCTGACGGGCGTCGCATCCATCTGAGGTGCGGCAGTCCCGTGTTCGACACTGCCGAAGAATGGATGATGCTCGGCAACGATGAGGTCGCGCTCGCCATCGCGCGCTTCGTTTCTCACGTCAGCCAGCGTGCGACTGGCGGTGGCGGCTATTCCTGCCTCGCTCAGGGACTTCACCCAATCATCGGTGGAGCGTGACGCAAAGATGGGTTCCAGGGTGGAGCGATCACTCAGTTTGGTGAATGGTCCCAGTGAGTTGAATTTCTCCCTTTCGCCGTCGTTGTTTACTGACAGTGCGAGCCATCCGTCAGCAGTCCGGTATAGTCTGTTGAGGGTGTCGAAGCCCTTGGCTTCCGGACCACTGACTTCATCCGGCTCGTATCCTTCATAGTCCACCATGTAGGCTGAGGAGAATGTGGAGGCAGTGTAGGCCAGCGAGGTGTCTATCTTCTGTCCTCTGCCCGTGTGCTCTCGTTCCAGCAGGGCGAGCATCACGCCATAGGCGGCCATGATTCCGGTGCCGTAGTCGTTGAAGGTATATGGAGGCGGGCCCGGCTGTCCGTCGCCGCCGTTGCGAAGCTGCATACCGGTGGCGGCCTGCGCGTTCTGGTCGAAGCCCGGGCGCATCGCCCAGTCCCCCTCCTGACCGAAGGCGTTGATGGACGCGTAAACGATGCCAGGGTTGCGCTCACTGAGTTGCTCGTAACCAATGCCCAGACGCTCGGCAACGCCTTTCCGGAATCCCTGCAAGAGGACGTCGGAGGTGTCGGCGAGGCGGTAGAACGCTTCAAGGCCGGCGTCTCTGGTGATATTCAGGCAGATACTGCGCTTGCCTCGTCCCACATCGAGCCAGGGGGTCAGGCCGGGAACGCGGTGTTCGGGATCGACCTTGATGACTTCGGCGCCGTATTCGGACAGCGTTCTGCCGCAGGTCGGTCCCGCGAGGATGATGCAGAGGTCGAGGACTCGTATTCCTTCCAAGGCTCCGGGCATGGTTCTACCTTTCTCGTTCGTTTGAATCCGCGATGCGCTGTCCGAGAATGGGAGCCGCGCCGCGTATAGAACCGGGTGTGTCTTCCAGCCTGACCTGTATTCCGACCTGGCGCATCGGGCCATAGACGGGATCGTCGAGCTTCACGACCGCGCCAGACTGCCATGCGTGGTCGGTCTCCATCCACTCCTGGAGTGTGCGGCACATAGTGAGGGGCACACCCACATCTTCCATCACGTCTTCCCATTCAGTCGCCGGCTTTTGCAGCCACACCTCGGCGAAACGGGCGGCCCATTCCTCGCGTTCCTCGATATTGGCGCGCAGGCGTTCGTCGGTGAGCGCGTCGTACCAATCGGGATGGCCCATCGCGGTGAGCATGGGTCTTAGCGAACGCTCGTAGCTGGCGTTCAGGTTCACCCAGCGGTCGTCGGCGCAGCGGTAGAAGCGGGCTATGGCCGGAGACAGCGCGCCGGGACCGGCCGGAACGTCCGGCCTTCGGACGATAGCCGATCCCATCGCGGTGAACATAGAATCGTACAACGGGACCACGACAGACTGGCCCTCGCCGCTTCTCTCCCTGTGGAACAGGGCGGCGGTTATCGCCGGGGCGGCCACCATAGCTCCGAAGATGCTTGCGTATGGCAGGGCAATGAAGCTCGCGCCCTCTGAGCCGTCCGCGCTTCGGTCAGCATACACGCCCGTCGCGGCGGATACGATGAGTTCGCTCGCGGTTGCATTCCCGTCCTGGGAGATCCCCGGAATACAGAGATGAATGATATCGGGCTTCTCGTTCCGGGCCGTATCGTAGTCAATCCCGTAGGGGTTGGTCCCTGAGTCGAACCCCTCGATCACCACGTCGGACTCTCGCATGAGTCCTTGCAAGCCGCATCTGTCCTTGTTGCTCTGAGGGTCGGCTACGAGGGAGTTCTTGCCTCGATTCCAGACAGAGAACACAGGGGTACCGCGCAGAGGGTCTCCCTCAGGCCGCTCGACCTTGACGATGTCCGCGCCCTGGTCGGCGAGCAGCATACCCAGGACGGCTACCGCCGGCTGGTCTCCGAGTTCAACTATCCGGTACCGAGAGAGCGCGCCTGACAAATGTTCACCTCATCATATATCTTAATTTATGTTATCTAGGTGACCTTCTAGGTGGGGTTCAGGTGAGTCTTGGTGACAAATTGACCTAGAGTTCACGTACAAGATGGATCCGATTAGCTATGATCGGGGTCATGAAAAAATTTTGAGACGCCTATGAAATATTGTTGATAAGTTTTAGTTTATAATTCGTGTGAGTGAGCACTCAGTCTTAATGCAGATATTGTAGCGCATCTAAAGCATGATTGTGTAGTACAATTGGAAACGCAGGCGAAGGCGTGGGAAGGGGATTTTGAGGTTGGTGGAGGCCGGCAATTTCATTGACCGACCACACAGCCGTTGGTACACTCACCGAACAATCGGCGACCTCTCCCAGTTCACGTCTGAGAAAGTGGAGCGTCATCATGGTCAACACACAGATAAGACTCACATATGAAGACTACGTGGAGCTCCCGGACGACAGACGCTATGAGATCATAGACGGAGAACTCTACGAGATGACCGCGCCCACATTATCGCTCATACCCGGCCTAGAAGTCCGGGTGAGCGATGTCTTCGCGCAGAGCTGAGATTCTATTGCCATCCATGCCTAGACTGCTCATAGCCACACACAACAGGGGCAAGCTGCGCGAGTTGACCGAGTTGATGGGGGATATTCCGTACGAACTGGTCTCGCTGGGCGACCTGGGGATTCATCATGACGTGGATGAGACGGGCAGCACGTTCGAGGAGAACGCGACTCTGAAGGCGGAGACTTATTGCGAACTCGCGGGCGTAATGACCCTGGCGGATGACTCCGGGCTGGAGGTTGACGCTCTGGGCGGCGAGCCGGGCGTTCGCTCGGCGCGATACGCTGGCCCGGACGCCACCGACGCTGATCGAGTTGAGTTCCTGCTGGGCAATCTGGCCGGGACCGATCCTGAGACATGGTCGGCGCGATTCAGATGCGTGATAGCTATTGCGAACCCGGGGTGTCCGACAGCCCTTTACTCCGGTTCGTGTCAGGGACGGATAGTGTCCGATCCGCGCGGTGAGAATGGGTTTGGGTATGATCCCGTGTTCGAGTTCCCCGAGATTGGGCTGACGATGGCGGAGCTATCCAACGAGCGGAAGAACAGCGTCAGTCATCGCGCGGAGGCGGCCCAGAAGGCAGCGCGTTCGCTGAGGGGAGAACCTGTGTCAATCCAATAGGTATCAATAAATCACCCTCACCCCAGCCCTATCCCTCAGGGAGAGGGGATTTGTTGACTGGTAGTTATAGCTGGCTACATGTGTACCTACCCCTGTGCCTCTCTCAAGGGGGAAGGCACTTTGAGAGCGTTTGGCTGTATAATAGATTTATTATGACCTCAGACTTGGCGACAATACCCGTGCTAGACAGATTCAGGAGACCCCTGAGAGACCTGAGGATATCGGTGACGGACAGGTGCAACTTCCGCTGTCCGTACTGTATGCCTGCCGAGATATACGGGGACCGCTACCAGTTTCTGCCCAGGGAATCGCTGCTGACGTTCGAGGAGATAGCGCGGCTCACGCGCATCCTCGTAAAGTTGGGCGTGGTGAAGGTACGGATAACCGGAGGCGAGCCGCTGGTGCGGGCGGAGATAGACAAGCTGATCGCCATGCTGGCGCGTGTTCCGGGCATCGAAGACCTGACGATGACCACCAACGCCTTCCTGCTGGCGCAGTTCGCGGACAAGCTGAAGGACGCCGGCCTACAACGGATCACCATCAGCCTGGACTCGCTGGACGACGAGGTCTTCAGGCAGATGAACGGGCGCAACTTCGGCACCGAGCGTGTGCTGGAGGGTATCGAGGCGGCGGACAGGGTCGGTCTGCGCCCTATCAAGATAAACGCGGTGGTGCAGCGCGGGGTGAACGATCACACGCTCGTCGAACTGGCGCGGTTCGCGCAGGAGCGCGACTACATAGTCCGCTTCATAGAGTACATGGACGTCGGGACGCTGAACGGCTGGAAGATGGACGACGTGGTTCCGGCGGAAGAGATACTGGAGCGAATACACGCCGAGATGCCGCTGGAGCCGGTCGAGGCGAACTATAAGGGTGAGGTGGCGCTACGCTACGGGTTCAAGGATGGCAAAGGGGAGGTGGGAGTGATCGCCTCCGTGACGAAGCCTTTCTGTGGGGACTGCACTCGCATGAGGCTTTCGCCAGAGGGCCAGATCGTAACCTGTCTGTTCGCCACGTCAGGAACGGACCTGCGGACACCGATGCGGGACGGCGCGACCGACGATGAGATAGAGGACATCATACGCGGCTTGTGGGGACTAAGGGATGACCGCTACTCGGAGATAAGGACCCTGTTCACGGACGAACCCCGCAAGAAGGTGGAGATGTACCACATCGGCGGCTAGTGTTCCGACATCTTTGGATTGACAGATTGTATGCCCTCACCCTAGCCCTCTCCCAGGGGGAGAGGGGATAAATCGGAATCTGAATATCCATCACAACTAGGTTATCACACTACTATAGGTCTCCTTCGAGTACGTTCACGCCCGTCGGAACGTCGCTACCGCCACTGGGTTCTATGGTTATGCTCATGCCGTCGAACTGTCCGAATGGCGCCAGAGGTATGATTATCGTCTGGCCGTACCCCAGTGGATCAACGGTGAACCATCCTGCGTTGTACTTAATGCCGTCCTTGATCAGCCAGACCCGATAGATCCTGTCGGACGGGAGCGCGGGCAGGTCGGTAACGAGAAGCAGCCCCCGGTTAGACGTGTAGGAAAACATTACGACGCCGCGCGCCGTGGACCAGGGTCCCGTTCCAAGCAGGGTGTTCACAGAAGCGCCGGGTGTGGAGGACATTCTTATCAGCTCGTAAGTGGCCTCGCGGTGTCCTTCGACCGCGGACATGACTTCGCTCTCGCGTTCACGCGCCAGCGCGAGTTCGTTGGAAAGCTGTTCGGCGTCTCTGGAAATATCGCCCAACCTGTCGTTGAGCCACACACCCGTCGCCAGCAAAATGACCGCCAGAGCCACCGCCGCACCTCCACCCCATCCCAGCGCCGCTCGCCGCGTGAATCGTCCCGCGTATTTAGGTATCCGATTTCGTAGATTGGACCAAGTGGATCCAGCAGGACTGCGGGAGCCCACCCTGCCGAACAACCTGTCCTTCACGCTTTGCGGAGGGTTCTTCTGCGGCAATGCGTGAGCGAGATCGGCCACCATCTCTTCCGCCATGGCACGACTGCAATTCCGACACACGGCGATATGTCTCTCCAGCGTCGCGGCCTCATCGTTATTCAGCGCGCCCCGAAGATACGGAACTACAAGCTCCTCGACATCGCTACAATCCATGCTCGGCAGACTCCCGAATCTGCGGCTCCAGGACTTCCCTCAATTTCTTCATAGCCAGTCTCATTCGCGTCTTGACCGTACCGAGCGGCTGGTCGAGTTCCCTGGAAATCTCGGAATGAGTCAACCCTCCGAAGTATGCCAGTACAACCACATCCCGCTGCTCCGGCCTCAGCGTCATCAGAGCCGACTTGAGGCGAGTCCCCTCGAACTGGACCGACACATACTCAGTCGGGTCGTCTGACCGCGACTCTGTCGGCCTGTTGGTAAGGTCAACGTCATACTGGACTCTGTTGTACTCCCTGCGGCGCTTGCGCAACTCGTCTATGGTGCGGTTGTGCGCGATGCTGAAGAGCCAACTCGTTACCTTGCCTCTGTTGGGCTTGTAGCTTCCGGCTCGCCGCCATACGTTGAAGAAGGTGTCCTGGGTGACCTCTTCGGCTGCGGTAGGGTCTCTCAGCATATGTATAGACAGAGAATACACCGGCCTAGAATATCTCGAATAGAGTGATTCGAGAGCATTTTTGTCCCCGTTGCTGATACACTCCATCAGAATCTTGTCATCAGCTTCTTCATAATTCATCGCTCTCACCATCGAGCAAGTCCTGTCGAGACCCGCTCGCCTTTCTATACGATATTGGACATTGCCCAGATTCTCAAGCCCGGCGCATACATTGAAATCGCGCCGGATATACTATCCCTTGAACATCTACAACGAACCGGAAGCGATATGGTTAGCTGTCCAGAACCCTGTGAAATATTAGATACGAGAAGGCTGGAAATGGATTCGGCGAAGCTGGGGATCTCGCTGAACTCGGCCCAGTTGGATAAGTTCTGTCTGTACTATCGCGAACTGGTCTGCCGGAATTCCACGATGAACCTGACGACGGTAACGGGTTGGGATGACGTCGTGGAGACGCATTTTCTGGACTCGTTGTCAGTCGCGGGCGCGCTGCCGTCGGAGGCGCGCGCCGCGCGCAACTTCATTGACATTGGCGCGGGCGCAGGATTTCCGGGAATACCGATGAAGATAGCGTTTCCCGAACTGTGCGGGACGCTGGTTGACGCGACCGCGCGAAAGGTCGAATTTCTCAGCGACATGGTAGCAGCGCTGGAATTGACCGACATGGGAGTGAGACACTCCCGCGCAGAGACGCAGGCGCACTGTGAGAGCATTCGGGAAGGTTTCGACCTGGCACTCGCGCGGGCGGTGGCACCCATGCCTGTCCTGGCCGAACTCACCTTACCGTTCTGTAAGGTGGGGGGCCTGGTCGCGCTTCACAAGACTGCCGCCGCCGCCGATGAGATAGCCGCCGCCCACAGAGCAATCGAGACTATGGGTGGGGTAATACGCGACATCATAAGAACGGGTGGAGACAACAAGGTTCTGGTGGTTATAGACAAGATACGAAGCACTCCCGCAAACTATCCGCGGCGCCCGGGTATTCCATCAAAACGCCCGCTGCTCGGTCTCGCTACCTCACAAGAACAAACTCGATGAACTAATGCGACAAGACAAAGAGAGCCTACTTACACAAGTCCCTATCGTAAGACGAATCTTTTCGATTCCGACTCTGCTGTCCTTCGGAATCGCCGCGGGCGTCATACTCTTTCTTGCTACGAGGTTCGATCTGGACTGGGGAGAGACCTGGCGCGGGATACTGGACATAAACCCATGGTTCTACCTTCTCGCGTTCGCGCTCTACTATATGAGCTTCATTTTCAGAGGAATGCGCTGGAAGATGCTGGCGACCAACGCGGCGGAGTCGAGTTCAGACGAAACCAAAGTGCCATCTACTCTACATACTTCGCAACTGATAGTAATCGGATGGTTCGTCAACTCGGTCACTTGGCTCAGGATGGGCGACGCATACCGCGCATATGCTTTCGCCGCAGACTCGAAGAGCAGCTTCTCGTGGAGCCTGGGTACCCTGCTCGCTGAGCGAGTGATGGACATGGTAATAGTGGCCGCGATCATCCTGACGGCGGCGTTGGTCCTCGCGGTCACTCAAGGTCAGGCGGTATCGGTTTACATTATCGTCATGGCGTCCGTTATGACCGTTGGCATAGTGGCGGTTGCCCTGTTCATGAAAGCGTATGGTGAACGCGCCGCGAATTTCCTGCCGGTCAGGATAAAGTCTGCCTATCATCGGTTCAGCCAGGGAACGCTGGGCAGCTTTCGACGTATGCCGCTTGCAATGTTTCTGGGGCTTTTGGGCTGGCTCCTGGAAATGGGGCGGCTGTACTTCGTACTGGTGGCGTTGGGAATGGATTTCAGTCTCTTGCTCGTTCCAATAGTGGCGGTCGGACACGCAATTCTGAGCACGGTGCCGACCCCCGGTGGAGTGGGCGCCGTGGAGCCGGGCGTGGCCGGACTTCTGCTCATCGAACTGGCCGCGCCGGAGGCTGCCGCCGCGACAATCGTTGATCGCTCGATTACGTATCTCAGCATCATAGTGGTCGGCGCGCTGCTGTTCGCGCTGAGACAGGCGCTGAACATACGCCGCTCCCGAAAGCGCGCCTCAGAGACGTTGTCACCCTCTCCGTAGCACTCTCCATCGAGGGAGAGAGGACTTATGCCGTCAGGACATACTAAAAATTATTCATGCAAATTTTATCTTGACTTGTTATTAGATTCTGAGTAAACTCCGCAACAGACACAACTCCAGAGAGGAGAGGGGAGAGTTATGGTCGCGGAAAAAGAGGTAGAAGTTAGTCATGTTGTAAAGCGTCCGGGGAGATTGCACGGCGATCCGGATTACGATATCCCGGTGCCTGAGAACCTGACGACAGTACCCGGCATTCGCAAGAACGACGTGGATGTCTCCTTCTACACGAGGGTAGAACCGATTGAGTCCCAGAACATCCAGAAGGCGGCAGACCGCGAATGGGTGTGGACGGTCTATACGGACGATGTCCGACAGTACCGCGAGGAACATGACAGGGTCAACAAGCCGCTTGTGGACGCCGCCATCGTGTCCGGTGAGATAGAGCCCACTGCTACTCCGGAAGTCGGCAAGGACATGACTGAAGACTTCCGGCTGAAGGCCCGGGAGCTTGGATTCGGTGAAGTCGGCTTCACCCGTTTCGACCGCCACTACGCGTACCAGAGCAAGCGCAGGTGGATCAAGTACGAACACGCCATCTGTCTCGCCCTCGAGCAGGACTTCTGGCAGACGCAGACGATTCCCAGCCTCGAGGCAGAGTTCGCCCACTTCGGCACCTACGAGATGGAAGGCGCGATGGGTCTTGAACTCGCCGCCTACATACGCGAGAAGGGCTACCACGCGCAGGTACACAGCCCCAACGACAACAGCGCGGCATACATACCCATGTTCGTCGCTGCCGGACTCGGACAGCTCGGCGCCAACGGCCAGCTGCTGTCGCCGCACTTCGGCTCCCGCGCGCGCCTGATGATCATCACGACCGACGCGCCCGTAACCTATGACGAGCCCGTTGACTACGGCATCCACCAGTTCTGCCAGGAGTGCCAGGTATGCGTGAACCGCTGCCCAGGCCGCGCGCTGGTCAAGGAGAAGGTCTGGTACAGGGGCGTAGAGAAGAACAAGCTTATCTACGATCGCTGCCGCCCGGTCATGGCCCGCTACGAAGGCTGCGCCGTCTGCATGAAGGTCTGCCCCGTACAGAAGTATGGCATGAAGCCCGTCATGGAACACTACATCGAGACCGACGGTGAAATCCTGGGCAAGGGCACCGACAACCTCGAGGGATACGAGCTGAGAGACAAGGGCTACTTCGGCCCCGGCAAGCTGCCCAAGTTCGACCGCGAATTCTTCGACATCCCGCATGGGACGAAGGAAGAGTGGCTGTTCGAGGAGTTCAAGGCGAAGCTCCAGAGCGACAAGAAGCCCGATTCGGAAGAGATCATGGACTTCGTCAGCGAGCTCGATGAGATCCTCACGATCGGTCACACCACGCGCGGAGACGAGTAGTACCTATTTGCTTCCAAGCGGCAGTCGTATAGGAAACTGAGCATAGAGGGGCCGGAACCTGATACTGGGGCCGGCCCCTAAGTGATTCCGAAAGATACCCAGCGGTACAGGACGAGGTATTCACCACATGCCAGCCTTCAGAAAAGAACACATTGACGCACTCTTCGGCGAGATAGAGGATGGCTATAAGGACAGGCCGGAGCGCGAGCAACTGCACCGGGATGCCCACCTGGCCATCGCGCTCCATGATGCGGGTCGCCCTATCCCCGACGAGATTGACGACCGAATCGTTGATCTGGTGAACAAGCACAAGCCGTAGGGCCGGAGGACAGACGGTCTGCGAGCAGTCGCACGAAGAAAGCAGGACAGGAATCCCGCGCTTACAGCGATGTCGAGTGCGGGATTCTGTGCACTTGAGTACACGGCACACCGTAGGCCTGCGATTACTCTCTGGCCCTCAATCAGTCAGGCTTATTCCAGAGGAATGTACGCGGTGATGCGACCGATATCGCCGACGTCGCGCGTAGTGTGTCCCTTGCCGGTCGTGTCATCGGCGAGCAAGACATCTCCGGGACCGAATCGGCGCAGGGTGCCGTCTGGCAGGCCTATCTCCATCTCTCCGACCAAGGTAATTACGAACTGGGTCCTGGGTGCGGTGTGCCAGTCTGAGAATCGGCCCTTCTCGCTCTGCCTGAACATGACGCCCGCCGCCGTCTTCAGTTCTCCCCAGGCGAAAGGCCCGGTATCCATATCGAGTTCCTCAAAGTGCGAATGTCCGTCGTCTCCTGTGTACAAGCGTGTGATCACAATGCGCCTCCCAAGTGTGAGATTGAGGACATGGTACAGTACATCGAGGGGCGAGAAGTGGAAATTGATCGCCCCGGCAGCGCTGCGGGGCAGAATGTGGTCTAATTGCCCACCCTTGTCAGCGCCTCAAGTTTCCTCGGAAGAAAAGGGGCTCGACTAATGACTACGAACCGCATGAAAAGTAAACTGCTCTCCGGCCGGCCCGCGTTCGGGGTCTCGATAATGTTCCCGTCTCCACACATCGTTGACATGGTGGGACGGCTGGGCTTCGACTGGGTGCTGATAGACTGCGAACACGGTTCCATTTCGCTCGAAAGCGTCGAACTCATGGTCATGGCAGCCGAGGCCGCCGGTGTTACTCCTATCGCGAGGCCGCCCATCAACTCTTTCGAGTCAATCGGCCAGTTGATGGACAGGGGAGTGATGGGAGTGCAGGTGCCTCACGTCAACACTGCGGAAGACGCGCGCAGAGCCGTTGAATCGGTCAAGTACCATCCGTTCGGAGAGCGCGGACTGGCCGCCGGAGTCAGGTCTGCTTCCTACGGGTACGGGATGTCTATGTCCGAATACGCCGAGCATTCGAACAGGGAGACGCTGGTCTGCGTCCAGCTCGAGGAGGCGGAGGCTATCGAGAATGTGGATGAGATTGTCCAGGTAGGGGGCGTGGATGTGTTCTTCGTGGGTCCGTCGGACCTGTCACAGTCTTTAGGATACCCGGGACGGGTGGACGCCCCACAGGTGCGAGAGGCGATGGGCAGGACGTTCTCTTCGATAGCGGCTGCGGGAAGAGTGTCGGGTTCCGCAGGCAGTACCGCCGCCATACGACAATACCTCGATCAGGGCGTCACTTATCTTTACACACATCTGACCACGCTGCTGTCGTCCGCCGCCGGAGAGTTCATGGACGAGGTGGGTGGCTGAATAATACAGAAAATGTGGAGAATAACCGCTGAATTCTGGCGCAGCGAACTCTACTCCCGCACGGGGAAGACCAAGATGGTCAGATCGCTGAATTCTGCCTCTTCGGCAGCCAGAGATGAGAGGGTGTACTCGCTGATCGTCTCGCCCGGCAGCGACAGACGCTGCAAGGCGTAGAGTCGAGAATCGGGAGCAATGCCCTGTTCAAGCAGGTGTGTGGCTATGTCAGCGGGCATGAGGTCGTAGGGGCGGGGCAAGACGATGAGATTGCGAACGCGACGATTCAGCGCATCTTCGAGTTCCACCAGGCCTTCCTCGTGTCCGTCGCGGGCGTGAAGCGTGATGAACAGGGACGTCTCCATGGACAGGCCGAGCCGGGCGCACGCCACCTGTACGGAGCTGATTCCGGGTATAAACTCGACGTCGGCGCGTCGGCGCACACGATCCAGCAGTTCCTTCGCAGAGAAATTCAGGTCGCCCCAGGCGCACACTACGCAGCGTTTGCCCGATTCGGCGTACATAGCAAGTCGATCCAGCACATCTTCCTGGTCGCGGTAGCGCATAGGCAGGGCTTCGCCGCGTATCCAATGACGCACAGGTCCCAGCACGGTCTCGAACCCGGCTACGTAGTCAGCGTCCCGAATTGCGTCCCGCGCCTTCAGCGTGAGCAGATCGGGGTCTCCGGGGCCGATTCCTACGATGGTTATGGTCGCCACTATCGGGTCTCCTGGATCTTCGATGATTTCTTGTCCCTTGGGAATATGCCGCCCTCCACAAGGCGACAGTCGTAGATCTGCTTGAGACCGGGCAGTTCACTCAATGCCCGCGAGACCGCGAATTGTGTGAGTTCCGGGTCGTCCTCGAACAGCATTCCGAGGACGGTCCCGCTGTGTGCGGCGTTTACTCCGAGCGCGCCCACGTCGTCCGAGAGGCGCAGAACCGCGTCCAACTGCGGCTTGTGCAGCAGCTTCTGGTTGGAGACCGCGCTGAGTGTCGCGCCCGACGCTATTTCGTCCGCGCGTCCTCTCTCGATGCCGTGGGTTATGAGATCCAGTGCCTCCTCGAATGTTGGCTGGAGACGCCGGAGCGTGTCTTCCCTGTTCACGCTGTTGAAATCAAGAGTATCAACCGCCCCGCCGAAGTCCAGGGCCACTACTCGCATGGGTGGAGGCGTGCCGAGGGTGTCCGCCACTCTGCCCTGTCTGTGGTCGAACCTGGCTAGGCCCGGCAGCATTACGCCGTCGCTGGGCTCGATGAGCAAGGCAATGCGCGCTATCTCACCCGGGGGCATGGCCGATTCTTCGCCGAGAGCGGCGATCGTGGCGGCGATGGACGCGGATATATCGGCGGTGCTGCTCGCCATGCCCTTGCCGCGCGGCAGCGGACCGGACAGGGTGAGACTCACGTCCACGTCGAAACGCCCGAAGTGCGCCAATGTAAGCTCGACCGCGCGACGCGACTTAGGCGCGTCCGGTGGTGCGTCCACCCGACCGCGACCGTTGGAGAGGTAGACGGTCGCGGTCGAGTACATGTCCACGGGACAACTCACGAGGAAGTATTCGCCGTCTATCATGCCCTGCGCGAGTTCTCCGCAGCTTCCGGGAACGCTCGCCGACGCCTGGGCAATTGTTCTTGCCGACTCCGCTGTTGTCATGCCGAAGCTCAGAACTCCAGACCCGGCTGCGCCTTGATTCCCTGTTCCTTGTAAGGGTGCTTGATCTCTCGCATCTCGGTTACGAGGTCGGCGAATTCCACCAACTCGTCCGGCGCATACCTGCCGGTGATGATCACATGCAGCATATGGGGTTTCTGCTTCAGAGTCTCGATGGCATCCTCGACCGGCACCCAGCCGTAGTGCAGCGGATACGTGAACTCGTCCAGGATTATGACGTCGTGTTCGTCGGACAGAATTGCCTGCTTGCATATCTCCCACTGCTCGCGCGCGAGGTCCTCGGTGCGCTGCATATCCTTGCTGCGCCATGTGAAGCCGTCGCCCAGCGCGTTTATCTCTATGTCCAGCTTCTCGGCGGCGCGCTTTTCGCCGAAGCGCGCACCCGTATGCTTCAGGAACTGGAACATCTTCACGCGCATATCGCGGCCCCAGGCGCGGAACAGCACGCCCAGCGCGGCGGTCGTCTTTCCCTTGCCGTTGCCGGTGTTGACTACGACCAGCCCCTTCCTGATGCGCGGGCCCTTGACGGGCTGGTGTTCTCTCTTCGTATCGGTCGCCATTTTCCTCTCCTACGCTTCGGCGTCACTCTTGCCCCGACAACTGGTCCTTTCTGAGCAGGTAGGCGAATCCGACCGCCATGAGGCCCCAGACCAGCAGGTGCCCGATGAGGGACACGTTGTTGAACTCCAGGAGCAGGTCGGCGGGCACGGGAACCTCGTCGGGGTTGCCCGGGACCAGCCAGAAGATCAGCAGGAGGAATACGACGTATCCCAGTCCCGCGAGGGCATATAGGCGTTGACGTGTCGCCTCCGAACCAATGCTCCCTTTGATCTCATAGAGGGCCAGTATCAGGCCCGCCACGCCCAGCGCGGACAGCGCGTAGAATAGCAGGTGAAAACCCTGCCTGGATAGCAGGGTTTCCTCCGCCCCTACTCCGGGAGGCACGAACGGGTACTTCACCGAGACCAGGAACGAGATCGCCCAGAAGCCGAGCAGTCCCGCCGTGATCGCCATCGCCGCCGGTCTGGATTCAGGCAGCGCCAGCCTCAGCAGTCCGTAGGCCGCGGCGAACACCAGGCCGAACACGGCCCCGATAATGCCCGTTCCGATTGCCATTCCCACGCGCTGCATCCCCAGCGAGACCAGGGGCGGCTCATCATCCGGTTGTGCGCCGGCGGGCAGGGCGGCGGCGGAACGCTCCTCTTCTATAACTATGGCTCGCTCTATGACGGGTACGGTGACGATGTTGTGATACACACCCGCGATCAGACCCGCCACGAGTCCGACCAGCACGGCTCGTAGAATTATTCGCTGCATGATCCGTTCTACCTCCTCGATCACGCTCAAGCCTCCAAGGTAGAGGCGCTCGGATTCTTCCGCCGGTAAACGGGTTAGTGGCACATCAGCGCAACGTGCCGCGCGTGGTGGAAGAACTCGTGAACGTAGTTCATCACGGCGCCGCTGTCGCCGACAAAGGCGGCGGCGTGGACGCTCCCGTCAACGTAGCCCATCGCGTACAGCAGGACAATCGCACCACCGACCCACGGGGCGACGCCCGCAGCCTTGCGCGCCAGATCTCCGGTATCTCTTACTAGCATAGTCATCGCATTACCTCCTTGCTTTTGGTTTTCACCAATTGACTGCCAGTCGCCAGATTTGAATTAGATTGCGTGGGAATCGAGAAGTTGGGCGTGCCGGACTGCGGCACTGATGGTCGTGGCGCGAAGCTCGTCGAGGGGGATGTATTCGCCGCCGAGCGTGTCAGCAATGCGCTGCGCCAGTCCGAAGTGGTTGGAGCGCGGCGCGGGATCGAGCGCTATGGACTGGACATCGTCCTGTCTCAGGCTCTCGCAAACGCGCAACGCCTGCTCGAACGGGTCGGCATCCTGAATTCCATTTCGCAGCCCGACATTGGCTCGGCAGTCGGACACGACGACGAGCAGTGGGGGCGTGTCCGGGCTGCGCTGTCTTTGTTGCCTGATGAGTCTCTGCGCGTCAGCGAGCGCCTGGGCCATTGGCGTTCTTCCACCGGTGGGCAGATTGTCGAGTCGCTGCTGCGCTAGCCTGGGACTGTCCGTTGGCGGCAATACGACCTCCGAGGTCGTGCCCCGGAACGCGATCATCGCCACCCGGTCGCGCCGCTGGTATGCGTCCATCAATAGCGAGATCACCGCGCCCTTCGCGGCCACCATGCGCTGACGCGCTCCCATCGAGCCGCTGGAGTCCACGAGAAAGACAACCAAGTTGCCCACGCGCGATTCGCGTATCTTTTCGCGCAGGTCCCAAGGCTCTAGTTTCAGGGCGAGATTATTGTCCGTGTAGGCCCTTCGCCTCACCTGGAACGGGGATGCCGCGCGCAATGTAGCGTCCAGCGCAAGGTCCGAAATCCTGTCCTGCGGTATCTCCGCTCCGACGTACCTGCCGCGACGGTCGCTCACCCTGCTTGTAGTGCGCCGGCCGTGGCTCGCGCGCTGCTTTCCGTCCAGCGCATCTAAATTCAGCGCGCGCACCTTGAAAGGATCGCCGGTCCCGAACACGTCCTCATCTATGCCGTTGTGCGAATTTTCTTCGGATTGCGGCGGCTCGGGCGGCGTGGCGTCACCCAGGTCTGGTTCGGGGCTTCGCGACTGTTGCGAGTCCATTATCTGCTGGGCCATTTCCCTGAGCTGCTCGCTGTCGAGTTCGGGGTCGTCGAAGGGCTGGCGGCGCATACGGTGTAGAAGCGCCATCTCCGCCACCTTCAGCACGTCGTCGGGCGTTACGGTCGTTCTTCCCTCGTAGGCGGCAAACGTCTGGGACGCTTTGTATATCACGATGTCCGCGCGAAGCCCGTCCACTTCATGCTCGGCGCACAGTCGCGCGATAAACGTGAGAACGCCGTCGTCCAGCGTCACGGAGGGCAGTAGCGCCATCGCGTCTGTGATTCGCCGTCGTTCTGCTTTCTCCTCGCGCCCCCAGTCCTCGCTGAACGTGTCGGGGTCGCCTTCGTATGCGATACGTCGTCGCACGACCTCGGCCCTGCGCTCGGCTTCCCGTATGTGTTCGATCTCTACTGCCAACCCGAAGCGATCAATGAACTGGGGGCGGAGGTCGCCCTCCTCCGGGTTCATCGTGCCGATCAACAGGAAACGGGCGGGATGGGAGAAGGATATGCCCTCGCGCTCGACGAAGTTGCGTCCCATCGCCGCCGAGTCGAGCAGCACGTCAACGACGTGATCGTTGAGCAGATTCACTTCGTCTATGTACAGGATGCCGCGATGGGCGGAGGCGAGCAGGCCGGGCTCGAAACTACGGCGTCCCTCGCGTATCGCCACTTCGATGTCGAGCTTGCCCACGACGGCCTCTTCGGTCGCGCTTACCGGCAGTTCCACCAGGCGCGCCTGCCGCTGAATCGAGTGGCCCTGGTCACCAGCGCAGAAGTCGCAGCCATCAAATGGCGAGGAGGGTTCACAACTATACGGGCACCCGGTGACGATCTCTATATCCGGCAGCAGGGCGGCGAGCGACCTGGCTGCCGTGGACTTGGCGGTGCCCTTCTCGCCACGGATGAGCACACCCCCGATTGCCGGATTGATGGCGTTCAGGATGAGCGCGAGCTTCATCCGCTCCTGTCCCACAATCGCGCTGAACGGGAATATCGTGTCCTGGGCGCTGTTGGAAAGCTGGGTCGTCATCCGGCGCTCTGCTCCTGCCGCTCTTCGAGCAGCGCCTCCGTCCTGAGATACACACGCCGCAGTTCGTCCAGAATCTCTTCGGGCGGGTCCTCCCACATCTGCCTGTCGGCGGCCTCCATGAGCCGTTCGGCGATGGCGCGCAGCGCCCAGGGGTTGCTCTGCTCGAAGAATCGCTGCATATCCGCGTCCAGGGCATACCTCTCGGTAACTTCCTGGTACATCCAGTCGTCAATGATCTGCGCTGTCGCGTCGTACCCGAATATGTAGTCCACGGTCGCCGCGAGCTCGAACGCGCCCTTGTAGCCGTGCCGCTTCATCGAGTCCATCCACTTGGGATTCACCACGCGCGATCTGAACACGCGGCGCGCCTCCTCCTTGAGGTCGCGCGTTCGCAACAGGCTTGGGTCCGAGGAATCGCCGAAGAACTGCCGCGGGTTCTCTCCGGCCAGCGCACGCACCGTGGCTATCATGCCGCCGTGGAACTGCATGTAATCGTCGGAGTCGAATATGTCGTGCTCGCGGTTGTCCTGGTTCTTCGTCGCCACGTCTATCGCAGCGAAGCGACGCCTGAATTCAGGCGTCGCGCTCACCCCGTGATGTCGCCTGCCGTATGCGTAGGACCCCCAGGCGGTATAGACGTTCGCCAGGTCCTCGTCCGACCGCCAGCTTCCGTCGTCTATCGCCTGTAATATGCCCGCGCCGTAGCTCCCGGGCCTGCTGCCGAATATCCTGAACAGCGATTCGGCCTCCGCGTCTTCGGAATTGACTCCGTCCGACACTTTCTCAGCGACTTCAGCCATGTAGTGTTTGCGAACGAAGTTGCAGTCTTCCGGTTCATCCAGGGAAGCTACATTGTGGAATGCGTCGTCCATCATCAGTATCAGGTTCTGGAATGCGTCCCTGAAGAAGCCGCTGATGCGGACCGTAACGTCTATTCGAGGTCGCCCCAGCTCTTCGAGGGGTATCACCTCCAGTCCGGTCACGCGCCGGCTCTCCTCCTGCCATGTCGGACGCACGCCTACCAGCGCGAGAATCTGCGCGATGTCGTCCCCGTGGGTACGCATCGCCGAGGTCCCCCACACGCTTATGCCTACCGACTCCGGGTACTCGCCCTCGTCGGTCATGTAGCGCTCGACAAGTGAGTCCGCCAGTTGCTTTCCGATCTGCCACGAGGTCTCGGACGGGATACTGCGCGGGTCCATGGAATAGAAGTTTCGCCCAGTGGGCAGGACGCCCGCCATGCCGCGCGTAGGCGCACCCGCGGGACCCGGCGATATGAAGCGACCGTCGAAGCCTCGCAGCAGCGCGTCTATCTCGTCCGTCGCCTTTGTCAGGGCCGGGTAGATGCTGTCGCAGACGTAGCGCAGGACGTTGGGAACCTCCCCGGTATCTCCAAGCAACTCCGAGGCGACACGTTCCGCGCTCGCGCCGTCGAACTGGTTCTCCGACAGCCTCTCGTACATCGTGTGGGATATTTCTTCCAGGCGCTCGATGACGTCGCCCGCGCTGCGTATCGGCGAATGGCCGTTCACGGAGTGAAGCGAGGCAGGTAGAGACGCGGCGTCCACCGGCGCGCCCCGATTCCTGAGCAGGCCGGAGTAGTCCAGTCCCAGAGCGTCGCCTATGGCATGACGAATTCCCGGGACGCTGCCGTTGTTAAGCCTCGTGAGCGCGAGAAGCAGCCCCGTGAGCATCTCCGACTGCGGGACCTCGCCAAGCGTGTGCAGACCGTCCCGTATCTGCGCGTCCTTCAACTCGCAAATGTACCCGTCTATATGCAGGATGAAGTCGTCGAAGTCGTCCGGGATTTCGTCAACTCCCAGGTCTTCGTTGAGTCTCGCCCTCTGTACGACCTCCCATATCTGCTGTCTGAGCATGGGCAGCTTCTGAGGGTCCATGCCCTGGGCGCGGGCGTACTCGTCCATGAGTTGCTCGCAGCGCGTGATGTCGCCGTAGCTGTCGGCGGTCGTCATCGCTGGCACAAGGTGGTCCACGATTACCGCGTGGCTGCGCCGCTTAGCCTGGGTACCCTCGCCCGGATTGTTGATGATGAACGGGTAGAAGTGCGGCAGATCGGGCAGACAGACTTCAGGCAGGCACGAGCGCGATAGCCCGACTCCCTTGCCCGGAGTCCACTCAAGCGTGCCATGCTTGCCCAGGTGTACAACCGCGTCCGCTCCGAAGCCGTCCCGAAGCCATCGGTAGAACGCGACGTAGTGATGCGTAGGCATGAGTTCGGGACTGTGGTATATGGCGATTGGGTTCTCGCCGAAACCGCGCGGCGGCTGTATTCCGACGAACACGTTGCCCAGTCGCAGGCCCGCCATGAACAGGTGGCCGTCGTCCACATAGACTTCGCCGGGAGGGTCACCCCAGTCGGACTTCATGGAGTCCTGCACGTCTCTTGGCATGGAGGCGAACTGCTCATCGTACTCGCTCGCGCTCACCCGTCCCTCGGCGTTGCGCATCTGCTCCGGCGTGAGGAAATCGGCGTCGTATGTGCATCGTTCGATCAGCCTTCGCATGAGTTCGTCGCCGTCTTCAGGAATATCTTCTACGAAGTATCCGGCGTCGCGCATCGCGTTCAGCAGGTTGATCGCGGACGCGGGCGTGTCCAGGCCCACCGCGTTGCCAAGCCTAGCCGCCTTCGTGGGGTAGTTGCTCAAGACTATGGCGACCTTGCGCTCGGAGACGGGAGTGTGAGACATACGCGCGTAACGGGCCGCGAGCGACGCTACGCTCTCGGTCTGCTCCACGTTCGGGACGTACCGCCTGAGATCGCCGCCAGAAGCGCCGTTCTGGGACGCCTCCTTGAACGAGACGGGCACCGTGATGATGCGGCCGTCCAGTTCCGGGAGAGCCACGTTCATAGCCATATCCAGCGGGCTGAGTCCGATGTCGCGCTCCTCCCACATCGCCTGCGGCTCGGTGGAGACTATTGCCTGAAGAATCGGCACGTCGAGACGTTCCAGGATGCGCACATCCCAGTTCTCATCCGCGTCGTCCAAGGTCATCGGCCCCCGGTTGCGGCTCATCGCGAAGCTCTGGGTGCAGATGACGACATCCACTGCGGCCTGTCCGTTGTCTCCGGTCAGATACTTGCGGAACACCGCGCCATCGTCGTCTCGCAAGCTGGAGCAGAACACGGGCAGAGCGTTGCAGCCGCGCCGCTCAAGCGCGCCCAGCATCGTGTCCACGAACTCGATGTTCCCGCTTACCCAGTGAGCGCGGTAGAACAACACTCCCACGGTTGGCCTGTCGTCGTCGCAATAGAGACGCCGGTATTCATCGAGAGGGACCGCGTCCAGCCTGCCCGGGCGATACACGCCGTCCTGCGGAAGAGGCGCGGGCGGCTCGTAGCCGTAGTCGGAGCCAAGTACCTCGTCACTCAGGAACCTGAGCAGGTTATTTGTGTTTACGACTCCGCCGTGGTTCAGGTACTCGAATGCGGTTTGCGCCAAGATGGCGGGCGTGGTGGAGCGACGCTCGAAAACGGCGTCGCGCGTCGGTTCGCCCGAACACGCCACCAGTGGGATGCCGAGTATTCGACATGCCGCCTCCAGACGCGGGAAGTTGTCGCCGAGCGCCTTATCGCCGCCCAGCAGACGCGCCATGACGAGATTCGCTTTGGGCAGAATTTCGTCCAGAATTCGACCGAAGGCCTCGTCGTCCTGAGCGAGCGAGTATGGATTGAGTGCGACAACGCCCTCCAACCCGGAGGGCAGATCGGATCTGACGCCCTCGACGGTCAGGATATCGGTATCCGATGTGGTAAGAAATACGATCAATTGCCCGGTCTTCTATCCTGCTATGGTGTTGTGTGCCCAGTTATTCGACAAAAACAAAAACGCTCCGACTTTTCGTTGTCGGAGCGTATCGAGTCATCGCTGCCTGCGAATCCCGGAGTTTGCCGGATGACTTGCAGGCATGGAAGCGCTCCCATCAGCGAGAAGCCAACTTCCAACACGCGGGACAGGTATCCTGACTTACGGGTCTTCACGTCGGCGACGCCTTCCCGGTCCTCGGACCAGTGGCAAATGTCGCGACGCTACCCAATCACAGTGGCGCGTCCGTGGGAGACTCTCACTCCCTTCCCTGCGTTCCTGCGTATTAGATATTGAAATGCTATTAAAGTGCGTCTGAATCTAGGCCCAATCTACCACTGGGCGCCGAGAGTGTCAAGAATTCAACTGAGGCAGTAATTGCACTCCGCACACCATTAAGATCAGTGAGAGGGGCCGATTAACCATACCTGTGGGCAGCCGGTAAGTGGGTCAAGACTCACTGACGCCTCAACTCCGAATACGCATCTCAGATGTTCTGGAGTGAGTACCTCGATGGGTCTGCCGTCCACTACCATCGTGCCTTCTGAGAGCAGCGCCAGTCTATCGCAGTAGCGTCCGGCCAGCGATATATCGTGCAACGCTACTACCGCTGCCACCCCTCGGGCCTCTATTTCATATCGCAGAGTTTCCATCATGGAAAGTCGGCGTCTCAAGTCCAGGCTTGAGGATGGCTCGTCAAGCAGAATAACTTCGGACTGCTGGGCCAGGGCGCGCGCGAGAACGACACGCTGTCGCTCCCCTCCGGAGAGCCTGTCTAACTGGCGATTCTCGAACATGGAAGTTTCCGTTCTAGCCATTGCCTCACGCGCAATACGACGGTCACGCCGCCCTTCGAGTTCGAAGCGGCCCAGGTGAGCGTACCTGCCCATGAGCACCATTTCGAGCGCCGTGAATGGATGCGCCTGATCACGCTGCGGCATGAACGCGACGCGACGAGCCCGCTCTCCCACATTCATCTGTCCGAGAGGTATATCCCCTAAGAACACGGCCCCGGAATCGGGCCGGAGTAGTCCGGCCAGCACTCGCAGAAGCGTACTCTTGCCGGCGCCATTCGGTCCGATCAGTCCAACAAGCTCTCCTGGGCGAGTTTCGAAGGACACGGAGTCGAGAGCCTGGGTCTCACCCAAGCTGACCGAGACGCTCTTTGCGGCAATGGAGACACTGGCCGCTTCTGCGACAGTCATGCTTTACTCTCTCGCGTATGGCTTGAAGTCGGTGAACTCGACATCGGCGAATTTATCCGGGTACAGCAGGAGCGCGGTCTCCTCTATACCGCGCACGTTCCAGTGTGAAAGCGTTGTGTACTGACGCGAGTCAACCACCGTCACAGCTTCGTCCTCCACTGCCCGCACGTCGGCCAGCGCAGGATGAGCGAGCAGGTCGTCGTGGAGTTCACCTGCCCCGAAATCTATCGGCTGAGTAATCAGGATTACCTCAGGGTCCATTGCGGCGATGGATTCGATGCTCACCTTCTGGTGCCCTGAAAGGCCGTCTCTGGCTCCCGCGTTCACGCCGCCGGCCGTCTCGATTATGCCGCTTTCGGTCGTACCTTCCCCTGCGACGTATATAGAATCCGAGTAGCGCGTCACGGCAATCACGACGGGTCTCTCGGGACTGTCGGCAGATGGTACCCTATCCTTAACCAGGGTTAGTCTCTTCTCTATTTCCGAAACCAATTCGAGCGCTCTGTCCTCTACGCCCAGCATGTAACCCATTAGCAGGATGTTGGGAATGTTGCCCTCGGCGGAGCTCTCGAGGGCAGGACGGACGACGGGAACGCCCGCCTCCTTGATAAGGCTGACAATGTCCGCGTCCGTGTACTTGGACACGACGACTAGATCTGGATTGGCTGCCAGGACATTTTCCACGCCCTTTTCGTAGCTCGGCATGCCCGCGACGAAGTCGGACACGTTGGAATAGGCGGGGTTGCCCGTGAACGGACCGACCGCGGCGAAGCGTCCTCTATCAACTAGGGCGAGAAGAATTTCGTCATGCCCCAGGGAATACGAGAGTATGCGCTGCGGGGGCCCCTCCAGGCGCACAAGGCCGTCCGATGTCTCGATCTCTCTAGGCCAGTCCGTGTTGGAGACGTCCACGATACCTGAAACCGCCGGATACGGAATAGCGGTCGGCGTCGGTATGGGCGTGGCCGTCGGCACCGGCGTCGCCGTAGGCAAAGCTGTTGGAGATGGCTCTGCCGTCGCTATCGGCTCCGCGGTGGCGGTAGGGGGCGCTGACGTGGATGTTGGAGGTGGAGCGGCTGTCGGGATGCTGGTTGGCGACTCGGTCGGAGTCGGCTCCGGGCCACAGCCGATAAGTGTGGCGCTCGCGACGACGGCGAGCAGTGTGACTATGAGAAAGTGGTTCAGTCTCAGGTTCATTTCCAGTCCTTTAGTCTTCTGGTTAGAAACTACAACATCGAGGCACGCGCCTTGTTTCGGGCGAGAAGAAGTACGAAGAATGGGGCTCCTACCAGGGCGGTAACCACGCCTACCGGTATCTCTGCGGGGTCTATGACGGTCCTTGAGAGCGTGTCGGCGGCCAGCAGGAATACGCCTCCTCCCATGGCGCTCAGAGGCACGAGCGCTCGGTGGTCGGCGCCTATGACGAGTCGCAACGTGTGAGGAGCAATCAGACCCACGAAGGCAATGGTCCCGGAGAACGCCACCGCCGCGCCCGTTATCAACGAGGTGGCGAGAAGGAGCGTATTCCTTGTCAGGCCGACGCGCACTCCCAGCGACCGCGCCTCTTCCTCACTGACCATGAGCAGGTTGAGGTCGCGGGCCAGCACGATTGCGGTCGCTACTCCGAACAGGACTATGGGAAGCGCGATTCGGACGTCGGTCCATGTTGACGCACTCAGGCCCCCGGCCAACCAGAACAGCATTTCTCTCTGCGCCTGGAGGTTGCTGGTAAACAGGATGATCGCGGAGATTATGGCTGCGATAAACGCGCTGATGGCGACTCCGGCAAGTAGCAGAGCGGCCATGGAAAAGCGTCCGCCTATGGAGGCTACGAAGTAAACCAGCACGAGCGTCGCGGTGGCGCCAGCGAAGGACATGGCGGGCAGCGCGAGCGCGACTACGGCCTGGGCTCCAGTCGCAATTGCGATAACCGCGCCCAGCGCGCCGCCGGTGGACACGCCGATTATGCCGGGATCGGCCATCGGGTTTCTGAACAATCCCTGCATCACCGCTCCGGCGACACCGAGCGCCGCTCCAACCGTCAGAGCCAGAATTATTCGGGGCAGTCTGATTGTACCCACTATGGCGCGCTCGGTATCGGATGCGGAGGACTCGCCGGCGCCCAACCACTCGGCCAGGATATCCATGACGTGGGATGGCGGAATTGTGTACGGTCCGACCGCAGCGGCAGTTATCGCCAGCGCGAAGGCTATCGCCAACAGAAAGGCAAGCCCAATGCCAAGCCTGACAAGGACGGGAGAGTTCACGAGACCCTGTGATGTCCATCGCCGCGCCAGGCGGCGACTCAGAGCCTGTCCACTCGACGCCAGGCTGTCCCTACTGGGGCGCAGGTTCGGCGCCCCGGAATCCGCTGTACGCAACAGAAAAATCCCTGCCGCTTTCGCGTAGCAGGGATCGCATCGTCTCTGACCTAACTCCTCTTCTGAGGAGAATCGGCACAAAACTGAGGCGCTCCCTAAGACGAAGAGCGGCTAATCAGCCCTACCCGGCAGGTCTCCTGGCTCTCGGATCGTCGCCTGTCCCGCGCCTTCCCATCCAAATGGACAGTGGCTACAGCGGGGCGGCTACCCGATTACAGTGGCGCCTCCGCAGCGGATTCTCACCGCTTTCCCTATTCGCGCTGGGCTTTCCAGCGCACCAAGTTGGGTTGGCCTAAATAACTGGCGCGATGTTACCAGTAGCTATGAGAGGTGTCAAACATGCTGCTGGTCGGTACTCTGAGTTCCAGTGGGAGAACATCAGACGCAAATGCTTAAGGTACTTCGAAACGTCTCTGCCCAAAGACTGCCGTAACCGCGGTTTTCATAACTAAAGTACAGAATGACTGGCTGCCCGGCCAGGATTCGAACCTGGGTCAGAGGCTCCAAAGGCCCCTGTGCTGCCACTACACCACCGGGCAGTATATAGAAAACGCTCGACTCGCCTGTGTTGGCCTTCAGCGCCCCGACTCATCCACAGCAGGCCGTATAAACTCATGTCGCGGCCCGCTCCAAGTCCATGCTCTCTTACAATATACCGAATTTCGCGCTCCGGTGATATGCCAACTTGCGCTTTGCATGCGTCACTGGCCCGGCATCCACAGTCGCATCGAGTGGAACTTTGCTGTATTATTACTCCACTCTCAGAGACGGCGACAAAACAATCGTTCATTGTCACGGAGGCAGCAGTGACATCAGACGTCAACCCCGACGTTGTAGTGGTGGGTGGCGGAAACGCGGCTCTCTCGGCGGCGTTGGCAGCCATAGAACAGGGCGCGAACGTGCTCGTGCTCGAAAAAGCTCCCGAATATCTGCGGGGCGGCAATTCGTACTTCACCGGAGGTCTGTTCAGGTTCGCTTACGATGGCCTCGAAGACCTTCTGCCGCTCCTGCCTGATATGTCCGAGGATGAAAAGTCGGGCATAGATGTCGGGTCCTACACCGAGAGCGCGTTCTACGAAGACATCATGCGGGTGACCGAAGGACTGTCGGACGCTCAGCTTGTGCAGACGCTCGTGTCGCAGTCGCTGCCGACAATGCGATGGCTTGGAGAGCAGGGTGTCCCCTGGATCCTGGCATACGGTCGGCAGGCCTTCAGGCACGACGGCGTTCTCAGATTCTGGGGCGGCCTGATAGTCGAGGCGGTCGGCGGGGGCAAGGGCCTCTCCGACTCCCAGTTCGAGCTTGTCAATCAAAAGGGTGGCGCCATCAGGTATGGCGCCAAGGCCAGTGGCCTGATCACCAACAGGCGCGGTGAGATAACCGGCCTCACGATACGAGATGAGAACGGCTTCCACGACTTGGAGTGCGACTCGGTGGTTCTCGCCTGCGGCGGATTCGAGGCTAACTCCGAAATGCGCACGCGCTACCTGGGCCCCGGATGGGAACTCGCCAAGGTGCGCGGCACGCAGTTCAACACGGGCGACGGAATCAAGATGGCTCTGGACATCGGCGCGCAGTCCTTCGGCCACTGGAGCGGATGCCATGCCGTGGCATGGGACCTGAACGCGCCACCGACTGGCGACCGAAACATAGCCGACCTGTTCCAGAAGCACTCGTACCCGTTCGGAATCATCGTCAACGTGGACGGTGAGAGGTTCGTGGACGAGGGTGCGGACTTCAGGAACTACACTTACGCCAAGTACGGCAGGGAGATACTATTCCAGCCTCAGCGCGCGGCCTTCCAGATATTCGATCAGAAGACGAAGCATCTTCTCAGGGACGAGTACGACATCCCGCAGGTGTCCAAGGTCGAGGCGAATACGATAGAGGCCCTTGCGGACGGACTGAGTATAGACCGCGAGGGGCTTGTGAACACGGTGCGCCAATTCAACGACGCGGTGCAGGACGGCGATTACAACCCCACCGCTCTGGACGGCAAACACACGCTTGGCATCGAACCACCCAAGTCCAACTGGGCGCTACCGATAGATTCCCCGCCGTACATGGGTTACGCCGTAACCTGCGGCATAACCTTCACATTCGGGGGACTGAAGATAAATGAAACCGGGCGGGTGATGGATACCGAGGACGCCCCAATCCCAGGCCTCTACGCCGCGGGCGAGCTGGTGGGCGGCCTCTTCTATCACAACTACCCCGGAGGCTCCGGTCTGATGGCGGGGGCGGTGTTCGGAAAGATAGCGGGCGAAAGCGCGGCGCGCTACGCCAATACGAGGTAAACACATATCTACGACTAATCGCTCGGCTCTCCGCAGTAACCCGCCGAGGACAATCCTGAGTACGCGATCAGCTGGAGAACGGCTACTCAGCTATGTTGCAGGGCAAGCACTACAGATTCACGATTCCTGACATGAATACTTGGGAGATGGTGAAATCCGCTTCTCGGAAAGCGGAATCTTGGGCTGTGTCCATGGTGGACGCGCTGCCTCCTTACTATGTGATGGAAGGCATTCTGGAATCCAAGAGGATCGACGACAAGGGCAGGTACGTTCTGCTGGTCAGCGGCGCGCCGATTTCAGTTGACCGTCCTACTTACCATATCCTGGATGCCGGTGAGCACATCCGGGTGCGCTACACTCGCGGCGCGCGTGCGATCAGCATCGACCGGTTCGTGGATTCCAACGGACATCGGTGACCCCAAGACGTTCGTCGGGCACTATCACAAGAACATGGCGTCCGATTCGGATGGCGGGTCATAGTCAATCGCCATGACCTCCCAAGCAAGATCTTTCGATTATCAACCAATTAAACCAAGTACGTTCGTGGTGCCCCTTCGACAAGCTCCCTTCGACGGGCTCAGGACGAACCATGAACGGGTGGCCCTTCGACAGGCTCAGGGCGAACGAAAGAAGTGGTATCGGGAAATAACCGAAATCCTCTGACCTTCCAAGTACCCACATCACGACGACAGACGCTACGGAGAAACGCGATGCCCAGCGACAATAAGCAGGAGTGGCGAGAGAACACCCTCGAGCCCGTATTGAAGCGGTTCGGGGAGCGCCAGGACAGGTTCGAGACGGGTTCCGGCATAGAAGAGGACATCCTCTACACCATCGAAGACAGTCCGGACCCCGACGGCAACCTGGGCTACCCTGGAGAGTATCCTTACACGCGCGGCGTGCAGCCCACCATGTACCGCGGTCGCCTGTGGACGATGCGCCAGTACGCGGGAATGGCCTCGCCGGAAGAGTCGAATCGGCGATACCGCTACCTGCTCGAACAGGGGCAGAACGGTCTGAGCGTGGCGTTCGACCTGCCCACACAGACCGGATACGACTCCGATCATCCGATGGCGCAGGGGGAAATCGGGCGCACCGGCGTGCCAATAAGCAGCCTCGCCGACATGGAGGCCCTCTTCGACGGCATCCCTCTCGACAAGGTGAGCACTTCCATGACCATCAACGCGACCGCGTCCATACTGCTCGCGTTGTACATCGCGGTGGCGAAGAAGCAGGGCGTCGGCCCCGAAAAGCTCAACGGGACCATTCAGAACGACATTCTCAAGGAATACATCGCGCGGGGGACGTACATCTACCCGCCCAAGCCCTCTATGCGCCTGGTGACCGACACCTTCGCCTACTGCTCCCAGAACGTTCCACGTTGGAACACCATCAGCATAAGCGGCTATCACATGGCTGAGGCCGGCGCGACGGCGGCCCAGGAACTCGCATTCACGTTCTCCAACGCAATCGCATACGTGCAGGCGGCGGTGGACGCTGGACTCAAGGTGGACTCTTTCGCGCCAAGACTCAGCTTCTTCTTCGTGGCTCAGAGCCACCTTTTCGAGGAAATAGCCAAGTTCAGGGCCGCGAGACGAATGTGGGCGAAGATCATGAGGGAACGGTTCGGCGCGGAGAATCCGCGATCATGGACATGCCGCTTCCATACGCAGACGGCGGGTGTCACGCTCACCGCGCAGCAGCCCGACAACAACGTGATCCGCACCACCATACAGGCGCTCGCGGCGATTCTTGGCGGGACACAGTCGCTGCACGTGAACTCCAAGGACGAAGCGCTCGCGCTGCCTACCGAAGAGTCGGTCCAGCTATCGCTAAGGACCCAACAGATTCTCGCCTATGAGATGGGCGTAGCGGAGACCGTGGACCCGCTAGCGGGCTCGTACTACATCGAAAGTCTCACCGACCAGGTGGAACAGAAGGCGTTCGAGTACATCGAGGAAATGGACGGCATGGGAGGCGCACTGTCCGCTCTCGACAGAGGCTACCAGATACAAGAGATACACGAGAGCGCGTTCAGGCACCAGCGACAGGTGGAGTCCGAGGAGCGCGTCGTGGTTGGAGTCAACAGGTTTCAATCTCCCACTCCTCCGATAGAGAAGCTACAGATGATAGAGCGTGCCGAGACGCAGCGGCAGTTGGACAGGCTCGCCAAGGTTCGCAGCGAAAGAGACGAGTCCGCCGCGACAGCCACGCTGTCCAGGCTGGAAGACGTCGCGCGCGGGACCGGCAACACCATGCCCGCCATCTTGGAGTGCGTAGAGGCATACGCCACGCTGGGCGAAATATCCGACGTGTTCAGAAAAGTATTCGGCGAACAGCAGGAATTCTCGCCGTTCTAGGCCGAGTAGTCATCGCTGAAATCAAGGGATGCTGCCAGATAGCGGATTGTAGATAGGCGCGGCATCGTGCTACATTTGTAGCATATCTCTGTTAGTGATATGAGGGAAGGGTAAGATGGCGACACTGGAGTCGCGCGTCAGGAGACTTGAAGACGCATACGACAATCTAGCCACGAAGGACGACTTGGAACGCTTCGCAACCAAAGAGGACTTGGCCGACCTTGAAGAGCGTATGACAGCTCGCATGGCCACCAAGGAAGACCTGGAGCAGCTAGCGACCAAAAACGAGGTGAATCAGTTGCGAGTTGACTTTGGCCCCATCAAAGCCGCGTATGTGAGTGACAAAGCAAAAAGTGAGGGTCCGTTTATCGCTCAAGACATGGGGTTTGACTACGTACGAACTCTGAATCCTGTTGATATGTTTGCGTTGACGAGAGGACAAGACCTCTCCGGCATCTCCCGCGGTGATCTCAGGAGCTTTCACAGGGCAGACTTGATAATACAAGTCACCGACTCGCAAGGTCAGGAGTCCTACATCGCGGTGGAAATGTCCTATACGGCGGATGAAAGAGATACCACCCGCGCAGTCCGCAATGCCGAATACCTGGAGAGATTCACTGGCAGACCCGCCAAGGCAGCTGTAGCCGGGTTGCGCCGCGACAGAAGAATCGAGGACATTGGGCTGGATGAAGTGTTCTGGTATGAACTTCCCGAGTCCATACTGGAAGTTGAGTAGGTAGGAGCGATGCCATACATAGAAGTCTTACAGAAGTACGCCGTATTCGATGGCCGGGCGAAGCGGTCCGAATACTGGCTATTCATGCTGATACACGTCATCATATCCATAATTCTGGGTCTGATACCTCTCGTGCTGGACTGGTTCCTTGTCGTTGAGGTGGTATACTTCCTGGCGTTGCTTGTTCCTGTCCTGGCGGTGGGAGCGCGGCGACTGCACGATAGTGGAAAGAGTGGCTGGCTTCAGCTAATCCTGCTTATACCATTGATCGGATGGATCATCGTGATAATCCTGATGGCGCTGCCGAGCGACGATGAGAACCAGTACGGTCCCCGGCCCGTGTAGTCCCGCGTTGCAAAACTCCGCTCGGATAGTCGTCCTCATCAGGCATTCTGCCCCTGAAGTGGACCCGTCCCGTCCGGCCTATGATTGGTCGCTGAGCGCCGAAGGCGTTAGCCTCTGTGAAGGCTTGGCGTCTGAGCTGGAGCGATTCCTGCCCGCGGTCATGTTCTCCAGTCCTGAGATCAAGGCGATGGAGACCGCCGAGCGCATCGGCTTACATCTTGGCATTGGGTTCTCTGTCAGAGAGGAGCTACGCGAGCACCGGCGTCCGTCGGTGTTTCTGCCACAGTCCGAGTTCCAGGAGGATATACGCAGTTTCTTCGCGGCCCCCGACAGCATCGTGTACGGAAGTGAGTCGTCTAACGACGTGGCGACGCGCATCGAAGCCGAAGTTCGGCATGCCCTGACCGATCATCCGGCGGGAAACATCCTGATGGTTACGCATGGGACTGCGATGACTAGTTTCACGAGCCGCTATACGAACGCCGATGCCTACTCGTTGTGGAAGTCGCTCGATCTTCCCTCTTTCGTAGCATTCGGGCTGCCTTCTTTTGATATAGTTGATAGCGTGGGAATTGCCCTCGATGAGGCGGTGGCTGGCCGCTAGCGAAAGTTTTGTCTGGAGCCTGAAACATGACTGAGTTGCTGCTCAATGAAGAAGAGATGATGTTGAGAAACACGGTGCGCGAGTTTGCGGATGCCGAGCTTGCGCCCAGGGCCGCCGGGTACGACGAAAGCGGCGAGTTTCCCTATGAGAACTTCAGGGGGCTGGCGCAGTTGGGCATACTCGGTCTGGGCATTGACGAGGAGTACGGCGGGAGCGGGGGCACGACTCGCCAGATGGTGGTGGCAGTCGAGGAGATAGCCCGGGGCTGTGCGGCAACAGCAACGATACTCGGCGCTCACCTGTCGTTATGTACGCAGTACATCGAAATGTTCGGCACCGAGGGCCAGAAGCGCGAATTCATACCCCCGCTGGTATCGGGTGAGAAGGTGGGCGCTTTCGCTCTCACGGAGCCGGCGGCGGGCTCGGACGCAGCCGCTCTCACCACCACCGGCACGCGTTCAAACGGCGGGTACGTACTGAACGGTGCCAAGACGTTCATCACCAACGCACCCGAAGCCGCCACGATGGTTGTAATGGCGACACAGGACCGGGCACTGGGGTCTAGGGGCATAAACACGTTCATCGTGGAGACGGACACGCCTGGAATAGAGATAAACGCACTGCACGGCAAAATGGGTATAAGGGCGTCCTCGGCGGCGGAGATACTATTCGACAACTGCGCCGTGCAGGAAGAGAATCGCATGGGCAACGAGGGCGATGGCTTTCGCATGACGATGGAAGTCCTGAACGCGAGCCGCATGGCGATAGCCGCTCAGTGCGTCGGCATAGCACAGGCCACCTACGATGCCGCGCTCGCATACGTCAAGCAGCGAGAGGCCTTCGGGAAGAAGCTGTCTGAGTTCCAGGGCTTACAGTGGTACCTTGTCGATATGGCGACCAAGATCGAGACCGCTCGCCTCCTGACGCTGAAGTCAGCCACGCTCAAGGACGAGGACAGGCCGTTCATAACCGAGGCTTCGATGGCGAAGATGTACTGCTCGCGCGTCGCCGTGGAGTGCGCGGACAAGGCGGTGCAGATGCATGGCGGCGCCGGGTACTTCGCGCCCACCGATGTCGAGCGCTACTACCGCGACGCCAAGGTTACCGAAATCTACGAAGGCACGACCGAAGTCCAGCGCCTCATCATCGCCCGCAACCTGCTGCGTGACTGAGGCCAAAAGCACGGAGGAAACTACATTGAGCGCAGATCCCCAAGAATCGCCCTGCAAGGCACGGCACATCAACCACGTCTGCATCGCGGTGAAGGACATCGAGGAAACGCTTGCCTTCTACCGCAATGTGTTCGGGACGGGCGAGGCGGAGGTGGAAGATATCGAAGATCAGGCTGTCAGGGCTGCGCTGGTGCGCGTCGGAGGCTCGCAACTTGAGTTCATCGAGCCTACCGACCCGGACGGCGGCGTGGCGCGGTTCATAGAGCGTCGGGGTGAGGGAGTCCACCACATCTGCTTCGAGGTGGAGAACCTCCAGGAACGTCTCGACGCGCTTGCGGAGAGTGGAGTCCAACTCATTGACGCCGCTCCCAGGGAGGGGCTCTCCGGCATGATTGGCTTCATACACCCCAGGGCGACGCGCGGTGTGCTGATTGAACTGGTGGACGCGGATACAGCGCGGAGGTAAGACGTATGACGACCCAGTACTCAGTCCGCGTTCTGGTTGCCAAGCCCGGCCTGGACGGCCATGACCGCGGCGCGAAGATAATCGCTCGCGCGCTGCGGGACGCGGGGATGGACGTGATCTACACGGGGATACGCCAGACGCCGCAGATGATAGTAGAGGCTGCGCTCCAGGAAGACGTGGACGTTATCGGGCTGAGCATCCTGTCGGGGGCGCACATGGACCTGTTCCCGCAGATATTCGACGGGCTTGACCTCAACGAGATGCGGGATGTTCCGGTGATCGCGGGCGGCATTATCCCGGAGTCGGACCGGGTTGCGTTGGGGGAAATGGGGGTCAGCGCGATTTACGGCCCAGGGACTCCGACGACGGACATCGTGGAGCGTGTTCGGGAGTTGGCGGCGGAGCGGCAGGCTAGTCTATAGCCATTGAACACCCCCATCCTAACCTTCCCCCGTCAAGGGGGAAGGGACTTTTGCCTACTCTTGTGAGCCCATCGAGGGAGAGGGAATTCTGTAATCGTCTTATAGCTCTTCCTCGTCGTCCGTTGGCTGGCTGCTTTTGCGAAGGTTCTTCAGCCAGCGAATCAGGACTGCGGAGGTAGTGACCAGAAGCGCCGCGCCGATGATGGCCGACGTGCCAAGCGCGCCCGGGTCCCTGATCTGGAATATCGAGGTCTCACCCGCAAGGTATCTTCGCCAGCCCCTATCGAGCTCATCTACTCCGACTCCGTAGGTGGCGATCAGGGCCTCGTCTATCTTGCGTCCTTCGTTGATTTCGGTCAGCAGAGTATCCATGCGCTCGGGACCGAATTCGTCCATCATAAATCTGACGACGCTCGCTGACTGCGAGTAGAATAGCCTCACATCGTCGGGTCTGCCCGGTACGGAACGCATGTGACGCAGAGGGATCAGATTGCCGCTTCTGAACGCTCGTTGCACGTCCGACTGGCGGTAGCCGCCACCCGGCTCGAAGTACATGGCGATGCCTTCGTTCAGCCAGGCGGGAGGTTTGGCGCGCGGGGAGTCGAGCCTTTCATCGAACATCAGGTGCGTGAGTTCGTGTATCAGGCTGTCACGGTTGAGTCCGGCGACAACGAGAACGTCGTACCTGTTGAAGGCGAACCCGCCGTAGAGAAACGTATCCTGGGATGTATCGCTTACAGGCGGGAAGCTTCGGTCGGCCTCTGCGCGACTGTTTATGATCACCGCCTTGAAGTCGTAGTTACCCTCCAGACCGAACAGTTCCCTGACCGCTCTCATCCGAATGGAGACGTCCGCCGCCGTTCTCCGGACCACGCGCTCCGGCCGGTTGTGCCATATTATAGTGAAGTCGTCCATGGATAGACGCCGCCAGTCGTACCTGGGGTCGAGATACTCGAAGGTGCGCGAGTCGGACACCGTGAGATTGCCAAGCGAGTCTGTGAAGACGTAGTAATACTCTATCTCCACACCCTGGGGTATGAATCCGTCTTTGCCTGTGTTGACGATGAACTCGGCTTCGATGTTTTCGGAGTTCGTGAACCGGACGGGGTAGGTATAGACTTTCACGTCGTGGGGGCCCACCGTGTAGTAGAGACGCGCGGACTGGACGTCGGGCGGCGCGTCGGCTTCCAGCGTGAACACGATCCGGTCTGGGAACTCGATGCGATGGCTGGACTCCACGATCGTGATGGCACGAGCGTTCAGGCTGCCGGTTTGGAGGTCGCCGCCCGCGCCGGGGAAGCCGAACAGGCCGGCTATGGCCGCTACCACCGATAGAAGAATCACTCTGCTCCGCTCCTGGGTTTCACCCTCACCCTCAGGGAGAGGGGATCTGTTGATCTAAATTCATAGCTGCTCGTGCCGTCCACCCCACCCCACCCCTGGATTCCTGCTTTCGCGGGAATGACGGTAGTTGTGCAAGGGTCTCTCCCCGTTTTCATGGGAATGGCGGTCAGAGACATTTTCTGGTGGTGGTTTATATGCCTACTATTTTGATTGTGGAATGGGCCTTGTAGATTCGGTTGATGTTGATGAGCAGCGCGGTCAGTTCCTCGACGTATCGAGAGTTTTGCAGTCCGCCGCCGTCAACCGCTCTGACGGCCTCGATGGACTCAGCCAGTTCCATTACCCTGGTCTTGGCTTCCTTGTCGTCGGCGCAGACGATTACGTCGGACACTATGGCCACATTGGGCCGCATAAGATCTTCGGCGCTTAAATTATGAAACGCTCCAACGACCTTTGAGTTAGGAAGGAGAATCTGGGCCTGCTGCGCGGCAGAGCCTTCTTCCACCTCGACCGCGCTCGCGACGCCCCTGCTGAAACGCAGCGGGGCCACCACGTCCACGACCAGCTTGCCGTCCAGCCTATTGCCGAGCGATTCGAGCGTGGGCCGGTGCCCGGAGTACGGCACCGCAATGACGACGATGTCCGACTCGTCGGCGACCTGCTCGTTGAGACCCCCGGTCACGCTCAGACCGACTTGCAACTCCCCAACCTCGTGCGCGGCATCCTGAGCGCGCTGTGCGTCGCGCGAGCCTATCGCCACTCGCTCACCCGCCATCGCGAAGCGCAATGCGAGTCCTTTACCCTCGGGTCCTGTTCCTCCGATGAATCCTATCATTGCGTAATCTCCTCGGATGTCGTGAATTGGTAGGTCATGGGTATATTGTAGTTGAATAAGTTTGATGCTTCCCAATAACAGGAGGCAGTTGATGCTGTATCAACTTGGTCGGGCGGAGTCACCCCCATCCTAACCTTCCCCCGTCAAGGGGGAAGGGACTTTTACCTACCCTTGTGAGCCCTGAGGGAGAGGGGAGTTGGGGAGAGGGGATTTCAGACCCAGAGCCAGACGCCGGTTCTCATTTCGGTGAGGCCGTTGATGGCCCAGACGAGGGCGTCCATGCGGTCGGGGGAGTTGGGCGAGTCGGTGGTCCAGGCGCACATCTGGTCTTCGAGCTCAGTAAATCGTCCGACGTGGTGGGCGCGGCCCTGTTCGTAGATGGCGGCGACGGGTTCGGCGCGGGCGCGCTTGCCCTGAGAGGCGTGGACGCCCTTGAATCTGACGTATTCGCCGCCCGGGGCGTGCTTGATGACGGATTCGATGAGGGAGCCGCCGTTGTTGGTCTCGCCTGTGATGTACATGGCGTCGTGCTTCTGGGCGAGTTCGACGGCGCGGCGCGCCCATGCGTCGGGGGTCATAATGCCGGAGGCGTCTTCGAGCACCCAATAGCGTTTCTCGCGGTCGAGCATAGGCCCGCCATTAACTCCGGCGACGATGATGCCGGTTTCGTCGCTTCTGCGCGGGTTGAAGGTGACAGCGGGGTCAATGGCGACGACTTTAACCTGGATGTCGCCGCCGTTGGGGGCGTCGTCTATCCGATGGTCGTCAATCCACTCGCGCTTCCAGAGGGCGCCTTCGGCTTCCTTGAGCAGCCGGGCGTAGATTTCCTGCTGTCCGGCACTGGTTCCTTCGTAACGCCTACGAATGGCGTCTATGTAGCCAGGGGGCAGGTTGCGCGAGTTGTCGTATGAAGAGCCGGTGGTGAGGGTTACGTCGTCTCGGTTGGCGAGTTCGCGCACGATGTCTATGGGCTTTGGAGTGGTAGTGACGACGCACTTGGGGCTTGGGCCGAGCCGGAGTCCGAATGCGAGGTTGTCCCAGGTGAGCTGGGGGTACTGCCAGGAGGCGAGTTCGTCGCACCATGCGGCGTCGAACTGGGGGCCTCTGAGCTGGTCGGGTTCGCAGCTGGAGAATACGAAAGCCATCGCTCCGTTGGGCCAGGTGAGCCTGCGCTTGGTGGGTTCCCAGTTGGGCCTGTTCCATGGCGGGCAGACGGCTAGTATGCCGGACTCGCCGTTGACCATGACGGTTTCGGCTTCGTGGGGAGTCCTGGCTATCAGGGCAATGCGGGAAGAGCGTCCTGATTCGGCGCGAGCACGTACCCACTCGGCGCCGACGCGGGTCTTGCCGAAGCCGCGTCCGGCGAGAAGCAGCCAGATGTGCCACGGTTCCTCGGGCGGTAGCTGTCCGCGCCGTGCCCAGAGAGGCCAGTGGTATTTTACGTGCGTATAGACGCGAACTGGCAGTTGGCTTGCCAGTTCGTTAAAGGCGTCGCGTCTTAGTCCATGGTGAATAGCGCGCAGGTATTCGATTACGGGTTTTATCTCGTCGAGTTCAGCCGTCGTCGTAGTTGTCATAGTCTTTCCTCGTTGGGGTTTTGGCGTTGGCCTTTTTCCAGAGCCTGTCGCGTTCGACGGCCTCGTGGAAGAGGGCGGCGCCTATCTCCGCGTGTTCGTCGCTTATATAGGGCTCGGGCTGATCGAGGATTTCGTCCCACATGGAGTAATCGGGCTTGTGTCCGCTGTCGTCTTCTTCCTCTTCTTCGATGGGGCCCAGCGACTCGACTACGCGCTTGACGATGGCGAGATAGTCGGTGGGTTCTTCGTCAATTTTCAATTCGGAATTATCAGTTATCAATTGGGTATTTTCGGTAGAGTCGGGTTCGGGGCGCACTTCGGGCGTGGTGGTGCCTGTGGCTATCTGGGTTCCCGCCTTCGGAGACCTTTGCGAAACTCGGATATGGTAGTCCGAGTGGGT
>VXRN01000053.1 GCA_009838465.1 Dehalococcoidia bacterium
TCGGAGACTCGTATAAGAGACATGTCTTGGGATAGCGTCGTGGATGGGGATGCGGTCGAAATTGGCGGCTCTTTGGAGTCTGCCGGCCTCGATTTGGTGGATGGCGTCGCTGAGGTCTGTGGGCAGGTGGCCCTTGTCGAGGACGGCGCGTTCGTAGCCGCGCGGGGCCTGTCCGGCGACGGCGCGGATGAATGAGCGGCGGGATTCCTGGTCGTCGTCTCCGATTATGCGGCGGGCCTCCCAGAAATAGGAGTCCACTGTGCGGTTGCTGGAGTAGAAGAGGCGGGCGAGTTCGCGGAAGTGTCCGTATTCCTTGCGGTAGAGTTGCTGGTAGAGGTTGGTGGCGGACTGGCGCATGGAGGGGTCGGCGTGGACGGCTTGGACGTAGGCGGCGGCCATGACAGCGGACATCATGGCGAGGTGGACACCGGAGGAGAAGAGGGGGTCTATGAAGCAGGCGGCGTCGCCGACGAGTATCCAGCCATCGCCAATCATGCGCTGGGAGGTGTAGGACCAGTCCTTGATGACGCGGGGAGTGGCGATCATGTGGGCGTTGGAGACCATGTGGGCTGTGCGGGGGGCGGAGTTAATCTGCTCGGCGTAATAGTCGCTCACGCCGAGCCTGGATATGCCGCGCTGCCCGATTTCGGAGTCCACTACGATGCCTACACTGGCGGTGTCGTCGGCGAGCGGGATGTTCCATGTCCAGCCGTGTTGGTAGGACTCGATGAAGATGTTGCTGGCGGCGTTGGGTTCGGGCAGGCGGCTCGCGCCCTGGAAGTAGGCATAGACGGCCATGTTGCGGAAGTAGTTGTCCCACTGGCGCAGATCTAAGTATCTACCGAGGATGGCGGACTGGCCGCTGGCGTCTATCGTCCAGCCGGCGTGGACGGAGGCGGTGGAGCCGTCGGGATTGCGATACTCGACGCCGGTTACGCGAAAGGCTGAGCCTTTACCCTTATTCTGCTGAGATTGTTCGTAGGCTAGCAAGGCTCGTCGCCCTAATGCATTGCTCATGCGTCCGAAGATTGGGGCGGTGACGATGCACTGCTCAAGGACGCGGACGCCGTTGGAGCGGGCGTTGTCGAGGAGTATCTTGTCGAAAGTAGGACGCCAGACCTGGTAGGCGTGGGGCCAGGTGCGGTTGGTCTCGCGGAAGTACCAACTCCAGGGTTCCAGATCGCTGCCCCAGAGCATGGTCGCGCCGTATTTCTTCGGGAAGCCGGCGGACTCGACCTGATCGAGGACGCCGAGGTCTTCGAGTATCGGCATGGAGGCGGGCAGAAGGGACTCGCCGACGTGCTCGCGTGGGAAGCGTTCGCGCTCCAGCAGGGTTACATCGAAGCCAGCGCGGGCGAGGAGGGCGGCGGCTGTGCTGCCTCCGGGGCCTCCGCCTATGACGATTACGTCGGTGTGTTCGGTCGAAGTGATGTTAGGGTGTCCGTCTTCTATCTGCGATTAGAGCCGTATCGCAAGAGTTTAACGCAACGAGTCGGAGGCCGCCAAATTCTGGCCTCCCATTCCCCACCCCTGGGTTCCAGCCTTCGGAGACCTTTGCGTAACTCGGATATGGTAGTCCGTGTGGGTGCGGGGAGTCGGCAATCCCAAGCTGGACACGCCCCGTCCCCGCCCCTAGGTTCCCGTTTTCACGGGAACGACGGTGGTGGTGCGAAGGTCTTCCTTCGCGGGAACGACTGAATTGTAGTTCACCCTCACCCTAGCCCTCTCCCATCGAGGGAGAGGATTTTCAATGTACAAATGACGGCGATCCCATGTTAGGCGGCGTCCACGACGCAGCGGAAGCCGAGGTTGCCGGTGGAACTGTCGGGGGTGTTGGCGCTGCGGGCGGCGACACGGTATCGGTTGCAGTAGGAGTCGTGGCAGAGGTAGGAGCCACCCTTTATGACGCGGCTCATGCCGGTCGGGGGGCCAGCGGGATTGTGTCTCGGGCCGCCGACGTGGAACGTGGGGCTGAACCAGTCGGACTGCCATTCCCACACGTTGCCGCTCACGTTGTAGAGGCCGAAGCCGTTGGGGTCGAAGGACTTGGCGGGCGCTGTGGCTGCGTAGCCGTCGTCCTCGGTGTTGGCGTTGGGGAAATCTCCCTGCCAGATGTTGCACATGTGCCTGCCACCGGGAGTGAGATCGTCGCCCCAGGCGTAGCGCCTGGCGTCCAGACCTCCGCGCGCAGCCATCTCCCATTCTGCCTCGGTCGGCAGTCGCTTGTTCGCCCATTGGCAGTACGCCTGCGCGTCGTTCCATGAAACATGGGTGACGGGGTCGTCCATTCTGCGACTGATGCCGGAGCCTGGGCCCTCGGGTCTTCGCCAGCTCGCTCCGTCTATCCTCCACCACCACTGCGCGTTGGCGACGGCCTGGGTTACCGTCCGCGCAAGCCTGGGTGGAACGAAAAGGTGGAAGACGAACGACCAGCCGAAGCGCTCCGCCTCAGTCCTGTACCTCGTGGCTCTGACGAACCTGCCGAACTGGGCGTTGGTGACGGCGGTCTCGTCCATATAGAAGGGTGAGACCTCGATTTCGCGCGTGGGGCCCTCGCCGTCGGCAGGGAATCCTACGGGGTCGTCGGTTCCCATGAGGAAGCGTCCGCCGGGGATGTAGGCCATGTCTCTGGGGGGCCTACGGGGTACGTCAGTCCGGGCTACGGCGGCCTGGACGGTTGTCGAGAGGCGTTGGCGTCCCTCGGTGGAGGGGGCGCAGCAGGCGTCGGTCATGTGTGTCTTTCCTATTCTTGGATAGTCTGATTGGTAGCACAGGGGTTGGGGCGTGTCAATCGTCTGTCTTCGCTTGTCGGACTGAATGTCGGGCTGTAAAATTGGTGGCAGTGGAATCCGCTTTGGGCGGGTCTAAATCTTCGGGGGAATTATACGAATGTCCATACAAGAAGTTATCGAGCAGGCGCAGGAGTATATGCAGGGGAACGAGGTTGACGGCTGGCTGCTCTACGATTACAGGGGCTTGAATCCGATTTTCGCGGACACGGTGGGACACGTCGGGCATGTGACTCGCCCCGTCTGGCTGTGGATTCCGGCCAGCGGCGATCCGATCTTGCTACTCAGTTTCGTGGACCAGAGCCGGTTCGATCACATGGACCTGGATACGACATTGTTCATCAACCGGCAGGACATGATCGAAAAGCTGGGGGAGATAGTGGGTCTGTCGTCAGGAGGCGCTGTCTTGGAGAGCGTGCCCGGTGGCGATTCGTCCGCAGACCTCGGCGATGCGATAGCCGAATTGCGACGGGAACTGGGTACAAGAAGAACTCCGAAAGTCGCGATGGAGTACACGCCGGAGGGCGCGCTGCCGCGCGTGTCGAACGTGGACGGCGGCACGCTGGAACTGGTGAATAACCTGGGAGTGGAGATCGTTCCGTCGGCGGACCTGCTCCAGTACGCCACACAGAGGTGGAACGAGGAGCAGTTAGAGTCGCATCTGTATGCGGCGGAAAAGCTGAGTGTCATCGTGCTGGAAGCGTTCAGGTACATAGGCGACAGCATTGATTCCGGTGTGACGGAGTATGACGTGAAGGAGTTCATCAACAATCGCTTCCTCGAGGAGGGCATGATCGTTACGGACGGCCCGGCCGTTGCGGTTAATGAGCACGCCTCAGACCCACACTTCGACCCTATGCCTGAGAACTCGGTGGAGATCAAGCGGGGGGACTGGGTGCTGATAGATCTGTGGACACGGCTGCCCGGCGAAGACGATATGTTTGGCGACATAACCTGGACCGCATATGTGGGCAGCGATGTTCCGGCGAAGCACCGGGAGGTGTTCGACATAGTGCTGGGCTCGCGCGACGCGGCTCTCGCCGAGATACAGAAGGCCTTCGACGAGGGGCGAGTCCTGGAGGGCTGGCAGCTGGACAAGGTGGCGCGGGACTACATCGAAGAGGCCGGTTACGGGGAATACTTCAATCACCGGCTGGGGCACAGCCTTGGGCGGGAGGTTCATTCCAACGCGGTCAACCTGGACTCGTGGGAGACGCACGACACAAGGCAACTCATTCCGGGTGTCGCCGTCACGATCGAGCCGGGAATCTACATACCGGAGTTCGGGGTGCGATCAGAGATTGACGTGTTCATCACGGAGGATGGGCCGCAGGTGACGACGCAGATGCAGCGGGACGTCGTGTTGATAGAGGCTTAGCCGGAATTCTCCTGATTTACAGTCCTGGGCAGATTTGTCAGGGCGAGGATGAATGCGCCGATGATTACCATCGCGCCGCCGTAGATGAAGGCGTTGGAAATCTCGGTGCGGTCAACTATGACGCCCGCGACCCAGGGGGAGAAGGCGCCGAGGAAGCTGGCTCCGTATATGAGGGATACGACGGTGGACTGCGCCTGTCCCTGCGCTACGTCCATCGCGCTGGCTATGTAGATGGTGTGGAGGGAGTATAGGAATGCTCCCATGGCGAGTATGGTCAGAATCAGGAGCGCTTCGGAGTCGGCGAACTTGAGCGCGGCGATGAGCAGCCCCATGGCGGTAGTGCATGGGACGAGAACGACCTTTCGACCGAACTTGTCCGACAGCCAGCCCATAATGGGCTGGACGACGATGCCGGTGACCTGCGCGCCTGACATGAAGAGGCCGATTACGACGAATTCGTAGCCGAGTTCTTCGTTGAGATAGACGGGCAGGAAGGCCATGACCGCGGACTGGCCCGTGCTTCTGAGGGCGGTGACGGCGACCAGTGAGATCATGGCGGGCCGGCGCAGAAGGGTCCGGAGCGAATTGAAGTATTCGCCGACTGACTCGATGTCGGTGGCGGCGGTGGGTATGTTGCGCATCATCAGGTAGATGAGGATGGCGAAGAATAGGGCGGGGCCGACGCTGATGTGGAGCACGTCTCGCCATGTGAAGGCGACTAAGTACGTGCCGCTTATCAGTCCGCCTACGAGGACGGGGCCGACTACCTCGCCGATGCTGCCACCCGTCCCGTGCAAGGAGATGGCGAAGCCGCGCCTGTCGGGGAACTTTCGTGATAGGGAAGCTATGGCGGGGGAGTGGTAGAGGGAGGGGCCGATGCCGACCAGCAGCATGACGGCCATGAGCAGCCAGTAGTTGGGCGCGCTGCCGAGCAGGTAGAAGGATATGCCCATCATGCCGAGCGAGATCAGGAGCATGATGCCGGAGCGGTTTGCGAACCTGTCTCCGAGGTAGCCCGCAAGCATAGTGGTCGTGCCGCTGGTAATGCGCTGGGAAGTGGAAAGCAGGCCAAACTGCGCTCCGGTCAGGCCCATGTCGTCCTTGATGGCGGCCATGATGACGGAGTTGAGGCCAGAGTTGTAGATGTGCTTTACCGTGTGTCCGAGAACGACGGTTACAGCAAGCTGGTTGCGACCTCGCCTGACTTCGGGAGATACCTGCGTACTTTGCATATCGGAGAGAATGCCCCTTCTTGTGTGTCTCGTCAAACGGCGACATTATATCCCAACGGAATTGAAACTGCTTGGGCGAAGTCAGGCAGACTTTTGTGAAGTGCAGGGATGGGAGAAGTCTTAATCCAGTCCACCCTTGGTGTGGCGCCCTATGCCGGGTACCGGGCAGCCGGATATTCTGTACCTGTTGCGGGCGACCCAGCGGTAGGCGGGGACGCCGATGAATCTGGCGCCCGGAATCCACATGAGCGCGCCGAGTGGGGAGAGCAGGGGCAGCCTGAGCAGAAGTTTGCGGAACGCGAAGAAGCCTTCGTGGTTGTCGCCCTGGGCGCCGGTGAGGTAGGCTGCCGCTTCGAGGTCGGCATGGGTCAAACCGTGGGGAGGCGTGTCGAGGGACTGGATAGCGGTCCAGGCGATTCGCTCTCGGGTGTCGAAGCGGCGCAGCCAGCGGACGACGGCGGAACACATCCCGCAGTCGGCGTCGTAGTAGAATGTCCAGGTTTGCGGGTTCACTCTATTGTCCAAGTTGTGCGGCGCATCGTCAGATGGATCGCCGAGCGGCGAGCCCTTCGGGGTTCCCGCTTTCGCGGGAATGACGAATAACTGTCTGCGTTCATTGGTGTCTGCGACCTTCGTAGGGGTGCTCGGCTTCGAGCAAATCGCCCTCGTCGAAGCGGCTCGCTCGGAATTCCCGTATGGGATGGTCGCTGCTCTCGCCGTGCATTACGAACTCGGCGACCATGCGGCCAACGACGGGGGAGAGCTTGAAGCCGTGTCCGCTGAAGCCGGTGGCCCAGTAGAGTCCCTCGACGCTGGGAGATCTGTCCAGGATGGGGTTGCCGTCGGGGGTCATGTCGTAGAGCGAGCCATAGCCTCCGCGCTGTGTGGCGGCGTCGAAGCCAGGGAAGCGCAACCTGGCGCGGTCCCAGAATCGGGTGATGGTGTCGTGGTCGGCGTTGAGTCCGAAGGCGTCGGGGTTGACGACCTCGCTGAGGTCGTCCCATTCCTCGCCGCCGACGAGGGTGCTGTGTCCGGCGTCAACGCGGAAGTAGGCGCCGGTGGTGTAATCAATGACGTTGACGCCCAGCGACTCCAAGGATGGCGGACGGCGCAAGTGTACCATCTGCACCCTTATCGGCGTTACCGGGAGGAACTCGCCGAGGGGGGCGGCGAGCTTGTTGACCCAGGGGCCTATGGCGGCCACAATCGCGTCGGCGTCTATGGGGCCTTGTTCGGTCTCTACGCCGGTGACGCGCCCGCCGGATATATTGATGCCGGTTACGGCGCATCCGGTGACTATCTCCGCGCCGCGGTTGCGGGCTTGGTCGGCGTAGGCGTAGGTGGTGGCCATAGGGTCGGCGTAGCCGGAGTTGGGTTCATAGACGCCAAGCGCGATGCCGTCCAGATTGGCCTGGGGGACTATACGGGCGAGCTCGGACGGCGCGAGCGTCTGGATCTCGACACCAAGCTCTCGGTTCATTTCGACGTTGGCGTGGGCGGCGTCTGCGTCGCGCTCTCCGAAGAATAATGCCCTGCCGGTCTGGATGAAGCGAGCGTCTCCGCCTATGACGTCGGCGAAGTTGTGGAAGATGTCGCTGGCTTCCATTGCCATCTTGACGAGCGTGGGATGGAGGTAGTGTTCGCGCACCATCGCGCCGGACCTGCCGCTAGCGCCTCCCGCAAGATGGCCTCTTTCGACTAGGATGACCTTGCCCGCGCCCAACCTGGCCAGGTGCATGGCGATGCTGGTTCCGTTGACACCACCGCCGATTACTACTACGTTTGCAGATCTTCGGGTCATGTTCCGTTTCTCCAGCTTTGATTTATGTTATCGGCAGTAAGTTAGCGTTTCAAGTCTTTAGTTTGTTTGTTCGCACTGTAACACGTCGGAGGGGCGTATGGATAGAGGAATGAAATCGGACTAAAGACCCTTGTCGCATTGGCTGTATCGGGTCTGCTAGACTCTTGCCCAGTTCCCATAGTCTGAAATCGTCACGTCCACCGACTTTGCCCAACCTCCGACGTTCCCGAAACATATTCTACGGCTGGTACCTGGTAGGCGTCTCCAGTTTCGTGCTGATGCTCATGTCAACCACCGTGTTCCAGGGCGTCGGCACTTTCTTCGTAGCCCTCGAACGCAATTTCGGCTGGAGTCGCACCACCCTGTCCGGCGCGTTCGCGCTCTCCCGGGCCGAGGGCGCCCTTCTCGGTCCCATAGAGGGATTCCTGGTTGATCGTCTCGGAACGCGCCGAATGGTCGTGATCGGCTATTTCATAATGGGTCTGGGTTTCATCTTCTATTCCCAGATACAGGAAGTGTGGCAATTCTACGTCGCCTATCTCGCCATCTCGCTCGGCTCGGGAGTGGGCGGCTGGATAGCCATAGTCACGCTGATAAACAACTGGTTCTCGCGCCGCCGTGCCTTCGCCATGTCGCTGGCCGTGTCCGGCGTTCAACTTGGGGGGCTGCTCGTTCCTCTGATGGCATGGGGAGTAGAGACCCACGACTTCCGGATGACCTCGCTGGGCATAGGAGTAGTCCTGATATTGGTCGCGGTTCCAGCCTCGCGCATCATGCGAAACACTCCGGAGGACATGGGTCTGCTGCCGGACGGAGCGGCAGCGCCCCGCGCCGGTCGCCCGACCTCCGAGTCCCCGTCTGAAGAGGTATTCGACATGACACCCCGCCAGGCTCTCCGGACCGTCGCCTTTTGGGTAATCGCTGTCGCACGCCTGACCTCAGTCGTCTCCATCATTACCCTGTCGGTTCACCTGATACCCAAGCTGACCGATTCGGGCATCTCGCTCATCACCGCCAACTTCATCCTCACCCTCTACACCATAGTCGCCTTCTTCAGCGGCTTTGTCGCCGGATACCTGGCCGACAGGACCTCCAAGACACTGGTCCTGTTCGTATGTATGCTCATGCAGGCGCTGGCGATGGGCATACTGGCAGTTACGGACACTATGCCAATGGCGATAGTGTTCGCTGTCCTGTGGGGCGCGGGATTCGGTGGGCGCGTGCCGCTGTTGACCGCGATAATCGGAGACTTCTTCGGCAGAAAACACTTCGGCTCGATACTCGGCATCAACATGGTCCCGTCCAACATCGCTATGATCTTCGCGCCGCTGTTCGCGGGGTTCATGTTCGACCTCAGGCAGAGCTACTTCATACCGTTCATCACCTTCGCCATCATGGGCCTCATAGGAACGTTCGTCATTCTGTTTGCCCGTCAGCCAAGCTCACCGGCAGAACCCACATAGGCTCACGCCCGACCTCGTATGTTCCTATTCGATCAATGCCTCCCCAGGCTTCGTTTATCTCGTAGGCGGCGAGCTTCCCGGAGTCCAGTCCCGCCGCGTAGAGGAATCTTCCGGCCGGGTCCACGTTCAGCGCGCGTGGCACGGGTTCAGACGGAACTATCGCTGTGCGAGTCAGACTCCCAGACTCCTGGTCAATGAGGAAGCAGGCGATGCTGTCATGGCCCCTGTTCGGAGCGAACAGCATCGTACCCGACGGATTTATCCGAATCTGCGCGCACGAGTTTCTGCCTCTCCAGAGCGAGGGCAAAGTCGAGACGGTCTGAAACGCGGACAGCCTTCCGGCGTCCGGGTCGAAGTTGTACGCGGTCACGCTGCAACCCTGTTCGTTGGAGAAATAGAGAACGTCCAGTGACGGATGAAAGCAGTAGTGTCTCGGACCGAGGTCGCCGTCCTGCGAGACAGCGGGAGGATCGTTCGGAGTGAGCTCCCCGGTGTTCTCGTCGAAGAGGAACTGGAAGATGGCGTTGACCCCGTTGCCTCCGCCTATGTGCGGCACGAAAGCGAACCGGTTCGATGCGTCGGTCTGCATCGAGTGTGCCCCGGGTCCGGTTGTACGCCATTCCACCGGAGGCGACTGCGCGATGCCGTTCTCGTCTATGGGATGCACCGCGCACCTGCCCGCGATGTAGTACGCCGACAGCAGCCAGCGTCCGCTCTTGTCCGTCGCCAGGTAATTTGGGTCGGATTCCAGGTCCGCGACTCCCGACAAGCTCAGTCCACCCATCGCTGGGTCTATTGAGTATGTTGAAAGCTTATTGACATCGCGCCTTGCGACATACAAGTATCGCTGGTCGGGGTCGGTAGCCAGAGGCGCGGGTCGCCCTTCAGCCTCCACCTCGTCCATCTTCTCCAGCGCTCCAGAGTCTTCGTCTTGGCTGAGGATCAGTATCTTGTCATCGCCCGATGCGGTTACGTAAACGAAAGTAGGCATTGTCAGCGTATCCTCTTGGATTTCAGTTCAGGACAAACTTTACGTCGTATATTGTATCATCGAACTAACCTGAACAATCGCGCGAGGTGAATCATGCCGCAGGCATCCGTCAACGGAATACAGCTTGACTACCAGGTATATGGAGAAGGTGAGGCCATAGTCTTCTGCCATGGGGCGGGCGGTAATCTTCTCTCATGGTGGCAGCAGATACCCTACTTCTCAGAGAGCTACCGCTGCGTGACATTCTCCCACAGGGGGTTCGGACATTCCTACGATAAACCCGACGGGCCGGGCATGAAGTCCTTCGTCGAGGACCTCGTAGCTTTGCTCGACCATCTCGGCATAGAATCCGTACATCTCGTAGCGCAGTCCATGGGGGGCAGGACGGCCCTCGGATTCGCCGTCGAGCATACTGCCCGCACGCGGAGCCTAGTGCTGGCCGACACCACCGGCGGAATGGGCGAGCCGGACGTCGAGCAGGCGCTGGCCGACTGGCGAGCAAAGCAGACCTCGACACGCGAACTGGGTTTCCGCGCCCTCGCCACCGGATTCGGCATACGCGAACCCGCGCTCGCCAACCTGTATCTCCAGATTTCGCGCACCAACCCACCCAGGCCGAACCTGGCGGGTGTGATGAGCGGCGGGCCAACCGGCTCAGACCTTTCCAACCTCCGCGTCCCGACGCTGTTCATAGTGGGCGAGGAAGACGACCTCACCCCGCCCCACGTCATCGAGGCCGCGTCGAGACATATTCCGGGTTCGGAAGTCCTGCGTGTTCCAGGCTGTGGACACTCCGTTTACTTCGAGAACCCAAACGTATTCAACTTCGAGGTCTCTCGCTTCATAGCCCAGGCCGGAGCGCCAGGTGTGTAGCCCAACTATTTCGAGCAAGCCATACATGAATTTGAGAGTACAGCCGTAAACAACCGACGCGCCTTCGCCATCTATGTCTTATTCAGACTTAGGAGCGGCTGACTCCGACCTATGCCAGCCCCCGCGCCTTCATGGCCGTCGTATGATCCCAGGGCGCGATCCACTCTTCCTTGATTTCCATGCCGAAGCCCGGCGCGTCTGACGGCTTCACGTAGCCGTCCTTTGGCATAGGCATACCGGGTATCGGGCAAACTTCGTCCAGAGGTATACCCGGATCGCTCCCCATCCAGAATTCGGCCATTGGAGATTCAGGCATAGAGATAGCGAAGTGCTGACCCCACGGCGAAGCCGCCGCCGCGTGCGGGATGGTTATGATCCCCGCCGCCTCGCCTATGGTGTAGATCTTCAGCGCCTCCGACAGACCGCCGCACCACTTCATATCCGGCTGAAGAACGTCGACCGCCCTGTGCTCCACAAGCTGCCTGAAGGTCCAGCGTCCGTGATGGTCCTCACCCGTAGCAAGAGGAATCCAGTTGATAGCCTTCTTCAGTTCGATGTGCCCCTCCAGGTCCGTTGGTATCAGCGGCTCCTCGAACCACCGCAACCCATAAGGTCTCAGACGGTCTGCCAGCCGAACGGCGAACTCAACGTTGAAACTCATCACCGGGTTGTACATAAGCTCGGCGCTTGTTCCGACCATCTCCCGCGCGTTCGCTATCTTCTCCTCCACTATGTTTATCCCATCTATCCCCTCGTCGTAGTGTGCCGGATTGGACACCTTGAAATGCTTGAATCCAAGCTCCAGAGACCAGTCCAGATCGTCCGAAGTAACGTAGATCAGCGCCTTGTCCCGGCACGGTCCGCCTATCAGGGAATACACCGGCTGTCCGAGCAGCTTCCCCTTCAGGTCCCACAGCGCGAGGTCAACCCCGGACTGCGCCACAGTCGCCAGGCCGCCCGCGCCGAATCTCTGCGTCGAACGCCACATCAGGTCGTTCAGATATTCCAGCGCCATGCAGTCCCTGCCCTCGAGCAGCGGTCCGAAGTGATAATCAATCAGCGCCGCCGTCGGCTCTCCAAAGCTGCACTGTCCGAGCCCCCATGTCCCATCCTCGGCGACTACCTGCACCCAAACCTCCGCGGAGGTGTTCGCACCCGGCATCTGGCCGTGAAGCCTCGGAAACTCCGGGTACTTGTTTATCGGAAGCGCCCGCCTTGCGTGCGTATTCCAGTTTGGCCTCCGCGACTCCGACTTCGGCGGCGTGCGGGGTATGTTGACTTCAACGGCTCTGACTTGCTTTATCTTCATTCCTTGCCATCCTTATTCAGCGATGTATTTACATCCATAACGGAATCCACGTGATTGTCTCACAAAAATTCATTCGTGTCTGTTGTAGAATAGCCCCAGCACACAGATTTTGGAGGTCCCAAATGGTTACGAGGTTATACACTGGAGACGACGGCCAGTCGCACTTCGAAGAATTGGACATGGATACCGGCGAATTTCCCTGGGGAGAACTCAAAGATGCGACCGGAGTCATGTTCAGGTATGACGAACCGGGCAAGTTCATAGACTGGCACGTGGCCCCGCGCCGGCAGTTCATCATCACACTGTCTGGACAGGTAGAAATCGGTCTTGGCGACGGCACGCTTCGCTACTTCGGCGCAGGCGACGTCATGCTCGCCGATGACCTCACCGGACAGGGACACACCACCCGCGCGTATGGCGACGTACCCAGAATCTCCGTCGCCATCCCACTGGACTGAGTCCCTGACAACTGAAAACTAACGACAGAACACTCTGATCCCCGGAGGCTCCTCATGGCACAGAACGGACATCGGACCCACATATACGTCGGACTAGCCGGAGAGGGCGAAAACATAGCCGAAGGCGGGATGCTGCGCCGGGCAGAGGGTGAGGACGATTGGCAGACCATCACCAACGGCCTGCCGTCCAATCCCCAGGTAAGAGCGCTGCTTGTGCATCCCGACAACCCCGCGGTCGTCTATGCCGGGACCCAGTCGGGAGTCTATCGCTCCGACGACCGTGGCGATCACTGGGAAGCGCTCGAATCGCCCCGCGATGGCATGGACGTCTGGTCGCTCGCGTTTCACCCGTCCAACCCGGACATCATATACGCAGGCTACGAACCCTGCTCCATATCCAGGACGGAAGACGGAGGCGAGTCCTGGAAACAGATGAACACCGACAGGGTCGCCTACCCAAACGTGACCACCTACATGCCTCCTCTCGCCAAGCGCGTTATCGGGATCGCGGCAGACCCGTCCGATCCATTGGATATGTACGCCTCTATCGAAGTCGGCGGCTTACTCGCCAGCCGCGACGGAGGCGAAAGCTGGGACTCCATAACCGACGGACTCTATACGGAAAACCACACCGTTGACCTGCACGGTGTCCAGGTTAGTCCGGCGGCCCCCGGCACTGTGTTCATCATCGCCCAGGTAGCCATGTTCAGGAGCCGAGACCGAGGCCACCGATGGGAGCATATCCGCTTCGGAGAGATGTTCCCCGGAGGCTCATACTGTCGCGGCCTGATAGTCGCGCCCGACGACCCCAACACGCTCTACCTAGCGGCGGGCGCGGGCGGCGGAGGCGCGCCTGCGGGAACCCAGGAGGCCGGCGCCCTGTTCCGCAGCCGCGACACCGGCGAGACTTGGGACCGCGTGGACATCGGCGACACGCCCCCCAGCCGTATGTTCCAGATAGCCATAGACCGCGCCGCACCCTCCAACGTCTATTGCTGCACCGGCTACGGCCACTTCTACGCCAGCAACGACGGCGGACAAGCCTGGTCCGGCTCCAGCCTGCCCATGGAACTGTCCCGCAGCCGCCACGTCTATCCGATGGTCGCGGGGTAGCGCAAGTCTCTGGAGGTTGAATTGTAGGGGCGACCCCCGTGGTCGCCCTTCGCGGATATGGTATATTGGGACGGCAAGCCATACGAGGAGATTCTCATGTCAGAACCGAGGTTTAATCCGGCAAGCCCTGCAAGTTCCCATGTCCCAACTAGCCGAACCGACACATTGACCTTGGATGACTACAAGATCATTTACTCTCTCAAACTGGAAGGTAAGACCTACAAACAGATCCTGAAGAAGATGGGAAACAAGGTATCTCTTGCCCGAATTGGCGAGGTGATAAACGGCGAGTCGGTAACATCACAAGCCAGGCCGCTGTACGAAGATTTCATCTTAGCCCAAAAGTTCCCCGAAGTTTATGTCAGGGTGCGAGAGGGGGTTGACGCTCTGAAGAACGGAGATTATGTAGAGTACACCGACGAAAATCTTCACGAATTCTTCGAGGACATAAAGCGGCGCGGACGAGAGCGATGGGCCTCTAAACAGGATGATTCAGTCTGATTGATAAACTCCAACTCCTATCGCATTTCTACATCCGCATCGAGGGACTTGGCTCATATTTGGGAGTACTATCGCAGAGTAGCCAGCGAAGAAACCGCTGACCGGCAGATAGCACGTTTGCACGAACGGTTTCAGATTTTGGCGAACCATCCCTACGCAGGCGTAGCCCGACACCTATTCTCGGAAGGACTGCGTAGTCACGCCGTTCCCAACACTCGATACATCATCTTCTACTTCCCATACGATAACGGTGTCGAGATAGCCCACGTTGTACACGGCAACCAAGACACGAGCCGACTGTTCGGATAGAACTATTGTAAGCACACCGAACGTAGGGGCGACCCCCGTGGTCGCCCTTCACATTAAACCGGCCCGGGCGGAAGCCGAACCGGGAACGGAACGTCGGGATTCTCCGCCACCAGGCGGCCCCAAGCCTCATGTCCTATCCTCTCCGCCCGCTCGATGACGTCCTCCTCGTCTATCGTCAGAACACGGCTGTCCTTCATAACCCACTCGCCGTTGACCATCACGTGAGTCACATCCGCCGGCTGACCCTGGTGAACGAACCCCGACACGATTCTCAGAGTAGGCACAAGATGCGCCCGTCTCGCGTCGATCATAAACAGGTCCGCCTTCTTGCCCACCTCTAGGCTGCCCACCTCGTCCGCTATCCCCAGTGCCCTGGCTCCTCCAATCGTCGCCCACTCCAGGACATCCTCCGGCGCGGGCCACATCTCGTCATTTCGCCTCACCCGTTCGTGGAACAGACCCGCTCTCATCACCTCTACCATGTCCTCCGCCATGTTGTCCGACCCCATTCCTATCACGCAGCCCGCCGCCTGAAGTTCCAATACGGGCGCCGCAGCCCCTCGTCGCGCCGCTATCGCGGCATTGTTCGACACCGCCACGTTATGCTGACCCAGCAGTGCGACCTCCGAATCGTCAACATACCGGCAGTGCGCCACCACCAGCCGCTCGCTCAACAGTCCGTTGGCAAAAAGGTACTGCGTCGGTCGCACGCCCCTGACCCTCATCACCCCCTCCACTTCCTTGTGACTCTGTGACAGGTGAATCGTGCTGCCAACATCATGCCTCTCCGCCATCACTGCGGACTCTCGCAGCAGTTCCGGTGAACATAGCTCCGGCGCGTGCGGCGACACCATGCAGTTCACCCGTCCGTCCTCGGCCCCGTGCCAGCGCGAAATCAGGTCTTCACTTCGCCTTAACCCTGCCTCCAACTTCCCGGACGAAAATGCGTATTGGCCTTCAGCGAATTGGGCATCATCAATATCATTGAAATTCTCCGCGAGGAACAGACGCATACCCGTCGCCGCCAGGCTCTCCGCATACGAGGGAATATCGTTGGAGATCTCCAGCATCGTCGTCGTACCGCTACGAATCGCCTCAAGCGCGCCCAGCAGCCCGAACACGTTGCGCCCATCCTCGTCCAGCAGCCCGCGCCCCGTCGTCGGAAAACGCAGCGTCGTCGGAAAACCGAAATCCTCCAGTATCCCCCTGTCCGCAGTCGCCAGCAGGTGCGTATGACAATTCACCAGCCCGGGAAACACCACCTTCCCGCGCCCATCAACGCGCTCCGCTCCAAGATTCCTCGCCTCCAACTCCCCGCTCGGCCCAATCTCCGCTATCTGGCCCCCCTCCACCACAAGCGCGGCGCCATAGTGAATCCTACGCCCCGCATCGCACGTGACGACAGTCGTATTCGTAATCAGCACACTCATACACCCACCAATTGGGAACTACTCTCCACTCAGGCGTCGAAGCTCCGCTTCCATCTCAGCCATTCTCACTTCGGCGGCTATGCGAGCTTCCCGTTCACTTTCGGCAAGCACCTCAGCGGCGATTCGAGCGTCATGCTCAGCTTCCGCCCGTGCTAGGGACTCGGCGTTACTCTCCAGCCACCGACCCGATACCGGATCATAGAACCGCAGACGACCCTCTTCCCAGCGGAGATCAGGATTCAGCAACGGACTGTGAGCGCGAGGCAGGCCATCCGTATCCGGGTGGATGATTTCCTGTTCGATCTCTGCCGATATGGAGAGTTTCGTAGTAATCTCATTCCCTCCTAAAATTCATTCTATCTCAAAGCTGCCAGACCGCAAAGGAGGTATGAGTCAATTACGAACTACGGCGCCCAAATAAATCGGAGATTATATGAATGAAAAATCGAGAGCCGAGAAGAATTTCTCCATATTTAATCCAGGTGATTAACAGGACGAGAATATATCTTCTATTCACCGGTCGCTCACCTGTTGAATCATAATTTAGAATAATGGTTGCCGTTATGGATGCGCTCCAGAAGTGCGTGACTATGTACGCGGTCCTGCTCCGCTCACTTGACAATAGGGGATAAAACAAATATCTTGACCCTAGCCACAAGCGGGTTGGTTTGGCGATGGTCTAGGTTTGCGTTCTTTATGTCCCGCAAGCTTACATTCTGATGTATCATCCGCCACTTGATAAGCACAGTCGGCGTAGGGAGGATCTTAATGGCCAAACTACTGGAGGTGAGCAATCTCACCACTCACTTCTTCACCCAGGACGGAGTCGTCAAGGCAGTTGACGGTATCACTTATGATCTTGAAGAGGGGGAGGTGCTAGGAGTCGTTGGCGAAAGCGGATGTGGCAAGAGCGTTCACGCTCTTTCCATAATGCGTCTTGTTCCCTCTCCACCCGGGCGCACCGTGGCGGGAGAGGTAGTATTCGAAGGCGAGAACCTGCTCGAGATGGACGACGCGGAAATGCGCAACATCCGGGGAAATCGCATTGCCATGGTCTTCCAGGAGCCGATGACGTCGCTCAACCCCGTCCTGACAATCGGACGCCAGTTGACCGAGACACTCGAACTTCACCAGGGGATGAGTAAGCAGCAGGCGAGGGACAGGGCCGCGGAACTGCTCCAGACTGTCGGAATACCGGACGCCGCGACCAGACTGGTAGATTATCCCCACCAGTTTAGCGGCGGCATGAGACAGCGCGTTATGATAGCGATGGCGCTGAGTTGCAATCCCAAGCTGATTATCGCCGACGAGCCGACGACCGCGCTGGACGTTACGATCCAGGCCCAGATTCTCGAGCTCATGCAGGACCTGGCCCGCGACTTCGGCACGGCCATGATCATCATCACGCACAACCTCGGCGTAGTTGCCCGATATGCCGATAACGTAAACGTAATGTACGCGGGCAAGATCATCGAGACAGGCTCCGCTGAAGAGATCTATCACAATCCCAGGCACCCCTACACGTTGGCCTTGCTGAATTCCGTGCCGAGGCTGGACGCGAGCGAGCGAGTCAAGCTGGATGCAATCGAGGGACTGCCGCCGGACTTGGTAAACTTGCCTGAGGGCTGTTCGTTCGCCCCAAGATGCAAGTACATCTACGAGAAGTGCGTGGAGGAAACTCCCGTGCTGGAGATCGCTACGGAAGGACATACTTCCGCCTGCTGGAGACACCAGGAACTTCATCAACTGGCCGGTGTGGCCGATTAACAGAGAGGTAGAAGAGGACGATGACCACGCAGACCAACGGCAGCGAAACCCTGCTGGAAGTAAATAACCTGAAGATGTACTTTCCGGTCACCTCCGGGATCATCTTTCAGCGCAAGATAGCCGACGTGAAGGCGGTTGACAATGTCAGCTTCTCTATAAACAAGGGCGAGACCCTCGGACTTGTCGGTGAAAGCGGCTGCGGAAAGACCACGACGGGCAGAGCCATCCTGCAACTGTACAAGCCCACCGAGGGCGATGTAATCTTCGAAGGCGAGCGCCTGAACGATCTGAATAACAACGATATGCGCGCCATGCGCCGCAAGATGCAGATCATTTTCCAGGACCCGTATGGCTCACTGAATCCCCGGATGACCTGCGGCGATATCGTGGGCGAGCCCCTCATAGTCCACAAACTCACGTCGTCCAAGGGCGAGTACAGGGACAGGGTCTCCGAACTTCTTCAGGTCGTGGGGCTGAATCCCTATATGGCAGACCGCTATCCTCATGAATTCAGCGGAGGACAGAGGCAGCGCATCGGAATCGCGCGCGCGCTGGCAGTGAATCCGAGTTTCATCGTCTGCGACGAGCCGGTGTCCGCGCTGGACGTCTCGATTCAGGCGCAGGTAATCAACCTGCTCGAGGACCTCCAGGACCAATTCGAACTGACATACCTGTTCATCGCGCACGACCTGTCGGTAGTGCGGCATATCTCGGACAGAGTGGCGGTCATGTACCTCGGCCATATCGTGGAGATCGCAGATCGGAACGAGTTGTATGACAATCCGCTGCATCCATACACGCGGGCGCTGTTGTCGGCAGTCCCGATTCCTGACCCGATTATCGAGTCTCAGAGAGAGCGCATCATCCTGACCGGCGACGTGCCAAGCCCGATGAATCCTCCACAGGGCTGCGTGTTCCATACCCGCTGTCCCGTCATGGTGGACGACTGCCAGCTTGAAATGCCTGAACTGCGGGAGGTATCCCCCGGCCACTGGGTCTCCTGCATACAAGTCGAGGGCTGGGAAACAGCCCGCGCCTAGACCCGCATCAAAGACTAGCCCAATCCCCTCCCAAAATCGGAGGGGATTGAAATTTAAGGCCCAAGACATAGCAAGAGGCAAGAGACAATGAAGTTCGTATTCTTCGACGATTTCAAACTGGGCGTATTGAAGGGCGAATCCGTAGTGGGTGTTTCGGATGTGGTATCTGACATTCCGAGCGTCTCGCCGCAGGACACGCTTTCCGGCCTCATTGCCGACTTCGACGCATACAAGAGCGACCTGGAAAAGTGTGTCGCCGAGAGTGATGGTGTACCTGTTTCTCAGGTTCGGCTGAGGTCGCCCGCGCCGAGACCTCTCAACATCGCCTGCATGGCCGTGAATTACATGGAGAACGGCACTCGCTCTGAACCCGCGCCCAAGAATGGCTTCAACAAGTCGCCTAACTCGGTGATTGGCGACGGAGATACTATTCTCCTGCCCGACTTGCCCGCGACGATATTCGAACACGAGGCTGAACTCGCCCTGGTTATCAGCAAACACGCCTGGCAGGTGAAGGCGGAGGACGCCTTCGACTACATTTTCGGCTATATGAACTTCATAGACGTTTCCGCAAGAGGTGTGCCGGCCTTCTACCAGATGAAATCGCGCGAGACATTCGCGCCCATGGGGCCGTGGCTTGTGACCGCCGACGAGATAGACGATCCGCAGTCATTGCCCGTCAAGCTCTGGGTCAACGGCAGACTCTGCCAGGACTTCAACACCGATGACATGGCGCACAAGATTCCGCAGGTTATCGAATGGGTGACCTCGGTGCATTCGCTTGAGCCAGGCGATGTTATAGCGACCGGGACGAACCACTTCGGCCTGAGCGCCATTCAGGACGGCGACTCAATCGAGATGGAGGTCGCTGGACTAGGCAGGTTGAACCTGAGCGTGCGCGACGATCTCAAGCGCACTTGGGGACGGGAAACGCGCCACGAATGGGAGAGCGCGGGCAACGAAGGAACGACGCCCCAATTGACTGGCAAGTACGCCTAGTGCCATATCGCACTATGCGCAATAGAGACCGCCCTGCTCAACACGGGGCGGTCTCTTCGTTTCTGTGTGGCACCAGTCAGGAATGTGGGTTTACACTCGCCTTCGGAGTCGTTCCATCTCGACCGCGAACCATAGAGCCAGGTTGCCGGTCCTGTCGTCCCGGCCATACTCGGCGGCTCGGTCAATGTAGAATCGTTGGTCGTTGACTGCACCGGTGCCTGTGCATCCGTCCACTACCTCGCCGTCCGGCCCGATACGTTCAGAGGCAGCGTTCCACAGAGATTCCACGAACTCGCGGTATGACTCGTGGAGCCAACCCATCCTCAGCCCTCGCGCGACCGCGTAACCGACCATGCACACGGAGGTCAACTCCTGGTATGTGCCAGGCAGGTCCAGAAGCTGGGAGAATATACCCGATGGTCTTCGGTGGGCGATCAGAGCGTCCAGGTGGCGCCTGTGGATGGAGATGAGGTTGTCGCGGTCGGGGTGGTCATCGGGAAGATAAGTCAGCGTTTCGGCATAGCCCAGCGCAGCGAACCCGTTGCCGCGGCCCCAGTGATAGGGGACTGAGCGACAGTGCTTGAACAGGCCGCTCTCCGCCTGAATGTCTGCTTCGAGCAGAAAGGCAGTTTGGATGTCGAGGTAAGAGATGTCGCCCGTGAGCGCGTATGCACGACCAAGAATCGCTCCCGCGAAGAACATGTCCTCGGTGCGGTAGTCCGGGTCGCAGGGAGGAGGCGGCTGTCCACTCTCGTTGCCTCTGAATCTGCCCGCGATAGACAGCAGCAGGTCTCGATAGCGCGAGTCTCCAGTGGCCTCGTACATCTCGTCGCACCAGACGATTCCCGCATAGTTGGCGCCACCGTCAGAGTCCCCAAACCATGGCTTTTCGCCGGTCAGATAAGGTTCGACGACAGTCGCAATACCTTCGGCATAATGTTCAAGGCTGTCATTCAGAGAGCCGTAACGGAGTCTTCCGCTCATTGAAACGCCTTGCGTGTAGATAACGGGGTCGAGAGTGTCGCCATAGTGATTTACTAGCTTTGATGCGACCTCCCCGGGCGTTCTCTGCCTGCGAGAGTCGAGGGCTTTTCGCGCCTCGGACTTCTCGACATCTGAATGTTCACTGTCCAGGATCGCCCATAGCGCGCCGATATGTTTGGCGACTTCGCTGACTGGCGTATTCAGCCGGATTCCGGGGATTTGTCCCAGGTCATTCGGGCAGCCGGACCCCAGCGCCGACAGCAGTCCGCCGTCGTCCTCGATAGGATTCGCATCCAGCGCGTCGGCGATTCCTGGGGGAGCGTTGGATGACTCCCATTTCGTACCGTCCGCCGCGCGAACTTCCAGAACATAGTCCGGCGCCATGAATCCTATGTAACGCCATAGATAGCGTGCTTCGGGGTCCGTCTCGTGATTGAAGAAGCCGCCTTCGGGTGGGTATCCCACTGCCGGATTCCCCCCTGATCCGTTACCAGGGGTTTCACCGGAGTCAAGTCCGTCGGGATTGGCGCAGGGAATCACGCTCAGGGCGATGCGGTTCCGTAGTCTCCTGCTCGTTGCATACGATTCCAGTACGGACGCCATTGCGCCCACGTCGTCAGGCGAGCCAGTCAGCCCTCCGATCAGCAGTACGCGATGCCTATCAGACTCGTCTCTATAGGCGTCTGGATGCACCAAAGTCGCAATCACGGTGTCCTTTCGCGTAACGCCGGCCCCGTCCTCCAACCAGGGCAGAGACGTGCTGGATATGAGCGCGTCAACCCTCCCCAGAAGCTGTTCATATTGTGAAGGCATGAATAAATACTCCGTTGTATTGGTGCGGTGGTACTGTTACCTAGGCAGGAAGTTCGCTTCTACACGAAGCGTTCCAGGCGGAATGGGTCGAGAAGGTCAATGCGCGCTCCGTCGAGTATCTCCATAGTCGCGAACTCGCCTATCAGGGGAGCGAGTGTTATTCCGCTGTGGGTCAGCGCTATGTAGAGGTTTGGCACGCTTTCGGTGAAACCCAGAATGGGCATCTCGTCGCGCGGCATGGGTCTGTATCCCACGGGAACCGGAATAGCTTGGGCTGTAGAAAGCGCTGGCAGGTAGTGGGTGGCACGGGCCAATAGCCTGTCGGCGTGTTCCTGTGAATCGTCCCGTGCAAGGCTCTCCTGTGTACCCTCTCCTATCATTACAACGCCGTCAGTTCCCTGTCGAATATGAATTTCTGGCTGGTCTTCTGAGATAGGCGGCGTATAGAGAACTGAGGCCGACTCCATTAAATGGGGCAATGAGTTGGTCTTTACTACGACTCCCGGACTCTCATACTGCGGCACTTCGAGGTTCACTGTCTCGGCTATCTCGGTAGTAGCGACTCCGGCGGCTAGGACCACGGCATCGCACTCTATATTCCCCGATTCGACTTGAACGGCGGCGATTTCCTTCCCGCTCACATCGAGTCCCAGCGCAGGCGTGTTCGACCTGACCACTCCGCCAAGCTCTACGACGCGCCGAGAGGCGACCTGAGCCGCCTTCGTCCCGAGAACGTGTCCGTCGTTCTCGCTGATGGCGGCGGCTGATACGGTACCGGGACGCAGACCCGGCTCCAGGCGTACCAGCTCCGCTTCATCAATCAGGCGCGCGATGTATCCCCAGGATTGCAGCTTGGCGACATTCTCCCTGAGCCATTCTGCATCCTCATCAGTGGCCGTCCATGTAAGCTGACCGCCCCACTTCAGTCCGACGTCCGCGTTCAGCAGCCTGGCGTAGCGGTCCCATGTATCCAGAGACCTGCGGTTCAACTCGTTATAGTGGCGCGGCTCTTTGCCGAAGGCGTTGATCCAGGCGAAAGAGTGGCTGGACGCTCCCATACCTGGCTCGTCCGCATCAAGAAGTGTAACCTGAACGCCGCGGCGCGCAAGGTGAAAGGCGATTGCAGAGCCGACTATTCCCGCTCCGATGACCGTGATTTTCATATTCGCAGCTCACTTCTATTACTAAGTTCCGATTGCCGCAAGCGAGTATATCATGGCCTTGAGGATCGAGAAGGTGTTCGGTGTGAACGTGGATTTGCTGCTGAGGATGCAGGCTTGGTATGACGCCTCTCAGATACGCGCCAGATCGGCGAGATAGAGGTGGAGAGGCATCTGCCGGCATGAGATGCAAAGGCAGCGACTCTGCGGCGACGTTAAGGAAACTCTCTGGCGACCCCGACCGGATTCGAACCGGCGATCTCTGCCTTGACAGGGCAGTATGT
>VXRN01000058.1 GCA_009838465.1 Dehalococcoidia bacterium
GATAGTCACCCAGGAAGTGGTCAAGACCGTCGAGGTCGAAGTGCCTGTCGAGGTGATCAAGGAAGTCGTCAAGACCGTCGAGGTGGTCAAGACCATCGAGGTGCCCGCTCCTGACATTATGAGCTACAACGAGTCTCCCGCGCTCGCCCAGCAGGTAGCCGCCGGATTGCTTCCCCCGGTTGAAGAGCGACTGCCCAAGGAGCCATGGGTGATACCCGCGCAGGAGATCGGGACCTACGGAGGCACGCTCCACAGGGCCTATCTCGGATACTCCGACATCTGGAACTGGCTGAGGCTGTCCCGCGCTCCAGTCGCGCGCTGGACGACCGACGGCGCGGGAGCCATCCCTGCCGCAGTCAAGAAGTGGGAGATCTCCGACGGCGGCAAGAAGTTCACCTTCCACATGCGCGAGGGAATGCGCTGGTCCGACGGCCAGCCCGTTACTATGGAAGACGTTCGCTTCGCTTGGGAAGACGTGATCGGCAACACGGAGATCAACGCGTCGCCCAGCCCGATCATTACGGTTGAAGGCCAGCTTCCCGCATTAGAGATCATAGACGACTGGACGTTCAGCCTCACCTTCCACAAGCCTAATTACACATTCGTGAAGGCGCTGCCGCAGGCCGGATTCGGCTGGGTACGTTTCATACTTCCCGCTCACTGGGCGAAGCAGTTCCACGGCGACTACGCCGACGCGGACGCTCTCGCCGCGCTGCTCGCGCAGGAAGACCTGGACGCATGGCCGGATCTCTTTGACCGGCACGTCAACGGATACTATCGTGAGGACATCAACCAGCCCACGCTCCATCCCTGGGTATTGAAGGGCACGTGGGGCGACCAGCGCGTGGTTGCCGAGCGCAACCCCTACTTCTGGGCGGTTGACACCGCGGGCAACCAGCTACCCTACATTGACCGCCTGGTGTACGACCTCGCCGAAAACGGAGAAGTCATACAGCTCCGCGCCATAGCGGGCGAACTGGAAGCGCAAGGCCGGCATATCAAGCTGACGTCCTACCCGACGCTCCAGGAAAACCGAGAGAAGGGCGACTACTCCGTCAAGCTGTGGCCCGAATATGGCGGCTCGAACGTCGTGCTCTGGTTCAACCAGACGTGGGAGGGTCCCGAAGTCGAGTACTTCGCGAATCCCGACTTCAGGCGCGCGCTGTCGGTAGCGGTTGACCGCAACACAATCAACGAAGTCTCGTTCCTGGGTGTGGCGACTCCCCGCAACTACATGCCGTCTCCCGGGCACCCGCATCACCCCGGCCCCGAGTACGACACGCTCTGGACCCAGTTCGACCCCGAAACGGCCAGCCAGATGCTGGACTCAGTAGGTCTGGACCAGAAGGACGGCGAGGGCTTCCGCCTGATGTCCAACGGCGAGCGCATGGTCCTCTCGATCATCATGTTCGAGGGCTATGCCGACTGGGCCGACGCCACAGAGCAGGTAATCGCCGACTGGGAAGAGGTCGGCATCAAGGCCACGATGAGAATAGGCACGCGGAGCAACATCGGTCAGGAGTGGCAGTCCAACGAAGGCATGATCTACAACCACCCGATGGACACCGCAGGGTTCACGTTCGCGGAAGCCAGCCCCAAGACCGCCTTCGCCTACGGCCTGGTCTCCCCACTGTGGAGAGAGTGGTTCACGTCCGATGGGTCTGAGGGCATCAAGCCTCCCGACGAGATAATCGAGATAAACCAACAGCACAAGGTTGGTCCAACTCTTCCAATCGAGGAGAGCAACGCGCTCGCCAAGTCCATCTACAAGTACCACGCGGAGAACCAGTACGGCATCTCGCTCATAGGGTTGAGGCCGGAGCCGTTCGTGGTAAGTAACAGACTTGGCAACTTCCCGGACGACGCCTTCGTCTTCTGGCCGCTCCGTTCACCCAATAACGGCTTCCCGGAGGTCTGGTTCTACAGGCGCTAGCGCCACTCACATTCCCGCCATTGTAATTATGGGGGCGGACGCATAAATCGCTCCGCCCCCATAGATTGTATCCCCTCTCCCTCGATGGGAGAGGGCTAGAGCCTGCCCCGTACCGTGAAACGGGGGTGAGGGTGAAACCCTCTCTACCCGTGTCCGGTCTGGATAGACCGCCCGCCTGGGAGAATGTGGCCGCGTGATCCAGTTCCTGCTCAAACGACTAGCGATATACATCCCCATGTTGGTGCTGATGTCTATCGTCTCGTTTGCGATCATCGAGGCGCCCCCCGGAGATTATCTCGACGACTACATAGCGCTGTTGAGAGCCCAGGGTGAGTACGACGAGGGCGAGGTCGAGCGTCTGGAGAGGCGTTACGGCCTGTCCCGCCCCATCTACGAGCGGTACTGGAAGTGGGTCAGCGGAGTCGTCCGCTGGGACCTCGGAGACTCTCTGGAATTCAGGCGTCCTGTCAGCGAGTTGGTGAACGACCGGCTCGCCATGACTGTGGTCCTTGGAGTGTTCACCGTTATCTTCACCTGGACCATGGCCATCCCCATAGGCATCATATCCGCCGTCAAGCAGTATTCTTTCATAGACTATTTCTTCACATTCCTATCCTATCTCGGTGTCGGCACTCCCAACTTCCTGCTCGCGCTTGTACTCATGTGGACCGCCTTTTCCGCGTTCAATATGAGCGTCACCGGGCTATTCTCCGACCAGTACATTGACGCTCCGTGGAGCGTCGGCAAGATGATTGACCTCCTGAAGCACCTGTGGGTACCGATGCTGATACTGGGCACTGACGGCACAGCGCGACTCACTCGAATCCTGAGAGCCAACCTCCTCGACGAACTCGAAAAGCCCTATGTCGAGACCGCCCGCAGCAAGGGCCTGCCCGAATGGAAGCTGATCCTCAAGTACCCGGTCAGAATCGCGCTCAATCCGTTCGTCAGCACCGCCGGCTGGACGCTCCCGACCCTGTTCTCGGGCAGCCTCATCGTCGCGCAGGTCATGAGCCTGCCAACGATAGGCCCGCTGCTGCTCAAGTCGCTCCAGTCCCAGGATATGTACATGGCCGGCTCAATCGTGCTTATCATTACGGCGCTGACCCTTGTCGGCACCCTGCTCTCCGACATAGTTCTCGGGCTTATGGACCCGCGAATCCGAATGGAAGCCTGACCCATGGCAAATGCAACGATTCCCATTCAACGAGATGAAAGCGACCAGCTGTACGTCGCGCCCCAGTGGAAGCTGGTGTGGTGGCGATTCAGACGTCACCGCCTGGCCATGATCGGTTTGGGCGTCGTTATCGTTCTGTATCTCGTATCCCTCTTCCCCGAGTTTCTCGCCACGCACGACCCTCACGAAAGAAACGCCAAGAAGCTGTACCTCTCCCCGACATCCGTGCAATTCTTCGACGGCTGGCTGCCCAGGCCATACGTGTATGGCCTGACGAGCAAGCGCAACCCTGAGACGCTCGCCCTCGAATTCGAGACCGACCCCGAAAAGAAGTACCGGATTCACTACTTCGTGCGCGGCTACGAATACAAGCTGCTTGGGCTGTTCACGACCGACAGGCACCTCATGGCGCTCGACACGGACGACGAACTTGCCGCCTTCCACATCCTCGGAACCGACCGAATGGGTCGCGACCTTTGGTCGCGCCTTATGCTGGCCACTCGAATATCCATGTCCGTCGGGCTGTTGGGAGTCATTATCAGCCTGTTTCTGGGAATCCTGCTCGGAGGGGTTTCCGGATACTACTCCGGGTTCATAGACGTACTTATACAGCGTCTTATCGAATTCCTCAGGTCCATTCCCACAATTCCCCTGTGGATAGCGCTGGCGGCGGCTGTGCCGCGAGATTGGTCTGTGGTGAAGGTATATTTCGCCATCACCGTACTGATCTCGTTCATTGGCTGGACCACGCTCGCCAGGGAAATTCGCGGGCGCTTCCTGGTGCTGAGAGAGGACGATTTCGTCGTCGCGGCCCTGATCTACGGGTCGAGCCCGCTCAGAACCATATTCAGACACATGGTGCCCAACTTCGTCAGCCACATCATTGCCACTACAACGCTCGCCATTCCGACTATGATCATCGCCGAAACGTCGCTCAGCTTCCTGGGTCTCGGACTAAGGCAGCCTGTCATAAGCTGGGGAGTCCTGCTATTCGAGGCGCAGAATATACGGGCTGTATCCTCGGCTCCGTGGCTGCTGGTGCCGGGCGCGTTCGTCCTGCTGTCCGTGCTCGCGTTCAACTTCATGGGAGACGGCCTCAGAGACGCCGCCGACCCATATTCAGTGGGCAACAATTAGCCGACCCTCCTTTGTTCATCTGGCCCGGCAATGTCCTGTTCAGCGCCGGGCCACCTCCTGATCGTCCTCTGCCTCTCCGTGGAGCACCTGATTCCTGTCGAGACTACGGTCTTTGAACCCAATGTTACAAATGTGACTCACGAATTTCGCCGAACGAGTCACTAGTGACGTTGGGTTTGAACCCATCCGGGCCGCACACTGTCTCCACATTAGAGAGACGGAGGTTTCCGCATGAAAACCAAGATGACTGTCCTGATAGCAATTTCCATGGTCGCGCTGTTTCTTACGGCGACCACATCGGCATGTGGCGGGGGTGATTCCGAATCGCTCGAGTGGGAAGCACAGGCCGCGCCCGCTGCGCCCGCCCCTGCTGCGCCGGCAATGCAGATTCGAGAAGTCGTAAAAGAGATACAAGTCCCCGGCGAGACCGTCGTCGTCGAGAAAGAAGTAGTTCGGGAAGTGGAAGTAGAGAAGACCGTCACACTCGCCCGACCTGCCGCACCCGCCGCGCAGGCATCTCAGGCGGCTCGCGGATCCGAAGAAGGCCTGGTGCCTCAGCCCGCCCAGCTTGTCACCCAGCGCCGAATCATCATCCGCACAGTCAATATGTCCATAGTCGTTGACGAAATACAGGCCGCCATAGACGACATCGCACGTATAGCCGACGAGGCCGGCGGCTGGATGGTCTCCAGCGACCACAGCCTCAAGCACGCCGGAAGTATCAGTATAAGGGTGCCTGCGACCGGCCTTGACTCCGTAGTCGAGACGCTGCGCGACCTCGCAACCGACGTCGAATCCGAGACCAACTCCAGCCAGGACGTCACCGACGAGTACTACGACCTCCAGTCCCGCCTGAAGAACCAGCGCGCCACCGAGGAAGCGCTAATCAAGCTGCTGGAAAAAGCCGAACACGTCCAGTATGCGCTCGAGGTGCAGCGCGAACTCACCAATGTCCAGGAGAACATAGAGAGAATGCTCGGACGTATTAAGCTGCTGGAGGAGACCTCAGCATACTCGCTCATTACCGTTCGCCTGAGTCTCGCGCCTGTCGGCATGAGCGTGGACGCCGGCCCCGACCAGTCCGTCGCGGCCTACACTCCGGTCAGGTTCAAGGCCACCTTCACCCCACCTGAAGGAATGGACCAGCACAGCATCGTCTGGGACTTCGGCGACGGCTCAGAGCCTGTGTACATCCACCGTACCGCTCCAACCACCGAGGATGGAGAGCGCGTCACCGCCACAGTGACTCACTCCTACGATGATCCCAGGGACTCGCCGTTCATCGTGCAGGTCTCGATAGACAGCTTCGGCGAAAGCGGAGTAGCCGAGGGTGAGGACACGCTGATAGTCACCGCCTCCGAAACCCCTGTCATAGAAGTATTCGCCGGTGAGAGGGACTACCGCGTGCTCCAGAACGAGGTGGTAGAGTTCTCAGGTTCGTTCACCCGGCCACCCGGTCTGAGCAACGTGCGCTACCAGTGGGACTTCGGAGACGGCTCGCCGCCGGAGGAGGGAGAAGTGGCAGAGGGCGTAACCCGCGTGGACACGACCCATGCGTACCCTGACTACAGAGCTACGCCGTACAGGGTGAAGTTCACCATCACGGCTGACAGCGCGGTGGGCGAGATAGTCTCGTCCCACGAGATACGCGCCCGCGTACTGGAAGACCCGGGCCTCATAGTCGGAGGCTTCAACGTGGACGACACCGCTAAGACGGCTATCAGGACACTCAGCCTGGTGTTCTCCGGCCTGACGACCGCAGCGATCTGGATAGGCATATTCGGAATAATCTGGGTGCCGCTGGCTGTGATCGTAGTCCTGATCGTCCGCAGAAGTCGCAGGATCAGGTCTGGCCCCACGACAGGCGGCCCCAACCCTCCGGCCCCACGCGACGAACCGTCAGCCTGATCTAGTAAGCCTTCCCGGCCGCTTGTACGCATGAACAGGCGGCCGGGAACCTTGTGCGACCTAAGGGTCTAATCGGATTTACGTTAGTCTCTCTACGTTATGGCGAGTATCCTGGCCGGATTATCCACCGTAATGGCTTGTATCACCTCTTCCGAAAAGCCCTTGCGCCGCATCGTCGGAACGATGTTCGCTAGGATGTGTCCGTAGCCGTGTCCGCCGTATCTGACGAGTCGGTGCTTGGTGGCGATGTCCTGTCCAATGACGATGCGCTCCGAATAGCCCGCGTCGGAGACGTACTTTATGAAGTCCAGCCTCTGTGCGTCACTCGGCATGTCAAGGTCTGCGAGGGGATAGTATGATCCCTCGCTGCCGAACAGGTCCCATTCGAGGTAGCAGCCCGATTCCGCGATGCGCCGAACCGAGTCGAACTCGAACACGGTGCGGTCCAGGTGTCCCATGATCACCCGTGAGATGTCTGCGCCGCTACTATCCAGAATATCCAGTATATCGGCGGGCGCGTCAGGGTGTCGCCCCGGATGAATCAGTATCGCCGCGCCTGTTTCCCGCTGCGATATTGCGGACGCCTCCAGCGACTTGCGCTCGTTTGGCGTAAGGGGCCACGTGCATCCAACCTCTCCGATTATGCCCGCCTTTATTCCGCCGCCGTCCGCGCCTTGCTCGATGTCGTCGATAATCTGCTGCGCCAGGTCCTCAACGCTCCGTTCATCCATGTCATCGGGATGGACCGCGTCCACGTAGAAGCCCGCGCCCATGACGATATGCACACCCGATTCGCGGGAGATTCGGGCCAGCGCATCCGGGTTGCGTCCGATGCCGACAGTGGTAGCTTCCACGATCGTGCCACCGCCCGCCTCTCTGTACATCCCGACTTCTTCAATCGTTGTAGCCGGGTCCATCAGTTGCAGGTTGAAGTGGTTGCTGTAGTAGTTCCGTCTGATCCACCCCAGATTCTCCAGCGTTATGGGAGCGTCCGCCAGATTCTGGGACGGAGAGTCCTGCGCGGGACGGTACATAGCCGAGAAGTCAAGGTAGAGGTGCTCGTGGGTGGTGGTGGGACCAAGCCCCGACGGTGAGACGGGACCCAGCACAGTCTGGACGAGGCCACGGTTTTGTCCTGATGGCATTGAGCGGATCCTTGTAGTAGGCTGGATGGCAAGAGTAACATGACCCGACCGGCGGCGCAAAACGGAGTCTTCCTGTGTCCCAAGGGAAGGATGGACTCTATCCGTTGTTTCTTTATCAACCGGGTCGAAGAGGTGGAGTCAAATTGTGGGAGATGCCAAGATGAAGTTTGCCGCGTTCACTACGGTCGCGGCCTCCGCCGGGGAAGCGACAAGTGCAGCCGGGCTGCTGGATAACCTCAGACAGCAGACTGTCCTGGCCGAGGAGCTCGGCTTCGAGGCAATCTGGCTGGGAGAGCACCATTTCGGCCCCTATGGTGTGGGCGACATACCCAACCCGATTCTGCTCGGCGCGGACTTGGCGGCTAGGACGACGAAGATCCGCATCGGGCAGATGGCCAACATAGCTCCGTGGTGGCATCCGATAAGGCTTGCAGAGGACATCGCGATTCTGGACAACATGACGGGTGGAAGAGTGGAAGTCGGGTTCGGCAGGGGGATCTGGCCGTATGAGGGTCCCCAATTTCATCCCAATGCCGACCCCCGGAGGGATGCAGAGAACAGGCAACTATTCCGCGAAATTGTCGAGATCGTGAGGGAGATTTGGACCAACGAGTATTTTTCATACCGGGGAACGAACTACACCTTCCCCGCCGAGGACACGGTCTTCTCCCATCCGTCGTATCCGCCGAACACCGAGTGGCGAGACGGCGACAGGGTCACTAAGCTCCGCGTAACGCCGAGACCATACCAGAGTCCGCATCCTCCAATGTGGATGACGGTCTCCACCGACCGCTCGGTAACGACTGCCGCCGAACTCGGTTTGAAAGCCTGCTACTGGCAGCCCCCGGCACTCAGGATCAGGCGGCGAATGGAACTCTACGCCGAGGTCAGGTCCAAGGCCGAGGGCCGGCCGTTCAGTCTCGGGGAAGACCAGGCGGTCATGCGCTCCACGTATGTTGCCTCGTCCATGGAGGAGGCGCGGAGAGAAGCAGAAGAGGGCATCATGTCCGCGTTCATATTCAATGACCCGTTTCGGGGCAGGCAGGTGTTTACGAATCCAGGGGAGACGCTGGACTCCGACGTGAAGCTCGACTGGGACTTTCTTGAACCCCGCACGCTGCTGGTTGGCTCCCCCGAGAACGTTGTCGAGAAGATCGAAGAGCTGCGGGAGATATGCAGCCTTGACTACCTGCTCGTGGAGTTCACTCACCACGGTCTTCCGCTTCGCAAGTCGCTGGGGAATTTGGAGAACTTCGCCACTAAGGTCATGCCGAGGTTTGCAGGCTAGAGTCATGTACCATGCAGCATCACCAGGGGTTGGTCACGTCCATCTCCCACTTGGCGATGTCTCTGACGACGATTGGACTGTCCTCGGTGAAGAGCCTGAATCCCTTGCTGTCGTGCCTGGTGGGATAGACCCTCTGAACGATGCAGATCCGGGAGTTGACGAACATCTCTATGATGGAGCGGTCAACGAATACGTCTATGTCCAGCCCCTCTTGGCCTCCCAGGGGGAACGGCACGACCTGCTGGCGGACACCTTCGCTATGGTCCCGCATATCGCGGCCATAGCTCAGATTCTCGTCCTCACTGGCCCCATCGAATTCGACCACGAACTGCTGACGCTCGGCGTCATATACGATGACAGTCTCCTCCTCGCCTCCGGGCGAGCAGAAGAGCTTAATACCGAATCGGGTGGTGTCATTGGGCTCGATGGTCAGTCTGATCTCCATGCAGTCCGACTCGAACCCCTCCAGCGTCATCTCCTCGCCCGCCGATAAGGTGATGTCGCCGTGCCGCAGCTCGTCATAGCGCAGTGAGCGCAGCTCCTCGACGGGGTTGATGAGCAGACTGTTGTCGCTGGCTGGACTGAACTGCCATGGCAGCGTCATTATGCTGTTCCAGCCATACCTCTCCCAGTCGTGTCCCCTAGCCTCCCTGACCCAGCCCCAGAAAATCCGTCTGCCCCTGTTGTCCAACAGCGTCTCAGGACCCGCGACCATGGCGCCCAGATGACTTAGCTGTCCGTTAATCTCGGGGTAGAACCGCTCGTTCTCGTACCGCCCGATGTAGTATTGCGACTTGCCGTATGGCCGGTGGGTGTGCATCAGCAGCATGTGCTTGTCGCCGAAGGAAAAGAAGTTGGAGCACGCGCAGTCCTCAATCTCCTCCGTCCACTTCCTGTCGGACTTGTAGAAGGGGCCGACATACTCCCATTCCCTCAGGTCTCTGGACTTGAACAGGCTGGTAGAGTCCCCCTCGTAGCCGGGACGGTGGTTCTTGTTGCCGATCAGGGCGTAATAGACTTCGCCCTCCTTCCAGCCGCTGGGGTCGAAGATAACGCACTCCGGCAGCTTGCTGGATGACATAGTCTCATCACCCTCCGGGGCCGGGTCCACAGGTATAACTGGGTTCTCTGCCAGTGGGATCCAGTCATCCAGATTGTCGTCGTGGCACTGGTAGATGCAGATGCCTCGCCTGGGCATGTTGGTGATGATGGTCGGCACATCCGCGCCCTCCATTACGTCGCCGCTGTTGAAGTAGTCGCCCCTTTTGCCCTCCAGTGGCTCCCGCAACGACGCCTTGTGGTAACGCCAGTGGAGGAGATCCCTGCTGGAAATGTGCTGCCAGCTGGAGAAGTCACGCTCGCCCGGACCGTTGGGTATCTTCTGGAGATATCCGATGTGGTATCTGCCCTTCCAGAAGACGGCGCCGTTGACGTCGTTCCAGCGGCCCTCCGGCGGGGCGAAGTGGTATCTCGGCCTGAACTTGTCCGCGACCAGTTTCTCCCGCATCTCGTAGGATTCCATCAGGTAGTCGTCTAAGTCTCTCATCCATATCACTCCAGGAAGTTGTGTGAGGTAGGATACCACCATGACGCAAATGAGGTGTCGGGCGCAGGAATACCGCGAAGAGTACGTTTCGTGGCGGAGGGGATGGGATTCATATTTAGCTATAAATTAGTTGATAATAGCTTGGCTTTCCCACATTTATTCCCACACTGGAGTCTTGAACCTAACTTGCTAAATGCTGCCGTTGATCACGTTCGGCTAGTTGTATTGGCATTTTGGCGACGATCAGTCCAAGCCTCAATCTCAATGTTCTTGAGTTTACCACAGAAGTGCTGTTGATTGCAATATACGCTACATGTTAAACTGCCTGCCTTTCAGAACTAGCTTTGTTACTCTCAGATATGTATGCTACAATAGCTACAGCCATTAGATTATCTGGAGGTATGTATGGGTAATAGGCTTTTGAATCGAGGGGAAGTCGAAGATTTTGTGGGTCTCTCAACGTCGAGTCTGTATCGGTTGATGCGCGGCGATTCTTTCCCACTGCCTATCAGAGTGGGCCAGCGCGCTGTTAGGTGGCCGGAGAAGGAGATCAATGAATGGCTGGAATCCCGCCCGCGCGCGACGGGTGACTTCCCGCCGGCGAAGGGGACATGAGCAGGTAGTGCTCCGGCTCTGGCGAAGACGATGCTCAGTCCCACCCCATACTCTGAAACCGTTGGGAGGTCGTCTAACATCGGTGTTCTCCCGATGGTGTGAGGAGCGTGGACATGAGTCTGCGTCGTCGACACTGGAGCGGGACTGGGAGAGGATGGTTACGTTCTAAGGCTATCCGAAGGAACACTGGCAGCATCTTCGAACTACCAACCCGATGGAATCACCGTTCACGTCGTCGGGACTGAGGACGGATGCGTCGTCAAAGTTGGGGACGGACACGGCGATCTGGAAGATGCTGGTAGTGGTCGAGCAGAGCAGTTCAGGAGAGTGAGGGCGCCAGAGTTTGTGAAGGTCGCCTATGACGACGTGAGCGCAGACGGGGTTGGGACACTTGCCAAGGAAGAGGGTGCGGCCTGACGTCGGTTACACACGATTTGATGTGACCTCCAGTTTTGAAAAGACCCTTGACAGCATCACCAGGACGCACCTTCAATAGTAGTGCGCAAGGCAGAGGGAAGAGCTTAGCTCTTGCCCGTGCCGAATATAGTAGTGACAGGCTTTGCCTGATCCTATTGGTTGCCGAGTCAGTGATGGTCTTCTTGGATCTTCCATCGCTCTCTCGGCAACATGAGAGATCCAAGATGCTTACAAACGTCAACACGAGAATAAATCAGCCGCACGAGGATAACTCCGATGCGGCTGATTTTGTCATCGGTCCACGTCAGATGACGCAATTCCGTGAACTTCACGACCGGGGCGCATGGCTTATCCCCCTTAAAGCCGATAGAACACCCGCCGTAAGGAACTACTACCGCCGTCGACTCAGCTGGACAGAATTCGAAAAAATCCTACAGAGGGATACTACCGTTGAGATCGCAATCGCATATCTTGATAAGCTCGGCATAGTCTGTGTAGATGCTGACGAAATCAACAACCTTGTACGGTTCGTGGACTTCCTTAAGACATCTGCACCGCTCGGATACGTCGTCAGCACGCCGCCGAACAAAGAACACCATTACGGCAAATATCACATCTTCTATCTAAATGGAGGATTCAAGGCTGTTCGCAAAGGAATTACCGACGTCGACGGCGGTTGGTCGGGAGAGGTCATAACGGGTAAGGGTCTGCTTAGGATTTCATCCGAGGAAGAGCTTGATGAAATCATCCGAATCGTCAAGTCAATCAACATGATGAGTGAGACAGAGCGACTGCTTACCCGCCACAGACTCCCCAACTACGCAGATAAGGCGAAGTATCCGAGTACGCGGGCTGGTTCGGGTGCGGGTGAGTGGGTAGGCGACTACCGAGAGATATACACCCTGGAGGAACGGTCTGAGATTGGCAAGCGTAGAGGACACGCGAGTGGCAATGTACGCAGACAGAACAACTATTCGTTGACTAAGCCCTGGTGGTGCCAGCACTATCACCAGAGTTGGTCGCACTCGCTCATAGCGCAGAGGTTCGGCCAGAGCCGACAGCGCGTGTGGTATCACCTATCAAAGGGACTGGAGTACGAATGGAGAGAAGCCAACGGCCAGTTGGTCAAGGACGGAGAATGTGTTCACGGTTGTCCCAAGCTGTTGGAGAGAGAAGAGGCTATATGGTCGGAAAGAACACGGCGGGGAGAGGAGAAGCGTAGAGAGTACCGCAAGGAACAGAGAGAACAGAAACGGCAGGACCGGGAGAATGCTAGGGAACTTGGGGAGATGTTGGAGGCTGACAAGGGGGCAATTAGTTCTTTTGACAGGGATATTGAGAATCTGCCTTCATTAGACGATCTGATAGATGCTGTTGAGCTACCACCTATCAAGGAGGGTAGAAAGCTCACCCCATACGGACGGCTCACCCGCCGTTGGAGTCTCACCCGCAAGCGTACGGGGTACAGACGGGTTATCGACGGTATTGGTGGTGCTACGGCATGGCGGCGTACCAACGATGATGCCGCCGCCGTCACTCTATTCCTTCGGAATCCCTACCTTGCCGAGATATACGGTGAGACGGTGTACTGCAACAGTCTCTATGACCTGTATGAGCGATTAGAGGAGATTAGCGAGTGTCACGGTAGCAGTTCTCTTAGTCAGGCGCGGATGAAGCCCGTTCCTGTTCCGCCGCACCTTGCCTACCTTGAATACATCGACCTTACCGACGCCGTAGCGCGATTACATGCTGAGGCGCAACAGAACAGGCTGGAGTTGGAACGGCGTAAACGGCGCCCAGAACTTCGGTTTGAGCCTGTCGGATAGTGCAAGGTCAGGAAACGCGGCTGGTCAAGCCCGGTGACGGCGCCAGCGGCGAATCCGACATACTTGGACAAAGAATCAACTTCCGCCGATGCTTACGGGAGTTTACAGATGTACAGATGTCGGAAATGTGGGAGAGCACGCCATCAGTGACCTCCTCGATGTTCCAGGGTGCGTGGTCGGACTGGACCCGTTCATCGAGGTTGACGTGCGCGAGCACGGTGGACTGGGGATTACGCCGACCCCTCACGGGATGCTCTTCTGGCCAATTGGGATGGCGGGGTTGTCGTATTCGACGAATTGGGGACGAGGCCCCAAGCAGCGTCTTTCAGCAGACTGCTAGGGACTTCTCTTTTCGACAGGTTTCCTTGGGCTCATCGGAATTTGTTCATGAGATCGAATGGTGCGTTCCCATGAAATCTGTTACCTCTTGCTATGCTTCAGAGACGTTGGAAAAGGCGACCTTTGTTGGCGTGCCCCGATACTTCACTTCAGCCGCTATTGTACAGGCAAGTTTCAAGCGGACTCGATAATAGCTGCGAATGCAAGCCATATCAGTCCTTGAGGGATGGGAAGCTTATGAGGTAGCATCGTTTCTAAGTATGAAGTGTAAGGCGAGTTGAATCGCCTCCTTCTAATGGCACGTGCAGAGGGATCTAGGCAGAATGGCGTGGCAGATCGCATTTCTCGGGAACAGAGACGCTGGTTGATGAGTCGAGTCCGTAGTAAGGACACCAAACCGGAAATGCGCGTTCGCTCGTATTTGCACCAGAGAGGATACCGATACCGTCTTCATGTGGAGGGTATGCCCGGAAAGCCAGACATAGTGCTGCCTCGCTACCGGACGGTAATCTTTGTTAATGGGTGCTTCTGGCACCGCCACGAGGGTTGCAGGAGGGCTTCGACTCCGAAAACCAACACCGCCTTCTGGGAACGCAAGTTCAGGGCCAACGTCTCTAGGGACGAGAGAACTCAGATTTCATTGCAGTGCGAGGGTTGGACAGTTTTGGTAGTGTGGGAGTGTCAAACCGTCGGCAGTCAGTCCCTAGCCGACACGTTGGGAGTCGTTCTCCCGACTCGCATACCTGCAAAGGACATTACAACGCCGAGGTTGGATGCGTTGCAGCACTCATCCGACCGGGATGCGATTCGGTAGAAACCAAAAGGCCCTCCTCCATGTGAAAATATATATAAATGGAAGGTTCAGTGGTATAGAAACGGAGGCCGAGATCCTGAACGGGTAAACCGAGTGTCGCTAAGGATGCGTAGGTGCATTTGAACAGACAGGATTTCGTTATGGATGAGACATATTCGATGAGTCGAGGCTGCAATACCTGCGAATCGGACATTTCCACTCTGAGGTCCACTGCTCTGCCATCGACATCTCCTAATTGGCCGAAATTGAGAATCGCGGACCTATTTTCGGGTTGTGGGGGTTTGTCGCTCGGCTTGCAAAGAGCCGCCCAGGAATTCGGCTACTCCGTCGACGTGAGGCTTGCAGTGGATTCCGACGAAGTTGCGATGACCCTGTATCGCAGTTTGTTCCCTAGTGCAACCACCTTCTGTAAGCCCATTGAAGATTTATTGGACGGTGAGATAGGGTCAAGGACGACGATGACTGAAAAGGCAGTAGCTCAGCAAGTAGGAAGCCTTGACTTTCTGCTCGGTGGGCCGCCGTGTCAAGGCCATTCCAATCTCAATAACCATTCTAGGCGCGACGACCCTAGGAACCGTTTGTATCTTCGAATGGCGCGAGCGGCTGAATTACTAAACCCGTCGGCGATCATTGTTGAGAACGTTCCGACGGTTACTTCCGACGTTCGCCGAGCCGCACACGAGGCCATCGAAGTTCTTGAGGATATGGAATACGCCATTGGAACGGGAATCGTCGATCTGTGGAACTTGGGTGTTCCGCAGAAGCGTCGTCGGCATATAGTAGTCGCAGTGCGGGGCTGTGACGTCGACCCTCAAGATGTGGTCGACAGATTGAAGACGCCCGTCTGCGAACACATTCCTCGGAGTGTTCGATGGGCAATCAGTGACCTGGAGGATACAGACCAAGCCAACCCATTCGACTCACCCTCCAAGCCGTATCCGGTTAATCAGTCCAGGATCAACTGGCTATTTGAAAATGATAAAATGGATTTGCCCAATGAATTGAGACCTCCGTGTCACAGATCGGACCATAGCTATACGGCCATGTATGGCAGAATGCTCTGGGACGCCCCAGCTCAAACAGTTACCACGGGTTTCAATTGTATGGGTCAAGGCCGGTATGTTCATCCTTCACGTCCGCGTGTAATTACCCCGCACGAGGCCGCGAGGTTACAGATGCTACCAGACTTCATAGATTTCGCCTCAATCCGAATTAGGAAACACTTAGCCAAGCTTATAGGCAATACTGTTCCTCCACCGCTGTCCTTCGCCATCGGCAAGACGCTAATACCGTCCCTGATAGGAACTGTCTCCGACTTGATGTCCAGTGAGACATATCAATGAGAAGAGGTGATTGACCGCACATGCGTCAACTCCAGGAAATCCGCTTCAGTGTCGACTCGGAATTGCTCCGTGAACTGGGCGAACGTCTAGTTGGACGGCAGTACATAGCTCTGGCCGAGTTAGTTAAGAACAGTTTCGACGCAGATGCAACAAGAGTGGAAATCCGTATCGAAGATGACTATATCGAGGTCTCCGACAACGGACATGGTATGACATATGAGGACTTTTCGAGTAGATGGATGCGCGTCGGTTCAACCCACAAGGTCAAAGAGATGACATCTCCTGGTTTGCACCGGCCTCTAACGGGTTCAAAGGGAGTGGGTCGTCTCGCCGTCCAGTTTCTGGCTAGCGAGTTGGAACTGACCTCCGTGCCTACCGAAGATCGGATTCCTCAAGGTTCGGAGAGCGAAGAACTCTTTGCGATGGTCAATTGGGATACGGCAGTTCAGGCTGGGGAGTTGACCCAGGCGACGGCTCTATACGATTTGAATGAACCCGAATACGACGGATTTCCGCTCGGCAGGCAACATGGCACAACGGTGACGTTGAAGAAACTCAAGCACGAATGGACTTCCAAGGAGTTTGAAGAACTCGCCAGTGAGATTTGGTTCCTTCAGCAACCGTTCCGGTCGTTGAACCGCTCCGCCGGTGTAGAAGTCGAGGGTCTTGACGTAGTCTTATCTGCTCCGGATCCAGCGGTAGTCTCTCTGTTCAACACCCGGATGTCACGCATATTGGACTTGTACAGTTCCCGTATTACGGGTAGGTTTTTGTCTGCACCCGACTCACAAGGGAAGCGCAGGATTCGAATATCCTTGGAACTTGAACGGCGAGACCTTCATACCTATGAGTATGATGTCCCTGTCCGCGGAGACCAAAAATGCTTGATTAACGGCTTGGACTTTGAGATACGTATATTCTCTCTACAAAATCGACAACCTTATGGGATATCAGTAGGTCAAGCTAGAGAATACTTAAGGGAATGGGGGGGTGTTCACATATACGATGCAGGATTTCGCATTCCTTATGCCGGACCTGAAGCTGACTGGCTGAATCTTGAGTTCGACCACTCTCATCGTCTTACTCAATCTCATCTTTTGCCTCAGGAACTGCACGTTCCGCTGGGACTCAACCACCTGCCGACCAATTCCCGAGTTCTCGGAGTCGTGAATATCGACACCACTTGGGAGGCAAGATCGTCAATTCAGAACAATCTCTCTACGAACAAACATTTGCAGATACAGGTGTCACGCGACCGCCTCGTCGGGAACGCAGCGTTTCGCCAACTACGGGATGCTGTCCGATTCGCCCTGGATTACTACGCAACCCGCTTAGCAGCTTTGAGGCTGGAAGAGAAAGCGGCTGGCCGCGGCGTGGATACTCCGCGGTCCCTAATCGAAGGGGTATCGGATGTTCTTGAACAACACGAGGGCGACATTCCTAGAGCCGTAGCTAATCAGATCAAAGCCGAACTCGACAAGACCATTGATTCCATTCGTGAACAGTCCGAGTGGACTAGACAGCAGTCGGGTTTGCTTGGAGCGATGGCGACTGTCGGAGTAACAGCAATAGCATTCGATCATCAATTCAACCAGCAACTCAGTATCTTGGAACACCACGTTTCTTCTCTGGATGCTGCAATCGAGAAACACCCAGAATTGAAGTATGACATGGGCCCAGTTTCCGGCCACATCAAGAGATGGATCCAAAACGCCAGAGACACTCGCAAAGTCCTCTCTCCAATATCAGACAGCCGAAACCGCACGGCGGTAGCTCGGTTCAGGGCTAAATTGCTGGTAAGAGACATGGCGGATAATATGCGGCCACTTCTGCGCGGAGTCCGGGTTGACGTATCGGATGTAGACTTGGACTTACTGCTGCCAGAGGCCAGCTACCCGGTTTGGATGGCGATATTTCATAACGTCCTGATGAACGCTTCCAACGCTATGTTGGATAGCAAAGTTAAGAGAATAACAGTAGCGTCCTTCAAGTCGGGCAATCGTTCCGGTATCAGGGTACAGGATACGGGAGTCGGGATTGACTTGGATAAGGCAACCGAACTGTTCAAGCCGCTTGAACGAGGCTTGGAAATTTCGCCTGAACGCCGCGAGTTGGGATATGGCGGAACGGGGCTAGGGTTGGCTATCATAAAGATGCTGGCTACAGACCTGAAAGCCGATGTTGGCTTCGCAAGACCAATCGCGCCCTTTAAGACCTGCTTTGAGATGTCCTGGAGCGAAGATGCATGAGCCCCATTAGGGTAATAGTTTACGACGACGAGTTCGAAATCGCGGGCAATTTGGCGAGCCAGATTAAAGCTGTATGTGGGGAATCTCAAGTAACCCCGGCCGATAAGGACGATTTTCAACAATTGATGGACTTAATCCACTCTCGGAGGATTGCTCTTAGGGAAGGGGATCTGGATTCCCCGGTGTCGGACTCGCAATCCGCAGATCAAGCAGATGTAATCGTAGTGGACTACGACCTTCTGGGATACTCCGAAACTTCCGATACCACAGGGAGCAGATTAGCATATCTCATGCGTTGCTTTCTCAAATGCGGCTTCATCATCATCCTAAACAGGGACCGAATCCCCAACCCCTTTTATCTTACGCTGGGCAGTCCGACCGATGATTTCGCCGACTTGCACGTCAGTAGTGGACAGATAGGCCATCCTGGATTATGGCAAGCCCCGTTTGATGGATTCCGACCTTGGTACTGGCCACTAATCCCGAATGCCAATAACGATCTTGAACAGTGTGTAAGGGATGTTCAAGAAAATCTCGATGCGCCGATATTGAGTTTCTTCGAACTGGATCGTGTTATAGATTGGTTACCACGTCCAGTGCGCGACTTCCTGGAGCGTGGCCAAAAGAGTAAGAGATGTGAAGACGTAACATTCAGGGACTTCGCCGAGTATTCAAGTGGGGTTGATCGCAAAGATGGCCTAACCCCCGACCAGTTCGCACGGGTATCAGCTGCACGGATCGTAACTCTGCTCAATTTGATCATCCTTCCAGAGCAAAGCGTCCTTGTGGATGCTCCACATCTTGTGTCCCGATTTCCGAGTCTTATACAAGGAGGCGGTGCCGATATAGAGGTGTGGAATTCCCTCTGCAACCCAGTCTCTCAGGAAGTCAGTGGTCTACTAGATGAAGGTCTGAGGCAGTACGAATTCAGACGTTCGCATTGGCTGTGGAGGCCTGCTTGGTATTGGCCTGAAATTAGCAGAGATGAAAGTATAGTGGAAGTCAACGATCCGTGGGCTGCGGAGGAAGTCTCTTGGGTGTTCTGCGAAGATATTTCACGTTTTGTGCCCATTGACGCTGCTCGGGAGTTCAGAGCCGTTGTATCGCCACCATTTATAAGACGTTTCATCCTCGATAACGATTCGCCATCTACTCAACGCTACGTGAGACACGTGGGCAAAGGGGGCCCTCTTGATCCGTGCCAAATAGACTATGTGCCTTTGTCGGCACTTAGCATGTAGAGACTGTTATGCCCGTCGGACCGGCCAATCCTGACACTCGTCTTATGGTATCGGACATACTTTCCAAATTCGTAAGTGACTATGCATGGAGTGAGTACACCGACGAACCTTTCGACGAACTTCGACGCAAGGTAGTTGACAAATACGGGCCGCACTCTGTCGACTCCCGAACACTCAGGGGGGAACTTAAACATCGTGAAGACGTCGAAATGCGAGAGCAACATCGGTTCTTATACCTTGAGCGCATAGAGGACAAACGGATATTACCGCTAGTGACGTTGCAGAGTTCGCATGAATGGGTCCATTTCAGAATTTATGCGTTGCTCACGACACTAGATGAAGAATCGGAGCTGCGGTCCATAGCGATCAGATTTGAGACCGACGAGGGAAATAATCAATCAGGGAACCCTATTGGATCGCATGACTTCTGCCATGCCCAGCTATGTAATCAAATTAACAATTCAATCAAAGACGTGGCTCCAATGTGGATTCCCGATTCACAGCTTGCGATACCCTTGGATGCCGAAAATCAAATTGGTCTCGTGCTTTGCATGTTGACATCCTTGTACGGAGGTCGCCACGTGCGGGGGAGATTCAATCAGGGGGTAGACAGGAATCTCCTGTTGCACCTGAACGAAGTCCGAGCACTACACAAACTTTGACGATGGTGCATCCACCCTCGACCCCGTGCTCGTCCCTCAACCGTTTGTAGATGCGCATGGCGGTGTGGCGGTGCTTCTTCGGGACGTTGAGATCGTCTTTGAGTATCCGGTCTATGACCCCGGTGTGCGGGCCTATCTTGGGTCTTCTGGGAGGCTTGCTCCTGCGATAGCCGGGCGGTACGGAGTGAGGGAGCATCTTGCGAATAGTGTCTCTGCGCAGGCCGAACAATCGGAAGGCATAACGGATGCTCATGCCGTCTACCATGCAGGCTCATCGAACGCGCTTCTACAGTTCCACGCTGTACATCCTTCTCACCTCCCTTCGGGTCGCATTCGACCCAATGGGACGACGTCCGGCCTTTAACCACCCTCAATCGGCAGTAGAGCCGTCCACGTGGAACACTTTAACTTCGCCATTCATAGAATCCGCCACCGAACGCTTGCGGAGCGATGATCTCAATCGTGACCGTTCGCCGCTTCTCTGGCTAGTGGGAACTCCTCGATTAGAAAACTCTTCACCATCGCAGGTGTATTTAATCCAGACGTGGTCAGGATATCAACGATGTCCTTGCCACAAATGAAGACTATGGGATGACGATCTTCCCGAATCTCCTCATAGGCTTGTCGTCCAACATAGGACGTAGTAACCAGGACTCCGAATTGTCTATGCCTTATCCGGGAGATCAATCGGGCGACCTGTCTCACGCCGACACTGTGCCCCCTTTCTCCATTCAAGGGGGGACGGTAGCACTTTGCCTCTAAGGAGAACTCGGCATAGATCGGGTCCTCGTGTAAGCCAAGAAGGTATCGACCATAGGCGTCCCGTCCCCCATCTCTCGTGGTTCGCGTGACTTCATCAATGATTACCCTTTGGTCGTGAATTCCGTAGAGTCGGGCGGCAAAGGCTTCAAATGCAGTAGGTTGATCTTGGAAGTGCTCCCAGACAACTTCCAGGATGGCACATTTCGTTGGCGAATCGGGTAGTTGGGCATCTCTTTCGCGAATGGTTATCGTACCTTCAGACTTCAGGATCGCATAACTTCCGGTATCGACCCAGTCCTTCCAGGCTAGTGGTCGGTGGCGAGAGTCCTGGTTACCGTCCCTTAGATCGTCAAGCCATGCTCGAGTCACCCGAGGTACGTCCAATATGGAGAACGTCGCGAGGTAGTTTTGGAATCTGTTTCCGTCTGTCGTCTTCCAAATGGCGATCAAATCTTCGGTCGCCGGCAAGTTGGGGTATCCGGGCACCGCCAATCCCCTAAACTGAAACGACCTCGCACTGAGTCTCGTTGAGTGTTTGGTGAAGATCAGGAATGGAGGAATTCTATTACGAATAGGGGGGTCTCCGTGAAGCATATCGAACACACGGCGTAGAATTCGGTTGCCTCCTTTGTGAGTTGTATGCAAGTCGTGTCCAGGTCTCTTGTTGTCTCCATAATAGAAGAAGCGACCCGTACTGAGGTCTAATGTGTCTGGCCAGTCTCTGTCTTCACCACTGGAGTTAAGAACTACGAGATTCTTATCCTCTCCCTTGCCAGAAGACCGAAATCCGCCAAGATTCCCAATTCCTGCGAGAAGATGAGAAAGGGGCTCTCCAGCCAATTGGCCCCCTTCCTGTCCTTCGTAGATAGCGTCTACAATCAGGTCGGCAGTAGACAGCGATTCGTATGGGAAGACCTGAACCATATGACTCTCCAGTCGGTCAGTTAATTCCACCCTGTATGGGTAGCATATTGGTCTTTACGGCGGCGACAACTTAGAGGGTGTCTGAGAAGTCATTTTAGGTAGGATGCGCCAGTCTGCGAAGCATTAG
>VXRN01000074.1 GCA_009838465.1 Dehalococcoidia bacterium
GTCCAGCTTGGGATTGCCGACTCCCCGCACCCACTCGGACTACCATATCCGAGTTACGCAAAGGTCTCCGAAAGCGGGAATCCATAGATTGGCGGACTTTCGCTTTTGCAAATCTATTTATGCAAACCTCTCGTGCGCACTGATTTTTGACCGACCTCTGACCCCGTGATAAAATTCGACCAGCGCCAGACGCCCGACTCATCATCCATACTGCGCACTGCATTCCATGTCGGGGTCTTGGAAGTCCGAACCTTCCGAGGCAGGCGCGAGTCACGACTTCCGAGGAGACTGGGACATGGCAGGACACTCTAAATGGTCGCAGATCAAGCACGCCAAGGCGATTACCGACCACAGGCGGGGCAAGATGTTCACCAAGCTGGCTCGCGAGGTAATCGTGGCGGCGCGCGAGGGCGGCGGCGACCCTGACGCCAATTTCAGGCTGAGGATGGCCATTCAGCGCGCCAAAGATGCCAATATGCCCAACGACAATATAGACAGGGCCATCAAGCGTGGCACCGGTGAGAGCGACGACGGTGTCCAGATGATCGAGATGACTTACGAGGGTTATGGTCCGGGCGGCGTGGCCATCATGCTTGAGACCCTCACGGACAACCGCAACCGCACAGTCTCAGACGTTCGCACCACGCTGACCAGGGCGGGCGGCAATCTGGCCGAGTCCGGCGCGGTGTCATGGCAATTCGACAAGCGCGGCGTGATTACGGTGGAGGCATCCGAGGAAGAGGCGGAGGAGTTCACGCTCGTCGCGATTGACGCAGGAGCGGACGATTTCGACGCGGACTCAGACACGCTTCAGGTCTTCTCGGAGCCCAGCACCCTGGAGGACGTTCGCAGCGCGCTGGAGTCGAACGACGCGACCATTAGCTCATCAGAAGTATCCCTGATACCCAGCAATACCGTCCCTCTGGATAACAGGTCCGCGGGGCAGATACTCAGACTGTTGGACCAGCTCGAAGACCTCGACGACGTCCAGAAAGTGTACTCCAACGCCGACTTCCCGGACGAGGCGCTGGAAAGCTATCAGAGTGCGTAGCGATTCACCTCAGAGGGAAGAAGCCGTCGGGGGTTTCGCTGTCGGAGTCGTCTGAGGGAACGGAGTGCTCTATGAGCGCGCGAGTCCAGTCTTCCAGCTTGTCCTCGGGGACCGCGCCCACCCATCTTCCTTCCACTATCCCGTTCACGCCTATGAAGAACGTGACTGGCAACCCGATGACGCCGTACTCAACGGTAATCTTGCCATCCGGGTCGCGCCCGTTGGGGAAGGTGAGCCCGAACTCCTCTACGTATCGTGTGGCATCCTCCTGCGTATCCTGTATGTCCACTCCCACGAACTGGACGCCGTAGTCACGGTACTTCCGCCATACCCTCTCGAAGCCGGGCGATTCGTCGCGGCAGGGCGGACACCAGGAAGCCCAGAAGTTTATCACAATGGGATTTCCCGCATAGTCTTCAAGACGGAATTCGCCCCCACTCAGCAGGGTCATCGAGAAGTCGGGAGCGGGATTGCCCACTCTGGTTATGCCGCTGCGTCCAGTCGGCGACTCCCTGTTAGCGAGCCCATAGGCCATAAGCGCGAAGAAAGCGACAACAAGCACGGCGAGCGCCACAACCGAGACTGGTTTCCAGTGTCTGCGCAATTCGCTCTCTTACCCAGGGGACCTAAGTCCGGCGTTCCGGCATTTCGCCCGGAGCATTGTCTCCTCCGGTTTCGGGCATTGTGAACCCCGACCTGTGGAGGAACAGCGAAACGACCAGGGACAACGCCAACACGACCGAGGCGAGAATGAACACATCGCTGATGGCACCCGCGAGAGCGGACTTCAGCGAACCCAGAAGCGTCTCCACCAGCCGAGCGCCGTCCGGTCCGGCCTGGGTGAATCCGGCGCTAAGCCTATCCACCGCCGATGGATCAATGAGTGCCTGCGGATTGTCCTTGATGGCGTCGAGTTGGCCGGGCGGCAGAGCGGCTGAGATGTTTTCCGGTACCGTATCCTCCAGCTTCGAGGCGAACCTGCCTGCCATGACCGATCCGAGGATGGCGAGTCCGAGCATTCCGCCAATCGAGCGATAGAATTGGAGCGCGGACGTGGATATGCCCATCAGTCTGAACGGCACCGAGTTCTGCACCGAAAGAGTGAAAGTGGGGAAGGTCGCGCCAAGCCCAACTCCCAGTACGACGATGTAGCCGACTGCGCGCGGGAAGTTCGTTTCCGGGTTCATGGTAGAGATGAGTATCGCGCCCAGCATCATCAACCCTGTGCCGATGATGGCCTGTACCCGGTAGTGGCCGCCCGTCCTCGAAAGCAACTGGCCGGACAGGGTAGCTCCGAACACTATTCCGAGCATCATGGGAGTCAGGAAACTCCCGCTGCTTGTCGCCGACGCGCCCAGCACGCCCTGAAAGAACAACGGGATGAATATAATCGCTCCGAACATTCCGAACCCTGTCAGGAACGTCGCAATCAGCGAGACCGCCACCATCTGATTCCTGTAAATCTCCAGGGGCATGATGGGGGAATCGGTCCTGGACTCTATGACTACGAATGCAATCCCCATCACCAGCCCAAATGCCAGGAATCCCAATACCTGCGGCGAAACCCAGGCATACTGTACTCCGCCCCAGGAGAGGGCGAGCAGGATGGGCGTGACAGCCAATATCAGGGTTACCATGCCCGCGTAGTCCAGCTTCCGGCTTTCGACCTCTGGGGTTATCTTTGGGAAGAGCCAGGCTATTAGCAGAAGCACGGGAACTCCGACGGGTACGTTAATGAGAAATATCCAACTCCATGAAAAGTTGTCGGTTATGAACCCGCCCAGCGTGGGGCCTATGACCGAAGACATTCCGAACACTACACCCAGGAAGCCCTGGAACTTGCCCCTCTCCTCGGGTGGGAACAGGTCGGCGATAGCGACGAAGCTGTTCGCCATTATGACGCCGCCACCCAGTCCCTGTATCGCGCGGAAGGCAATTAGCTGGGTCATGGACTCGCTCATGCCCGCCAGCACGGAGCCCAGTATGAACACGGAGATGCCGCCGATGAAGAATATCTTGCGTCCGTAGATGTCTGTGAGCCTTCCCACTATAGGTACGGCCACGGTGGAGGCAACGAGGTACGCGGTGGTAACCCAGGTGTAGCGGTCGAATCCTCCCAGGTCGGCTATGATCCGTGGCATGGCCGTGGACACGATGGTCTGGTCCAAAGCCGCCAGGAACAAAGCCATCAGCAGGCCCACCATCGTGAGGATGACCTGTCGCCTGGGTAGCTGAATGAAGTCCCTGGCGACCGACTGGTCGGCTGCGTCCCTGTCTGTAGTCTGAGTCCCCTGATTCACTGTCCTCTATCCCCAATCCTAAAATCGTATTCATAATTCTTAATTGTCCAGGCTCTGTTCATTTTCTTGAAAACACACCCTTCAACAGGGCAATTCCCCCTCTCCCCAGGGCTCACAAGGGTAGGTAAACATGTAGCCAGCTATGAACGCCAATCAACAAATCCCCTCTCCCTCAGGGAGAGGGCTAGGGTGAGGGTGATTGACCTGGCTTCACTCGCTCTGTGCCAAATAATGAAGAGACCCTGCTTTATTGTCCCTGAACCTGGGCATTACCTCGCCGGCGAACATTCGCAGGCTGCGCTCGTTCTCGTCCCACGTCATAGGGCCGACGCGGAAGTGGAGTATCAGGCCGCCTACGCCTATGCGGCCCAGACGCTCTATGCGCTCGGCAACCGTGTCCGGCGAGCCGAATATCATGCTGTTCTCCACGTTGAACCTGGGATCTGCTAGGCCGACTTTGACCGAGGCCATTTCTTCAGCGGTATTCAGGCGGAGCCGGGTTTCGGTGATGTGCCTGCGGCTGGCCTCGTGCACCTTGGTGGCGAGCTTCTCAGCCTCGGAGTCTGTATCCGCGACGTAGATATTCCGCCATATCCAGCATTCATCCATGACCCGTTCTACGGCCTCGTCGTCCAGGCCGGACTCGGCCAATGTGTCCCGGTAAACGCCGAAACGCCTTTCGGTCTCATCATCGGGTTGGACCACAAGCATCAGGGGACGACCCTGCTTTGCCATTTCGATCATCGAGCCTTCGGTGGCCACGGCTCGGATGATTGGCGGATGTGGACTCTGATAGACCTTCGGTCTGAGCACGGGCAGGTCTATATCGAAGAACTCGCCCTTATGCCGGTAGTTCTCAGTCGTCCAGGCGTTGGGGAGTATCTCCTCGGATTCCACGAGCCTGCCCTGTGCTTCAGAGAACGGGATACCGTAGCTCCGGTATTCGTAGAAGTTATAGGCTGTGCCGCGTCCGATGCCCAGGATGATTCGACCCTTGCTGATATTGTCGAGCAGTGCGATCTGTTCGGCGAGCCTGATCGGGTGGTGGAGCGCCATCTGGACGGCGGCGAAGCCTATCTTGACGCGCCAAGTACGGGCTGCGACTGCGGCCGCGAAGGTGACAGGGTCAACGTAGGCGCACGCGCCATCGTTGTGATGCTCGCCAAGCCACACTCCGTCGAAACCGAGTTCCTCGGTCAGTTCAGCCTCATGGAGCGCGTCGGTGACAACATCGTAGTCGGTATCTGGCGTCTCGGACTGTGGGAATAGGAAGTTGCTGAATTTCATAGGCATTGAATTCTCTGTCTTTAATTTTCAGTTGTCAATCGCAAACTGTCTGCGAGAAGTATAAAATATCTGGAGCGCGTCAATAAGAGGTCAGTCGGAACCGATAGCGCAATAGCCCCCTCTCCCTCTGGGCTCACAAGGGTAGGCAAACATCCAGTCGCCTGCGAAATTCGATCAACAGATCCCCTCTCCCTCAGGGAGAGGGCTAGGGTGAGGGTGACGAACCACTTTTGGCTACCCCCTGCCTTCGGAAGTGCGCGCGGGCCAGCCTGAGTTTCCAGTAGGCGAATTCTCCGTTCAGCGCTTCATGCACGGGCCTCAGTCTCTCGTACCCCACTGTCTCGAATGCGTGGGTGATTCGCTTCATGTCTGGGTCGGCGGGCAGGTATCCTTCGTAGTCATCCAATTTTCCCGACTCTATCAGCCATTCAAGGTGGGAAGATACCGTTGACCTGGCCAGGCCCCTGCGATTGACGACCTCCTGAAATGGGAGGCCCTCCTTGAGCAAAGCCAGGGTCTCTTCGAGCGAAGAACCGATGCCCGAATTTCGGGAAGAGTTCCCGTTTAGGGAGCGCCGGGATTCGCGTGATCCTCCGGATACCATCATACCAGTGCGGTCCTCGATGCCGTTTGGCACTGCGTAATCGCGGATTACGTCCAGGAAGTTGTCGCCGAAGTCGCGGAATTTCACGCGACCAACGCCTGTTATCCTCAGAAGGCTGTCCTCGCTCTGGGGGTAGTAGTGCGCCATCTCCCGCAGGGACACGTCGCCGAAGACCACATAGGGCGGGACACCTCGGTCGGACGCCAATCTGGTCCTCAGTTCCCGCAACTTCTGGAACAGATCGTAGTCGTAGTCGAGTTCGGCTCTCGCGCGCCTCGACACCCGTTTCGTACTTTCGAGAACGGGCAGTTCGATGCTCTCACGGTTCTTGAGAAAGCTACGGCCTTGTGGTGTCACGGACAGGGTGGGATAGCGCGAATCGCCACGCACCATCAGTCCTCGGCTCACGAGGGTAGCCATCAGCTCCCGCAGCGACTTGGCGGTGTAGTCGTCCACGATTCCGAAGACCGACAGGCTGTCGTGATTGCGGTCCGTGACGCTCTTGACTCGCCTTCCGGTCAGGACCTGGGATACGTGGGTCGCGCCGAAGCGTTCGCCGGTGCGTATCACGGCGGAGAGTATCTTCTGGGAGATAATGGTGGCGTCGAAGGTCTCGGCCTCGCACACGTCGCAGGAATCGCAGTTCTCGTCGGATGGTTCCTCACCGAAGTAGCGGAGCAGCGCGGCGCGGCGGCACGATCCGGTCTGGCAGTAGCTTACTATGGCGTCCAGCTTGGTCTCGGCAGACTGGCGTTCCAGTTCGTTCTCGATGCGCTCGATGAAGAACATCTCGCGCTCGCGGTCCCGCGCGCCGTAGAAAACGATGCAGTCGGAGGCGAGGCCGTCCCGTCCTGCGCGTCCGGACTCCTGGTAGTATCTCTCGATTGAACCTGGCATATCATAGTGGGCTACCAGGCGGATGTCCGGCTTGTCTATACCCATCCCGAATGCGACCGTGGCTACTATAACGGGCGCTTCGTCACGCACGAAACGCTCCTGGTTGCGCTGCCTGGTCTGGCTATCCAGTCCGGCGTGGTAAGGAAGGGCTTGGATGCCGTCTTCGTCGAGATCAGCAGCGAGTTCTTCGCATCCCTTCTGAGAGCCTCGATAGACTATCGCACTTGCGCCCCGATGCTTCCGAAGACGCTCGACCAGGATGTCATACCTGTCGGTATTGGGGAAGACTGCGTACCTGAGATTGGGGCGGTTGATACTTCCCGTGAAGACGGATGGGGACTTCATGGCGAGTTGGGATACGATGTCGTCTCGGACGCGCTGCGTGGCTGTGGCCGTGAGCGCGATGACGGAAGTATTGGGCGCGAGCCCCCTGAGCTGTCTCAGGTTGCGATAGTCGGGGCGGAACTCGTGTCCCCATTGCGATATGCAGTGAGCCTCGTCAACCGCTATCAGGCTGAGTTGGATTGACTCCAGGAACCTCTGGAATCCGGGCCGAACGATGCGCTCGGGGGCAACGTACAGCAGCTTGATTTCGCCACGATGCGTCTGCGTCTGCACACGGGACTGCTCCTCGCCGCTCATACCGCTGTTGAGGCACTCGGTTGGCACACCGTTGGCCTTGAGCGCGTCAACCTGGTCTTTCATCAGGGCGATAAGGGGCGACACGACCAGGGTTACACCCGGCAGTGCAAGCGCCGGGAGCTGGTAGCAAAGTGACTTGCCGCCGCCGGTGGGCATCACGACGAGGGTATCGCTGCCACCCATGACGGCATCTATGATCTCGGCTTGCAATGGACGAAACTCATCGTAGCCGAAGTATCGCTTCAGTAGTTCAAGCATATTGGTCGTCAGTCTCCGCTATCAGAGGGCCTGCTATCGCGGCGACTATCATCGCCAGAGCCGCCGGTATGTAGAGGACTCCTACAGACAGAGCGCCGAGCAGGCATATCAACGCCATTGAGATTCCGGATGACCATAGTAGGATTCGAGCGACTCCGTAGGTGACCATGTTTGAAATCATGGCGAAGAGACCCAGTCCGGTGATCGCAACAGGGACAGCGAGAACGAGCAGGACACGCAGCCCATTGACTGTGACCAACGATCCTGAACACCCACTTTCACTGATCGTTATGCCGGTCTGAGTGGTGACGGTCGTTCCTTCGTAAACGCAGGGGTAGAAAGCGAAGTACAGCGAAACCGCCCACGCAAGAAAATGCGCGAGGGCGGCGGAGGCGATTCCGGGTTTTGCTCTGTTCACGTCGCGGTATCCATGTTTCGCATTTCGTATGATACCCTGTCCTCCAATCGTAGCATAGCACTCAGAATTGGAGTTTCCCAATGACGAAAATGACCGGAAAACGCGCGCTTATGGAGATGCTGAGGGCCGAGGGCGTCAAGTACATATTCGGCAATCCGGGCACCAGCGAGAGCGCGATACTCGACGCGCTGGAAGACTATCCCGACATCGAGTACATACTCACGACCCAGGAAGGTGCGGCGATGGGAATGGCGGACGCTTACGCGCGTTCCACTCAGAGGCCCTCATTCGTGAATCTGCACATCGAAACCGGGCTCGCCAACGGCATCAGCCTCCTGAACAATGCCTACGAGGGCGGCACGCCAATGGTGGTGACGAGCGCGAATAAGGACGTCCGCAAGCTGGCTGAGGGCCGAACCCGCCTGGACGAAATGGTGAGGCTGTTCACCAAGTGGAGCGCGGAGGCGACTCACCCGGAGCAGATACCGTCGGTGATACGGCGCGCGTTCAACGAGGCCAAGACGCCCCCTACGGGGCCCGTGTATGTCGGTTTCTCGGCGAACGCGCTGGACGGTGAGGCCGAAGTGGAGATAGCGCCGTCGTCGCCAGGGTATTTCAGGATGGCGCCGGACGCTCAGGCCATATCGGAGACCGCCGACCTTCTGTCCTCGGCGAGCAACCCGGTAATCATCGTCGGCGACCGCCTGGCACAGTCGGGCGGAATAGCGGAGGCGGTGCGCGTGGCTGAACTCACGGGCGCTGAGGTGTACTCATCGGCGTATTCAGAAATGAACTTCCCGACGGCGCATCCGCAGTTCATCGGGCGTTCCGCTCCGTCTAGTCCGGCCACTCGGGAACAGTTTGCGGACGCGGATGTCGTGCTGGCCGTCGGCACTAACGTATTCAGCGGTTTCTTCTACTACTCGGGTCGCGCGCTGGGGCCGGAGACGAAACTGGTCCACATGGACCAATCCCACCGGGAAGTGGGAAAGAGCGAGCCGACGGACATCGGTATCATCGCGGACCCCAAGACGGGACTGGCTCACCTGGCGGATGCGCTGGAGTCCACGATGAGCGGCTCGGACAGCGAAGCGGCTAAGGGCCGGGCGGCGAATCTTGCGGAGCGGAAGGCCGCGCTCAACTCAGCGACTCAGCAGCGATTGAAAGACCGATGGGACATTAGCCCGATGTCAACGGAGCGGATGATGCACGAGGTGGCGAGCGCGCTGCCGCCCGGAACGCTCATTGCGGACGACTCGGTCACCACGCGGGACGCGGTACATTCAGCTATTTCCTTCGACGAGCCGGGCACGGTATTCGGTGAGCGTGGTGGCGCGCTTGGCTGGGGCATGGGCGGCGCTCTTGGACTGAAGCTGGCCAACCCCGACCGTCCGGTGGTCGGAATCATCGGGGATGGCAGTTCTATGATGACCGTCCAGTCGCTGTGGACGGCGGCGACCTACAACATCCCGGTGGTCTATATCATCTGCAACAACCGCGCGTACCGGATTCTCAAGCTCAACATGAATGTCTATAAGCAGGACATCGTGGGCGAAGACGAGCCTCAGAGCAAGTACATGGCCATGGACTTCCCGATTCCCATGAACATAGCGGGTATGGCGGAGGCGATGGGTGTAGCCGGCCGGAGCGTCACGGACCCGGCTGATCTTGCCCCGGCATTGAAGGCCGCGCTCGAATCCGGCAAGCCCGCGGTGCTGGATGTTTCAATAGACGGGTCGGTGTAAGAGGAGTGGTAGCGGTGGACTGTGGTTGTAAGCGGTGCCCCTCTGGATTCCCGTTTTCACGGGAATGACGGATGTTGGGTAGGATCGTGAATCAGGGAGGGAAGTATGCTGAGCCCGGATACCAGATGGCCTAACTTCACTGACAAGGACCTGGATTTCGTGGTGGAGAACGTGGCGCCGGGGGCGAGCGACCCGGACGCTCTGAAGAGACTGGTGAGGGAGGATCCGGAGTTCAGGGCGGCGATGGTCGGCGACGACAATCTGCTCGACCGCGTTCTGAGCGACGAGGAGATTTTCCTGCACATATCGCCGTCCCTGTACTTCGAGATACTTCTTCGGAAGGCATACCGCGAACTGGAGACCATCACCTACACGGAAGAGCGTGAGGGACGCTCCTCGATCCCTGTGTTCGACACACCGGAAGTGCTCGAATTCATGGAGCGGCCCGGCGTCGTGGAGTATATGGCCTCTATGATGGCGTCGTTCACACGGATACAGAGCTACACGGTGCCGGTGAGAGTGCGGAAGGGGATCAGGAGGCGGGTACGGTACAGCGACATGGACATAGACAGCCTTGTGAAGTTCGCGGCGGATGCGGACCCGGAGCAGCGTTTTGGGTACTACAAGCGCATCGCGGACGTGTGCCTGTTCCTGTCGGGTGTGTTCCCGGAGAGCGCCCGGCGCGGGTATGGACGGATGGTGGGCGGCGCGACTATCCCTCTAACCGGAAGCCGTCGGATGCGACGGACTATCGAGGACTACGAGCGGGAGGGCCGCAGATTCTACGGGCTGGCGGAGGGGCATCCGGCGGCGCGTGCGCTGGAGCTGACCTCGGTGTTCGGGGTGCTGAGGGAGAACTTCACGTCGGCGCGCAAGCCGCTGACGTTCGTGGCAACCCGGTTCCTGCACGCGAGTCGGCGGAAGCTGTTTGGGGTTGCGCTGAGCTGAGTGAACCCTAGGGAATCACCCTCATCCTTACTGAGCTCACAAGGGTAGGTAAACATGCAGCCAGCTATGAATTCCGGTCGATAGATCCCCTCTCCCAGAGGGAGAGGGCTAGAGCCTGCCCCGTACTCCGATACGGGGGTGAGGGCAAATACCTATCCCTATCAACCTTCAGGGAGAGGGGATTCTTCCCACTCAGCTTTCGTCAGAATTAGTCTCGCACCACTCTCGCACGGACTGGGGTATGGCCATGAGGTTTTCGAGCTTGGTGGCGAGCGGGATGGCGCACTCGGGCGCTATCATCTGAACTCCGGCGTCCATGCAGGCGAAGACTTCATCGCGTACCTCGGATGGGCCGCGCGCGTAGAGGGTGGTCGGGTTGTTGATATTGCCAACGAGCCCTATCTTGCCCCCGACGGCGTCCATTGCAGCCTGGGGATCGTTCTTGGAGTCGAAGTGGAAGTACTCCATGCCGGTGTCGGCGATGTAGGGCATACGGTCCAGAGTATTGCCGCAGATGTGGAGTATCAGTGGGATGTCCAGACGCTCGGCCATCTCCATGTGTATGTCCTGGAGGAAGCGCCTGTAGTATTCGCCGCTCACGAGGTCGCCCGTGGCGTGGTCTGGGAAGGTGAGCGCGTCGGCGCCGGCGTTTATCTGGGCTTCGCCGAACAAGACGGAGAGTTCCTTGAGCTTGTGGAGGCAGCGCATCGTCTCTTCGGGGTCGTCAATGGTCATCAGCAGGAAGTTCTCGACGCCGAATACGTGGTAGGCGAGCGTCCAGGGGCCCATAGTCTTGCCGATGATGGCAGCCTCGTCGCCTATCTCCTGCTTGAGTATCTCGATGGACTTTGTGATAGTGATGTTGTCCGGGTGTTCGAGGAAGCCGGAGGGCACGTGAACGTCGCGCGAGTCCTTCCAGATGGGACGATACATCCTGACGGTGGGCCAGTTGTCCTTCTCCTCCCACTGCATATCGCAGCCAAGCGCCGATGACTCCTGGATTATCGTGAAATAGGGGGCCACGGCGTCGAAGCCCAGCTCCGTATAGCCGGTGGCCGCGAGTCTGGCTGCGAGTTCGGGATCGCGGCAGGCGTCCGGGAACGGTGCGTCAACGAGATCCATGAGCTCGACGGTGGCCACGTTGGTCGGATTGGCGACCGGCGGCCTGTCCACGGGCTGTCGGTTGAGCGCGGCAAGCGTGCGCTCCCTCGGAGTCATCGTCTCTGTGAATACCATCGGCGGCCTCCTGTACTCTGGGAGTCCTATTGTACATGATTCGACTTATTCCTCCAGCGCGTCCTGAATCGCCTCAGCCGTCGTGTTGACCTGGACGCCGGCGCGTTCTTCCTGGAGGACCATGGGCACGCGGGAGTCGCGGTCTCCCCAGCCGCGGTTAAGGGCCTCGGTCATCTCGGCGAGCGCCAGGTTGGCGAGCTTCATGGGTACGTCGTACTGTCTTCCGACCTGGCAGGCGAGGTCCACGTCCTTCCTGGCGAGACGCAGCGCGAAGTCGGGCGGGTCGTAGCTGTCTATCAGGAAGTGGTCGGCCATACGCTCGAAGGTCCCGCGTCTTCCCTGCGCTCCCTGACGGACAGCAAGCCATAGGTCGAGCGGGTCCACGCCGGCCTTGACGCCCATGGTGAAGACCTCGGCGAGCCCGGCCTGGATGATGTACCCGGCGCAGTTGTGAACGAGCTTGGCGACTGACCCGGCTCCGACAGGCCCGACGTAGTAGGGCTGGTCGCCTATGGAGTCGAGTGCTGGCTTGACGCGCTCGTAAACTTCTCTGTCTCCGCCGACCCAGATGGCCAGCCTGCCGGTTCGCGCGCCCTCAGGTCCGCCGCTGACGGGGGCATCCAGGACATGGATACCGCGCGGCGAGAGTTCGGCATCAATGCGGCGGATGAGGTCGGGGGAGCTTGTGCTGAGGTCGAGATACACCTTGCCCTCGCTGAGGCCCTCGGCCAATCCCTCGTCGCCGAGCGCGACCGCCTCCACCTCGACAGGGCCGGGCAGGGAAGTCAACACTATATCGGAGCGTTGCGCGACCTCGCGGGGCGTGTCGGCCCACTCCGCGCCCATCTCCAGGTGCGGTGTGGCGGACTCGCGCCTGATGTCATGGACGACGAGGTTGTGTCCGCCGCGTATCGCATTCAGCGCCATCGAGCCGCCCATTGTTCCAAGTCCGATAAATCCTATGTTCATGGGTGTCTCCCCCTATCTATCCACCCGGACCGTAACTATATCTATCCCGTAGTATTTCCGGTGGTGAACCGACGAGGCGTAATGACTCAGCAGTCGCATCGAAAACTGCTGTCCATCCTCCAGTCCAGAGTCGCTCTCCATATACGCCAGCCTGTCCTCGATGTTCTGCCCGGTAGTATCGTGTGAAAATACCACGAACTCCACCTCTACGGAATCCCCTTCCGCCTGGGCAGTCGCTGTCAGCCTCCGGTCCTCTCCCTCCGACAGCCCGTTCTCCTCATCCTGTTCCAGCAGGCTCAGAGTCACCTCTTCCCCTACATGGTGCAGCCGATTCCTCGCCTCCTCCGACCAGCCGCGGTTCGCTGCGAACCCGTCCAGAAACTCAGCTAACGGGGTCAGCGACGACAGCGCGAGGTCAACCTCCAGCTTCCTGCGCCGCACCCCCGTCAGTCCGGTGACAGCCGTCATCGCCAGCGCCACCGCGCTGCCCGAAGCCACCACGCTGCCCGCTATATTCCCCAGGCTTCCCTCTAGCTGTCCCGCCAGACTCCCCGCCGATATTCCCACAACCAGCGACACGCCTATAACCGTGCCTCTTTTGTGGTCCATCTGGCCCGCGAACGCTATCTTCGCCCCTTCCACGAAGAGCGCGCCGAAGATGATCACGTAGATGGCGCTCAGCACCGGACTCGGAACCACCACCAGGAAGGCGATCAGCTTGGAGAACGGCGCGATTGCCAGGGTCGCCAGGCCTAGGTATATCCCCACCACTTTGGACGCAACGCCCGTAAAGCTGACGTACACCACGGTCACCGCCCACGGCGCGGATATGGGAATCGTTCCCAGGACGCCGGTCAGAAAAGTGGTGCCGCCGTACAGATTCAGACCGCTCTGGACTATCCGGTGGTCCAGAGCCCGCTGCTCGCGGTACGAAGCCTGGTAGATTGCCGAAAGGTCTCCCAGCGACTTCAGGTACGCCGTCAGGCTTACGAACACAAATCCTGGAAGCAGCGACCAGAACTCCACCCCGAAAGTGAAGTCGAACCCACGCCACGTCAGATCCGGCAAGCTAACCCACTGCGCTTCGATTACCAGGCCTATGTCATACAGGCCCATCGGCGCCGCTACGGCGACGCCGGACACCAGCGTGAGCGGCAAAGTCCACAGGCGCAGACCGGGCGAGCCTTTCAGCGTAACCAGCGCGCCGACCGCCAGCGCCGCTATCCCCGGAATCAGAAAATGCTCCAGTGACACGCCTTGCGGAGCGATTATCGTCCGGCTCACGATGAACGGTACTGCCGAGATCGCCACCAGCATGATAACCGTTCCGCTCACCGTCGGCGTGAACAGCCGACGAAACGACGCGAGCCGCACTGTGATCAGAAATTGCAGAACGGTCGAAACTATCACCAGGCTTGCCAGCAGCCCCGGCCCGCCCGTAGCCAGCGCCAGCGTGGTGACCGCCAGGAATGGAACGTTGAAGTTCGTAACTACCAGTCGACCCGACCCAATCTGCCAGAAACGGAAAGAATGGAGTATGGTGCTGAGTCCGGTGATCACCAGGCCCGAAAATACTGCCCAGGCCAGATAGTCGTTCCCCTGGCCGGATGCCAGTACCACAATCGTCGTCAGCAGGATGACACTTATCGTATTCGGAACGAATATCTGAAGAGCCGAAGCCAACGCCAGCGTCGGCGGGCACTTCTCTTCGGGCTCGTAACGAAGCATTATCTATCCTGTTAGGAGCGCGGCATAGGCAACCCTATGCCGCGCTCCATCGGCACGATCCAGTCAAAGCCCGCGCGGATTTCTGTACGGGCTTTGACAACCGGCCCTATCCCTGGGTGGTGGCGTTCTGCCTTACTTTTCGAGGTAGTAACCCGACGTGAATATCAGTCCGTCGTGCCTGATTGACCACATATGCTTGGTCAATGTCTCCGAGGTATTCGAGAGAGCGAACAGGAACTCGAACCAGTATCCTTCCTCCGGCGCGTTGTAAATCAACTCGCCAACCGGCTCTCCGGCTATGAAGCCCTTGATTATCCTGACGTCTTTGCCAACAAGTATAGACGTAATCGGATGCACCAGGCCGAGGCCGTCCGAGCCGTCTGCAAGGATAAGGTACCACTGACCGTCCACGCTGTCCTGGCTGTTATAGTAGGCGACCGTCGCTTCCAGACCCTCCCGGTCATAATACTCTATCGCCTGCTGCACGTAGTCTTTGGTGTACGCCTCTGGGTCCTCGACTCCCGGGTAGTAGCCCGACGCGAATATCAACCCGTCGTGGCGCACCGCGTATCCTAATTTCGGAACTTCCTTCAGCGTAACGGGATGCGGCCACAGATATTCCACCCAGATCCCTTCTTCTGTCGCCTTAGCTATCTCCTTGCCCAGTTCGAATCCGTCCGATCCCACCACGTCCTTTATGTCCGTTCCTATCAGGCGCGGAAGCAGTGAATGGACGAAGTAGATGTCATTCTCGTCCATGGCGAACAGGTACCACTGGCCCTCGAAACTGGCGACGCTGTTATAGTACGCCGTCATCGAGTCCAGGCCGTCCCGCTCATACCGCTCTATCGCCCGGTTCACGTAGTCCACCGTGTACTCGCGCGGGTCGGCGTCCTTCCACGGGGTCGCAAAAGCCTCATCGCCGGCGGTGTAGTAGCCCGAAGCGAATATCAGCCCGTCGTGCCGGATGGCCCAGGTGGTCTTCTGCTCCTCCGCTCTCGTAATCGGGTTGGGCCACAGGTATTCCACCCATATCCCATCCTCGGTAGCCTGCGCTATCTCCCTGCCCAGTTCCTGGCCGTCCGACCCCACCACGTCCTTAATGTCCGTGCCTATCAGGTGCGGGAAAATCGGGTGTGCTATGTAGATGTCGTCCGCTCCAATGAGGAACAGGTAGAAGTTGCCCTCCAGGCTTTCGGGGCTGTTGTAGTAGGCGACCGTCGCTTCCAGGCCCTCTTCATCATAGCGGGCTGTTGCCCTGCTCACGTAATCCATCGTGGCGTCCGCCACGTTCTCCTGGAGCGTTATGTGGCTTGAGGAGAACACGAGCCCGTCGTGAAGGACCGCAACGACGCGCTCTGGCACGTCTTGATAGTTCCTGGTGTGGCCCACGACATCCTTCCACTGCGCATCCTCCGTCGCTCCCTCGAAGAACTTCAGCAGGTCGGCCAGCGGCCCAAAGGAGAGACGACTCTCTCCTCTTTCCACCGGGAACAGCCCGGATGCCAGCATCGTTTGGGATTCGGGGTCATATATTCGGAGCCCGCGCTCTCCCTGGATACTCTCCTCGCTGTTGTAGTAGGCGACCGTCGCCTCCAGGCCTTCCTGATCGTAGCGGGCTATGGCGTCTGTAACGTAGGCCAGTGTCAGAGTGTTATCGTCAGGCTCCGGTGTGGGAGTCGGAGGGGCCGGCAACGGCGTGTCCAGGTCGCCCGAGAAACGCGGCGACATGAACACTAGGCCATCGCAGAGTCTTACGAAATATCGCGCCGGTTCTAGTTCTCCGCTCAGCATATTCAGGCCCTCGGCGTCGAACCAGTGGCCCTGCTGGGTGACGCTCTCTATCTCATCGCCCAACTGTCCGCCCGGGACCAGAGCGTCAACCCGACCCCCGTTCAGATACAGCAGGGGCGACGACACCAGTACGTGCGTCTCGGCGTCCGCAACTATCAGGTATCGCTCGCCGTCCCAGCTTAGCGGGTTGCCGTAACGTTCGACCGTCTTCCCCAGCCCTCTGTCATAGAAGTATTCCATGGCGCTGTCCACATACGCCTTTGTCAGCGCGTCCTCATCTACGTCCTGCGCCGATACGGTTGATAGGGCCGTCCGGCTGTCCCCATAGAGGAACATGCCGAGGCTCAGCACGGCCAGGAAGACAATTCCAAGCGCTCCGATGGACTTAGCTATTGAACGGTACCTGCAACTCTGTTTTCTAATCATCTCTTCAGCATCCTGTATGGAATGTTCGATTGTTCAGCGGCCTGATTATACGTGACTCATCCATGCCGGGAACGCACGGACACGACGACCTCCGGCCAAGTCATACAGGCAGCCGCCAACGGATTGCGGGCGGCTGCCCTATTATGACGAAAGTCAGTTTCCGGCGTCAGGTAGCGGGGTGCCCTGCTCCACGAAGTAGCCGGAGTAGAAGTACAGCCCGTCGTGGCGCGTTCCCCAGATGTGCCTGAAGGTATTGGCCGCCGTCAGGTTGCCAAACCATTCGATTTCAGCCCACTGTCCGGCGTCAATGGCTCTCACTGCTTCGGGGTTGAGTGGCGAGCCAATCACGTGCGGCACCACAGCGCTGACCAGGATACGGCTGTCGCTGTCGGCGAGTCCCAGGTACCACTGTCCCTCGAAGCTGTCTTCGCTGTTGTAGTGGGCGACCGTCGCGTCCAGGCCGTTCTCATCGTAGTAGTCTATCGCCTTCTGGACGTAATTCTTGGTGAAGGCGGCCGGATCCTCAGGCTCGGGGTAGTAGCCCGACGCGAATATCATCCCGTCTCGCCGGACCGCGTAGGACACCTTCGGCGCGTTCTTCAACGTCGAGGGGTGCGGCCAGATGTACTCTATCCAGTGGCCCTCCTCGGTCGCCTTGGCTATCTCCTTGCCCAGTTCGTAGCCGTCCGCGCCCACAACGTCCTTGATGTCCGTTCCTATCAGGCGCGGCAGCAGCGGGTGGATATGATAGATGTCGTTGGCATCGGTGGCGAACAGATACCACTGTCCCTCGAAGGCCGCCACGCTGTTGTAGTACGCCTTCAACGCTTCCAGGCCGTCGCGCTCGTAACGCTCCACGGCGCGGTTCACGTAGTCCACCGTGTACTCCCTGGGATCGGCGTCCCGCCAGGGCGGCGGCGCGGCGTCCGCCTCTCCGGTGTAGTAGCCCGAAGCGAATATCAGCCCGTCGTGTCGAATCGCCCAGGTAACCTTGGAGTCTTCCAGTCCCGTAACCGGGTTGGGCCACAGGTATTCCACCCAGATCCCTTCCTCGGTCGCCTGCGCTATCTCCCTGCCCAGTTCCTGTCCGTCCGAACCGACGACGTCCTTGATGTCCGTTCCCTTCAGATGCGGGAATATCGGATGCGCCAGGTATATGTCGTCCGCGCCTATGAGGAACAGGTAGAACTGGCCGTCCACGCTTTCGCGGCTGTCGAAGTAGGCGATGGTGGCGTCCAGTCCTTCGCTGTCGTAGAGTTCTGTCGCCTTGGCCACGTAGTTCTTGGTGGCCTGGGCGATGTTCTCTCGGAGTGCGGAATGTGACGCCGCGAATATCAGTCCGTCGCGCAATATGAAGAACGTGCGCCGCGGCTCCCTCTGGTTGGTAACGGGATTGTTGCCTTGGCGCTCTATCCATATCCCTTCTTCCGTAGCGGTGGCAGGCACGGTAACACCCACCGCGGCCGGCCGCAAAGGCGAGGTCAGCAGGATGTTCGTGTTGGCGTCAATGATGGTCATGAACCGCTGGCCCTCGACGCTCTCGCGGCTGTTGTAGTAGGCGACCGTCGCCTCCCGTCCCTCGCTTTCATACCGCTCTATCGCCTTCATTACGTAGGCCATGGTAAGCGCGTCGTCGTCAGGCTCAGCCGCAGGCCTGGGCGCTGGCGTCGGTACGTTGGCGAAGCGCGGCGACATGAATGCGAGTCCATCCCGGACCGTTATGTAGTACCGCGCCTCTTCCTGCTCTCCGGTCAGCATATTCAGGCCCTCGGCGTCGAACCAGTGGCCCAGGTCGGTAGCGCTGTCTATCTCTTCGCCCAACTGGTCGCCCGGCGCCAGAGCCTTGATCCCGCTTCCGTTCAGGTATATCAGAGGTGAAGACACCAGCACGTGCGTACCGGCGTCCGCCACGATGAGGTAACTCCAGTTATCCCAGCTCAGCGGGTTGCCATAGCGCTCGACCGTCTTGCTCAGCCCCCTGTCCATGTAGTATTCGATGGCCCTGTCCACATATGCCTTCGTCAGCGCGTCATCGTCCATTTCCTGGGCCGATGCGGTTGACGAGGCCATCCGGCCGTCCCCATAGGTGAGCACGGCAAGGCTCAGCATTGCCAGTAGGACAATCCCCAGCGCTCCGATGGCTTTAGCGATTGAACCGTACCTTCCACTCTGCTTTTTAATCATCTCTTCAGCGCCCCCGTACAGATTATTCGATCATGCAAACTATTCGACTATTCGGCGAGCCGATTCTAAAGGAAAGTATGCAGGATTTCAAAGGTATAACGACGAACCTTAAGCCTGATATTGAGGGTTTGGCCCGAAAGAACGTCCATGCGCCCCCATTTCCAAATCTGCGCGCGCCATCATCTTCCCCAAGGTCCTCACCGGCGCCCGCAGCTTCCGCCACTCGACTGATGTGATAGACTCAATAAGCAAGATTTCCGCTTGGAGACAACTTGGTGAAAGTAAGGGATGCCATTCGACTCATCGAGCGAGATGGCTGGCGGCGGGTGAGGACGCGCGGGAGTCACAGAATCTATAAACACCCCGTCAAGAGGGGAATCACTATTATCGCCGGACACCCAGGAACCGACGTGCCGCCAGGTACTTGGAATGAGATAATGAAGCAAGCTCAACTGGATACAGGAGCGAACAGGTGAAGTACACCGTCGTAATAGAAACCGGTCCCACCAGCTACGGCGCGTATGTTCCAGACCTTCCCGGATGTGTAGCTGTTGCCGAAACTAGACATGAGGTCTGCGTTCTCATACGTGAGGCTATCCAACTCTACGCAGAGGCGCTTGAAGAGGACGGACTTCCACTCCCGCAGCCTCAATCCTACGAACTCATACAGGTATAGTCCCATGACCCCGGCCTGGTGCCTCTGTCCCAGGCCGCCAACCGCCTCGCCCTAGTACCAGAACCATGTGAAAATGACATACTCCGATACCACTCGTCATTCCCGCACACCTACCCGTCGTTCCCGCGAAGGCGGGAACCCAGGGGCGAGGGGCCGAGCCAGTTTCTATGCATCAGAAACACATTGAAGTGGTACTAGTTCTCCATACCACGGACATCCGGCAGAGACTTCAGCCACTCCTGGTACTCTGGATCGTCGTCTGGATTGTTCGGGTCGCTGAACCAGCGCGCCAGACCCATCATCGCCTACTCATGCTTGTCGCGGTCGCCCGACACCACCAGCTTGCCGTCCATCCAGTACGCCATCCCGTCAACTATCTCAGCCGTCCGATAGCTTACGGCACACACCCGGCGCAGTAGCTCGATAACCTCTTCCTTGTAGTCCGCGAAGCGATAAGTGTTGAAACGCTCCCGTATCGTAGGGTCGCGTGGCTTCTTTTCCTTGTACTGGTCCAGCACCCATTCCAGCGCCGACCGATTTCCGAGCATATATCGCCACGCCGACTCCGGCACCCCCACCAGTTTCGTCTCGCTGTCTATCTGAATCTCACCCCGTTCCTTGTCCTGCTTGTTCGCGCGCAGCATCACCCTCGGAGTAATTGCCCCTTTCCCCTTGATGGGGGAAGGCTGGGATGGGGGTGACTTATCCACTCGTTCGAGCGGGTAGGGGTCTGCCGACTCGAACCCGATGTGCAGGTCAAGCAGTTCCCGCCCCATTTCCCGCCAGTACGCGAAGTCGTGATACAGAGGCAGACGTGGGAACTCCCGCAGCAGGTCGTTCTTGTAGTCATACCGGTACACCGGGTCATGCAGGACTGCGTATGTGTAGGCGAAGATGTCCTCCGCGCTGATGCTGTCTCCCCCGGCCATCTCCTCGAAATGTCTGCCGAATTCCTTGCGGTAGTGGTCGTTGACGCGCTTCAGCCCCCACTCGGTGATGTTGGATACGCGCTCGCCATCCTCAGTGTAGCAACCAGCGAGCGCAAGACGAATGAGGGTTCTGACGTGCCGCGGGGCAACTGTGTTCAAATAGGGGTTCTCCACAGCCTACCCAATGACAAGTAGAGTATCGTCGGACAATTTAGATTCCAACAGATTCACTAAGTTCTCCAGTTCGACATTCGCATCAGCCAGTAGGCCTAACAGGCTGCGGAAGAACGGCTCTCGGAGCAGCGTAGAGAGGTCGCTGGCCG
>VXRN01000064.1 GCA_009838465.1 Dehalococcoidia bacterium
CGGGGGTTGGGGTCAGGGGAACTTCCCTAGGCGCGGGCGTGGGAGTGTATGCGGGCGCGGGTGCGGGAGAGCCGCACGCGAATGCGAACGCGACAACGGCGCCCAAAAGCAGGGACCGCAAAACCTGTGTCTGGGGGCTACGCTTCAGTCTCACCTGTAGCCACAACCCTGAGTCTGACTCGTGTAAGACCCGTCCACATCAATCGGTGTCCCCTTACTCCAAAGCTCACGCCCTTGGTGACTCTGGCATAACGTGAAGTCAGAAGTGCGCCAAACAACAAGACGATAGCCGATACATACACCCAGCCCAACAAGGCCATTACTGCCCCCACTGATCCATAGAGCACGTTATGTACGGAGTATGTGTTCACGTACTGAAGAAATCCCCACTTAGCGCCTTCGAAAGCCAGGCAGGAGAACACGGCCCCAAGCCAGACGTCCGAGAATCTCACTTCCGTGTTCGGCATATACCTGTAAAGCACCAAAAAAGTCGAGAATGATAGGGCCGGAGATACCGCCTGCGATACGACCTTCGACAGAAACTCGAAGCTTATATCTGGGAATACGATCACGAGGCCCTTGTGGATTGACGACGCGGTCGGCGCGACAAAGAGAAGCATGACCATTAGTATCCCGGCGGCGGCGGCCAGGGCCATGTCTATGAGTCGCTCCTTTATGAAAGGACGTGTCCTCTGAATGCCCCAGGCAATGTTTATTCCCTTCCTGATAGCTCCGAAAGCCGCCGACGATGCCCACATAAGCCCGAGCGCCGACACGATTCCGGTTATGATCTTCGCGGATGCCACACCGCTCACCGTCTGGGCTATAAAGCCGGACGATATAGGAATGACTTCAGCCATCTGTTCGGCGAGCTCAACCTGGTCTGCGTCCGGCCCAAGAAAAAATCCCCAGATCGAGATTGTCGCCAGTATCAGCGGGAACATCGAAAAGAGCATATAGAACGCGATTGCCCCGGCGACATAAGGGCAATTCTTGCTCAGGAAGTCATTCACCATGTCTATACACAGAAGCGTAAACCTGATGAGATACATCGAAAAACTGGCGCGGACCCGCGTCCACTTCCCCTTTCTGGCAACTTTTGTATTTCCCTCGATGCTACCGAATCATGGTAACGCAGTCAAGGCAGCCAACCCAGACTTAAGCCCATCTCAAGGATTCCTGTTGTTGCCCACGCCTGCGAATCTCTGTAAACTTGTCCACAATGTAAGTAACACACACTCGGAGAATATTCAGAATAGAATCATGGTAATCAGACGCAAAGTGGACAAGCGCGAACAGCTTCGCAGAATGCGCGAAGAGGCAGCTCTCGGCGGAGGTCAGCGGCGTATCGAGTCCCAGCGCAAACGCGGGAAGCTCACCGCACGGGAACGGATCGCTATCCTACTGGACGAAGGCTCATTTCAGGAACTCGACACGTTCGTAACTCACCGGTCCACCGACTTCGGTCTTGCCGACCAGATATACCTCGGCGACGCAGTCGTCACCGGGTATGGAAAAGTGAATGGACGGTTCGTTTACGTGTACTCCCAGGACTTCACCGTTCTCGGCGGGTCGCTCTCCGAGGCAGTAGCAGGCAAGATATGTAAAGTCATGGACCTCGCCGTGAGCAACGGCGCACCAGTCGTGGGCCTGATTGACTCAGGCGGAGCCCGAATACAGGAGGGCGTAGATAGCCTCGCCGGATACAGCGACATCTTTCACCGGAATGTCCGGTCCTCCGGCGTAATTCCACAAATCTCCGTAATCCTCGGTCCCGCCGCGGGCGGAGCGACCTACTCACCTGCGCTGACCGACTTCGTATTCATGGCTTCGGGCATCGGACAAATGTACATAACGGGCCCCGACGTAATTCGCGCTGTAACCGGCGAAGAGGTAACGCACGAAGAACTCGGCGGAGCCACTGCCCACACCACGAGAAGCGGCGTGGCACACTTCGCTATCGAGGGAGAAGAAGCCTGCCTGGCCCAGGTGAGAAGGCTGCTGGGATTCCTTCCCCAGAACAATATGGAGGACCCTCCCATACTGGACATGGGAGATGATCCTGAGCGGCGCGAATACGATTTGGCTCATGTCATACCGGACAACCCCAACCGGCCTTACAATATGCTGGATGTGGTCCATCACGTGGTTGACGCCGGCGACTTCATGCAGGTTCAGGAGCGATTCGCCCCGAACGTAATCGTGGGCTTCGCCAGGTTCGACGGGAGGACGGTGGGAATCGTCGGAAACCAACCCAGGCAGATCGCCGGAGTCCTGGACATAAACGCCTCCGTAAAGGCGGCAAGGTTCGTGAGATTCTGCGACGCATTCAACATACCGCTGGTGACCTTAATTGACGTCCCCGGGTTCATGCCCGGAACCACCCAGGAATACGGCGGCATAATCCGGCACGGCGCGAAGCTGATTTACGCATACGCCGAGGCTACCGTCCCAAAGATCAGCGTCCTCATCAAGAAGGCTTACGGCGGCGCGTATATCGTAATGAGCAGCAAGAACCTTACCAGCGACGTCAATTTTTCCTGGCCGACTGGCGAGGTCGCAGTCATGGGAGCCGGGGGCGCGGTCAACATCATCCATCGCAACGAGATACGAAATTCGGAAGACCCCGACTCCACCCGCGCGGACCTCACCTCCGAATACGAAGAACGCCTCATGAATCCGTATATCGCGGCGTCGCGCGGGATGATAGACGACGTAATAGACCCTCTGGAAACCCGCCCCAAGATCATCCGCTCGCTCGAAATGCTGGCGAACAAGCGAGAGCAGCTCCCCTTCAAGAAGCACGGGAGCATTCCCCTGTGAACATAAGAAAAGCCGGAGGCGGCGCGGGGCTGAGTCCTGAACTGGCGGCGGCCATAACCGCTGCGGTTCATGCATTCTTCGAGCAGGAACCCATCCGGCTCTCGGAACGCCGCTCCAACATCTCGGCATGGCGCGTGGTCGCCCACGCCGCATCGGTCCCCGGATTGCGCACCTGGCGCGGCCACGACTGACAAATCCATCCAAATCAAACACGATCAAGACCCGGACAATGACAGGCACGCCCCTCAAACTCAGTGATACCACCTTCCGAGACGCTCACCAGAGCCTCATGGCCACCAGGCTTCGCACCGAGGACATGACCCCTCTGGCCGAAAAGATGGATTCGGTCGGCTTCTTTTCGATGGAAGTGTGGGGCGGCGCGACCTTCGACTCCGCCACCAGGTTCCTCGCCGAAGACCCGTGGGAGCGCCTGCGGACCTTCAAGTCCCTCATGCCCAATACCAAGCTCTCAATGCTGCTACGCGGGCAGTCCCTCGTCGGATACCGCAACTACGCCGACGACGTTGTGGATAAGTTCGTCGAACGCTCCGCCGAGAACGGCATTGACATCTTCCGCGTGTTCGACGCCCTCAACTACGAACCCAACCTGGAAAGAGCGGCCTCGGCGGTAAAGAACTCCGGAAAACATCTCCAGCTTGCCATCTGCTACACCATCAGCGAAGGTGGTCGGATGGGCGGAGGCATTTACAACCTGGAATACTATCTATCCAAAGCGCGCAGCTTCCGCGACATGGGCGCCGACAGCATCTGCATCAAGGACATGGGCGGTCTGCTCGCTCCTTATGACGCCTACGAGCTCGTGACCGCCATAAAGTCCGAGATAGACCTGCCCCTCCAACTCCACGCGCACTACACCAGTGGCATGGCCTCCATGTCCGCGCTCAAAGCAGTCGAGGCGGGCTTGGACATTCTGGACGTATGCCTCGCGCCTCTCGCTCTCAGGACGTCGCAGCCGGCAGTCGAGCCAATCGCAGTCACACTGGGCGGCACGGATCGCGACCCGGGCGTTGACCTGGATATGCTCCTCGATCTTGGCGACCAGCTTGAGGAGATTCTTCCCAAGTACGCCGACCACCTGGAGACCACACGTTCAGCCGTTATAGACGCCCGCGTACTCAGCCACCAGATTCCCGGCGGAATGGCGTCCAACATGGTCTCCCAGCTAAGGGAGGCGGACGCGCTGGACAGGATGACCGAGGTGCTGGAAGAAATTCCCCGCACACGCGCCGACCTTGGATTCCCGCCGCTCGTCACGCCGATGAGCCAGATGGTAGGAGCGCAAGCCGTAAACAACGTCATCTTCGGGCGGTACACCGTCGTCTCAGAACCTGTGAAGGAATACCTGAGAGGCAACTACGGAAAGCCCGTATCCCCTGTGCGCGACGAACTCATCGCTAAGCTGTCACAAACCGAAGAGATAACGCCCGCCCCCGAAAGGCCCGGCGATATCATCGAGCCTGAGATGGAGTCGGCCAGAAAAGCCGTATCAGATCTGACGGACGACATAGACGACGCGCTGATCTACGCTCTCTACCCGCAGACGGGCGAGCGATTCCTCCGCATCAAGCACGGACTTGAACCTGTGCCAGAGGAGATGAAACCCCGAACACTGGAGGAAGTCCGGCAGGCTGCTGCGCAGGCGGAGTCCCAGCCAGCCGCACCTGCCCCTCCCAAGAGTTCGAGAGCGAGGCGATTCAACATCTACGTAGGCGACCAGTTCTTCGAGGTTGACGTGGATCCGGTCGAACTCGGCGCAGGCCCGGAGCCGGCGGCATCGCCGCCCGCCATGTCCACTCCCGCACCGTCGCCCGCCGCCGCGAGAGCGCAACCGAACGAAGTCATGGAAGGCGAGACCGCGGTAACGGCTCCGATGCCCGGCATTCTCATCAGCCTCGCGGTCGCTGAAGGGGAGACAGTTTCCACCGGCGACCCGCTTCTGGTCCTGGAAGCAATGAAGATGCAGAACACAATCCCGTCCCCGGTGGACGGCACGATCAAGTCTCTCCCTGTCGCACCAGGAACGCAGGTAACCAGGGACCAAGCGCTTGTAGTAATTCAAACCTAGTAGTGAGACAACTAAGTTGTGATAGATATTCAGATTCCGATTTATCCCCTCTCCCTCTGGGAGAGGGCTAGAGCCTGCCCCGTACAGCGATACGGGGGTGAGGGTAGATTACCCATCACTTCAATAATATTGGAATACTAGAAATCCTCACACCGTCGCAGCGCACGCCTATCCAGGCAACATATGCAATAAAATCACCCGAAAGGAGCCAAAGCATGGCTGACAACCAGATTATAGACGCGGCAAAAGAGCACTTCGGAGAGGTAGTGGCTCAGCAGTTGGAGAGGGTCGAAAGACTAAAGAACGAACCCGACTGGCTGGACTATTCCAGCATTTCTCCGATAGTAGTCGGAATGCTGGGCGGAGACGGCATCGGCCCAAGAATCAGTGCCGAGTCCCAGACCGTCCTGGAGCATCTGCTCAAAGAGGAGGTGGACTCCGGGAAGGTCGAGTTCAGGGTGATAGACGGCCTGACCATTGAGAACCGCGCCGAACATTTGCAGTCCATACCCGACGATGTGCTCGCCGAGATCAAGGACTGCCACGTTACCCTCAAGGGCCCGACCCACACACCGGAACAGGGCGACGGCTGGCCGAATCTTGAGAGCGCCAATGTCTCCATGCGAAAGGAGCTGGACCTGTTCGCCAACATAAGGCCGGTGCGAATCCCGTCCCAGGGCATTGACTGGACATTCTTCCGCGAAAACACCGAGGACATGTACGCCGTCGGCAGTCAGGGCCTGAACGTTACAGAAGACCTCGCAATGGACTTCCGCGTCATCACCACGCAGGGTTCGCGCCGCATCATAGACGCAGCCTTCGCACACGCCCGGAGAACAGGCCGGGACCGCGTGACCATCGTCACCAAGGCCAACATCGTCAAGACCACCGACGGCAAGTTCCTCGACATAGCGCGCGAGGTCTCCGAGAACTATCCTGGAATCGAGTGGGACGGCTGGTACATAGACATAATGACCGCCGCGCTCATCAATCCCGCCCGCCAGCAGGACTTCCAGGTTCTCGCCTTGCCAAACCTCTACGGCGACATCCTCACCGACGAGGCCGCGCAGATACAGGGCGGCGTGGGAACAGCCGGAAGCGCGAATGTGGGCAAGCAGTACGCCATGTTCGAGGCCATACACGGCAGCGCACCCAGGATGGTCAGGGAGGGACGCGACCAGTACGCCGACCCAAGTTCCCTGCTCCGTGCGGGCGCCATGATGCTCGAGCACATCGGCTACGCAGACATAGGCTCCAAGCTGCACAAGGCGATTGATATCTGCGGCCAGTACGAGCGCAAGATAGTCATGACCGGTCGCAGCACGGGCTCGACCAGCGCGGAATTCGGCCAGTACCTTATGGATACCGTCGCCGATCCCAGCATCGAAGACCGCTGGCAGGAGTACGTTGACGCCTCCGGTTAAGCCGCGCAACCTAAGACCAAACTCTCAAAACCCAAACCGGGGCGAACATCTGAACCCGCCCCTGCTACTGATAACTAATAACTAAAAACTGAGGACTATAATGCCAAGAAGCAAAGTAACCGTAGTGGGCGCGGGCAACGTAGGAGCCACCGCCGCCCAGAGAATGTTCGACAAGGGCTACGCCGACATAGTGCTCGTGGACATAGTGGAGGGGCTGCCCCAGGGCAAGGCGCTTGACATGCTCGAATCTGGCCCTGTCGTAGGCTCCGACGCCAGTGTGGTTGGCACAAATGACTACGCGGACACCGCGGGCTCGGATGTCGTGGTGATCACATCCGGCATCGCCCGACGGCCCGGTATGAGCCGCGACGATCTGCTCCTGACCAACATGAACATCATCACCTCGGTCACCCAGTCCGTCGTCGAACACTCTCCCGACGCGATACTCGTCATAGTGACAAATCCGCTCGACGCGATGGCGCAGCGAGCCTTCCAGGTCAGCGGCTTCCCCAAGAATCGCGTCGTCGGCATGGCCGGAATCCTGGACACAGCACGATTCAGGACGTTCCTGGCCGAGGAACTCAACGTTTCCGTCAACTCGGTCGAGGCCTACGTTCTCGGTGGACACGGCGACACGATGGTCCCGGTAACGGCCAGCACGACGGTCGGCGGACAGCCTATCAGCGAGGTTCTGTCGCAGGACCGAATCGAATCCATAGTGAAGCGCACCCAGGACGGCGGCGCTGAGATCGTCAACCTGTTGAAGACAGGCAGCGCATACTACGCGCCCTCCGCCGCCATCGTTCAGATGGTCGAGGCTATCCTGTTCGACAGGCAGGAGATTCTCCCCTGCACTGCCTACCTCGAGGGCGAATACGGCATAGACGGCCTGTACGTAGGTGTCCCTATCCGCCTCGGCGCGGGCGGCGTAGAGGACGTCATCCGGTTCAACCTTACCGATACCGAGCAGGCCGAGCTTCAGAACTCCGCCGAAGCCGTCCGCGAACTCGTCGAAGTCATGGCCCAATACTCCTGATGGATCGCCGTCTTACGTAAAGTCCATAGGGGCGCCCGCCAGTAGGCGTCCCTATTCCAGACCTACCTGTATATGCAACAATAAGGGCATGAACGGAAGGGAATTCGTCAGACGCGCAAGGCGCTATGCGAGAAGAACAGGTCAGGATTTCTACTTCGACCCAACCCACGGCAAAGGCAGCCACGGACGCATTTATATCGGCTCCAGATTTACCACCGTCCAGCATGGCGAGCTTTCGAAAGCCATGCTGTTTGCTATGCTGCGTCAACTCCATATCAGAATAGAGGAGTTCTAGCCTATGATATACACATACCCTTGTGATCTTGTCCCTGACGAGGATGGGGGATTCTTAGTCACATTCCCCGACATACCTGAAGCTATCACAGGTGGGAAAACCCGCGCTGAAGCGCTTGAAATGGCCCAAGACGCTCTCACCGTCGCACTAGCCGGATATGTAATCGCCAACTGGAGCATACCTATCCCAAGTCCGTTGTCAGAAGGCCAGGAGCTAATCCCCTTAGACCCCATACCGGCCGCCAAACTCGCACTCTACAACGCCATGTGCGAACAAGGCATATCAGAAGCGGAACTCGCCCTTCGCCTCGGCGCCTCCGAGTCGGTCGTCAATAAACTCCTGATACCTGACCGCTACACTCACATAACCTCCGTTATGAAGGCCTTGCAGGCCGTGGGACGTTCCTTGATTATTCAGGATACCGACTCCTACGCTCAGCCCCCTTCCATCCGAGAACTAGCCGTGACCGCCGCCACGACCGCCGCCCCCAGCCCAGATCCATCCCTGAGATAGCAGACCTGTATCCTGTCGGCGCCTTCACCGAGAGTCAGCGCTAACCCGCGCTCAACCTCCTCACGATATCCAGGTATGCCCCTGAATACGCTCCCATCTACCGCAACCATGTGTTCATCATTCAGACCCGGGTCTATATAAGTCGCTGTGGCTACGATGCTCTCCGCGACGATGCCCGCGGAGCGCCGCGCGACGGAGACGCATATTTCCTTGAGGTGTCTCCTTTCATCCGTAGTAGTAGTCGCCACGCCCAATCGTCCAAGCTCCATGGCGGTCGCTGTGAGGTCATCTGAATCATCGAAGATGATGTCCGACAGTTGCTCGGTCGTAAACGAATACGGGGCCGAGAAGTCGCCTCCTTCACCCACCCATCCTTCGAAGCCCTCGCCCTTCGACTCGGCCTCCAAAACTCTCAGGCGTGCGACTTCCCCAAGGTAGCGCCCGGCGATCATCTTCTCCATTAGCTGGCCGCTCGTGTCAGACTCGGCGTCCAGTTTCCGGTCCACATCTGTCTGAATCGAGTCCACACCGTCGAAGTTGCCGCACTCCATGTTGAAGATCATCTCACTAGTGTTTCCTACGGAGGCGGGAAGATCTCGCCTGACAATCATATCGTTGGGCACTGCGACAGCGAGATTTGCTCCTGTCCCTACGATTAGGCCCATGTCGCAGCGCGGGTCGAGATACGCTCCCGCCGCCAGGACGCCCACCGTATCGTTCGCCAGCGCGCGGATGCGGAAATCACCATCCCTGTCCATCCTATCTCGGATAGCGCGTTCCATCAGCACCACGACATCCTGCCCTTCTACTCCGTCGAACGCGAACTCCTTGGTCCACTTCGTCAGGCGACCGCTGCGGATACCGGACTGGTTCACAGGAAAGGCGAATATGTAGCCCATACCGTCGGCGCCATGTTCAGTCAGAACACTCATGAGAAAATCAGCGACCGGGCCGAACAGGTCGTCCGTGCTACCTGACGTGGATGCCAACCGGAATGAACGGTGATCGAGCACACGGACATCGTGTTTGCCGCCCAGCTCGACAAGCGTAGCGCGGACATTGGTGCCCCCAAGATCAAGGGCCAGAAAACGCCCCTGTTCAGAGCCGAACGGTCGACTCACGAAGGACGGATGCATCGCTATGGAGCGGGGATTCCCGGACAGACCCCGCCGCATCTCATCCTGAAAGGTAGTGATTAAATGTGACTCAGGCATTTGGGCCAATGTATCCTTTGCGCCCCGGCTTGCTCAGCTTCCGTAGCCAGAAAATTCCACACAGTTCGTACACCTTGCCCCTCAGATTCTGCCTTCTCTATACGTCAATCGCCCTTGTAACCGCCGCCGACGCCACCTTGGGCAACTCGCTCAGCACCACCGAGCACCGGTATCCACTCGCGTCCGGCGCACCCGCCCTGACAACGAGTATGTCGTCCGGCTCCGGCACAAAACTTGCGAAATTCTGGTAGTCCACAGGCTCCACGTGACCTTCCAGCACCCTCACAATCTTCAGGTCCGCAATTGAGCGTCCGATCCTGGGATGCAGGTATTCCCTCACGTCCTTCTTTGTCCAGTCTCCCCAAAAGTCCGCTGACCCGCCTATCGTTATCAATACCTCTCCCTGCCTGACGGGTAGGCTATCGTCTCCAACCGAGTCCGAAGACGCCAGCGACGATCCCAACACCGAAGCCACGTCCGCCACCGTGTCCAGCACCACTTCCTGCGAATGAGACGCCGAGCGCACCTGTCTTGGCTCCCAGGACGCGAATACCGTCACCGCGCTCTGCTCAGGAGAAAACCCTCGCTCCACGTGTAGCGGCAGCCAGTCCGAGTCGGTCTCGTTCTCCGCTATGCAGTAGGTGTACTTTCCCGGATGTCCTATGACCGTCCTGTCGAACAGGCCCGGTATCGAGGCGCAGGCATTCATTAGGATCAGCCTGACTGCCCGTCCGATGGTCGCATTGGCCCGATTACCCGGCCCGAACAGGTTATTCTTTGAGTTGATGTCGAGTTCCCGCACAATCGGGCCGTTCACTACGACCAACACCGCTGCTCCACCCTGGCTGGAAGACGGCGCAATCAGGTTGAACTCCGGCGTCAGCATCGCCTCCGTAGCCGCGAGCACGACCGGAAAATACTCCGGCAGACAGCCTGCCATGACCGCGTTGGCAGCGGTCTTAGCCACCGTTATCTCGCGCCTGCGCTCCGGTATCTCACCCAGTACCTCGTCGGGAGACCGTCCCGCGTAGTCCAGGAACTCGTTCACCCGCTCCAGTGTGGGCGGGACCACCGGCAGACCGTCCGTCCAGCCGAGTTCATAGCACCGCTCAATCGCTTCAACCGCGTCCCCCCATTCTGCCGTAACAAGGTCCTGCATATCATCGCCTCCTCTTTGGTGTGCGCAGTATAAGTGATTGGTTCACGGCTGTCAGGGAGGCGCTTGAGCCTGTATCAATTCGTCGCAGATCGTTCCGTAGGGGCGTCCCTTGTGGGCGCCCTGAGTAGGACGACCAAGCTGATACAGCATCGAGGCGTTTGCCGATTACGGTTCACCCCCCCTGTTCGGTGCTATAATGATTCGGGTTCTCACACTCGGATGATCGGTGATTCGTACTCGCCAGCATCATTCAAATCATAAAATCCGACGAGTCACAGTTCAGACACAGATGCGCGAAGACAAGGCCAATACAACCCGTCCATATCACCGCGTCGTGGTGAAAGTAGGCACGACGCTCATAACCGACAGTGCTAACCGCCTTGACCTGGAAGCGATGGCCAGCATAGTCGGCCAGATCGCCCGTCTCCAGCGAGATGGGGCCGAGATGCTGCTCGTAACGTCAGGAGCGGTTGCCGCCGGGCGGCACGTACTCGATCCCACGGGTCAGACCGGAAACGTCCTGATGCGGCAGGCTTTGGCAGCCATAGGACAGGGCAGGCTGATGAACGCCTATGAGCAACTCTTCGACTGGCACGAAGTACACGTTGCCCAGACGCTACTCACTCGCAGAGACCTCAGCGACCGCATGGGCTACCTGAACATACGCAACACGCTGCTCGGGCTGATCAAATATCGTGTCGTCCCGATCATTAACGAAAACGACGTCGTTTCAGTGGACGAAATCGAGGGGGACGTCATAGGCGACAACGATACGCTCTCAGCGATGGTGGCGAACATAGTGGACGCCGACCTCCTGATAATCCTCGGACAGACCGAGGGACTCTTCACAAGCGATCCTCACCTCGATCCCGACGCTCGACTCATACGCAAGGTATCTTATTTCACCAATGAGATAGACGCTCTCGGCGGCCCGTCCTTCGACTCCCGCGGTCGTGGAGGAATGTCCGCCAAGTTGAACGCCGCCAAGCTGGCCACAGCGTCCGGCGTTAACACCATCTTTGCCAGCGGATCGTTACAGAACGTAGTGCCCCGGCTTGTGAACGGCGAATCGCTCGGCACTTACTTCCCCACCGGCGCAAACAGAATGGAGAGCCGCAAGCGCTACCTGCTCAGTCAGATACGCGAGACCGACGTAATTGTCGTTGATCCCGGCGCTGTCCGCGCGCTTGTGCAGGGTAACAAGAGCCTGCTCTCTGCCGGAATACTCCATGCCCATGGAGAATTCGAGCGCGGAGACGTTGTGCTGGTCGAGGACAAGGATAATCGGAGGATAGCCTGCGGCATATCGGGATACAATTCCCAGGATGTTCACAAGATTAGGCGGCTGCGCTCGGACCAGATAGGACAGACCCTCGGATACCACTTTGGAGACGAGGTAATCCACCGGGACAACCTCGTTGTACTGGCCTCCCCGGAAGCAGCCCACGTATAAAAGCGCCGTTTGGCAGGGAGTTGACCAATGATGAAGACGATGACCGACGAACTCGTTGACAAGGGTGAGGCCGCCAGAATCGCCGCGCGGCAACTGGCGAAGGTCTCCGGCGGCGTCAGAAATCAGGCGCTGCTCAACATCGCCGACCGCGTTGTGGATGAACAGGACGCCATACTCGACGCCAACCGGATAGACCTGGATGCCGGAAGGCAGAAGGGACTTCCCGAATACTATCTCGACCGCATGATGCTGGATCTGGAGCGTCTCGAGGCCATCGCGTCCGACGTCCGCAGCGTCGCCTCCCTGCCCGATCCTGTGGGTGAGGTAATCGAGATGCGCTCCATGCCCAACGGCCTCCAGGTCGGACGCAGGCGAGTCCCCCTCGGAGTGGTCGGCGTCATCTACGAAAGCCGGCCCAACGTCACGGTGGACATCTCCACCCTGTGCCTCAAGTCTGGCAACGCCGTCATTCTCCGGGGCGGAAGCGACACCATCAACTCCAACACCGCCCTCTCCGACGTCATACGCCAGGCCGTCGCCGAAGCGGGCGCGCCCGAGAACGCGGTGCAGCTTTTCCAGTCAACCGACCGCCAACTCGTCGGCAGAATGTTGGAAGCGCGCGATTACATAGACCTGCTGATTCCCAGGGGCGGACAGGAGCTCATCAATAGGGTCGCGCGCGACGCCAAGATGCCCGCCATCACCGGAGGCGTCGGCGTCTGCCATACCTACGTGGACAAGGAAGCCGACCTGGATATGGCCGCCGACATCGTATTCAACGCCAAAGTCCAGCGATACTCGGTCTGCAATGCCATGGACACGCTACTCGTACACTCTACCGTCGCTCCCGCGTACCTCCCCAAGATAGCAAGCAAGTTCGCGGAAGCTGGAGTCGAGATGCGCTGCGACCGGCGAGCCCTGAGTCTCCTCGGCCCTTCCAACGGCGGTAGAGCATTGCAAGTAATTCCTGCCAGCGAGGACGACTGGAGTACCGAGTTCCTCGCCCTGATTGCGGGTGTCCGCGTAGTTGACTCCCTCGACGACGCTCTCAACCACATCCAGACCTACGGCTCCGGCCACTCCGACGCCATAGTCACCGAGGACTACTCCGCCGCCATGCGCTTCGTTGACGAAGTGGACTCCAGCGCGGTCTTCGTCAATTGCTCCACCCGCTTCAACGACGGCGGCCAGTTCGGATTCGGCGCCGAAGTAGCCATCAGCACCAACAAGTTCCACGCCCGCGGCCCCATGGGCCTCAAGGAACTCACGTCATACAAGTGGACCGTAATGGGCAGCGGCCAGGTCAGAACCTAGAGTTCAGTTCCCTCTCCCTTGATGAGCTTACAAAGGTGGCAAAGTCCCTTCCCCCGTCAAGGGGGAAGGTTAGGATGGGGGTGAAACCTCACCTACAATTCAGTCATTCCCGCTTTCGCGGGAATCCATTCGAACAGGAACAAACCCCCACATGGCAAAATACGACTTCCAGCGAGAGACCCGCACTCCCTACTCCGAGTGCTACATAGTGCTGGAGAGCGAAGTCGTCGTGGGCAGACTGGACATCCACTACGCCGACGTCGTGGTACACGCCACCCTCAACGTCGAAGAAACCGTGACCTCCGACGAGATCCAAGACATCATAGACGACATAGAGGGTCAACTCCTCGACGCCGTGGGCATAGTCCGCCAGGAGGTAATCATCCACGTCCACCAGGGCCGCGACCTCGGCGTGTACACCACCAGCGACTTCGAGGGCACAAACGGCGGCGGCTTCAGGTTCAACTAGCGCCAATTCGGGCCGACATCGCTCACAGCCGCCAACGGCATCTCCACCAAGGCACAAAAATCAGAAGCATGATCTGAGCCGCTGGAAACGATCGCACGCGCCGGGCTGGATATCGCCAGTATCCACATAGGGCTGAGAAGCGTTTCTCGCAGGTCGAGGCAGTTCAGTGGGAGCAATGGAGAGCACTATGAGAAAACACCATACTTACATTGCGACTTTCTTGATAGGTAGCCTCATACTATTGGCGGTCGTCACGTGCGGGACATCAGCGACGCCAGCAATTACGCCAACTCCAGCGCTATCACCGATTACTGCTCCAACACCGACGCCGATTACCACAACACCAACGCTAACTACACCAACGCAGCTCCCGATTACGCCATCGCCATCGCCGACTAAACCTGCGCCGACGCCGTTTACTCCCTCACCAACACCGATTACACCTACGCCACCACCACCTACCTCTACGCCAACGCCGCTGGCTACACCGACACCGATTACACCTACTCCATCGCCGATCACGCCAACACCGACACTGATTACTCCATCGCCTCCTACCCCTACGCCGCTCCCCCCGGCTACCCTTGAAGAATGTCACGACCGCTACGAAATCGTTCGGTTACTCTGGTGGACTAGCCCTGGCCCGGAAACCGGGTCCGGTGTGCTGGAACAACGCGTTTTGCAGAAAGAACTGGTCGTCTGGGCCGAGTTGGTGAATATTGACTTCAAAGCGGTCGAGGACGAGTTTGTAGCATTAGAGTTGAAACCCAGGTCAACAGATGACTACGTTCACGGGAAGTCAGGCTACAAGTACACATTGCTGGGAGAGGTGGAACTGCGGGTGCGCGAATACCTGAGAGGGGATGGACCCTACCTCCTAACCGCCATCGTAGAAGGGCAGACGGCATTCGACTCCCCTGACGCGGAACACTGCGCGAAACTTGCTTTGTACGCGGACGTCAGCCCGCTGTTTAGCTCAGAGGAGGGAATAGCCCTATTGGAGCCCACCAGCGATCCGAGCCTCTATTACATGGGTCGGGTTAACGAGAACTTCCAGGGCAATGAAGGCTATCACAGCACGTGGCTCCCATACAGGGATGGGAGCTTCTACAATGGCTCCGATGGTTGGATCAGTATCGCCGAAGTGAGGCAGCGAAGCTCCAGCGTCATCGAAGAGTACACCAGAAGCCAGGATGAAGAGTGGCAAAGCTGTGTGTACTGGAAATACTTCGACAAAGGCAGTGACCCCTGGGCTTATCGAGGGCTTCTTCGGCCCTATCAAAGTTACAGGGACCACGAAATCATCTTCAATGGTGAGCATGTGCCTGTGCCCGCTGGCACGATGGTCTGGAAATATCAGGACCCTAGCGAACTACACATGAGACTGGAGGGCAAGGACGCCCACTTGTTCGAAGTTGCTTATCACTCGGAGTACGAACTTACTTTCAACGAGTGGCAGGGCGTCTCCGGTGGCAATGGGTTTCGCCTGGCGATCTGGTACAAGGGGCCTTTAGGACAAGATCACCAATGGCGAGGAACCACTTCCGGTAATTTTATTACAGCCGCTGAAGACTTGGCAGAAGGCGTGTATCAGTTCGATCTATACTTCGAGTACGTGGATTCCGTCGACTGCGGGCAGCGTACCCGAGAGCCGAGTAAGTTCACAGTAATCGTCGATAAAGATAAGCGCACTGTGCCTCCCGCGCCGACAAACGTTCAAGTGACACAGGACCAGGAGGGTTGGACGATTAGCTGGGATCCTGTGCATGGAGCCGACAGCTTCTTGGTCAGAGTGTACCGTCTGTATGGAGACGAAGAGAGGATAGACTCATGGTTAGGAACTCAAACGGAAGACTCGCAGCACCACATCAGACTCTCCGACATAAGAGGTTGCAGAGAAATATACATTGAGATATCGCCACATGGCGACGGAATGACCTATCTCAGGGACTTTGGAGAGAGCTCTGAGCCGATCCAACTACGAGCCATGCCGTGTCCGCCGTAACCCAAACACCTGCAACTTGTGGTCATGTTCTCGAACCTTACTCACTTCGTCACTTGAGATAATTGCAAAAGTCCGTCGCGGTGTCCAGTCGTCATTCCTGCGATAGCGGGAATCCAGCAACTGGCCGCTTTGTGGCTGCTGCACAACTCCACTTCTGAAATCGTCTCTCGCCTCTCTTGTACATCCGTGCTAACTCAGATACAATAACCCCGATACGCTGATGCTAAGTTCCCGACTCATGACCGAATCAGGCAAATTCTGTCTGAGAATCGTAAACCTCAATATATGCCGAGTTCATCAGAAGAAAAAATTTCTTCCCGTTAGCTACAAATGCAGGTAGATACAGGTCAGATACAGGCATCAGAACCTACCAGCAGCCGCCTGTAGAGCCACCAGCAACCCGCCTGAAGAACGACCTGAAACATAAACGAAGATATATGGCAACCCAGTGCCGACTGACCCGAAAGGCGAACATTACCATCCAGGATTACGAACTCATACAAGACCAGTCCCGCTTCCTCCGCGTAGTGGACACGCTGCGAAAGCAGCCCCGCATCGCTTTCGATCTGGAAACCAATGGCTTCTTCCGCTACCCCGAGAGAGTCTGCCTCATCCAGATAGCCATACCCGCTGGCCAAGTCTTTATCATTGACCCCCTGGCCCTCGGCGACATGACCCCGCTCGGCGACGTACTCTCGGACGAGCGTGTCCAAGTCATCCTCCACTCCGGCGACCATGACATACGAAGCCTCGACCGCGACTGGGGCTTCCGCGTGACCTCGCTCTTCGACACCAGCATCGCCGCCGCCTTCACCGGCATGGACCGCCTCGGACTCGCCACCGTCCTAGAGTCCTCGCTCGGCATCTCCATAACCAAGGACAAGAAACTCCAACGCTCCGACTGGACCATCCGCCCTCTCAAGCCCAAGGCTCTCCGATACGCAGCCGATGACGTACACTACCTGCTCGAATTGGCCGAGACGTTGAAAAAGAGATTGTCCACTCTCGGACGTCTCGAATGGGTCGCCGAAGAATCCGGGCGTATCTCCGCCATCCGGTACGAACAACCGGACCCCGAAACCGCCGTATTCAGGGTCAAGGGTGCGAGACATCTGAACACCCGCGGCCTCGCAATCCTTAAGTCCCTGGTCTCCTACCGCGAAATCCACACGCTGAGAGTGGGCAGGCCCCACTTCCGCGTCATTCCCGACGCGGCTCTGGTCTCCATAGCGGCGAATCCCGACTCCAGCCTGAAAAAAGTCCGCGGCCTGGGCAGATTCGCCCACGGCAGACTCGCCGCCGATCTCAGAGAAGCGATCCGCAGAGGACAGAAGGCGGATCCCCTAAAGCGGCCCGTCGTCAGACGGTCCCGAACCAACATGACGAAGGCCCAACAGGCAGCCGCCCGACGGCATCTGGACAGACTCAAGAAGTGGCGGACCGCTCAGGGCAAGTCTCTCACTCTCGACCCCGCCCTCATCTGGCCGATGCGAAGCCTCAAGTCCATAGCGGGATCTCCCCAGGATATGGATGAAGCCATGCACTCACCCGAAGTCAGACACTGGCAGAGGGTCGAATTCGAGACGTCACTCCGGCAGGTCCTACAACAATAGCTCGCAGGCTAGCCCTCCCGGCATTAGGTGAGAAGATTGCGAAAGCTCGCAAGTCTCGGCTATGGGTCATTCCCGCGAAGGGAGACCTTTGCATAACCAAGGTCATTGGGAGACAATCTCATATGTCCATTGCAG